>NZ_DAMCTG010000031.1:0-53098 GCF_032113835.1 Achromobacter sp. | reverse complement strand
CCATTGACCTTCTTGTACAGGCGCGTCACGCCCGCATCGCGAAGCTGGCGCACGTTGCCGCGAATGACGTCGGCCGCATCGGCCGCGCTTAGCGCGCGGCTGTTGGTCGTGACGGCCAGCACCTCGACGCCGTCGTGGGCCGGCCCGGACAGGGCCTCGTCCGCGCCGCCGATCGACAGGTGCGTGCACCAGCCGGCGCGCACGAATTGCACGGCGGTGTCGCCGGATCCGGTCAGGTCGTCGGCGACGATGGCGATCGTGGGTTTCACAGGGCCTCTCCGCGGGCTTCGGTCAGGGGCGGTGCGACGGTGGCGTCGGGGTCCTCGGACTTCAGTTCACCGGCGCGCTTGAGGAACCAGGATGCCAGCACCGGGGCCAGAATGGAACTGATCAGCACGCATGCGGCGACCTGCGCGGTGGCGGTCGACACGTATTGCTGGAAGTTGGGGTCGGCCGCCGCGACCACGGCGGGCGTGGCGATGGCGTTGCCGGCGGTGGTGCCGGCCGCGAAGCCCAGGCCGCTCTTGCCGCCGCGGCGCAGGATCATGCGGTAGCCCAGGTAGACCAGGCCGCCGGTGATCGGGCTGATGATGAGGCCCAGGATCAGGCCGCTGATGCCGCCGCCAACCACGGCGCCCAGGTCGATGCCGGTGCCCAGCGCGAAGGCGAAGAACGGGATGACGATGTTGGGCACGGGCTTGAGCACGTCACGCCACTTGGGGTCCAGGTTGCCGACGACCACACCCAGCAGGAAGGGCACCAGCGCCGCCACCAGGGCGATCATCGGGATGTCGGCCAGACCGGACGCGCCGAGGAACAGCAGGCTGAAGAACGGGCCGTCGTTGACTGCGCTGGCGACGTAGGCGCCGCGGTCGCGGGCATCGCCGTACTGGCCGGTGTAGGCGAGCCACAGGCCGCCGTTGCTGTTGTCGAACGCGGCCAGCATGGCCAGGATCGACACGCCCCACAGGCCGTCAAGGCCGACGTAGCTGCCCAGGATGATGATGAGCGTGGCGGGCACGAGCGTCTTCATCAGCAGGATGGTGCCGGCGGTCGCCAGGATCGGGCCGCCGGTGCGGGCGTTGACGTGCGTGCCGGTTGCGAAGATCAGCAGCGCGATCAGCGGCAGCGCGCTGTTCTTGAAGAGGGCGGTGGTGAAGCCGCCGATGGCGAGCGCATCAGGGGCGAAGGTGCCGATCAGGGAACCCAGGATCAGCGGCACCAGCATCAATCCACCAGGGATTTTCTGCATCGTGCCAAAAAAGGGCGAGCGGGTAGTTGCGGTCGACACTATCGAGGTCTCCAGGACGATTTTTCTGGGTTGCAGACGTTCATGCGCGCGTCTGTCGGACGGGTGAAAAAATCGTAGTGTACACCTGTACGTACAGCATGTACGTACAGGTTGACCCCAATGACCGTCCCGGATATGGGGACGGTTTCTGCGTCAGAAGCGGTACGCGCCGCTCAACATGACCGTGCGGCGCGCGCCGTAGAAGCAGTCGCCACGATCCAGGCAGACCACTTCGTATGTGCGGTCCGCGATGTTGTTGACGTTGAGCGCGTAACGCCACGGGCCGCTGGAGTAGCTGACCATCGCATCGAACAGCGTGACCGAAGGCGTCTCCGGCGCGCCGCCGTCGCGGAACTTGGACAGGAAGCGCGCCCCGGCGCCGACCGCGAAGCCGGGCTGACCCGCCAGCGCGAAGCGGTACTTGCTCCACAGCGACACCATGTGCTTGGGCATGCCTTCAAGCTGCGGATCGATTTCGGTGTAGATGTAGTTGGCGATCACGTCCACGTTCTGGGTGACGCGCCCGCGCATCTCCAGTTCGACACCGCGCGTGCGCGTCTTGCCCGCCTGGATCTGATTGTTCGGATTGTCCGGATCGTTGGTCTGGCGGTTGCTTTCGCGCAGGTCGTACGCCGCTGCCGTGAATTCCAGGTCGGCGCCCGGCGGCATGTACTTCAGGCCCACTTCCCACTGCTTGCCGCGCATGGGCTTCCAGCGCTGGTCGTAGAAGTCCGCGCCCGCGATGGGGGTGAAGGACTCGCTGTAGCTCACGTACGGCGACCAGCCGTTGTCGGCCGCGTACATCAGGCCGAAGCGCTTGGTGGTGGCCTGGTCGGTTTCCTTGTCCTGGCCTTCGGCCGTGCTTTCGACGCGATCACGGCGGATGCCGGCCAGCAGGATCCAGTTCTTGTCGAACGTGATCTGGTCCTGCGCATAGAAGCCCAACTGCTGCTGGCGCTGCTTGGGCGAGTCGCTGAGCGTGTAGTCGGGCGCGTTGCCATACGCCGGGTGGTACAGGTTCAGCGGCGATCCCAGCCCGCTGTCCGACTGGCTGGTTTCGCGATAACGCGTGTAGTCCATGCCGACGATGACGGTGTGCTGCGTGCGGCCCCAGTTCAGCTTGCCTTCCAGGTTCTGGTCGGCCAGCAGCGTGCGCATGCGCGGCTTGTTGATGTAGTAGAAGCGGTCGACGGTGGTCTGGTCGGGATCGATGTACGAATTGCCGCGACGGTCGCCATACACGTTCGGGTACAGCGATTTGTAGTCCACGCTGCTGACCGTGTTGCGGAAGCTCTGGCGGACCTTCCAGGTGTCGTTGAACTTGTGTTCGAACAGCCAGCCGACGTTGAATTGCTCGGTGTCGTACGCGTCAAAGCCCGGCTCGCTGGCAAAGCGGCGCGTCGGGATGCGGCCGTTGGGGTTGTGCTCGACGGTGCCGCTCCAGGGCAGGAACGATTGCGTCGTGCCGGACCGGTCCTTCTGCCAAGAGGCCTGCAGCGTCAGCGACGTGGCCGCGCTGGGTTGCCATGTGAGCGACGGCGCGAGGAACATGCGGTCGTCCTGCGCGTACTGCACCTGCGTGTCGCTATCGCGGCCCAGCGCCACCACGCGATACAGCCACTGGCCGTCCTCGGTCAGCGGGCCGGTGATGTCGGCCTGGATCTCGCGGCGGTTGAAGTTGCCCAGCTGCACGCCGATTTCGCCCTGCTGCTCGGCCTGCGGGCGCTTGCTGACCAGGTTGACGATGCCGCCGGTGCTGCCCTGTCCGTACAGCATCGACGACGGGCCGCGCAGCACCTCGACGCGTTCCAGGCCATAAACCTCGGTGCGCGGGTTGTTGAAGCTGAAGAACTGGCGCAGGCCGTCCAGGTACTGCACGGGTTCCACGCCACGCACGCGCACGTAATCGCCCCGGTTGTCCACGCCGTAGGCGTTGGGCCGCACGCCGGCCGCGTAGTTCATCGTGTCCTGCACGTTCTGCGAACCCTGGTCGATGATCTGCTCACGCGGGATAACGGTGATGGCCTGGGGAGTCTCGGACAGCGGCGTGTCGGTCTTGGTGCCGGTGGCGCTGCGCCGGGCCACGTATCCGTCGACGGGACCGGTGGCGGTTTCGCCGGTGCCAAGCACCTGCACGGCGGGCAGGGTGGCGGGCTGTTCGGGCTGCGCGTGCGCGGCGCCCGCGCCCAGGCAGGCGGCCAGTGCGGCGGCGGCGGGAACACGGGGGTGCAGCCGCGCGCGCAGGGCGGCCGGGGTGTGATGGTGCTTCAAGAGGATCTCCCCACTGGCGTCGGTTAAGTGCGGCCAGTTACATATAGAAGTAACAATGATAATAATTATCAATTGTGGCGATGTTCCCAGCCAATAGTGCGCGTCGCAGGAAGATGTAAAAAAGCCCTGCGGCCATTCAAGGCGGCAGGGCTTGCTCAGGAAACTTCTGTCAATTCAAGGGGTTGAAGCGATCGCCGGCCCACGCTGGCGCCCGGCGCCGCCACGGGTGCTGTTGGCGGCGCGCCACAATGTTTCAACCGCGAAAACGGGGTACGGTGGGCGGTGCGCCAATCAGCGCTGGCCGGTCGTCTGGTTGACGGTGCTCGCGGTGCTGGCGGACGTGGCGGCAGTTGTGGGAGCCGGTGCTGCGCCCGGCGCCGGCGCGTCGGGACGCAGTTCGCGCCGCAAGATCTTGCCCACGTTGGTGCGCGGCAGGTCGTCGCGGAACTCGATGTGGCGCGGCACCTTGTAGCCGGTCAGCTGGCTGCGGCAATGCGCGATCAGCGTTTCCGCGTCCAGCGTGGGGTCCTTGCGGATCACGAACAGTTTGACCGCCTCGCCGGAGCGCTCGTCGGGTACGCCCACGGCGGCCACCTCACGCACGCCGGGATGCAGCGCGGCCACGTCCTCGACCTCGTTCGGGTACACGTTGAAGCCCGACACCAGGATCATGTCCTTCTTGCGGTCTACCAGATACACGTAGCCGGTCTCGTCGACGTAGCCCACGTCGCCTGTCCGCAGAAAGCCGTCCGGGTGCATGACAAGCGCCGTCTCGTCTGGCCGGTTCCAGTAGCCCCGCGTGACCTGCGGACCGCGCACGCAGATCTCGCCGGTTTCACCGATGCCCAGTTCGCGGCCCGCGTCGTCGCGGATCGACAGGTCGGTGGACGGCACGGGCAATCCGATGGATCCATTGAAGATCTTGGTGTCCAGCGGATTGATGGTGACCGCGGGCGACGTTTCAGTCAGGCCGTAGGCCTGGGCAATCGACACGCCGGTCGCCGCGCGCCAGCGGTCCGCCACCGACCGCTGCACCGCCATGCCGCCGCCCATGGTGAGCCGCAGGCGCGAGAAATCCAGGTGCGCAAAATCGGGGTGGTTGAGCAGCGCGTTAAACAGCGTGTTGACGCCGGTAAAGGCCGAGATCGGCACTTTGCCCATTTCCTTGATCAGCCCGGGGATATCCCGCGGATTGACGATGAGCAGATTGCTTGCGCCCAGCTTCATGAAGGTCAGGCAGTTCGCCGTCAGCGCGAAGATGTGATACAGCGGCAGGGCGGTGACGATGCATTCCTCGCCGTCTTTCACCAGGGGTCTTACCCACGCGTACGCCTGGCTCACGTTGGCCACCATGTTGCCGTGCGACAGCATGGCGGCCTTGGCCACGCCGGTCGTGCCGCCCGTGTATTGCAGGAACGCCAGGTCGGCAGGCGAGAGCTGCATGTCGTTGAACGGCAGGTCGCGCGCCGCCCGCAGCGCATCGCCCAGCTTGTGCGAACGCGGCAGCGACCACGCGGGCACCATGCGCTTGACGCGCCGGACCGCAAAATCGACCAGACGCCCCTTGATCGGACCCAGCATTTCTCCGATGGAGGTGACTAGCACGTGCTCGACCTGCGTGCCCGGCAAGGCCTTTTGCACCGTCGCCGCGAAGTTGTCCGCGACCACGATGGCGCGGGCGCCGGCATCGGCCAACTGGTGTTCCAGTTCGCGCGCGGTGTAGAGCGGGTTGCAGTTGACCACGATGCAGCCGGCGCGCAGGGCGCCGAAGAGGCAAACGGGATACTGCAGCAGGTTGGGCATCATCAGCGCGACGCGGTCGCCGCGGGCGAGGCCGTTGGCGTGCAGCCAAGCCGCGAAGCGGCGCGTCAGCGCGTCCAGTTCGGCATAGGTGATCGACTTGCCCATGCTGATGTAGGCCGTCTTGCCGGGAAAGCGCCGGAAGCTTTCCTCGATGATCGTCACCAGCGTTGTCTCGCCGTCGGTCTCGATCTCGGCGGGCACACCGTAGGGATAGCTCTTGTGCCAGATTCGTTCCATGTCTTGCGGTTCCGTTGGGGCGCAAGGCCCTAGTTGCCCAACAGGGCTTTCTTCAGGGAAGCCTGCGCGGGGCTGTCGCCCAGCCAGACGCGCAGCAGGGCGCGGGCGAAGGCGGGATCGTCGATGCGGCCGCGCGGCTTGCCGTTGCTGGCGATTGCAACGCCACGGGCGTCGAAGTCCAGGTCGATGACATCGCCTTCGCGCGCGGCGCCGATGTCGGCCATCAGGCGCGACAGGCGTTCAGCGGGTTCCTTCAACGCGGCCAGCGCCTGCGAGGGCGTATTGTCGCGCAATCCGTCCTGCAGCGCCCCGTCCAGGCTCTTGCTGTCCACGTCGCGCAGCATTTGCAGACGGATCCGGCGCGGTTCGGTGCTGCCGATGATCGCGGCGGCGTCGTGGGTCTTGGTGGTGACGTACAGCGCCGCCACGTAGACCTTCACGACGAAGCGGGTGCGCAGGCCGGCGCCGTTCAGCGTCAGCGCGTGGCCGCCTTCGGCAAGCTGTTCGGGCACGCGCACGCCGGCGACGTCGACGTCAGCGTGGGCCGGCGCGCCCGCCAGGGTGGCGGCAAGAATCAGACTCAGAGCGGCGGCGCGCCCTCCGGGGTTGAAACGCATTTGTCACCTCCAGTGTTCTTCTGTTTGTAGAACTTCTTGTCTGCGATGTAGATCGTGCGTTCCACGACGGCGTACACGACGTCGTCCCTGTCCTTCAGTTCGACCGTGTAGGTGCGGGTCGTTTCGTGATGCGAGGCGAGAAGACGCCGGATTTCGGCGATCTCGCCCGGCGGCAGCCGGAAGTCGACGTACAGCGTGGTGTAGGCGGGCTTCCTGAATCGGATCGATGCCGCCTTGTCCCACACGATGTGATCGGCGCCCAGCGCCGACATCAGCATGGTCGGATGAGCGCCGTCCGTCACGGCGAACAGCGAGCCGCCGTACATCGACCCCACGATATTGCGCGTGCGGCGCAGCAGCGGCAGCTTGATGCGGATGTGCTGGAAGTCCGGCGACACGTGCAACACGCGGCCGCCGGTGGCGCGAAAGGCCGGATGCAGATTGAAGCCCACCCGCATCAGCCGCGCGCGCCACTCGGGCGACAGGTTCTTGAACCAGTAGGGCTTCACGCTGTTCGCCTGTTTACATGGCCTCGAACAGGCCGGCGGCGCCCATGCCCGTGCCGATGCACATCGTGACCAGCCCGTACTTGCCGCCGGTGCGGCGCAGTCCGTGCGTGATCGTGGCGGTGCGGATCGCGCCGGTGGCGCCCAGCGGGTGGCCCAGCGCAATGGCGCCGCCCAGCGGATTGACCTTGGACGGGTCCAGCTTCAGCTCGCGGATCACGGCCAGCGACTGCGCCGCGAAGGCTTCGTTGAGCTCGATCCAGTCCAGCGCGTCCTGCTTGATGCCGGCGCGGTCCAGCACCTTGGGGATGGCGGCGACCGGACCGATGCCCATGACCTCGGGCGGCACGCCGGCCACGGCAAAGCCTGCAAAGCGGGCGAGCGGGCTGAGGTTGAATTCGCGCAGGATGCGGTCGGACACCAGGATCACGGCCGCCGCGCCATCGGACATCTGCGAGCTGTTGCCGGCCGTGACGCTGCCACGCGTGGAGAACACGGGCTTCAAGCGGGCCAGCGCTTCCAGGCTGCTGTCCGGGCGCGGGCCTTCGTCGACCTCGATAAGCCGGCGCGCCACGCGCACCGCGCCGCTGGCGCCGTCCGGCAGATGCGTGACCACCTCATAAGGCGTGGTCTCGGCGCGGAAGTGGCCGGCAGCGATGGCCGCGCAGGCCTTCTGGTGCGACGCCAGCGCAAAGGCGTCCTGATCTTCGCGCGACACCTTCCAGCGCTCGGCGACCTTCTCGCCGGTCAGCCCCATGCCGAACGCCATGCCGACGTTCTCGTCATGGGCAAAGATTTCCGGATTCATGGACACCTTGTTGCCCATGATCTGCGGCATGGCGCTCATGGATTCGGTGCCCGCGCCGATCATGATGTCGGCCTCGCCCATGCGGATGCGGGCGGCGGCGTCCGCCACGGCCTGCAGGCCCGATGCGCAGAAGCGATTGACGGTGACGCCCGCCACGCTTTGCGGCAGCCCCGCCAGCAGCAGGCTGATGCGGGCCACGTTCATGCCCTGTTCGGCCTCCGGCATGGCGCAGCCGGCGATGACGTCCTCGATGCGGGCCGCGTCCAGGCCCGGCACCTGCGCCAGCGCGCCATTCAGCGCGGCAGCCAGCATGTCGTCGGGACGGGTGGTGATGTAGGCGCCATTGCGCTTGCCCACCGGCAAGCGCGTGGCGGCGACGATGTAGGCGTCTTGGATCTGCGTGCTCATATCCATTTCCTTTAGGCTAGTTCCGAAGTGGCTTGCCGGTTTCCAGCGTGTGGCGGATGCGCGCCTGGGTTTCCGGCGTGCGCAAGAGCGCCACGAATTCCTTGCGCTCCACGGCCAGCAGCCATTCCTCGTCGACCTTGGCGCCGGTCTCGACCTCGCCGCCGCACAGTGCAACCGCCGCGCTGCGCGCCACGCGGTAATCGTGCGCGCTGATCATGCCGCCTTCGCGCATGTTGACCAGCACCATCTCGAAGTTGGCGATGCCGTTGCGGCCGGCCACCGGCACGTTCTGCAAATGTGGGGGCGGGGTGTATCCGGCCTGCGCCGCGGCGCGCGCCTGGCCGATGGCCACATAGAGCAGTTCGCCGGGATGGAACAGCACGATGTCGTGTTCGCGCGCAAAGCCGGCCTCGATGGCTTCCAGCCCGCTCTTGGCGACCTGCGCCATGGCAATCGTCTGGAAGACCGGATGCAGGTACGGGAAGACCTCGCCCGGCGTGGCCGTCCTGGCCGCCAGCGCCGCGGCGCGCGCGGCGAATTCCTTGCTGCCGCCGCCCGCCGGAATCAGGCCCACGCCGGCCTCGACGAGGCCGATGTAGCTTTCCAGCGCCAGCACGCGGTGCGAGGCGTGCATCAGGAATTCGCAGCCGCCGCCCAGCGCCATGCCCTGCACGGCAGCCACCGTCGGAATCTGCGCGTACTTGAACGACTGCGAGGCGCGCTGGAACTTTTCGACCGTGGCTTCCAGCATGTCCCACTCGCCCGCCGCGCAGGCTTCGACCACCTGCTGCAGGTTCGCGCCGACCGCGAAAGGCGCGTCGTGCCAGATGACCAGGCCATCGAATTCTCGTTCGGCCTTGGCCACCGCCTGCAAGACGCCTTCCAGCACTTCGGCGCCCAGCGTGTGGTTGCGCGACGTGACGGACAGGATGGCGATGCCCGCGTCGACCTGCGGCAGGTTCCACAGGCGCACGCCTTCGTTTTCCCAAACGGTGACGCCACGGTCGTCGGGGGCTTCGCCCACGACGCGCTCCGGGAACAGCTGGCGCGCGTACACCGGCAACGTGGAGCGCGGATGCAGCTTGCCGGTGCGCGCGGAATACGAACCTTCAGGGGCATGCACGCCCTGGCGGTTGGACTCCAGCACCCAGGCGGGCAGGGGCGTGTCGCTCATGGCGCGGCCGGCGGCGATGTCCTCGGCGACGGCGGCGGCAATCGCCTGCCAGCCCGCGGCCTGCCACGTTTCAAACGGGCCTTGCGACCAGCCGAAGCCCCAGCGCATGGCCAGGTCCAGATCGCGCGCGTTGTCGGCCACGTGCTCAAGCTGCACGGCGCTGTAGTGGAAGATGTCGCGGAACAGGCTCCACAGGAATTGCGCCTGCGGATGCTCGCTGGCGCGCAGCGCGGCAAAGCGCTTGGCCGGATCGCGTTCCTTGAGCAGCGCCGCAACCTCGTCGGCCAGCTTGCCCGTGCCGGGCGCGTAATTCTGCTTTTTCAGATCCAGCACCTGGATCTCGCGGCCTTGCTTGCGATAGACGCCTGCGCCGGTCTTCTGGCCGAGCGCGCCCTTGGAAATCAGCGCCGACAGCCATTCGGGCAGCGCGAAGTATTGGTGCCACGGATCGTCGGGCAGGTTCTTTTCCATCGTGCCCACGACGTGGGCCAGCGTATCCAGACCGACCACGTCGGCGGTGCGGTACGTGGCGCTCTTGGGGCGGCCGATCTTGGGGCCGGTCAGCGCGTCGACTTCATCGAAGGCCAGTCCCAGGCGCGCGGTATGGTGCATGGCGGCCAGGATCGAGAACACGCCGATGCGGTTGGCCACGAAGTTCGGGGTATCCAGTGCGCGGATCACGCCTTTGCCCAGCGCAGACGTCAGCCAGGTTTCCAGCTGGTCCAGCACGGCCGGTTGCGTGTGCGACGTGGCGATGATTTCCACCAGGCGCATGTAGCGCGGCGGATTGAAGAAATGGATGCCGCAGAAGCGGTCGCGCAGCCCGGCGGGCAGCGCATTGGCCAGCGCGTCGATGGACAGGCCGGAGGTGTTGGAGGCAACGATGGCGCCGGGCGCGACATGCGAGGCAATGCGTTCGTAGAGCGCCGTCTTCCAGTCCATGCGCTCGGCGATGGCTTCGATGATGAGGTCGCAGCCTTGCAGGCGCTCCAGGTCGTCATCGTAGTTGGCGGGCGTGATCAGGGCGAGGCGGGATGCGCCGGCCAGCGGCGCGGGTTCCAGTTTCTTGAGACCGGCCAGCGCCTTCTTGACGATGCTGTTGCGGTCGCCTTCGCGGGCGGCCAGGTCGAACAGCGTGACCGGCACGCCGGCATTGGCCAGGTGGGCGGCGATCTGCGCGCCCATGACGCCGGCACCCAGCACGGCGACGTGTTTGACGACGAACTTGCTCAAAGAAGTCTCCTGAAAAATCGGTCGGACGGCGCGGCGGCCGTCCGACCGTTCAAGCCTAGAAGCGGGACGAGAGCTGCAGGCCGAAGATGTGGCCGTTGCTGTCGTACGTGCCCGCCACGCGGCCCTTGGTGGCCTGGCTGCCGGACGTGGTGTCGATGTCCGTCTTGCGCAGGTATAGGTAGGTGTAGCCGACGTCGATCGTGGTGGACTTCGTGGCGGCCCATTGCACGCCGGTCGAGAACCAGTAGCGATCGTTGTCGGGCAGGGACGTGGGACGGTCGGCGGCATCGTGCACCGGCGATTGGTCGAAGGCCAGGCCGAACTTCCACTTCCAGGCGGGGGCGAACTTGTAGTTGGTGCCCACGGCAACGCGCCAGGTATCGCGGAAGTTGAGCGGCAGCACATCGTCACGCGCGCCCGGACCCGAGTTCTTGATCTTCAACTGGGGGATGCTGCTCCAGCCCGTCCACGACACGTCGCCCAGCAGTTCCCATCTTTCGTTGAGTTGGTGCGTGGCGCTCAGGATCAGCGTGTCGGGCAGGTCGACATTGGCCTTGGCGTCAAACGACACGCGCTGGCCGGTCGGGCCGATGTTGTCGATGTCGGTGTCGCCCTTGGCCGAGTGCTTGATCTTCGAGCGATACGACAGGCCGATGCGGGTGTCTTCGGTGGGTTGCAGCATGAAGCCGACGTTCCAGCCCCACGCGTCGCCCTTCAGGTTCAGGTCCGCGTCGCCATTCGTGGCCAGCGGCAGGCCGGCGATGGGCACCACGGTCTTTTTCTTGTAGTTCGCGTCGATGTGCTGCCAGTTCAGGCCAAAGCCCATCGAGAACTTCTCGTTGACCTTGTAGGCGATGGACGGGTTGACGTTGATGGTCTTGATGTCGAACTTGTTCGAGTGGTACTGGCCGACCCAGCCGTCGTCGTATTCGGTCATCAGGCCGAAGGGGGCGCCGATGCCCAGGCCGATGTACCACTGCTCGTTCAGTTGCCAGGAGGCATAGATGTTGGGCACGACGCCCAGGTGGCCCGCGTCCCCGCCATTACCGCCGGTGGGAATGGAACCGTTCAATCCTGATCCGGGAATGCCGGGCACGCTGGGATTGCGGCTGTTGCCGTTGTCCGAAAACTTGAACGACGGCTTGATCAGGTTTACCCCGCCGGAGAAATTAAGGCCCGGCAGATAGGTCAAGCCTGCCGGGTTGAAATACATGATGCTGGCATTCTCCGGGTTTGCCGCCGAGCCGGCATACGCGTTGCCCAGGCCGCTGGCGTTCTGCTCCAAGAGCTGAAAGCCGGCAGCGTAGGACGTTGCGGATGCGCCCAGGCCGACCAGGATGGCCGACAGGGTGCTCAGGGACAATGGACGTCTGCGCATGGTACTGACTCCTCGAGTTGAATGTGTGTCTCTTTTCCACTGCCGGCCTGGTGTGGCCGGTCTATTCGGCGCGAGCCGCCGTACTGCGGTGCTGCTGGGTGCTGCCGTCTTCGTAATGCAAGGGGCCGCCCGTGAAAGGCGCGAAACCCGTCCCAAAAATCACGCCGGCGTCCGCCAGGTCGGCGTCGGCCACGATGCCGCTGGACACGCGTTGCCGCGTCGCGTCGATGAGGGGCTGGATCAGGCGCTGCGCCAAGCCGGCCGGCGCGGCGGCGGGGTCGCGCTGCTTGACCGGCTTGCCGTCGCGCCAGGTGTAAAAGCCCTTGCCGCTCTTCTTGCCCAGTTCGTTGCGCGCCAGGCGGTCGGCCAGGCAGCGCGGCGGTTCCGCGCCGTCGGCAAGCTGTGCACCAGCGTCGCGCGCGATGTCGAGACCCACGGTGTCCGCCAGTTCCAGCGGCCCCATCGGCATGCCGAAGGCCACCATGGCGGCGTCCACGGATTCCGGTGCGACGCCGTCGTCCACGCTGCGCATGGCCTGCAGCATGTAGGGCGCCAGCACCGCGTTCACCAGAAATCCGGGCGCGCTCTTGACCGGCAGCGCCAGCTTGTCGATCTGGCCCACGAAGGCGCAGGCGCGGGCCGCGATGGCGGGATCGTCGCCGTCCGCGTGCACGACTTCCACCAGCGGCATCTTGGCCACCGGGTTGAAGAAGTGGATGCCCACCAGACGTTCCGGACGCGCCAGGCCCTCGCGCAGTGTTTCCAGCGACAGGCTGGACGTGTTGGTGGCCAGCAGCGCGTCCGGCTTCATGCGCGGCTCCAGCGACTGGTACAACGCGCGCTTGGCCTCGGGCTGCTCGCTGATGGCTTCGATGACGACGTCCGCCAGCGGCACGCCGCCGCCCGCCGGATCCGGCACCAGCCGGTCGAACGCGGCGCGCGCCAGGCGCGGATCCTTCAGGCGGCGTGCGTAGAGCTCGGCGGCGCGCTTGATGGCGGGCGCGATGCGCGACATCTCCTGGTCCTGCAGCGTGACGGTCATGCCTTTGAGTGCGCACCATGCCGCGATGTCGCCGCCCATCACGCCCGCGCCCACCACATGCACGTGGCGCGCCGGCGCGGCGCCGGGCTGCTTGCCATTGGCCTTCAGGCGCTCCTGCAGGCGGAACACGCGCAACAGGTTGCGCGCCGTGCCGGACGAAATGATGCGGTCGATGAGGTCGGGCGCCTTCAGCGCGTTGCCGCCATGCTTTTCCCAGATCTCCACAATGGCGGGCGCGGCCGGATAGTGGCCGAGCGGATCCTTGGCGGCAATCTGCTTGCGGGCGCGGTTGGCGACGATGGCCTTGAACGGCCAGCGGTTCAGCAGTCCGCCCAGGCCGCGCGCGCGGCGGGCGGGCTTGCGAGACAGGACGGTCTGGCGCGCCGCGGCGAGCAGCAGGCGCGGCGGGACGCGCGCGTCGACCAGCCCCAGCGAAGCCGCGCGGCGCGCATCGGCGCCGCGGCCGGTCAGCATCATGTCCAGCGCGGCGGGCGCGCCGATGACCTGCGGCAGGCGCAGCATGCCGCCCCATCCCGGGAAGATGCCCAGCATGACTTCGGGCAGCGCCAGCGAGGCGCCGGGCTGATCGGCCACCAGCCGGTAACGGCAGGCGAGCGCCAATTCAAGGCCGCCGCCCAGGCAATGGCCCTGGATGAGCGCCAGCGTCGGATAGCGCACGCCGGCCAGGCGGTTCATGAGGTTCCAGCCGCGCGACACCAGTCCGCGCGCCTGCTCGGGCGTGTCCAGCGTTGCGAATTCGTTGACGTCGGCGCCCACGATGAAGCCCGTGGCCTTGCCGGACTGGATGATGAGGCCCTTGGGCGGATCGGCGTCCAGCGCGTCCAGCACCACGGAGAGTTCGGCCAGGGTGTCGGCCGACAGCGCGTTGACCGCGCTGCCTGCGCGGTCGAAGGTCAGCCAGGCGAGCCCGTCGGGGTCGCGGTCCAGGCGCCAGTGGGAAAGCGTATCCAGTGTCGTCATGGGCGGTCCTCGTCCAGGGTTTCGACCAGCATCGCGCCGCCTTGGCCGCCGCCGATGCAGATGGCCGCCATGCCGCGCCGGGCGCCGCGGCGCTTGAGCGCGTGCAGCAGATGCAGCACGATGCGGGCGCCGGATGCGCCCACCGGGTGGCCGATGGCGATGGCGCCGCCGTCGACGTTGAGCCGCGCGGCGTCCAGTTCGCCCCAGGCGGGCGTGCCGAAATTCTGCTGGCAGTAGGCCTCGTCCCGCCACGCGGCCAGGCAGCCTAGCACCTGCGCGGCGAAAGCCTCGTTGATCTCCCACAAGTCCAGATCATTCAAGCCCAGGCCATGGCGCTGCAGGATCGGCGTGGCGGCATGCACCGGACCCAGGCCCATGATCGCGGGATCCAGACCGGCCCATTGCGTATCGACAATGCGTCCCAGCGGGCGCAGGTTCCATTTTTGAACGGCCTCTTCCGAGGCCAGCACCAGCATTGCGGCGCCGTCGGTGACCTGCGAGCTGTTGCCTGCGGTGATGTTGCCCCAGGGCTTGTCGAACACGGGCTTGAGCTTGGCCAGCTTGTCCGGCGTGGAGTCGTCGCGCACGCCGTCGTCGTGGGGGTGCAGCTTGCCCTGCGTGTCGATGAGCGGCGTGATCTCGGGCATGCCCGCCGCGCGCGCGGCGAGCGCGCGCTGGTGGCTGCGCGCCGCGTAGGCATCCATCGCGGCGCGGTCGATGTGAAAGAGCGTGGCGATATTTTCGGCAGTCTGTCCCATCGACAGGCCGACGACCGGATCGGTCAGCCCCTTGAGCAGGCCGATGACGGGGGCCAGGTTCTTCGGCCGGAACCCGCCCAGCGCCTTGAGTTTGGCGCCCACTCCGCGCGCGGCGTACCAACGCGACAGCCAGCGCACCATGCCGTCCGAAAACAGCACCGGCGCGCGCGACAGCGCATCGGTGCCGCCGGCCAGCACCAGGTGCGAACGGCCGTTCTGGATGTTGGCAATGGCGGAATCCAGCGCCTGCATGCCGGACGCGCAGTTGCGCATGACGGTCCAGCCGGGCACGCGATCACCGCAGCCCAGCCGCAGCGAAATCACGCGGCCGATGTTGACTTCTTCGGGCGAGGGGGCGGCGCAGCCCACGATGACCTCGTCCAGGTCAGAGGGCGCGTAGGATTGGCGCAGCAGCAGGGCGCGGCCGGCCTGTACCGCCAGATCCCCGGCGGAGAAGGGTCCCGGACCCGTGCGGGCCTTCAGGAAGGGCGTGCGTGAACCATCGACGACGTAAACCGGTTTGAATGCCATCCGTTCCCTCCCTCAGGCGACCTTGCGTTCGGCCGTGGGCCGGTCTGCGTCGGCGGCGCCGAGGTCAAAGGGGAAATCATCCACTTTGACGACGGTATCGCGCAAGCGGTTGCGGCGCTTGACGACCGCATACTCTTCGGCGGTGATCGCGCCGATGGTGACCGCCGCGTCGGCGATGTCGCGCACGTTGGCTTGCGGATTGCCGTCCATGACGCCGCGCTTTTCAAGGTCGCGGATCTTGGCTTCGATGGGCTCGGCTTCGAGCGTGGCGGCCAGCGCCTGCTCGATGGCGCCCACGGGTTCGTCCGCGGTGTCGGGCAGATGGCAGCCGGCTGTCAGGCGGTCGCGCGTGGCGTTGGGGCTGATCAGCAGCCGTGCCACGTCCTGGCCAAGCTGGTCGGACGGCGGAATCTGGCTGTGGCCCCACGGGAATACGATGCGGCGGATGATCCACGCGACAGCGCGATTCGGGAAGTTGTCCAGCACGCCGTCAAAGGCCTCCTGCAGCTTGCACAGCGCGTCCTGGATCGACCAGTGCGCCAGCGGCGCGTCGGCCGCCTGGCGGCCTTCGTCCTCGAAGCGCTTGAGCGTCGCGCTGATCAGGTACATCTGCGACAGCACATCGCCCAGGCGCGCCGACAGACGCTCGCGGCGCTTCAGGCTGCCGCCCAGCACCAGCATCGATGTGTCCGCCAGCAGCGCGAACGCGGCCGAATAGCGGCCCAGCAGCTGGTAGTAGCGCTTCATGTCCGGCGCGACGTCGGCGTTGACGGCCACGAAGCGCGCGCCGGTCAGGGAGGCGCCCAGCGCCCGCAGCGTGTTGCGCACCACGAAGCCCGCATGGCCCCAGAACGCGGCATCGAAATCGTCCAGCCCCTGCTTGCGGTCCGATGATTGCGCGGCCTGCATTTCGGCCAGCACGTACGGATGGCAGCGGATCGCACCCTGGCCGAAGATGATGAGGCTGCGCGTCAGGATGTTGGCGCCTTCGACGGTGATGCCGATGGGGATCTGCTGGTAGGCGCGGCCCAGAAAGTTGGACGGTCCCAGGCAGATGCCCTTGCCGCCGATCACGTCCATGCCGTCGTTGACGACCTGGCGCGCGCGTTCGGTGACGTGGTACTTCACGATGGCCGACACGACCGAGGGCTTTTCGCCCAGGTCCACCGCGCCCGCCGTCATGGTGCGCGCGGCGTCCATCATGTAGGTGTTTCCGCCGATGCGGGCCAGCGCCTCTTCGACGCCTTCGAACTTGCCGACCGGCATGCGGAACTGGCTGCGCACGCGGGCATAGCCGCCCACTGCACGCGCCGTCAGCTTGGACATGCCGGTGTTGGACGAGGGCAGGGAGATCGAGCGGCCCGCGGCCAGGCATTCCATCAGCATGCGCCAGCCTTGGCCGGCCATCGCGGGACCGCCGATGATGAAGTCCAGCGGCATGAAGACGTCGTTGCCGCGCGTCGGGCCGTTCATGAACATGGCGTTCAGCGGGAAGTGGCGGCGGCCTGTGTCCACGCCGGGGTGGTCATGCGGAACCAGCGCGCAGGTGATGCCCAGATCCTTCTTGCCGCCCAGCAGTCCGTCCGGATCGTAGAGGCGGAACGCCAGGCCCAGCAGCGTGCAGACGGGCGCCAGCGTGATGTAGCGCTTGTCCCACGTGACGCGCATGCCGATGACCTCGCGGCCCTGCCATTCGCCCTTGCAGACGATGCCGCTGTCGGGGATGGCTGCGGCGTCCGAGCCCGCCCAGGGGCTGGTCAGCGCGAAGGCCGGCACCTCTTCGCCACGCGCAAGACGCGGCAGGTAATGGTTCTTCTGTTCCTCGGTGCCGTAGTGCAGCAGCAGTTCGGCGGGGCCAAGCGAATTCGGCACCATGACCGACACGGCCAGCGCGGAGGACCGCGTGGACAGCTTGGTCACGATTTCGGAATGGGCGTAGGCGGAGAACGCGAGGCCGCCGTATTGCTTGGGAATGATCATGCCGAGGAAACCCTCGGACTTCAGATAGTTCCAGACGTCGGCGGGCAGGTCGAAGCGCTCTTGCGTGACGCTCCAGTCATTGACCATGCGGCACGCGGTCTCGGCCTGATTGTCCAGGAAGCGCTGCTCTTCGTCGGTCAGGCGCGGCCGCGGATAGGCAAGCAGACGGCTCCAGTCGGGACGGCCGCGAAAGAGCTCGCCTTCCCACCAGACGGTGCCGGCCTCGAGCGCATCGCGCTCGGTGTCGGACATCTGCGGCAGCACCTTGCGGTACAGGTTGAAGATCGGCGCGGACAGCAGCGCCCGCCGGATGGGGCGCACGCCCAGCAACACGGCGGCCAGGAGCGCAATGACAACCAGCGCGACGATGACTGCGTACATTTTCTTGTCTCCTCGTTGTTCTTCAGTTGCCTGGCGGTGACCGAAGGCGGCTCGCCGGCCTGTTGCGGTGGAAGGCGGTCAGGCGCCTCCGGGGCTTGCGTTCAAGTGCGGCAGGGGCGAGCGCAGCCCGCCCAGCAGGAAACTCATCAGGCGCGGCAAGAGCAGCTCGCGGTCGTTGGGCTGTTCGGCCTCGTCGCCGGCCAGGCCGGTGACCGAGCGCAGCAGATCGGTGCCCATGATCGCGTACGACGTCGCGCCCAGCATGAACTGGAAGCGCCAGATGATCTCGGCGCGCGGCACGTCGGGCAGGGCGGCGAAGAGCGCATTGCGGTAGCGCGCCAGCACGTCCGCATATTCCTCGGCAAACAGCGCGCGGATGAAATCCGTGGGGTCGGTCATCGTGCGTTCCAGCAGCGGCAGGAAGGTGCTGCCGGCCTGCGCCGGATCGGCGGCCAGACGCAGCAACGTGCCGAAGAACGCGTCCACGATCTGCGAGGGCTTCAGGGGCTTGCCGCCGGATTGCGCCTCGAGTTCGTCCAGAAGGCGCATGCGCTCGCGATTCAGCACTTCCAGGCGGCGTTTGAGCACCGCCTGTACGAGTGACTCTTTCGAGCCGAAGTGATAGTTCACCGACGCGAGGTTCACGCCGGCCGCGCCCGTGATCTGGCGCATCGACGTCGCTTCGTGTCCCTGTTGCGCAAACAGGGATTCGGCGGTGTCGAGGATGGTTTCCCTCGTGGAGGTCGAGCGGATTTCTTGCATAAGGTTGAATTCAAACGTTTGTTTCAAAGCATTATGCGGGAGGCACGGATGAGAGGCGAGCCTCTGCTATCCCCAATAGGGTTTACCCCTAACCATGCGCGCCCGATGTGTCGGTTTTGCGGCACGGTCGCTTCGCATCGGGCGTAAGAACGAGAAGCGTCGGAAAGAAGAATGAGGGGCGCCATGGCCGTGAGGTTGAGATTTAGCCGATCGTCCTCGGACACCGGCCCTAGGATGAATGTGCTCTGGAACGCACGCCCAAAAGCCCGCAGTATCAGCGCGAGAACATGAATGCATTGCCCCGGGTGTGTGCCGGGCGAGGCCCCTTCGCAGTCACGGCGCGGCAGGCCAATCGCCCTGATACAGGAGCACGAGAAATGAAGACGTACAAGGTGGGACTGCTGGTCGACGGGTATGAGCAACCCGGCTGGATGCACGAGATGGTTGAGTGGCTACTCCACAGCCAGGATTTCGACCTCACGGCCTTGCTGGTGATGAACGGCGAGGCCGCCGACAGCGCGCCCCGGCTGAGCGTGAAGGCGCTGTTCGGTTCGCTGTCGCGCCTGGAAGGCAAGCTGCTGCCGCAGAAGCAGCGCGTCATGCTGGCCTGCCGCGACATGCGCGATGGACTGCAGGAGGCGGGCACGTCGGTAATCCCGCTGGCGCCGGGCGACGAGGATCCCCACGCGCGCAACGAGGTGCAGGCGCTGGGGCTGGACCTGGTGATCACGCTGGGTGCGTCGCTGGCCACCCGCGCGCAGCTCGCGAGTTGGTCGCGTCTGGGCGTCTGGCAGTTGAGCTACTCGGATATTGCGGTGGCCACCAGCCGTTATGCCGGCTTCTGGGAGGTTTTTCAGCGCGAAGATCACACCACCGTGAAACTCTGGCGCGTCGGCGCCAGGCAGGAAGACGACGAGCTTCTGGACCAGCGCAGTTTCAACACGGAAGTGTTCTGGCTGAAGAATCAGGCGCGCGCATTCAGCTTGGGAAACTTCATGGTCTATGACGCCTTGCAGGCGCTGGCCCATGACCGCCCGGGCGTCGCGCCGCCCGCCATGCAGATCATGAGCGGCCCGCGCCGGGCCGATCCGGCGGAGTGGGATAGCGCGGCATATATTGCGCGCCAGGCATGGTTAATGTCGGATCTCGTTGTGCGCCGCGTCATGAAACGCAATATCCGCTGGCGGATCGGTATGTTTCCGTCCGCACGCCAGCAGGCCGTGGTCTCCGAAGCCATGGTGTTGCAACCGCCAAAGGGCCGGTTTTTTGCCGACCCTTTTGTTTATACGCACGATAAAAAACCATATATATTTTTCGAGGACTATGATTTTACGTCCCGCAAGGGCACGATCTCGGTAGCGACCTACTCCGACGGGGCTTTCCGGCTGTTGGGCACCGCGCTGAACCTGCCGTATCACCTTTCGTTTCCGTATATTTTTGAACACGAAGGCGTGACGTACATGGTCCCTGAAACATGCGGAAATCGCAGTATTGAGTTGTGGAAATGCACTGAATTTCCACTGAAATGGGAGCTTGACGTTAATCTGATGACCAATATTTCGGCCGTGGATACCATTATCTTTAAACACGGCGAATACTGGTGGCTATTAACAAATATCGACCGGACGGACGGCCAGAGCCATTGCGACGAACTGTTCGCGTTTTTTTCCGATTCGCCGCGTTCCACGACCTGGACGCCGCACGCCTGCAACCCGATCGTGCGCAATCCGATGCGCGCCCGCAACGCCGGAATCGTTGTGTCGCCAGGGGGAGACGTGATCCGGTGCGCGCAGTACCAGGGGTTCTGTCACTACGGCAAGGGTGTCTCGCTCAACCGGATCGAGGAGCTGACGCCTTCCACCTACGTTGAAACCGACGGCGAAATCCACTACGCAAACTTCCTGAGAAAACGCCATGCTTCAATGCACCATTGGCATCATCAGGGGGGTCACACGGTATTTGACTTCGCCTATATGGAGTAAATCCGCCTGCGGGCGGGAAAATAAAAAATGTTACCGTTATTTCGAATACAGGGACTGTTCACGGGCTTGATGTGTCCGCGGATACAAGTTGACAGGTTTCCCTTCTCCTCCGGCTATTCGACGCCGCGTCCGGCAGATGTCCCGACGCGGCTTTTTTTCGTCTGTAACAAGGGCCAGAGCGCCTGTGCGGGCAGTCTTGCAAGGCTGCTTCATAGGGGAGATGCGTCCCCGCGCCATGTTGGTGCTGGTGAAAACCCTAGCGGCGAAAAGGACGAGATGACTTTCTCATCCATATTTACGAACGTGATTAAGGCTAACGATTGATTTCTGATTTTGTCGGATTATATCGCCCTGAAACGTCTTGATTTTGACAAATCCGAACCATAAGATGGGTTCCATGCCATCCGTTATGTTGGCTACCAAAGTTGCCCAGCCCAAATGTCCCGGTTCAGCTTCATTAGATATTCCGGGATATGCGGACCACCCCCGCAGGGCTGGAAAAAAAAATAGTCTTCAGCACAGCGAAGATCCCTTCTAGGCTCGTCGAAAAACCGGGAGGACACCATGGCCAAGATGGTCCTGATTGAAGCCCATCCGCTACTGCGGTTGGGGTTGTGGCAGATTCTTAGCAAGTTGGATGATGTGTGGGAGATCGAGGGGATGGGCCTTGCGGACGTGTCCAAGGCCGACGGCGTGCACGCGGGCGCCGATCTTCTGATCTATGGTTTGCCAGTGGATACCGATGAAGCATGGAGCGCCTTGCACGAGATTCAGCGCGTGCTGACGCCCAAGCGGATTCTGCTTTTGACGGACGTCATGCCCTTGCCCATGCCGGTGCAAGGCCTGCCTGGCGCCAGCGTGTACGGTTGCCTGATGAAAACGGCTTCGGTCGAGATCCTCGAGGCCGCCATACGCCTGGTGATGGCGGGCGGGCAATGCTTCCCCAGCGAACAGGCGCTGCAGGCTCCGGCCTCCACCGTATGCGCCTTGCCGTCTCGGGACGCGGAAGAAGCCGGCTCGAAGGGCACCATGCCCGTGAGCGCGGGGGCACAGCTCCTGCAGATCACGCCGCGCCAGTACGAAGTGCTGGTGCTGCTTGCACGGGGTTATCCCATCAAGACCGTCAGCCGGATGCTCAACATCTCGGTGGCGACCGCCAAGACGCACGCGTGCACGCTGTATCAACGCCTGCATGTCAAGAACAAGGGCGAAGCCGTTTACGCGGCGCTGCAACGCGGTGCGACCTTGGAATGGCATGAACCGAACGGGCGTGAAGTGGATGCCGGGCAGATCTATGGGCGCAAGCTCGGTTGAGTCAGGTTTGCGCTGCCTGCCCGGCAGCAGGAACGCCCAGTTCCAACGCTGCCGGGGTTGCGCATAGCCAATACGGCTAAGGCATAGAAAGCAGGTGTTCGGGTTGCTGTCACCTCGCTTTCCGCCACCAATCATCCTCCTGAACGAGATTCAGCGAACGTAGCCGCTGATAGCATGAGTTGTGTCTGCAAGCATGGATTGATAGGGCGAATCACTTAGTCTCGCCACTGCAATCCCAAGGCTGCGGACAGGATTCCCCTGAGCCTGGCGACGCGCGTGAACCCGCGCCTTGCGCGGCGTCGCGCCAGCGTCATGGGAACCGTAATGGGCCATGCGTCACAAGGTTCTTCCCGGGATGACAACCGTACTGATCGAAGACTACGCTCTGCTTCGTGTCGCAATTCAGCATGTGCTGGAACGTGTGCGCAACGCCGACGATATCCTGGCCATTTCGCCAGCCCACCTTCTCAATATGTCCAGCTCGATCAACAAGCCAGTGGAGTTGCTGGTGGTGGGTTGCAGCGGCTCCGCGGAGCAGGACATCGGGCTTCTTTCCCAGGCGATGGCATTCTTCATGCCGCGGCTCGTGCTCGTCCTGTATTCAGCGATGGACCAGAGCGTCATGGCCGCGTGTGCGCGCGCCGGCGTCGCGGGCTATCTGCCCAAGGCGTCCAGCCCCGATGCGTTGGCCGCAGCGGTCAGCCTGGTGATCGCGGGCGGAGAGTGCTATCCCCAACCCGCTGGCAGGCCGCCCAGCACGACACACGCGTCCGTGCAGGAGCTGCGCGAGCTCACGCAGCGGCAGGAAGAGATCCTGCAGCTTCTCGTGCAAGGCAAGACCATGCGCGAGATCGGCCAGCAGGTCGGCATCTCGGTCGCCACCGTCAAGAGCCACGCGCGCACGCTGTACTGGAAACTCAACGCGCGCAACCAGGCCGAGGCCGCGTACATCGCGGTGCAGATGGGATTGGTGCGCAGCTCGAACGGGCAGCCTGCGCCGGGGAAGGGCGAAGGGAGTTGATGCGATGACGGGAATCAGGGCCTGTGCGGGTGGCGATGCCGCCTGCACAGGCCCTGATTTTTTTGGGCGCGTGAAAGTTATCGCAATAAAAGTGGTTTGTTGAGCGTTGCGTCATCGGACGCTGCGCCACTAAGCATTGCAACGGCGCGTGGCGAAGCCCGGCCACCACCAAAGCGAACGTGTTGCGTACCCGATCGAGTGCTCAGCTGATGCACCTCAGAATCATACGTGTCTGATAGCCAACCCTGAGTTGGCGTGACGTAATGGCCGGGCGAGGCGACGCGTTCAAGGGCGTCCCACCCGCCAACACCTGCGCAAGGCCGACTCCTCCATCCTCACATCTCCCTCCTCAATCGCCCAACACCCCAAGTAATGCGAACCAGCAAGCAAATCCGGCAGCCGCGCCCGTCGTTTAGAGAAATCCAGAAAAAATGGCGGATCTTTCGCTTCGCGAGTACGTTGTTGCCTCTGGCGCCAGGCCCGAAGGATTCCGCCTCCATAGAGGCGACGCGGATCAACGAGCATTGCATCGAGGTCATCTCCGATTCGCTGAAATCCGAAGGTCATAGCTTGATGCTTCAAGTTTTCACGCTTATTGGACTGCTCGTATTCTTTTCTGCAGTGATCGCAGGCGTTGACAATGGGTTCGGGTTGATTTGGCTGGCCGTTCTAGGCCTTCCGGCCATAGGGCTTATGGTGTTTTTTCTTTTTTGTGTCTTGGGACCGCGCTTCCGATACCGGTGCTCGAAAGTTCGGTTCGATCGCCGTAGCCGCTGCGTCTACTACGTCCCATATCCCGAAGAAAGCTCGGATGAAATATGGGAACTTGACTGGGATCAGTTGCAGGGCATTTGCTGGTCAACAGGTCAAGCGCAACCTTATCTTTACCTTGTGGGCTATACCCGCAACTTGCCTGCACCTCAATTGGTCAAGATACCAATCATGTCCAACGAGAAAATTTATGCAGACCATATCTGGGCTTGGCTCAATCGTTATATGGCTAAGGTTGAAGGCCTGCCCCCACCAAAGATTGTTTCGCTCCCTCAAAGCCCGAGAGACGTACTGTTGCGCTACGGTGGACGTTGGATCATTAGGTCCTTCACCGCAAGGAAATGGCGGCGATGGTTGCCGCTGATGATCTGGGTGGATTTGGCGATCCTGCTCGTGTTCATGCCGTCCATGGCCCTGCCGCATCTGATCATTCTCCAGTACCCGGAGATTGAATTTCCGGAAGAGAACAGTCGACGGTGTGGTTTTTCTACCGGCTAATCAGGGGGGCTAAGCAAGGCGACGCTGTCCATGCTGTTCCGCGCCCGCCATGCATGCGCCCATTCCGGCACCCCCCCTCAAACATCCCCCTCACTCGCCTGCGTCCCCGCCGGCGCTCCGCGGCCCTTGTTCTTCGCAAGCGCCATAAACTCCCGCTCCGCCGCGCCCAGCACCGCATCCACATGCAGATGCGCCATCGCATACTGCCGCGCTGCCGCGCCCAGGGTTTCGCGGATCTGCGCGTTGTAGCTGAGCTTGCGCACCGCCTCGGCCATCGCGACGGCATCCTCGGGCGGTGTCAGCAGCCCGCAGCGCGACACGACGCTGGCAAGCTCCGTGCCACGCGCCGCGCCGCAGACGACCGGGCGGCCGCTGGCCAGCATGCCGGTCAGTTTCGAAGGCATGACCAGGTCGGCCGCGCCAGCGCGTTGGGGCAACAGGTGGATGTCTGCCGTGCCCAGCAACGCGCCCAGGCGTTCTGCCGGCTGCAAATCCAGAAAGATGACCCGCGTCAGACCCCGGCACTTTTCCTCCAGGGCCGCGCGTTCGGGTCCCTGACCGCAGAACAGGAACCAAAGACGGTCTTCTCGGTTAAGACGACGCGCCACGTCCGCCAGAATCTGCAAGCCTTGTTTGCCACCCATATTCCCCGAATACAACGCAACGATGGCGTTGTCCGGAATGCCGAGCTGCGCGCGGTAATCGCCGCCTTCAGCGAGCGGCGTGATGGCATTGACGTCGATCCAGTTGGGCAACAGCACCGCACGGCTCGGATCGATGCCTTTGGAAAGCGCCAGATCCAGCATCCGGTTCGAAATCGTCGACACGCGATCAAACCTGCGCATCAGCCAACGCTCCGCGCGCTTGACCATCGATCGCAAAGCGCCGCCCTTCAGCAGCCCCAATTCGAACGCCGCGTCGACCTCGAAGTCCTGGATGTGCAGCCAGGCGCGCGCGCCGGTCAGGCGGGCTGTCAGCCACGCGGCCGGCGCGCAGAAGAGGGCGGGTTCGACGACCAGGATGATGTCCGGGCGGCGCATCGCGGCGCGCAGCAGCGACGGCAGGCTGGACAGCGCGAAGCTTGCCAGGTGCACCAGCCGCTTGGCGCCGCCCGGCCTTTCGGGCACCCACAAGGGCGCGCGCCGCACGGTCACGCCGCGTCGCGATTCCTTGGTGTAGCGCGAACCGCGGTAGCCCTCGTGCACCTTCCATTGCGGGTAGTAGGGCGGGGCGGTGACCACGCTGACTTCGTGCCCGCGGGCGGCCAGCCATTCGGCCAGTTCGGCGGTGTATTTGCCGGTGCCGGTCAGTTCGGGCGCGTAGTTGATGCCATAGATGAGTATTTTCATGTTGGCGTGGCGGTGCGGGGCCGGATGGGGCGGCACGGATTGCCGTGGCAGACCATCGCGGCCGGCATGTTGCGGAACACCGAGCTGCGTGCGCCGATGACCGCCTCGCGCGCAATCGTCACGCCCGGCCCGACGAACACGTCAGTCGCCACCCACGCGCCGTCTTCGACCCGAACGGCGCGTTCGCGCAACGGGAAGTCGGGCCGGCCGGCGTCGTGATCCGCCGCGCACAGGTAGCTGCGCTGCGACACCACGGCGTGGGCGCCGATATGGATGGGACCCAGGCTGTAGATCACCGCGTCGTCGCCGATCCAGGCGTAGTCGCCGATCTCGACCTTCCAGGGGTAGGTGACCGTGGCCGTGGGCCGGATCAGCACCTTGTGGCCCACGCGCGCGCCGAAGCAGCGCAGCAGCCAGCGGCGAAAGCCGTAAGCCACCTGCGGCGACCAGCGAAAGAGCGTGCCTTGCACCATCCACCACAACTGCACGGTCAGCGCCGAACGCCCGCGCTGACCCGGCGCCAGCGCGAACTGGTCCAGGCGTTGCAAGGTGCTCATTTGGCCGCTCCCGCAACGGCATCGCGCTGCGAGGCGGCCTCGCTGGCCCGGCGCGCCTTCAGGATTTCCTCGGTCTTGATGCGGATCTGCCAGTAGTACATGGCGCGCGCGACGGCGTAGTCATAGCCCGCCTTGCCGTCCAGGAAGCCCAGCTTGAAGAGGTAGGAGTGCAGGAACGAAATGGGCGCCTTGAACGGCATGGCCTGGAAGATGCGCTTGAGCAGGGCGCGGCCGCCGACGTTGGCTTCGCGCGGGTCGTTCATCAGTCCCTTGGTGCGCAGGTTCGCTTCCCAGTCCGAATAGCGGTTGTGCTTGTCGAAGTAGTGATACAGCGAATCGTGGTCGTTGTGCACCATGCGCTGGCGCAGTGCGAAGGTCTCGCCTTCGACCTGCGGTTGGTAGTGGCCTTCAACTTCCCACATGTTGGCGACGTCCAGGTCGTCATAGTCCAGGAAGCGGGAGCGGTCGCGCGCCAGCAGCGCCAGCTTGTAGACGCGGTGGCCGTGCTCGAGCTTCTTGCCGCAGAACACGTAGTCGAACGGCACGAACGCGCCGCCTGCGCCCGCCGCAAAGCGCGGCAGCACGTCGCGGATTTCGGCGGCGAGGCCCGGCGTCATCTCTTCGTCGGCGTCCACGTAAAGCACGACGGGGTGGGTGAAGGGCAGTTGCTCAAGGCACCACTGCTTTTTCTTCGGATACTTGCCGTCCCAATTGAAGTTCGAGACGCGCGCGCCCATCGCCGTGGCGATCGAGCAGGTGGCGTCCGTGCTGTTGGAGTCCACGACGAAGACTTCGTCGAAATCCGCCAGCCCCTTCAGGCACTTCGCGATGTTGCGTTCCTCGTTCTTCGTCATCACCACGACGGATACCGGTATCTTCTGCATGATGCTGTCCTGTTCAGGGCGTTCCGCGCTGCATGAGCGGCCGGAAGAGATCGATGACGTTGCGGCAGTGCCGCTCGAGGGAAAAGGCGTCCGCGCGCTCGGGGCCCTGGGCCGCCAGCTTCTCGCGCATCTCGCCGTCGTAGGCCAGGCGCCGCACCGCCTCGGCCAGCGCCTCGGCGTCGCCGACCGGCACCAGCAGTCCGTAGCGGCCGGCGTCCAGGATCTCGGCGGGACCATGCGGGCAGTCCGTCGAGATCACGGGCACGCCCAGGCACAGCGCCTCCACGAGCACGTTGCCGAAGCTCTCGCGCACGGAGGTGAGCGCGAAGGCGCCGGCGCCGGCGATGACCGGAAACGGATTGTCGATATGGCCCGCCAGCGTGACCTGCGTGCGCGAAGGCTTGTCGTCGATGCGCTTTTGCAGGGCGGCATGTTCGGAGCCTTCGCCCAGGATCGTGAACGCGATGCGCGGATCGTCCAGCAGCGCGGCCGCGTCGATCAGCGTGGCATAGTCCTTGACCGCCTCGAGCCGGCCCACGGCCACCACGTGGTAGGGCGACTCGCCGTCGTCGGCCAGCTTGGGTTGCGCGCCTTGCCGGCGCACGTTGTCCAGCGGCACGCCGTTGTAAATGGTGTGGACCTTGCCGCGCAGTGGCGGAAACATGCTGACCAGGTCTTCCTTCACGCCGCGCGACACGCCCACCACGGCGTCATGGCGCCGGTAAGTCTGGCTGACCAGCCAGCACTTCAGACGGCGCATCTTCGAGGCGCCGTAGTGGATGGCCGGGCTGCTGTGCTCGAACGCCACGGTGCGGAAATTGCCGCGCAGGATTTTTCTGGCCAGCACGACCAGCATGTTGCACAACAGGCCATGCGAGCAGACGATGGCGGGCTTTTCGCGGCGGATGTGCTGCAGCAGCTTGAAGAACGCCACGGGCAGCGCCAGCCGCAGCTTGGTTGGGGACTCGATGATGGGAAATGCGCGCGTGACCTTGGGATTGGCGATGGGATACTCGCGATTGCGCGAGCGCAGCAGGAACAGGGCGGAGTCCACCCCCTGTTCCGGCAACGCATCCACAATGAAGGCGACGCATCTTCCGACGCCGCCATGCAAGTCCGGTGCGACAAACAAGACATCAGACATGAGGTATTACTCGCGTGGGTGGCGCCCGGCGCACGATGTCCGGGCGAGGGCTGGGAGCGGGAGATTCTTGGCGAGGCACGGGCATGATCTGTGCATTGCGCATCAGCGACAGGCAATAGCACAGGAGGAATCCGGTAAACGCGGTCTTTGGCGCATAGGCCAAGCCACCGGACATCGAGTCGATGAAGATGTAGATGGGCGCGGTGGCGAGCAGATATCGCCGGTGCATCTCCAGCCCGGGATGGGCATAGCGCCGAAAGAGCGAGAACAGCAGGATCAACAGGGGCGGCAGCATGATCATGGTTGTGCCGACGATCCCGAACTTCATCAGGTAGAAGGCCCAGGAGTTGTGCGCGAACGTGCTCAGCTCGAAGCCGTTTTCGCCCATCACCCAGCTGCGAAAGCCGGCGCCCTTGCCGAAGACGGGATTCTCGGCGAAGAACGCCATCTGGCCTTCCATCTCCTGCACGCGTGCGCCGTAGCTGGAATCCTCGTCCAGGCGCTCGACGCTGAAGATGCGATTGGTCAGCACGTCCAGATAGCCGATGCTGGCAAAGATCAGCACCCCGGCCACGGCCGCGGGAACGAAGATCATCACGGCGCGGCGGCGGATGTCGGCGTTGCCGGCCAGCAGCACGGCGATGGTGACGGAGATCGCCAACTGCAGGTACTGGCTGCGATTCAGCGAGAACACCAGCGCCATCACCATGAACAGGATCAGTGCGTAGGCCTTGGGACCCGATACGTTCAGCGTGCGGCGGAAGTACAGCAGCGACACCACGCCCATCGGGATGGCCCACACGCCCAGCCGCACGTTGCGCAGCGGATTGGCCACGCTGAACCCGGCCGCCTGTTCCACCAGCATCAGTGTGGCGACCGCCAGGCTCGCCGCCACGATGTACTTCTGCAGGATTGCGTAGGCGTGCGGACTGTCGATGTCCTTGTAGCAAAGGAACGGCGTGCACAGAAAGTAGAAGACGATGCGCAGGTCGCGCGCCACGTCGCCGGTCTCGATGCCCGGATGGTCAATCGACACCAGCAGCAGGTAGATCACCGAGATCGCCTGGATGCCCAGCAGCACGCCCAGCGCCCCGCGCGGCAGCGCATAGGCGCGCGGGTCGGCCAGCCTGAGCGCCTTGACCCCCAGCATCGCCACGAACAGCAGATCGAAGGGCGACAGCTTGAAGCTGCCGACCCCCACGATGAACCTGTCGTCGTTCAGCGCCAGCGCGGTGAAGACGAACATGCCCAGGAGGTGCAGGGTGGAAAGCCGGCGGCGCGTGGTCATTGGAGTTCCGTATCAGTGTCGGGCCGGCCTAGTGCGCGGCCCAGTCGTCGCGTCCGAAGATCTTGGTGGTCAGCTTCTCCAGCAGATAGGTCAGGTCGCCTTGGCGGGCATGCGCGGCCACCTTCGAGGCGCGGCACGACAGCTCGAACAGCTTGCCCAGGCCCGGCTCGGTGCGCCGGATGCGGCTGACGATCTGCTCGCGCTCTTCCAGCAGCACGTCCTGCATCAGCGCCGTCTTGGTCTCGTCGTGGGCGGTGTACACGCCCAGCGCGTCCGGCACGATCAGGTTCTTGCCCTCGCGCAGCAGCCGGCTCCACAGCTCCAGGTCCATGCAGTAGCGCATGCTCTCCTGCAGCAGGCCGTACTTGCGCAGCAGGTCGCGGCGGAAAATGGCGGACTGGTTCGGGATCGAGGCCTTCACCACCGTCAGCGTGCCGCGGTTGACGGGCGTGTAGTGGATCTTGCGGAAGATGCGGTTGTCGGCGTCCGCCACGAACAGGTTGCCGCTGACGATCGGCGCGCGCCCCTTGGCCGCAGCCACTCCCAGCTTGCGCAGCGCGCCCGGGAAATACAGGTCGTCCGAGTTCTGCCAGCCGACGTAGTCGCCCGTGGCGCGTTCGAATCCCTTGTTGATCGCGTGCGATTGGCCCCGGTCCGGCGTGCTTTCCCAGTAGGACAGGTAGCGCTCGTACTTCTTGATGATGTCCACGCTGCCATCCGTGGAGCCGCCGTCGATGATGATGTATTCCAGCCGCGGATACCCCTGGTTCAGCACGGACAGGATGGTGCGCTCCAGGAACTTGGCCTGGTTGAACGAGGGGGTCACGATCGTCACCTTGGGCAGCAGGCCGCTGGCGATGGGCGCTGGCGGACGGAGCTCGCGGACGAAGTCGATGAGCTGGCGTGAATACTCGTTATGGCGCTTGCGCATGTAAGACCTCAGCATGTTGGTTAACGGGTGGCCGCAGGCATGGCGCCCGGAAACTCGGGGCGGGATTGACGGATGGCGAGGGCCACGCCGGCCAGCGTGATCGCCGCGTAGGCCATGCGGCCCCAGGCTGCGGCGTGTTCCCCCGCCACGTGAACCAGTCCCGCCATGACGCACAGCATCGCCAGGCCGCCCAGTCCGTTCAGGATCGCGACGGCGCGGGAATTGCCGAGCCCCAGGAGGGAGAAGTGCGCCGCGGCATTCAGGGACAGCAGGCCCGACGCCACGATCAGCAATTGGAAGGTGCCCAGATGGCCGCTGGCGACGTTGTCGCCCAGCAGCACGTTCAAGAGCGGCCGGCTGACCGCCAGCACCGCCAGCGTGGCGCCGGCCGACAGCGCCAGGTTCCACAGCATCATGCGGCGGATCTCGCGTTCGGCGGCCCCCGGGTAGGGCGGCGACACCGACAGGCGTGTCACGCGCGGCATCGCCTTCTGGAAGATGGCGACGGACGCCGTGTGGATGATCTGGCCCACCTGCACGCCCACGGTGTAGATGGCAAGCGCCGCCGGTCCCATCAGGCTGCCGACCAGCACCCGGTCGACCGAGCCGAAGGCCAGCGCGCTCAGGCTGTTTAGCCACGACCAGCGCGAGAACCGGAAGGCGGACATCATGGCGCCGCGGTCCCGCACGGGCCGCACGATGTAGCGGTCGTAGGCGCGCGAAAACACGCGCATCTTGACGCTCCCCGCGACGAGCAGGCCCAGCGCCTGCGCGAGCCCCGTCCAGGTGGGCGAGGCGGTGTACCAGGCGGCCGCGCAGGCGAGCGCCATGGTGCCGGTGCGGCTGAAGACCTCGCACAGTGCGGTGGCGCGAAAGTCCTCGCGGCCCTTCAGGCAGCCGGAAAACAGCTGGTCATACTGCTGCGTCAGGTAGATGGCGAGCGCCGGCATGGCCAGCATCGTCACCGCCACGCCGCCAAACGTGGCGTCGGGCCAGCCCAGCCCTACCACGCCCCACAGCAGCACGGCCACCAGGGTCACGACGGCCAGCGCACAGCCGATCAGCGACATGCTGACGCCGGCCGCGCGATAGGCGCCGCCGGGCTCGTGCGCGCTCTCGGAGACCAGCTTGGTCGCGGTCACGGCCGCGCCCAGGTTGGCCGCGTTGCCGAACCCGGCCAGCGCGATGATCATCGAATACTGGCCGAAGCCGACCGTGCCGAGCTGGCGAAAGAGGATCGGCAGCGCCACCAGCGCCGCGACGGGACCGATGCCGTACTCCACCAGCCCCCAGAAGGAGGCATTGCCGGCGATGTGTTTCTTCACGAATCCGAGCATCGGTAACCCTGTCTGTCATGCTGGCGCGGCCGTCAGGCCACCGGCAGCGCCTGTTGCGTGCGCTCGCGCAGGAAATGGCCGTAGGCCAGCGTGATGCCGTGCGTCAGAGAGATCTCCGGCCGCCAGCCCAGCGCCTGCACGCGCGACGAGTCCATCAGCTTGCGCGGCGTGCCGTCGGGCTTGGAGGTGTCGTAGACGATCTTGCCTTCGTAGCCGACCACCCGCGCCACCAGCCGCGCCAGGTCCGCGATGGAGATGTCCTGGCCGGCGCCGATGTTGTAGATGCCCTCGGCGTCCGGATGCTCCATCAGCATGACGCTGGCCTGCGCCAGGTCGTCCACGTACAGGAACTCGCGCAGCGGCGACCCGGTGCCCCAGATCGTCACGCTTTCCGCGTTGGCCTCGCGGCCCTCGTGGAATTTGCGGATCAGGGCGGGCAGCACGTGGCTGCTGTGCAGGTCGTAGTTGTCGTGCGGGCCGTACAGGTTGGTGGGCATGGCGCAGATGAAGCGCGCGCCGTGCTCCCGCTGATAGGCCTCGCACAGCTTCAGACCGGCGATCTTGGCGATGGCGTAAGGCTCGTTGGTGGCTTCCAGCGGACCGGTCAGCAGCGCGTCCTCGCGGATGGGCTGCGGCGCCTCGCGCGGGTAGATGCATGACGAACCCAGGAACAGCAGCTTGCGCACCCCGGCCGCATACGCGGCGCGGATCACGTTGCACTGGATCATCAGGTTCTTGTACAGAAAGTCCACCGGATGCGTCTGGTTGGCCAGGATGCCGCCCACCTTGGCGGCGGCCAGGTACACCACATCGACCGGCGTGGTCGAAAAGAAGCGGTGCACCTGGTTCTGGTTTTCCAGGTCCAGTTCCGCGCGGCTGCGGGTCAGCACGTTCTCGTAGCCGCGCCGGTGCAGTTCGCGGGTGATCGCCGCGCCCACCATCCCGCGGTGGCCGGCGACGAACACGCGTTGGTCCAGGTTCGTCATGGCGGGCTACTCCTTGTAGGCGTAGATTTCGTAGCCGTTCTGTTCAACCAGCGCATCGCGCCGCGCGTCCTTCAGGTCGGCTTCGACCATTTCCTTGACGAGCTGCGCGAACGTGGTGCGGGGCGACCAGCCGAGCTTTTCGCGGGCCTTGGTGGGATCGCCCAGCAGGGTTTCCACTTCGGTCGGACGGAAGTAGCGCGGATCGACGCGGACGATGACCTGGCCGGCCTTGACGTCATGCACCGGCGAGAACAGCACGGTGGCCGTCTCTTCCAGGCCTTCGCCTTCCCAGGCCAGCAGGATGCCCAGCTCGCGCGCGGCGGTATTGATGAACTCGCGCACGCTGTACTGCATGCCGGTTGCGATGACGTAGTCCTCGGGCGTGTCCTGCTGCAGCATCAGCCACTGCATTTCGACGTAGTCGCGGGCGTGGCCCCAGTCGCGCAGCGCGGACAGGTTGCCCAGGTACAGGCATTCCTGCAGCCCCAGCACGATGCGCGCCAGGCCGCGGGTGATCTTGCGCGTCACGAAGGTTTCGCCGCGCTTGGGCGATTCGTGGTTGAACAGGATGCCGTTGCAGGCGTACATGCCATAGGCTTCGCGGTAGTTGACGCTGATCCAGTAGGCGTAGAGCTTGGCGGCGGCGTAGGGGCTGCGCGGGTAGAAGGGGGTCGTTTCCTTCTGCGGCGTTTCCTGCACCAGGCCATACAGCTCGGACGTCGACGCCTGGTAGAAGCGCGTCTTGTTCTCCAGCTTCAGGATGCGGATGGCTTCCAGAAGGCGCAGCGTGCCCAGGCCGTCGGCGTTGGCCGTGTATTCCGGCTCCTCGAACGAGACGCCCACATGGCTTTGCGCAGCCAGGTTGTAGATCTCGTCGGGCTGCACCGACTGCACGATGCGGATGAGGCTGCACGAGTCCGTCATGTCGCCGTGGTGCAGGACGAAATTGCGGGGCTGGTCGTGCGGGTCCTGGTACAGATGGTCGATCCGCGCGGTGTTGAACAGCGAAGCGCGCCGCTTGATGCCGTGGACCTCATAGCCCTTGGCCAGCAGAAGCTCCGCCAGATAGGCCCCGTCTTGGCCAGTTACGCCGGTAATCAGTGCCCGTTTTGGCATGGTTGTGTCCTTAAGACTTAGTGACTGCACGAAAGGAGCCGATGGCTGCGTTACCAATGTGCAAAGAGATTACTGTTGCACCAGCCGCTGAGATATCGGCCAAAAGGTCTAAGAGTTCAGCCTGTCGGTAGGGAATAAGGGACTGGATCGATTCGTCTACCACTCCCAATGCGGTAACCGCCAGCATGGCCACCAGCGCCGGGCGCCGGTTGACCGATACATAGATCAGCCCGGTCAGGAAGGCGTAGGCGGCCAGGTGCAGCCGCTTGTCGCCGAAGGCATCGGACATGTCCGCCGCCAGCCCGGGCAGGTTGCCCACCGTGACCAGCACGATGAAAAAGAGGGCCGCCACGGGCAGGCAGATTCTTGCCATGCCCGGGCGCCAGAAAGGAACCGAAACCCGCTCAGACACGACCGTAGATGTCCTGAAATCGCACGATGTCGTCTTCGCCAAGGTATGCGCCCGACTGCACCTCGATGATCTCCAGCGGAATCTTCCCGGGGTTCTCAAGGCTGTGGATCTCGCCCAGCGGGATGTAGGTCGACTGGTTCTCGGTCAGCAGGTACTGCTTGTCGCCGTTATAGATGCGCGCCGTGCCCGACACCACGATCCAGTGCTCGGCGCGGTGGTGGTGCATCTGCGACGACAAACGCGCGCCCGGCTTCACGGTGATGCGCTTGACCTGGTAGCGCGGCCCCTGGCCGACCGAGTCGTAAGACCCCCACGGCCGCTGCACTTCGCGGTGGTGGTTCAGTTCGCTGCGGTGCTGCGACTTGAAGACCTCGACCAGTCGCTTGACGTCCTGCGAGCGCGACTTGTGCGCCACCAGGACGGCGTCGGCCGTCTCGATGACGACGATATCGTCCAGGCCTACCGAGGCGACCAGACGGCTGGTCGAATGGATGAGGCAGTTGCGCGAGTCCTCCACCATGACGTCGCCCGTGGTGGAGTTGCCTTCCACCGACTTCTGGGCGATGCCCCACACCGCGTCCCACGCGCCGACGTCGCTCCACGAGGCGGCCAGCGGAATGACCACCGCGCTGTCGGTGCGCTCCATGATGGCGTAGTCCATCGAATCGCTGGGGCAAGCCTCGAACGCCGGGCCGTCCAGATGGAAGAGGCCGTTGTCGCCGTGTCCCGTCGCCACGGCCGTCTGGGCCTGCGCGAGGATCTTGGGCGCCAGCCGGCCCAGCTCGGCCAGGAAGACCGACGCCTGGAAGGCGAACATGCCGCTGTTCCAGTAGTAGCCGCCGTCGTCGATGAAGCGCTGGGCGACTTCGGGCGACGGCTTTTCCACGAACCGGCGTACACGGCGCGCGGGGGCCATGGCGCCGGGCTCGTCGGCCTGGATGTAGCCATAGCCGCTGAGCGGCGCGGTCGGCTTGATGCCGAACGTCACCAGCGCGCCCTGGCGCGCAGCGTCGTACGCCTGGGCAAATGCGGTACTGAGCAGCTCGCCATCCTCCAGCACGTGGTCCGACGGCATGATGAGCATGATGGGATCCTCGCCATCCTGCATCGCCCGCAGCGTGGCGGCGGCGATGGCCGGCGCGGTGTTGCGCGCAAACGGCTCCAGGATGACCTCGACGTCCTTGATGCCCAGCTCATCAGCCTGCTCCGCCGCGATGTAGCGATGCGCCTCGTTGCAGACGAGGATGGGCCGCTCCTGCGCGCCCGCCGACTCCAGCCGCCGCAGGGTGTTCTGCAGAAGGCTGCGGTCATCGGTCAAACGGATGAACTGCTTCGGCAACAGTTCGCGCGACAGCGGCCACAGGCGCGAGCCTGAACCGCCGCAAAGAATCACTGCCCGGTACGGAGGACGGGGGTTGGTCATGGCTCTCACTCCTTGAAGTAGGCCTGGGTGTACGGGTGCACGCCGGGATCGGCGGCGATCACTTCCCTTGGCAGCCAGCGGTAGCCGCTGTGCTGGGACAGGGGAAGGCTTGCGGTATCCAGAGAAAGCTCGGCCTCGTACGCGAGGACGACGTAGTGGGTGGAGCGTCCGGCCTCACCCGCGAAATTGGTGCCATAGAAGTGCTCGTACACGCCGCGCGGCGTCCACACGAGATCGGGCAGCGACAGGCCCAGCTCGTCGTGGACGATGCGGCGCAGCGCGTGGCGCAGCGATTCGTTCTTGCGGATCCGGCCGCCGGGCACGAACCACGCGCCCTGGGCGGGCGGATTGGCCCGCAGCCCGGTCAGGTAGTTGCCGGCGCCGTCGCGCAGCAGCAGGTCGATCGACACCAGGGGCAGCATCTCAACCGCCTGGCGGAAGTCCGAGCGGGCGAGCATGCCGCCACGCGGCGCCGGCGCTTCGCGCACGGGCCATCCCAACGGTTCAGTAGACATTGCGGCCCGTCCATCCCGATACCGCGGTGCGCGCGATGATCAGCAGGTCCATCCTGAAAGTCCAGTGCTGGATGTAGTAGATGTCGTGTTCGACGCGGTCGCTCATCTTGCGCAGCGTGTCAGTCTGGCCGCGAAAGCCGTTGACCTGCGCCCAGCCGGTGATGCCGGGCTTGACGCGGTGGCGCATCATGTAGCGCTGCACCAGGTCCTTGTACATTTCGTTGTGCTCCAACGCGTGCGGGCGCGGGCCGACCACCGACATGTCGCCCATCAGCACGTTCAGGAATTGCGGCAGCTCGTCCAGGCTGGTGCGGCGCAGGAAGCCGCCGATGCGCGTGACGCGGTTGTCGTTGCGCGTGGCCTGCGTGACCACGCCGTGCTCCTGGTGCACGGTCATGGTGCGGAACTTGTAGACGTGGAATACCTTGCCGTCCACGCCCAGCCGCGGCTGCGTGAAGAAGACCGGGCCGCGCGAGGTCAGCTTGATCATCATGGCCACGGTCAGCATCACCGGCGCCAGGCCGATCAGCGCGCACAGCGCGAAGGTGCGGTCGAAGGCTTCCTTGGCCCAGCCGCGCACGCCGGCGGCGGGCAGGCTGTTGAGCTGGATCGCGGGCAGTCCCAGGAATTCGCCGATGCGATGGCCCAGCAGCTGGATCGACATTACGTCCGGAATCCAGCGGATGTCCACCAGGTCGTTGCGCAGGTGATAGAGCACCTCGCGCAGCTCCTGGCCGGCCTCCATCGGCAGCACGATCCAGATCTCGCGGACCTTGTTCTCGCGGACGAAGTCGGTCAGATTGTCGAGATCATGCAAACGGCGGACCTGCGGCGGCAGGATCTCATGCGGTTCGGCGTAGATCCCCGAAATCTCATAGCCGGCCTCGCGGTACTTCTCCACGCGGCGCCACATGTCGTGGCCCAGCGCGCCAAAGCCCACGAGCAGCACCCGCTTCTTGTCCATGCCGCGATCACGCGCCGCGCCCAGCGCCGCATAGACGGCGATGCGCACGCCGGCCAGCGCCAGCGCCGCCATGCCAAACCAGGTTGCAGCCCATAAGCGGGATATCGCGCCGGTCTGGTGCATGAGAAAACTGACGAAGATGCCCAACGCGAACACGGTGGCCCACGCAGCCAAGCTGCGCACCACCAGATCGGTGAGCAGGCGTCCGCGCCACGACACATACAGGCGGAAGGCCGGAAAGAGGGCGATCACGCCCAGGCCGCACAGATAGATCAGGAACAAATGAATCTGCGGAGGATCCGTGAAAGCATCTTCCGAGAACTTCAAGCCGGTGGCAGTCAGGCCGCAGGTGATGACGATCGCGGCGTCGAGCAAGCGATACAGATAGCTTGCCCCGCTGAACCTTGCCGACGTGTCCGTTTGGGACGGGTCCATCGCGCACTCCTGTTCGGGTGGGAGCGCCTTGCGCCAAGCAAAAACTGTGCAGTGCCGCAAAGCATGTGGCTACCGACAAAATCTTATTGAGTGCGCAACTCACCCGAAACCTCCAAACGATGTAGGAGAAGGCTTAGGGCATCCGTCGAATGTGCGGGCTTAGGAAAAGCGTGTGGAATGTCGCAACCCGTTACGCATCGGGCTCCTTTCCAGGCAACGAAGTCATTCACAGTGGATTCGCCATGACTACATTTTTCGGAACGATGAGCCGAGCCATAGCCGCTATCGCGCTCGTGTCCTCGCTGGGTGCTTGCGCCTTATCACCCGGCATGACGTTCAACGCCAACCAACTCGCGGATCCGCTGGACCCGAACTCCAAGGCCGAAATCAAACAGATCACGCCGTCGCTCGTTCTTGAAGAACAGCGCGCGCGCGAAGCGCTGCTCGACAACGAAGGCATCAGCCACCTCGTCGGCAAGCCGGCGCCCTACCTCATCGGGCCGGGAGACATCCTCTCCATCGTCGTGTGGGATCACCCCGAACTCGTGCTTCCGACGCAAACCTACGCCATCGGATCTGGGGCAACGGAATTAGCTATTGGGGATACCGCCTCGGGCATTCCGGGCTATACGGTCTCATCCACTGGATATATCCAATTTCCGTATACGGGACTGCTGAAAGTGGCGGGGTTGACTGAACTTCAGGCGCGCAATCTCATAGTCAATAGTTCGGGCAAGTACATACAGGACCCGCAGATCACCGTACGCGTTCTGGGATTCCGCAGCAAGCGCATCTTCGTCGATGGCGAGGTGACCACGCCGGGTACGGTTGCGATCAATGATGTGCCCATGACCCTGTTGGAAGCGCTCAACAGGGCCGGAGGCATCCTGCCGACCGGAGACCGCAGTGCGGTTTATGTGATCCGCGACGGCAAGCGTACTCGCGTGAACCTTCCCGCGCTCATCGAGCGCGGCCAGGATCTGAACCAGGTCATGCTCAGGGCAGGGGACATTGTGAGAGTCACGCCGCGCGACGACAGCAAGGTGTTCGTGATGGGTGAAGTGTTCATCCCGGGGGCTTCCGTCATGCGCGATGGACGCTTGTCGCTGACCGAGGCATTGGGTCTCGCAGGCGGGCCCAACCAGACCACCGCCGATACCTCGCAGATTTTCGTCGTGCGCGCCACGGAGGAGGCAAAGCCTTTGGTGTACCACCTGAACGCCGCATCGCCGCAGGCCCTGGCGGTAGGCGCCAAGTTTGAATTGCAACCCAAGGATGTCGTGTTCGTGGATTCGGCCAGCCTGGTGCGGTGGAACCGCTTCATCAGCAACCTCTTCCCGAGCGCGCAAACCGTACAGACCGTCAGGTCCATCGATTAGTCCGCCTCAAAACCCCGCCTTTGGGGGCGCCGCAACCGCGGCGGCGCCCTCTCCTGGAGAGCTGCATGTCGTTGCCCATCGAATCGTTCGAGCCGTCAGTCCCGGCCCGTCAGCAGGAAACCCCGTTGTCGTCCCACGTGGACGCCATTTTTTCCAACCGCTGGATGATCGTTGCGATCACCCTGTTCGCGTTTCTCGGCGCGCTGGCCTATGTGATGGTGACGCCGTCGGTCTATTCGGCTGACATCATCGTGCAGGTCGAGGAGGAACTCCCGAACGGCCAGGCGCGCAGTCTGTTGGGCGATGTCTCATCAATGTTCGACACCAAGGCGGAAGCGTCGGGCGAAATGGAAGTGCTGCGCTCGCGCATGGTCGTCGGTCCCGCCGTCGACAAGTTCCTGCTGTACATCCATGCCAAGCCGCGCTACTTCCCCGTCGTGGGCGAATGGCTGGCGCAGCGCTACGAAAGCCTGCCGTATCCGACCAGCCTGCCGCGCGGGGGCTATGCGTGGGGCGGCGAGAGCATCGCGATCTCGCAGCTGGACGTGCCCAACGAATGGCTGGGCAAGCCGTTTCGCCTGACCACGCTGGGCGAGGGCCGCTACACGCTCAGCGACAAGCTGACGGGCGCCACCTTCACCGGCACGGTCGGCAAGCCCGAGCGCTTCCTCCTGCCCGGCGGCGGCGCGATGGACGTGCACGTCGACGCGCTGTCGGGCCGGCCCGGCACCGAGTTCACGGTGTCGCGCAGCTCGCGCTTGGCGGCTATCGAGAACGTGCAGGCGCGCATGGGCATTTTTGAACGCGGCCGCGCCTCGGGCGTGATCGGCGTCACGCTGGAGGGCAACGATCCGGCGCTGACCACCGCGGTGCTGAACCAGATCGGCCAGGAATACGTGCAGCAGAACGTGAACCGGAAGTCGGCGCAGGCCGAGAAGTCGCTGGTGTTCCTGGAGCAGCAACTGCCGCAACTGAAGGCCGAGCTGGACGCCGCGGAAACCAAGTACAACCAGCTGCGCAACAAGCGCGGCACGATCGACCTGAGCGAAGAAGCCAAACTCATCCTTGCGCAGTCGGTCGATGCGCAGACCCGCGTGATGGAACTGCGCCAGAAGCGCCAGGAACTGATTACCCGCTTTGCGCCGACGCACCCGAGCATCGTGGGCATCGACCGTCAGATCGCATCGCTGACGGGCGACGTCAACCGCCTGGGCAACAACATCAGACAGCTTCCGGATCTGGAACAGGACGTGGTGCGCCTGGTGCGCGACGTGCGCGTCAACACCGAGCTGTACACCGCGCTGTTGAACAACACGCAGCAGCTCAAGCTGATCCGCGCCGGCAAGGTGGGCAACGTGCGCATCCTGGATGCCGCCGTGCAGCCGGACAAGCCCGTGCGTCCGAAGGGCGCGATCATCATCGGCGTGGCCACCGCGGCCGGCCTGATCTTCGCCATGCTGTGCGCGTTCGTGCGCAACGCCCTGTTCGGCGGCCTGTCCGAGCCGGAAGACGTCGAACGCCACACCGGTCTGCCGGTGCTGGCGGCCATTCCGTATAGCGACGTGCAGGACAAGCTGTGGCGCCGCAGCCGGCGCAAGAACGCCACCGTGCCGGCGCTGCTGGCGCAGAGTCAGGGCAACTCGCCACCGATCGAAAGCCTGCGGTCCTTCCGCAATGTGCTGCAGGCCTCGCTGCGTCAGTCCGCCAACAACATGGTCATGTTCACCGGGCCGGTGGCGGGCGTGGGCAAGTCCTTCCTGTCTGCAAACTTTGCCTTCATCCAGGGCGGCGTGGGCAAGCGCGTGCTGCTGATCGATGCCGACTTCCGCAAGGGCCAGCTCAACCGCTATTTCGGCGTGCCGAAGGAAGACGGCCTGTTCGAAGTGCTGACCGGCACGATCCCGCTCAGCCGCGTCAGGAAGCACAGCGTGTCCGAAGGCGTGGACTTCATCGCCACGGGCGCCGTCACCTTCGATCCGTCGGAACTGCTGGCCTCGCCGGTATTCGGCGAGACCCTGCGCGAACTGGCCACGCAATACGACATGGTGATTCTGGACACGGCGCCCGTGCTGTCGTCGCCGGATGCCGCCGTGGTCGGCACGCATGCCGCCGCGGTCATGGTGGTGGTGCGGTCGGGCATGAATACGGTGGGCGAGATCCGCGAAACGGCCAAGCGCCTGATCCAGGCGGGCGCGCCGGTCGATGGCGTGGTCTTCAACGGGCTCAAGCTCATGCCCGAACGCTTCGGCTTCCGATCCAAGTACGGCGGTTATCGCTACTCCCGTGCGGCTTACTACGGTGATTTCAAACAGAACGGTCCCAAGTAAACGCCACACGGAGAAACTGGCATGCACGGAACTTTTGGCTGGGACACGCCGCAAATTCTGGATGCGGTTTTCAAGGCCTATGACATACGGGGAACGGTACCGGACGAGTTGGATGCCAGGTTTGCCCACAGCCTGGGAATGGCGGTGGGCACGAAGGCTCACACGCAGGGGGTGCGCTCGATCGTGGTGGGGCGCGACGGCAGGCTGAGCAGCGTCGAGTTGTCCGCGGCGCTGCAGGCCGGGCTGCGCTCGGCCGGCATGCACGTGATCGACATCGGCATGGCGACGACCCCCATGGTGTATTTCACGGCCCGGCTGATGGACACCGGGACCGGCATCGCGGTGACGGGCAGCCACAACCCGCCCACGCACAACGGCTTCAAGATCGTGATGGAGGGCGGCTCGCTGTATGGCGATGGCCTGACCGCGCTGCGCGACGCGATGCGCCAGCCGATCGACGCCGCGCCCACGCCCGGAGGCCGCACGCAGATGCAGATCACGCCGTGCTACGCGGCGCGGCTGGTGGGCGACATCCGCATGGCGCGGCCCATGAAGATCGCCATCGACTGCGGCAGCGGGGTGGCGGGCGCGGTGGCGCCGGCGCTGTTCCGGGCGCTGGGTTGCGAGGTGACGGAGCTGTTCTGCGAGGTGGACGGCTCTTTTCCGGGGCATCACCCCGATCCCGCCGATCCTCACAACCTGCAGGATCTTATCTACTGCCTGCGCTATTCGGACTGCGAGGTCGGTCTGGCGTTCGATGGCGACGGCGACCGGCTGGGTGTCGTTACGAAATCGGGACAGATCATCTGGCCGGACCGCCAGCTGATCCTGTTTGCCCGCGACGTGCTGGCGCGCAACCCGGGCGCCGAGATCATCTACGACGTCAAATGCAGCCGCCACGTGGCCCGCGCCATCACCGAGGCGGGCGGCAAGGCGACCATGTGGAAGACAGGGCATTCCCTTATCAAAGCCAAGATGCGCGAGTCGGGAGCGCTACTTGCTGGAGAGATGAGCGGCCACATTTTCTTCAAGGAGCGCTGGTATGGCTTTGACGACGGCATCTACGCCGCCGCCCGCCTGCTGGAAATCCTCTCGTCGGCGCCAGACCCCTCGGCATTGCTGGAAAGCTTGCCCCAGTCCTGCGCCACCCCCGAATTGAAACTGGAGACCACGGAAGGCGTCGAGCTGGTGCAGGCGCTGCGCGATCAAGGGGAATTCCCCGGCGCAGTGTCCATCAACGAACTCGACGGGATACGTGTGGACTACGCCGACGGCTTCGGCCTCGCGCGCCCGTCCAACACGACACCGACCGTGGTACTGCGGTTCGAAGGAGACAACGTGGCCGCGCTGGCTCGTATCGAGGAGGACTTCCGCAAGGCGTTCAGGCGCATTGCACCTCACATTCGTTTACCGTTCTAAGGAGCATCACGCGATGGGAAAGGCTCAACAGGCGATTGAGGCGTTAAGGGCAGACTCCGGACTGGCAAACAGCCCGGAGTGGGTGGCTTTCGCGCAGGCTGCGCAAAACGCTGAACTGGACGCCAGTGCGCTCAAGGTGATCGAAGCGGCAGGGTTGTGCGTGGACTTGACCATGCAACGCCAGTCGGCGTCGCTGGACGGCGCGGGACAGGCGCTTTTGCAGGCGCGCGGGCTGGAAGAGGCGCGCCGCGCGCTGTTTTCCGGGGAACCGGTCAACTGGACTGAAAACCGGGCGGCATGGCATACCGCGCTGCGCGCCGGACGCACCCGCGAGCAGCCGGAAGGGCAGGACGCGGATTCCGTCTGCGAGTATTCGCGCATGACCGACTTCGTGCGGCGCGTGGACCAGACGGCGGACTTCTCCACCGTCCTGCACATCGGCATCGGTGGCAGCGACTGGGGTCCGCGCCTGGCGGTGCAGGCCTTCGGCGGACCGCAGCAGCGCCGGCAGATCCGCTTCGTGTCCAACATTTGCGGCCATGCCTTCCATGACGCCGTGGCCGGGCTGGACCCGCGCCGCACGCTGGTGGTCATTTCGTCCAAATCCTTCACCACATCGGAAACGCTGCACAACGCGCGCGCGGCCATGGCGTGGCTCAAGCAGGGCGGCGTGGCCGACGTGTCCGACCATCTGGCGGCCGTGACCGCCAATGCGCCGGCCGCGCGCGCGCTGGGCGTGCCGTCCAGCCAGGTCTTCAAGATGTGCGACTGGGTGGGCGGACGCTATTCCGTCTGGTCGGTGGCGGGTCTGTCGATCGCGCTGACGGTGGGCGTGGACGTGCTGATCGGCATGCGCGCGGGCGCCGAGGCCATGGACCAGCATTTCCTGCAGACGCCGTTTGCGTCCAATGCGCCGGTGCAACTGGCGCTCGCCGGCCTGGTCAATTGCAGCGTGCTGGGATTCAACTCGCTGAATGTGGCGGCCTACAGCGGGCGCCTGCTGCACCTGGTGACCTATCTGCAGCAGCTCGAAATGGAATCGCTGGGCAAGCGGGTCGCCGGCGACGGCGCCGCGGTCGGCGTGCCGACGGCGCCCATCATCTGGGGCATGCCGGGCACCGACGGCCAGCACACCTTCTTCCAGTGGCTGCATCAAAGCGAGGAAGGCGCGCCGGTGGACTTCATCGCCAGCCTGCAAGGACACGCGGACAGCCCCGATGCGCATCGCATGCTGCTGGCCAACTGCCTGGCGCAGCGCCAGGCGCTGCTCCGCGGCAAGAGCCTGGAGCAGGCGCTGCTGGACGTGGCGCACATCGATAACCAGGAGCGCGCGCTGACGCTGGCGCAGCACATGGTGCATCCGGGCGGACGGCCGTCGACGCTGATCGTCCTGCGTCAGCTCGATCCGCGCGGCCTGGGCGCGCTGTTGGCGCTGTACGAGCACAAGGTGTTCGTGCAGAGCGTGGTCTGGGGCATCAACCCCTTCGACCAATACGGCGTTGAACTGGGCAAGCGGCTTGCCGCCGGCATCGAGCGCGAGCTGGCGGTGCCGGTGTCGGCCGGTGTGGTCGACTGGGGTCATGACGCCTCCACGTCGTACTGGATCGACCGTTATCGCAGCCACGCCCAGGCCCCGCGTCCCCGCCATGCGTGGGTGCCCGGCATGACGGCCCACCTGTGACGGAGCGTTGACATGCCGGACACGCAAGTGTTGGTGACAGGCGGCGCCGGCTACATCGGTACGCACACGCTGGTGGCGATGATCGCCGCCGGCTTGCGGCCGATCGTGCTGGACAACCTCAGCAACGGCAGCCGCGAGGCCGTACGCCGGGTCGAACAGTTGTGCGGCACGCCGATACCGCTGATCGAAGGCGACATCCGCTCGCGCGGCCTGGTGGCGGCCGTGCTGGCGGACGCGGCGGCGCGCGGCTCGCCCGTGCAGTCGGTGCTGCATCTGGCAGGTTGCAAGGCCGTGGGCGAATCGGTGGCGGACCCGCTCAAGTATTACGACAACAACGTGCAGGGTTCGCTCGTCCTGTTGCGCGCCATGCGCGAGACGGGCGTGACGCGGCTGGTCTTCAGTTCGTCGGCCACGGTCTATGGCGAACCGCAGTACCTGCCCTTCACCGAGGCCCATCCGCTGGCGCCGGCCAATCCGTATGGCCGCACCAAGCTGATGGTCGAGGAGATGTTGAAGGACGTGTGCGCGGCGGAGCCGGCGTTCAGTGCCGTCACGCTGCGCTACTTCAATCCGATCGGCGCGCATCCCAGCGGGCTGATCGGAGAAAGCCCGCGCGACCTGCCCAACAACCTCTTTCCGTTCATCACGCAGGTGGCGGTGGGACGCCAGCCGTTCCTGCGCGTCTTCGGCGACGACTACGACACCCCGGATGGCACCGGCGTGCGCGACTACCTGCACGTCATGGACCTGGCGCGCGGCCATGTGCAGGCGCTGACCTATGCGGACGGCCATCCCGGCTTCGTGGCGGTCAACCTGGGCACGGGGCAGGGCACCAGCGTCATGGAACTGGTGCGCGCGTTCGAACGGGTCAACGGCTGCACGATCCCGCTACGCATCCTGCTGCGGCGCCCGGGCGACGTCGAGCGCATGTGGGCCAACCCCGACCTGGCGGCATCGCTGCTGGGCTGGCGCAGCGAGCACGACGTGGAGTCCATGTGCGCGGACGGCTGGCGCTGGCAGCGGGGCAACCCGCAAGGGTATGAGGCGGAGCCGGGGTTCGTCTCGGTCTCGGTCTCGGCCGCGGCATAACCCCAACGCCGTGTCGGAGGACTTCCGGCGGATACGCCGGAGCGGTTACAGTTGACGGAATTATTGCGAAGCAGCATTCCCAGGGGCGTTGCGCTGGGGGCTTCGCACCGTCAGCGAGGCAATACCATGTTCGTTATCCATCCGTCTGCCGAAACTGCCGGCTCCGTGTCCGGAGCCCGTCAATGAGCGGCCCCTCCCATTTCCCCACGGCGCACTGGAACCTGGACGGCATCGTGTCCGGTCTGCGCGACGCGCGTGTCGCCTGGCGCGGTCCGCGCGGCCGCCTGCGCGACGACGCCGGCCTGCGCGAGTTCCCTTCGCAGGAAAGCCTGCGCCAGATCGTCAAGGACCTCTGTGGCGCCTTGTTCCCGATGCGGCTTGGGCCCATCGACCTGCGCGAAGAGGTCGAGGACTTCTACGTCGGCCACACCATCGGCGCCGCGCTCGATGCGCTCTTGCATCAGGTCTGTCTGGAACTGCAATACGAAGGCCGGCATGACCCGGCGCTGCAGGCGGACACGCAGCAGCGCGCCACCGAGATCGTGCGCCGGTTTGGCGCGGAGCTGCCGGCCGTGCGCGCCGCGCTCGACCTCGACGTAATGGCCGCCTATCAGGGCGACCCGGCCGCGCACAACGTGGACGAGGTCCTGCTGTGCTATCCGGGCGTCGCGGCCATGATCCACCACCGCCTCGCCAACGTCCTGTACCGCCTGGGCGTGCCGATGCTGGCGCGTATCGTGGCCGAGATCGCCCATGCCGACACCGGCATCGACATCCATCCGGGCGCCACCATCGGCCGCAGCTTCTTCATCGACCACGGCACAGGCGTGGTGATCGGCGAAACCGCGATCATCGGCGACCGCGTGCGGCTCTACCAGATGGTCACGCTGGGCGCCAAGCGCTTCCCACCCGGCGAAAACGGCGAGCTCAAGAAGGGTCTGGCGCGCCATCCCCTGATCGAGGACGACGTCGTGATCTACGCGGGCGCCACGATCCTGGGCCGCGTCACCATCGGCAAGGGCTCGACCATCGGCGGCAACGTCTGGCTCACGCGCAGCGTGGCGCCGGGCAGCAACGTGACGCAGGCCAGCCTGGTCAGCGACATGCCCGATTGCGGGCTGGGCGGCTGAACGCCGCGTGCCACGCGGCATGATCGCCGCGCGGTGGCGGGACGCAAGGAGCGAGGATTGGATACAGCACTTCCGGAGCTGGCCGCGCTGCGCGGCTTTGTCGACCGCCATCCGCGGCTTTTCGTCCTGACCGGGGCCGGCGTCAGCACCGATTCCGGCATCCCCGACTACCGTGACACCGAAGGCGAATGGAAGCGCCAGCCGCCGATGACGCTGCAGACCTTCATGGGCGCCGAGCTTTCGCGGGCGCGCTACTGGGCGCGCAGCATGGTGGGCTGGCGCCGCTTCGGTCACGTCAAACCGAATGCGTCGCATCTTGCGCTGGCGCGCCTGCAGGATCGCGGTCACGTCGCCATCCTGGTGACGCAGAACGTGGACGGCCTGCACGAGGCCGCCGGCAGCCGCGACGTCGTGGACCTGCACGGACGGCTGGATGCGGTGCGCTGCATGAACTGCGACTGGCGCGGCGGCCGCCACGACTGGCAGGAAAAACTGCACGCGCTCAATCCGGACTGGATGCAGCTTGAAGCCAGCGACGCGCCCGATGGCGACGCCGATCTGGACGGCTACGATTTTTCGCGGTTCACGGTGCCGCCGTGTCCGCGCTGCGGCGGCATCGTCAAGCCCGACGTGGTGTTCTTCGGCGAAACCGTGCCGCGCGAGCGCGTGGAACGGGCCAATGCCGGCCTTGAGAGCGCCGACGCCGTGCTGGTGGTGGGTTCGTCCCTGATGGTGTATTCGGGCTATCGCTTCGTGACCGCCGCCTCGCGCGCGGGCCTTCCGATCGCCGCCATCAACTTGGGGCGCACCCGCGCCGACAGCCTGTTGACCCTGAAAGTGGAACAACCCATCGCGTTGGCGCTGGAAGCGCTTTAGAAAGAAGCGGAGTCGGCCGGTTTTTGACCGGTCTAAGCAAGTGCTTGCCCGACAACGATTTTTTCGGCCGGTTACAGACCTTTCCATAGGGTTGTCCACAGGATCTGGGGATAACTCCTAGGGATAACCCCAGTTTTTTGGGGTGGTCCCGGCCTACGTTGTCAAGTCTCGATGCCTTCCAATGCGTCCCCGAGCAGCGCCTTGCGCGCCGCATGCCAGCTTCCGGCGTCCGGTGCGTAGAGCAGGCCGCCGGTGCGGTGCGTGGGCTTGTAGGGCGACCCATCGAAATGCGCCGCATAGCCGCCCGCTTCCCGATGCAGCAGCCAGCCGGCGGCGTGGTCCCACGCCGTCAGCTGGTTGTACAGCGCCACGTGGCAATGGCCGGCGGCGATCATGCGGTATTCGTGTGCGGCGCAACGCAGCGAGGCCGTGCTGCCCAGACGGGACAGGTTGCCGTTGACGGTGGTGCGCAGCGGCTCGGGCAGGGCGCCGGTGGAGATCAGGCCGTCCATGTCCTGCGGGGGCGCGGGATTGGCGACGGCCAGCGGGACCCGCTTGCCGTTTTCAAATTCGAGCCAGGCGCCTTCGCCGCGCACGGCGAGCGCGCTGTCGCGGCTGACCGGGTCGTAGATCACGCCGGCGATCACGTCGCCGCGATGGCAGGCCGCGATCATCATGCCGAAGAGCGGCAGGCCCGCCACGTAATTGCGAGTGCCGTCGATGGGATCGATCAGGAAGGCGAGGTCGGCATCGACCAGCATGTTCAGCAGGGCGGGATTGCGCGCGGAGGCTTCCTCGCCGATCAGCACGGCGCCGGGATGCAGCTTGGCAAGGCGCGCGGCAATCAGACGTTCGGCGGCTTCGTCGGCGTCGGTGACCAGATCGCGCGGCGAAGTCTTGCCGCGCACCGCGCCTTCGGGCAGGTTGCGAAAACGCGGCATGACCTCGGTCTGCGCGGTCTCCGCCAGGATGGCCGCCAGCTTGCGGGTGTCCTCAAGGGTGAAGGTTCTGCTCATACGGACTCGTCCACGGAACGCGCAAATCTAACATGCCCGGATGGTATCCGTTCGGTCGCGGCACGCACATCGTCCGTGTGTCCACAGGATGGCCTGCGCCGTACGCGCCAGCCATACCCTGCCGACCGCATCTGGCGCCGCTTGACGGTTTTTTCTAGCCTTGCCTCGTTCGCCGTATCTGCGTGAGTTTTTGCCCCACGTTTCCCCATCACGTTGCAGAGGTGACACCATGCAGAAAAAACATGCCGCACTGGGCCTCGTGCTGTCCGCGATCGCGCGTGCCGCGGCGGCGGAAGACGCCGCCCAGGCCAACAATCCGTTGGCCAACATGACCGCATTCAACCTTCAGAACTACTACATCGGCGATCTGTCCGGGTTCGAAGACAGTGCCAATCAGTTCTGGGTGCGCTATGCCCAACCGTTCTCGGTGGGCAAGACAGACTGGATCTTCCGGGGATCGCTGCCGATCAACAGCTTTCCCATCACGCCGGCCGGGGGCCAGAAGACCGGCACCGGCGATCTCAACATGTTCGCCGCCTATCTCATCGACGTGGGCAATCCCGATGTGAGTTTCGGCATCGGTCCGCAGATCACCGCGCCAACGGCCAGCAAGAAGGAACTGGGCAGCGAGAAGTGGTCCGCGGGATTGGTGAACGTGCTGTTCGACGCCAGCTCGCACAAATTCCAGTACGGCTATCTGCTGACGTGGGAAGCCAGCTTCGCGGGCAGCAGCAACCGGTCGAGCGTGAACGCCGCGGCGTTTCAGCCGTTCGCGTTCTATCAGCTTGGCGGCGGCACGTATCTGCGTTCGACGCCGATCTGGTCCTACAACTTCCAGAACGACGCCTACAGCATTCCCATCGGGCTCGGCATCGGCCAGGTGGTCCGGCGCGGCCACACGGTATTCAACTTTTTTCTGGAGCCGCAGGTGTCGGTGGCGAGCCGGGGGCAGGGCCAGCCGGAGTGGCAGGTGTTCTTCGGGATGAACATGCAGTTCACGAAGTGACTGGCTGGCCGGCAACGCGCTGCGTGGCGGCGGGCCCGCCGCGCAGCGTGCTTCCTGTGATCGCGCGCGGCATTGCGCCGCGCGCGTCTGGCATCAAGCGCCCAGGTCGACGCAGAGGTACTTGATCTCCAGGTATTCTTCGATGCCGTACTTGGAGCCTTCGCGGCCTAGGCCCGACTGCTTGACGCCGCCGAACGGGCCGACTTCGTTGGAGATGAGGCCGGTGTTGATGCCGACGATGCCGTACTCCAGCGCTTCGGACACGCGCCAGATGCGGGCGTAGTCGCGCGTGAAGAAGTAGGCGGCCAGGCCGAAGATGGTGTCGTTGGCCATGCCGATGACTTCGTCTTCCGATTCAAAGCGGAACAGCGGCGCCACCGGGCCAAAGGTTTCCTCGCTGGCGAAGCGCATCGATTGCGTCACGTCGCGCACGACGGTCGGTTCGAAGAACGTGCCGCCCTTGGCGTGGGGCTTGCCGCCGGCGATGACCTTGGCGCCGTGGGCCGTGGCGTCGGCGATGTGCTCCTGCACCTTTTCGATGGCGTTCTTGTCGATCAGCGGACCTTGCGTCACGCCGTCTTCAAAGCCGTCGCCGACCTTCATGGCGTTGACCTTGGCGACCAGGCGCTTGGCCACTTCCTCGTACACCCCAGCCTGCACATAGATGCGGTTGGCGCACACGCAGGTCTGGCCGGCGTTGCGGTACTTCGAGGCCAGAATGCCGTCGACCGCGCGGTCCAGGTCGGCGTCGTCGAACACGATGAAGGGCGCGTTGCCGCCCAGTTCGAGCGACAGCTTCTTGATGGTGGGCGCGCATTGCTCCATCAGCGTGCGGCCGACTTCGGTCGAACCCGTGAAGCTCAGCTTGCGCACCACGTCGCTTTCGCACAGCGCAGCGCCGATGTCGCGCGAGCTGCCGGTGATGACGTGAAACACGCCTGCAGGCACGCCGGCTTCTTCAGCCAGCACGGCCAGCGCCAGCGCGGTCAGCGGCGTCTGCTGGGCGGGCTTGACGACCATCGTGCAGCCGGCGGCCAGGGCCGGACCGACCTTGCGGGTAATCATCGCGGCCGGGAAGTTCCAGGGCGTGATCGCGGCGGTGACGCCGATGGGCTGCTTGAGCGCCATCAGGCGCTGGCCGGCCTTGGGACTTTGCAGGATGTCGCCGTCGATGCGCTTGGCTTCTTCGGCAAACCATTCCAGGAACGACGCGGCGTAGGCGATTTCGCCCGCGGCTTCGGTGACCGGCTTGCCTTGTTCGGACGTCATGATGGCGGCCAGGTCTTTCTGGTGCTGCATCATCAGTTGCGCCCACTTGAGCAGGATCGCGGCGCGTTCCTTGCCCGTCTTGGCGGCCCACGCGGGCAGCGCGGCCTGGGCGCTGGCGATGGCCTGCTCGGTTTCCTTGCGGCCCAGCTTGGGCACCGACACGATGGTCTTGCCGGTGGACGGATTGTCGACGGGGATCGATGCGCCTTCGCCGGCGCCGACCCACTTGCCGTCGATGTAGCAGGCGTCGCGCAGCAGGTCGGGACGGGCGAGGGGATGGGACAGTGCTGTCATGTTTGAAGTCTCCTTGATGGGTGCGGCGGGCCAAGCGATTGCGGGCGTTGCAGGCGTGCGGCCTGTTCATCAAGCCGCCTGCCTGCTACGCCCGCAATCGTTGTTCCTGCCAGCCGAATAACCGGTTATTCAGGGTCTTTGCCTCAAGCGGCAAGCGCCTCGGACAGAATGTCCAGCGCGCGTGCGAACTGGGCGTCGGGAATGGTCAAGGGATACAGGAAGCGCAGGACGTTTCCGTATACACCGCAGCTTAGCAAAATCAGGCCGGCGTCAAGCGCGCGCTGCTGCACGCGCTTGACCGCTTCGGCGTCGGGCTTGCCGGCCGCGTCGTTCAGTTCCAGCGCGACCATCGAGCCCAGGCCGCGCACGTCGGCGATGCCCGGAACCTTGGCGCGCAGGCCTTCCAGATGCGCGCGCAGCTTCTCGCCCAGTTGGGCGGCGCGTTCGCACAGCTTTTCTTCAGCGATGACGTCCAGCACGGCGTGCGCCGCGGCCACGGCCAGCGGGTTGCCGGCGTACGTGCCGCCCAGGCCGCCCGCGGCGGGGCCGTCCATGACGTCGGCGCGGCCGACGATGCCGGAGATCGGGAAGCCGCCGCCCAGGCTCTTGGCCATGGTGATGATGTCGGCCTGCACGCTGTGGTGTTCCATCGCGAACAGCTTGCCGGTGCGGCCAAAGCCCGTCTGGACTTCGTCGGCGATCAGCAGGATGCCGTGTTCGTCGCAGACCTTGCGCAGCGCGGTCATCAGTTCGGGCGGCGTGATGTTGAAGCCGCCTTCACCTTGCACCGGCTCGATGATGATGGCCGCGACGCGCTTCGGATCGATGTCGACCTTGAACAGCAGGTCCAGCGCCTTGAGCGAGTCGGCCACGCTGATGGACTGTGTGGCGTTGGGGAACGGCACGTGATAGATGTCGCCCGGCATGGGGCCGAACGACAGCTTGTAGGGGGCGACCTTGCCGGTCAGCGCCATGCCCAGCATCGTGCGGCCGTGGAACGAACCCGAGAAGGCGATGACGCCCGAGCGGCCGGTGGACGAGCGCGCGATCTTCACGGCGTTCTCGACGGCTTCTACGCCGGTCGTGAAGAAGGCGGTCTTCTTCAGGCCGTCGATGGGGGCCGTGCGGTTGATGCGCTCGGCCAGCGAGATGTAGCCTTCGTACGGCACGATCTGATAGGCCGTGTGCGTGAAGTTGTCCAGTTGCGCGGCGACCGCGGCCTTGACCTTCGGGTGCAGGTGGCCCGTGTTCAGGACGGCGATGCCGCCTGCGAAGTCGATGTATTCCTTGCCTTCGGCATCCCACAGCGTGGCGTTTTCCGCGCGCACGGCGTAGAAGTCGCACATGACGCCGACGCCGCGCGGCGTGGCCAGGGAACGGCGGGTATTCAGATCCTGATTCTTCATCTCGGTCTCGATGAGAGTGATGGGCGGTAAAACACTTATTTAATGCTACGATGGCCCCACTTGTGGGAACCACTTTGATAAATCAGGTAGAACCAATTGCGGTCCATCGTCGGTGACTTGCTGCTGCTGCGCCTGGCTGACGGCGCCAGCGAGCCCATGAACAAGCGGCTCTATCGCGGCATCCGCGAAGCGATCCTGGATGGATCCATTGCCGCGGACTCGCGCCTGCCCGCCACGCGGGACCTGGCGGCCGAACTGGGCATTGCCCGCAACACCGTCGTTCACGTCTATAGCCAGCTGCTGGCCGAGGGCTACACGCGCAGCCGGCAGGGCAACGGCACCTTCGTCAACGCCTCGGTGCCGGACTCGTATCTGGCCAGCGGCCGGCGCGCGCGGCAGGCGCAGCAGGCGCCCTCGCGCCCGGCCCTGTCGCCGCGCGGCGCGGCCATCGTGGATGGCGTGTCGGCCTCGCCGTACCAATGGGGCGCATTCATGCCGGGCGTGCCCGACCTGACCGAGTTTCCGCACAAGAAGTTTGGCCGCATCTTCAGCGCGCTGTGGCGCAACCCCGCGCCGGATCTGCTGACGTATTCGTATGGCGGCGGCCTGCCGGCGCTGCGCGAGGCGCTGGCGCAGCATCTGGCGCTGACGCGGTCCATCGACTGCGATCCCGAGCAGATCATCATCACCGAGGGCTCGCACCAGGCCATCGACCTGACGACGCGTATTTTGGGCGAGGCGGGCGAAACGGCGTGGGTCGAAGACCCGGGCTACTGGGGCGCGCGCACCATCCTGCAGGCCAACGGCCTGCGCACGGTGCATCTGCCGGTGGATGAAGAAGGCATGCGCGTGCCGGACACGGTAGACACGCCGCCGCGATTCATCTTCGTCACGCCGTCGCACCAATATCCGCTGGGGCCCGTGATGTCGCTGGCGCGCCGGCGGCAATTGCTGGCGGTGGCGCGGCAATGCGGCAGCTGGATCATCGAAGACGACTACGACAGCGAGTTCCGGTTTTCCGGCCGGCCGATTGCTTCACTGCTGGGCCTGGAGCCGGACGCGCCGGTGATCTACATGGGCACCTTCAGCAAAACGGTGATGCCGTCGCTGCGTCTCGG
>NZ_DAMCTG010000030.1:0-53795 GCF_032113835.1 Achromobacter sp. | reverse complement strand
ATCTGCTTTGGGAGCAGAGGGTCGTGAGTTCGAATCCCACCGCCCCGACCAATATTCATGCGGGTCTCCGGATCTCCGCAGTGCCAGAAAGACGACAGGTGGCCCAAAATATGGACCACCATGCAAATGGCCCCAAACTCACAGAGGTTGGGGCCATTTTGTTGGTCCGTCCGAATCGAGATCAGGCTTCGGGCGTTTGAGCGTAGGCGTGTACGCGCGCGCTCCGCCCCCTCATCCTACTGACGCGGGATCTTCGCTTCTTCAATCAGCTTTTGCCATTGGGCATCGCTGCTCGCCACGAACTGCCCAAACGCGGGGGGCGAGGTGGGCGGGCTGACCTTGACGCCCAATTCCTTGAACCGTGCCTGGATATCCGGCTTGGCCATGACACGGCTGAACGCGGCGTTCAATGTCTGGACGATAGGTTCCGGCGTATTCGACGGCGCGAAAATTCCCGTCCAGAAGTAATAGTCCATCCCCTTGAGTTCCGGTGTTTCACCCGCCGACGCCAAGTCCGGGTTGCCGATGTCGCGATCGCGGCTCATGACGCCCACGCCCGTCACACGCCCGCTTTTGATCAGTTCAAGCAGGGCCGGCAGCCCAGACACCGCGATATCCACATTTCCGCCGATGACATCGGTCGCGATTTTTGAGGCGCTCGCATAGGGAATGAAAGTAATGTCCGTACCAGTGGTGAGCTTGAAGCTCTCCATTGCGATAGCGGGCAGGGAGCCGACGCCCGTGGCGCCGTAGGTCAGCTTGCCCGGGTTTGCCTTGGCGCGTGCAATCAGGTCGCCGAACGATTTCACTCCCAGGTTCGGGTTCGCCACCACACCGACGCCGCTCGTGCCCAGCGGTGCGACGGCGGCCAAATCACGGTAGGTGTATTTCGCCGACGATTGCAGGATGGGCGCGATCACGACATCGGACACGATGCCCATCAGCACCGTGTATCCGTCGGGCTTGGCGTTGACGGCGCGAGTGACGCCGATGATGCCTCCGGCTCCCGCGACATTTTCGATGACGACGGTCTGGCCCAGCTCGCGGCCCAGCTCGGGGGCGATGATGCGAGCGAACGTGTCGACCGAGCCTGCCGGCGCGTATCCCACGATTAGCTTGATGGGATGGGCGGGGTAGGCCTGCGCATGCGCCGCGCTCGTTCCTCCCAACACAAGGGCTCCCAGCAGCGCCGCGCTGGAAAGGGTTCGAATGTTCATGGTTGTCTCCTGTTGTTTTCGTTCGTGTTTCTTCAGCTTTGCAGCCACTTCAGGACGCGTTGGAACACCTCGTCGCTATTGCGGTCCATCATCGGCAGATGCGAATTGCCGGCAACACCGCTGGCGGGCAGGTCCAGCACCGCTACGTCGGCGCACCCCCGAATGGAATCCAGATAACGTTCGGCTTGTTGGCGGTAGCCGACCCAGTGCGAGCCCGACGCTTCGATGAAGTCGCCCCACACAACAAGATGCGGCGGTAGCGCCTCAATCGGCGCCGCTTGCGGCATTCCGCCAGGCTCCACGCCCACCACCCGGCGCACCGAGTTTGGACGGCGGCGCGCAATTTCGGCGGCAAAGCCCGCACCCTGGCTGTGGGCGACGATCTGGCAATGCCCCACCCTGTCGATCAACGCTTCGTATGCCGCCAGGATCATGGACTCGTGGCCTGGCCAGCGCGGCACCCATTGATTGGCGAACGCGTCGAACGCCTCGGTGGGAAACTGTTGCTCTGCATAGGCCTCTCGCCGCGCCGGGTCCGGGTCGTAGACGGGTCCAATGCGAAACGTCGTCCAGGCCTCGCGCTTTGTGCGAAAGACGGGCGCTTCGCGATACACCTGCGGAAAGCGTGCCCATGAGGACCGGCCCCTTTCGACCGCATCGCTGACCAGCACGTCGTAACCGGCATCCAGGAATTTCCACAGCCAGCCGTTGCGGCCATCAGGAGTCGTTTCCCATGTGCAGCCGGTCATGCCCCCGCCATGCCACAGCAGCACCGGATCCGGATGCCGGGGCTGTGCCAGACGGTATTCCTGGACATACATCTGCCCATAGACCTGCTCTCCGTTCGGGTTGACCTCGCGCGGCGATCCATTCAGGACCATGCTGCGATATTCGACGGGCAGGCCTTCAAGCACGGCGGTCGCACCGCCCACGAAGAAGCTGCTCATCGATTTCAGGAAAATGCCCTTGCCTTGTGGATTCATGATGGCTCGTCGAAGTGATGCCCGCATGTTCAGGCAGCGCGTATAGTTACGTCTATCGAAAAAATTTCAACGATTATTGATCCATGCGAATCAATTACGATCTTGAAGATGTCCGCGCGTTCTGCTGCGTTGCGCGCATGGGGCAATACACGTCGGCCGCCGCGCTGCTGTGCGTCACGACTTCGGCCTTGAGCCGGCGCATCGCGAAGCTGGAATCGGAAATTGGCGGGCGCTTGTTCGAACGTACGACGCGCACAGTGGTGCTGACGTCGCTGGGCCGCGCGCTTTATGAGCGCGTTTTGCCTATCGTCACCCAGATGGATGCCAGCCTGACCGAGGCAGCCCGCCGCGCGCGGGGGCACGAAGGCACGCTGATGGTGAGCACGGTGGCCTCGGTAGGCTATTCGGTGCTGCCGAATGTGCTGCCCGAATTCTATGCACGGCATCCGCAGGTGTATCTTTCCATCCGCGACGGCAACGCCACCGTCACGACGGCACTGGTCGAGGATCGTGAGGTGGAATTCGGCATCACCACGCCGGTGTCATTCGGCCCCACCCTGGAGGCCGAGCGCATCGCCACCTATGGCTTCAACCTGGTGTATGCCGAGCGTTCTGCCCTGGCGCCACGCGGTCGCAAGATGTCGTGGAAAAAGTTGCCTGGCCTGCCGGTAGTTGGGCTGAATCCGGTCAGTTCCACCCGTTTGCAGATCGACAGCGTCCTGAACGCTCGCGGGCTGGAGTTGCCATGGACCATCGAGGTGGATCAGCTGGCCACCATGATCGGGCTTGTGCAGTCGGGCAATTTCGTGACCATCATGCCGGCGTTGTTCGAAGCGCATGGTTATGGCCTGAAGTCGATTCCGGTGCTGGATCCCGACATCACGCGGGATGTGTACATCGTGCGCCGGCGTGACAGTACGCCGACGCCCCAAGGCCAGTATCTGATGGAACTCGTACGCGCCTACCTGGCGCGTTGAAACACGCCTATCGAATTCGGCGGGTGACACATCACGTTACTTCGTTCGTCGCGACCCACGACTCCTGCGTGTTAGATATATTGCCGGGAGGTTCCGTCCGGCGTGTCGCCGGGCGCATTTCCCTTTTTGAGGAGCTGACCATGAATACTGTTCACAAGATGAATGCTGTTCAAGTGCCTCTGAAAAGAGTGTCCGCGATCGTTTGCCTGGCGGGTCTCACGTGGGCCATGGGCGCGGCGCACGCCGCCGACACCAGCGCTACCTCGCAAGCGCAGCATCAGCAGGATGTCGCGACCTGCAAGAGTGGTGCTTCCGGCCAACCGCTCGAGACGTGCCTGCGCGAAGCGGCCGCAGCGCGGCAAGAGCGTGATCGTCAGAACCTGAGTGCCGAGAGCCCCGAGCAGTTGCGGCAGAACGAGCTGGCGCGCTGCAACCGTCTGCCCGAATCGCAGCGGGCGACCTGCGTGGCGAAGATGACCTCGCCGACGAATGTACAGGGCAGCGTGCAGGGCGGTGGGGTGTTGCGCAAGAAAGAGATCCAGGTGCCCGCCACCCCGGCGAATCCGGCTGCGCCGGCCAGCAGCGCGCCGACTCCCGCTCGCTAAAGAGCCGTTGTAGAACGCACATTCGTAGCGATTTGCAGCCACGCGGGGAATGATCGCGTGGCTGCGTTTGTCCGCTTGCGCGGGACTGTCTAAAACCGCTGGTCCTTGTCAAATGGCACCTCGGAATCGCTCGGACGTTCGAACGTCGGCGCTTCACCGTTCAAGTCGGCAACATGAATCTGCGCGAGGCGGGTCGCCTCGGCAATGGCGCCGTGGGCGGAATGAAACCGCTCGTCGATGGCAATGCGTTCGGACGGCACGCCGGCTATCGGCGAGATCAGCGTGTAGCCGATGCGCCATTCATCGCCGTCCTGCTCCGGCTGCGCGATCTGAAAGTCCCACTTTGCTGTTTGCATAATTCCTCCAGTCGGTCGGTTCATCCTACTGCACTCGATGCGCGCTTGAAAGGTGTGACGCGCCCGCGCAGTCATCAGCCGGGTGCAAGCCATGCAGCAAGCAGGCGGGAATGAGAGTTGCTGCCTGGCAGAGTTCATCTTCGCGGAGTCACTGCAATGGCCAATCCGAAGCTCGAAGTCCGATCAGGACAATATTCCGGCAAGCTGCCCCGCGACACATTCCGCCTGCGCTTCATGCGCCGCTTCTACGACCCGGCGTTCAAGTCTGAAACCGAAGCCTTGGAAAGGCTTGAAGCAATCGCCTGGGATGCCTACGAGAACGGACGCAAGGCGCCCGACACTGTCAAGGCGGGATCAGGTTACGCAGATCCCGATTACGACTTATCTGTGGAATGGAAGGATGCCCACGATCGCCTCGCGCGCGCGGCGTTGGTGCAGCGCGATCCGGAAACGCGCTCGCGCGTCCTGGTGGTCAACTGCGCGGCGCGCAATGACGGGACCTGTCCTGGCGAGGTCGCAAAGACCTGGCGGCTGTCTGAACTCATTCGCGACGAACTGGAATCGGCCGGCGTGCAGGCGGACATGCTGGATCTCAGCCGGCTCACGTCGGAATACCAATACCTCATCCACCCCTGCAAAGGCTGCGTGTCCACCGCGATGCCGCTTTGCCATTGGCCCTGTAGTTGCTATCCCAACCATTCGCTCGGGCAGGACAACGATGCGATGAACGACATCTACGAGCAGTGGGTCTCGGCGCATGGCGTGATCCTGCTCGCGCCGACCTATTGGTATCAGTCGCCGAGCGTCCTGAAGCTGATGATCGACCGGCTCGTCTGTGCGGACGGCGGCAATCCCGATCCGACGACGACGTCAGGCAAAGACGCGATGAAGGCCAAGCAGATCGAGATGGACGGGTGGCCGTTTCCGAAGCACTTGGCCGGCCGCGCGTATGGTGTGGTGGTGCACGGCGACGTGGCGGGCATCGAGGGGCATCGGCGCGCGCTGTGCGATTGGCTCGAATGGATGGGGCTGGTGGACGCGGGGGCGTCGTCGAAGCTGGATCGCTACATTGGCTACTACGAGCCGTATGCCACGAGTCACTCGGAGCTGGACGAGGACACTGCCGTGCAGGAAGAGGTGCGCAATGTGGCGAAGGCAATGATCATATGCCTGCCGCGCCTGCGGGCGGGGGAGTGGCCCGCCGTGGATCAAGGGTTGCCGTCGCCGCGGCCGAAGTAAGCGCCGCGGGCGATATCCGTTCGACACCAAACCAACACCAACATCGACGCCGGGCGGTCAACGCCAGATGGGCGTTCAATTCCCTGCCGGCAGCAATTGCATCCCCGTGCGGCGCGCAAACTCTTCATAGCTGATCGGCGCGCCCGCCTTGGTGCTCGCGCTGTTGGCCTGCCAATGCACCCACGAGCGCCCTGTGGACGCATCAAACACGACCTTGAACAGATGACTCGGCACGGCAACGCCGGTCCCAATCTCCTTGGGCTTGTCGCCGTAGAAAGGCCCGGTGAACACGTATACGTCGCCTGACGCGCGCATCACGTATTTCCGCGTGTCCTGTTCGATCTGGCTCCACGGACCCCCGTTGTGACGCTGGTCTTGCGGCACCATGTTGGCCAGCGAAAAGCTCTGCGCCATCGCTTCGTGCGTGGACATGTCACCCGCCGGCGCCATGTGGCCGCGCGAGTAGCCGGACCCCTTGTAGTCCGTCAGTTCGGCGCGTTCGGCGCGCGGCACGCGTGCCTCGGCATAGAACTTGTCAGACCGCTCCATGCCCTGCGCCTGCGTCAGGAGCTTGCGGTTCAGGCGCTCGGCCACGAACACCGGCGTCTTGGTCTGGCCGTTGTGCAGGATGGCGAAGTTTGAAAAGCATAGTTCTCGCAGCGTCTGGCTGGCGGGCACGACGGGCGGGCGTTGCTGCGGGAAGAATTGCGGGCAATCGGAAAAGCGCGTGTGCGCCATGCCGCCGGCGGGTACAGCCGCGGGTGCGAACTTTTCCTGGCTCGGCCAACCGACGCGCGCAAGGATGTCGTCGATGGAGAAGTGGGCGCGCCACTGCGGGTTCAACGCATAGGTGGCCGCGCCGAAAGCGGCCAGCGACGTGAGCGTGAACGTTCGCAGGAATCGGTAGATGCGGCCGGGGCTGGCGGCCCGGCTTTTGCTGGCCGGAGCTTTCTTTCGGGGTGCTGATTTCTTCGCGCGGGTCATGCTGCCTGTTTGTTGCGGGCCGGCGCCACTTCGCGCTCGGCAACTGGCGGCATTGTAGATGACCGCAACATGACAGGCGCTGACCGGCCATTGCGGCGCACGCTCACCCTGTGCGCGGCGGCGGGCAGGGTATTCTTATGCTCGTTCGGAATTCACAAACACAACGGCCGCGCATGCCGGCTGATAGGACTGGGGAAGTTCAATGAGATCGTCCGTGCTTTTCGTGGCCGCCATCGTGGCGGGCTGCGCTGCTCCCGCGCCGGGAGACATGATCACGCAGGCCAAGGTGCAAGCCATCCAGATCAACGTCACGACGTTCGATGAGATGGTCCGCGACTTTGGCCCGCCTCGCACGCAGCAGGTCAACTCGCAAGGCCTGCGCACCGCGTCATGGTTCTACTTCAACAACAGCGAGTACGGCGCCATGCAGGACCAGCGCACATTGACGGTGACCTACAACAAAGACGGCACGGTCAAGGACTACATTAATGCGTCCGCTGGCGAGCGGGACGGCGCGCAAAAGAAGCGATAGGGCGCTCGTTGCAAAGACGCGTGGCTTAGGCCTGGAACCCTGGCGGCGCGCCTTCACGGACGGCGACACGGTTCAAGAACGAGTGGTCACTGCGCCGGCGCCGCCTTCAACGCATTCGCCCGAATCTGCTCCGATCGCTGGCGCTGCTCGTTGCGAATCGGGATGCAGTCCACCACCAGCACCTCTTCGCCGGTCCGCAGGTCGATAACCTTGGTCGCGCGGTACAGGTTGCTGGGCGGTCCGCGGTCCAGGCAGGCGCGCTTGGCGCCGGAGCTTGCCCGGAACAGCTCGGGCACGCCTTCGTACTGCGGGTTGGGCACGCTCCATTTGCCGCTCATATCCTGGGTTCGCACCACATACTGGCCGAAGGCCGGACCGCTGCACAGCAGGATGGCCAATGCGCAGGCGGCGCCAACTGCGGTTCTCATGGCGGACGATCCTTTAAGGAGGACGGGTAGGGCAGCGTAGCAGCGCGCCGCCGCCTTCGCCGTCCGCCATATGGATGAGGATTACCTCACCAGCTGGACGCCGATCACGATCATAAGGACGCCGACGCAGGCATCCAGCACACGCCACGCGGTGGCATTGGCGAAGACGGGCCGCAGGAGCCGGGCGCCATATCCCAGTGCGAAGAAAAAGCAGAACGACGCGCAGATCGCACCCGCGGCAAAGGCCAGCTTGCGGCCTTCGTACTGGCTGGAGATGGAGCCCAGCAGGACGACGGTGTCCAGGTACACGTGCGGGTTCAACCAGGTGAGCGCCAGGCAGGTCGCCAGGGCGGCATATGGCCCATTCGCCTGACGTGACGAAGGCGACAGGTGGTCGTGCTGCTTGCGAAACGCCGAATGCAGGCTGCGCGCCGCGTAGACAAAGAGAAACAGCGCCCCGCCGTAGCGCATGGCGGGTTCCAGCCACGGCAGCAGGCCGACCGCCACGCCAAAGCCCGCCACGCCCACCGCGATCAGGATGGCGTCGGACAGCGCGCAAGTCAGGCAGATCAGGAAGACATGCTCCTTGCGCAAGCCCTGCCGCAGCACAAAGGCGTTTTGTGCGCCGATGGCGACGATGAGACTGAGGCCGAGGAGAAATCCGGGGATGAAGGCGGTGGACATGCTGCAACGTCTGGCAAGGTCATTAGGGGCGCTCAGACTAGCGCTGGCCGCGGAATTAGAAAAACTAAATATCCTAATCTTTGATTAGTACGGCTAATCAGGATCAACTTGCCCGATGCACGATCCGTGCGCATCTCGAAGCCTCGCCCCAGCCAACGCCAGTTCACGACTCGCCGTTCGCGCCGGCCGCCACCAGGTGATCCAGCAGCAACGCGGCCGCCGCAGGCAGCGCCGATTCGCTGCGCATGCAGATGGCAAAGCGCCGCCGGCTCCAGGCGTCCTTCAGCGGCAGCACCCGCAGCCCGTGCGCCATCGCATAGGGCGTGGCGACCTCGATGGGCGCCACGCTGATGGCAAGTCCCGCCAGTACGACGCGAAAGGCCGAATCGAAGTTGCTGACCGTGACGCGGTGCCGCAGCGTCTTGCCGCTGTCGTTGGCTGCCGTCTGCAACATGCGCAGCACGGCGCCGGCGGCCGGCATGCTCACATGCTCGTATTCCAGTGCGTCTTCAAAAAAGACGGCTTCGCTGTCGGCGAGCGGATGGTCCGGCGCGGTGACGATGGCCAGGCGGTCGCCGCGGTAGGGACGCTGTTCCAGTCCATGAAAGTCGGCCGCATCCCAGCAAATGCCAAGGCTGGCAATGCCCTCCCGCACGCCGCGCACGACTTCGTGGCTGACGCGCTCCTCCATGTCGACCCGGATGTTGCGATGGGCCTCGGCTTTAAGAAAGGCAGCGATGTCCTCGGCCAGGGATTCGGCCAGGACCGACGCTGTGGCCAGAATCCGCACTTGCCCCTTCACACCGCTGGCGTAGGCGGACATGTCGCGTTCGATACGCTCGGAGCTGGCGAGGATGGCGCGCGCGTGCTCCAGCAGCGTTTCGCCGGCTTCGGTGGGCTCGACGCCCCGGCGCTTGCGCGTAAGGAGCTTGGCCCCCACGGTGTCCTCAAGCTGTGCGAGCCGCTTGCTGATGGCCGACCCCACGATATTGGCGCGCTGGCCGGCGCGGGCAATGTTGCCGGTCTCGCAGACGGAGATGAAGAGCCGCAAGGTGGTGATGTCGAGGTCGCGCATGGCGGTCATCCTGTTTGATGTTCCGAAACGGAATTTTAATCGTTCCAAAATACCGCTTGTTAGCGAATCAAGAATATCTAAACTGGGATTTCTGTTTCCATCGCCCTGTTGCCATGCCCATTCAAGAATCCCCCTGTCGCCCGTCGGCCGTCACGGTCCGTGAAGTGGGGCTGCGCGATGGCCTGCAGAGCCTTTCGGTGGTGATGCCCACGCAGACCAAACTCGACTGGATCGACGCGGCCTATGCGGCGGGCCAGCGCGAGATCGAAGTGGGCTCGTTCGTGCCCGCCCGCTTGCTGCCGCAGTTGGCCGACACGGCAGAACTGATCGCGCATGCCACGCAGCTTGCCGGCCTGTCGGTGTCTGTGCTGGTCCCGAATTTGAAGGGCGCTGAACTGGCGCTGGCCAGCGGCGCTCATCTGATGCTGGTCCCGCTGTCGGCCAGTCATGCGCACAGCCTGGCGAACCTGCGCAAGACGCCGGGCGAGGTGGTGGCGATGGTCGGCCAGATGCGCGCGGCGCGCGACGCGGCGGGCTCGTCGATGCTGATCGAGGGCGGCGTCGGTACGGCCTTTGGCTGCACTTTGCAGGGCGACGTGCGGCAGGACGAAGTGCTGCGGCTCATGCAGGCGCTGCTGGATGCCGGGGCCGACCGCGTCAGTCTGGCCGATACGGTGGGATACGCCGATCCGGCCTCGGTGGGACGCCTGTTTGAAGCGGCAAGGCGCATCGCGGGCGATCGTTTGTGCTGCGCGCACTTTCACGACACGCGGGGGCTGGGGCTGGCGAATGTGCTGGCCGCATTGGATACCGGGGTTGCCCGCTTTGACGCCTGCCTGGCCGGCATCGGCGGCTGCCCGCACGCGCCGGGCGCCAGCGGCAACGTCAGCACCGAGGATCTGGTGTTCATGTTGCAGAGCATGGGCATCGAGACCGGCGTCGACCTGCCCCGCCTGCTGGCCTTGCGCGAAGCCGCCGCCGGCTGGCTGCCGGACCAGCCGCTGCACGGCGCGCTGTGGCGCGCCGGCCTGCCCAAGACCTATCCTGCACGCAGCGGCCAGCCGGCCTGAGCGCGCGCATCACGCATCGACATCGAGCCTTTCATGCAAAACGCCGCCGTTCCCCCATCCTCCCGTCCCTTGCCGCTGGCCGGCCTGCGCGTCGTGGAGTTCACCCACATGGTCATGGGACCCACCTGCGGGATGGTCCTGGCCGATCTGGGCGCCGAAGTCATCAAGGTCGAACCCGTGCGCGGCGACCGCACGCGTCATCTGCTGGGCGTGGGCGCGGGATTTTTCCCCATGTTCAACCGCAACAAGAAGAGCATTGCGCTGGACATCCAGAGCCCGGCGGGCGCGGAGGTGGCGCGCAAGCTGGCCGCCAGCGCCGACGTGGTGGCGGAAAACTTCCGTCCCGGCACGATGGCGAAGTTCGGCCTTGACTATGCCTCGCTGTCCAAAGCGAATCCGCGCCTCATCTACGTCAGCCACAAGGGCTTTCTGCCGGGCCCTTACGCCATGCGCACGGCCCTGGATGAGGTCGTGCAGATGATGGGCGGGCTGGCCTACATGACCGGGCGGCCGGGCGATCCGGTTCGCGCCGGCACCAGCGTGAATGACATCATGGGCGGCATGTTCGGCGCCATCGGCGCGATGGCGGCGCTGATCCAGCGCGGCATCACCGGGCGCGGCCAGGAGGTGCAGTCGGCGCTGTTCGAGAACAACGTGTTTCTCGTGGGCCAGCACATGCTGCAGTACGCGATCACGGGCCAGCCGTCTGCGCCGATGCCCGAGCGGGTGTCGGCCTGGGCGCTTTACGACGTCTTCACGGTCAAGGACGGCGAGCAGATTTTCCTGGCGGCGGTGAGCGACGCGCAGTGGGTGACGTTCTGCGATACCTTCGGATTCGACGACCTGAAGAACGACCCGGCGATGGCCACGAACAACGACCGGGTGCTGTTGCGGCCCACGCTGCTGGCGGATCTGCGCAAGCGGCTGGCGAATTACCGCGCCGCCGAGCTGGCAGCCGTATTCGAACGCATCGGCCTGCCGTTCGCCCCCATCGTCAAGCCGGAGGAGCTGTACGACGATCCGCATCTGCGCGCCACCGGCGGGCTGGCCGAGATCCGGCTGCCCGACGGCGAGCGGGCTGGGCAGACCGCCGGCGCTGCGCTGTTTCCGCTGATGATGGACGGGCAGCGGCTTGGGGTGAGGCGCGATCCGCCTGTGCTGGGGGCGGATACCAACGAACTCCTGCAAGCGCTGGGCTACGACGCCGGACAGATCGAAGCGTTGCGCGAGCAGGGCGCCGCTGCGTGAGGCAAGGGCGCGTGCAAGGCGGGCAGCATGCCGCGCCGCGCCAGAGCAGTGATTGAAGCCGTTGCAGTAAACGGCCGCGCAAGTCGGCCGATACAAAAACCATCAGGAGACAGACATGAGCAATCAAGGAGCGGGGGGGCGCTGGAGCCGCCGCCAGGTTCTGGGTGCGCTGGGCGCCGCCGTGCTGGGCGTGCCCGGCGTGACGTGGGCGCAGTCGGACCGGCCGGTGAAATTCATTTTGCCGGTGGGCGTGGGATCCGGCGTGGACACGATCACGCGTGCGGCGGGGCCGGCGCTGTCCACCGCGCTGGGCCATACCGTCGTGGTCGAAAACCAGCCGGGCGCGGGCGGCATCGTGGGCACCTCGGCGCTGGTGCGATCGGCGCCCGATGGCTTCACGCTCAGCATGGTGTCGAACAACCATGTCATCTTCCCGAGCGTCTACAAGAGCCTGCCGTTCGATCCGCTGGCCGACATCACGCCGATCAGCATGGTGGGCATGACGCCATTCCTATTGGTCGCCAATCCGCAGAAGATTGCCGCGAACGACATCAAGGGGCTGACCGCGCTCTTGAAAAGCCAGCCTGGCCGCTACAACTACGCGTCGTCGGGTAACGGCACGATCCTGCACCTGGCCGCGGAAATGTACGTGCAGCAAGCGGACGTAAAGGCGCGGCACATCCCGTACAAGGGTGTGGGACCGATGATGGCGGATCTGATCGGCGGGCAGGTGGACTTTGGCGTGCTGTCGCTGCCGTCCGTGCTGCCGCAGATCAAGAGCGGCGCGCTCAAGGCGCTGGGGGCCTGTGGCGGCGAGCGCATGGCGGCGTTGCCCGACCTGCCGACGCTGCGCGAGCAGGGGATGGCGGACTACGAGATCGGCGGGTGGTTCGCGGCGGTTGGTCCGGCAAAGCTGCCGGAGGCGGACGTGCGCCGCATCTATGACGCGCTGGGGCGCGCGTTCAATTCGCCGGAGGTGAAGCAGGCGATGGCGACGCAGAACAACCGTATCGTCCTGATGCCGCCAGAGAAGACGGTGGCGTACTTCCGTTCGGAAATGACAAAGTACGCCTCCGTCGTCAAGGGCGCGGGCCTGGAACTGATGTAGGTCGCGCCGAGCGGCAGGTCAGCTGCCGTTGCTTTTGCCGTGGCCGTTCTGGTCGGCCGCGCGTAGCAGGCCGTAGAGCTTGTCTTTGAGGTGCAGTTTTTCTTTTTTAAGCACCTCGATCGCGGCGCTCGAGGACGGCTTGATGCCGTCCTCCATGTTCTGGATTTCCTGGTCCAGATCGTTATGCCGCTGGAACAGCGCCGAAAAGTGAGCGTTTTCGGACTTAAGTTGGGTAATCAGCTCGCGGTATTCAGGGAACATAAAGGCCTCTTGAGGAACCGGTTGACGGGACCGACGATGCGCCTGGCACGACGCGATCATCAGCGTCAAAGGTCATGACACGCCAACGCCATCGCCTTGTCAACCTTGTGGACCAAACCGCCGCTGGCCGCCGTTGACCCTGCGCAAGGGCGTCAAGAAATGAGCCATTCTGTCGTGCGCGTTCACGTTTCTTTACAGAATGATCTGTCCCCGGCGATACACTCGCTTCCCCTTGGACTGTCCCAGATCCCCAATGAACAAGCGCGCACCGGTCTATCGCAGAGTGATGGATCTCTTCAAGCAGGACGGCCGGATCCATCCCGGCACGGGAATGATGAGCGGCGTGATTGCGCTGTTCTTGGCCATTCTGTCAGTGCTTGGCGTGCTGGCGTTTCACTTCCCCGCTTACCTAACCACGCCCGAGTTGCGCAGCTTCTATTCGGTGGAAGCCATGCGCACGCTGCTGTTCGGTGCGCTGCTGGTGTCGGGCTCGATAGCGCTGGCCAACACCGTGCTGGGGCGGCAGCGCTGGCTCAATATCTCCGCGTTCGTGCTGGTCTGCTGCGCGGTGGCCGCAGGCGGCAGCCAGGTCGCGGTCAACGCCACCAACACCGGCGGCCATCCGTATCTGGGATTGGATTGGTTCATCCTGGATCTGCTGGCGTCCAGTACCGTCTTCATCATCTTTGAAAAACTGACGCCGCTGTACCCCGGCCAGCCCGTGTTCCGCGGCGAGTGGCAGGTGGACATGAAGCACTTCCTGTTCAACCACCTGTCGGTCGGAGCGGTGCTGCTGTGCATCAACTTCTTCATTCACCGTCTGTTTTCATGGGCTGCATACGAGCCGCTGCAACAGGCCATCCAGTCTATGCCGTATCTGCTGGAGCTGTTCGTGGCGGTTTTGGTTGCCGACCTGGCGCAATACGCCGCGCACCGCATTTATCACGAGGTGCCGTTCATGTGGCGCTTCCACGCGGTGCATCACAGCACGCGCACGCTGGATTGGCTGGCAGGCTCCCGTCTGCACATCGTTGAACTGCTGATCACGCGCGTGGCCGTGCTGGGCGTGCTGTTCGTGCTGGGCTTCTCGAAGGCGGTGCTCGACGCCTACATCATCATCGTGGGGTTCCAGGCGGTGCTGATTCATTCCAACGTAAAGCTGCCGTGGGGTTGGCTGCGCTACATCATCGTGACGCCGGACTTCCATCACTGGCATCACTCGTCCGACACCGAGGCGATCGACAAGAACTACGCGGCGCACTTTTCCTTCATCGACTATCTGTTCGGCACCGCGGTGCGCGGCGCAGGCAACCGGTTGCCGCAGAACTACGGGATCCTGGACAACGACATGCCGGGGACATTCCTGGCGCAGCAGGCGTATCCCTTCTCCCGCAAGCGGAGATGACAAAGGCCCTGGCAGTAGCCAGGGCCTTTTTTCACCGCTGTCTCAGCGTGGTCTGGCCGGCAAGCCGGCCGCGCGGCAACCTTACTTGGCCGCCTTGAAGGCCGAATACGAGGCCATCAGGTTGCGGTAGTCGGGGATGTGGTTGGCGAACAGGGTGCCCAGGCCTTCCACGTCGTTGCGCCAGTCGCGGTGCAGTTCGCATGCCACGCCGAACCACGACATCAGTTGCGCGCCGGCCTGTTCCATGCGGCGCCATGCGGCGTCACGCGTCACTTCGTTGAAGGTGCCCGAGGCATCGGTCACGACGAACACGTCAAAACCTTCTTCGATAGCCGACAACACGGGGAAGGCGACGCAGACTTCGGTGACGACGCCGGCGATGATCAGTTGCTTCTTGCCGGTGGCCTTGACGGCCTTGACGAAGTCTTCGTTGTCCCAGGCGTTGATGTTGCCGGGGCGGGCGATGTAGGGAGCGTCGGGGAACTTGTCCTTCAGTTCCTGGACCAGCGGGCCGTTGGGGCCGTCTTCGAAACTGGTCGTCAGGATGGTCGGGAGCTTGAAGTATTCGGCCAGGTCAGCCAGGGCCAGCACGTTGTTCTTGAATTGGTCGGGTTGGAAGTCGCGCACCAGGGACAGGAGGCCGGCTTGGTGATCCACCAGCAGAACGGCGGCTTGGGACTTGTCGAGCTTAACGTAAGGGCGGGTCATGGATGATTCCTTGGTCTATTCAGGTTGTGCGCGGTGTTGCGCGGTGTTTTGTGCAACGCTGAGTGCGTAGGAAGAATAATAATTTCAGGACGATCGCGCCGGTAGACGGGTATTTCAAACCTCAGCGTTCTATTTATCGGACAGCGTGTGGACGGGTTGCAGGGTAGGGATACCGTGGCGCGTCTGGGTTGCGGCTTCGCAGCGCGCGTTTTCACGATACGCCTCTCCCATGAAGTCCAACAGTTCCCGCACGGCGGGCAGCAGGCCCCGGCGCGACGGAAACACGGCATGCACGCTGCCGGGCTCGGGTTGCCAGGGCGCGCCCACGGGCACCAGCGTGCCTGCGTCAAGCTCCTCGCGGATCATCAGGAGCGGTAGGGCGACGACGCCCACGCCCCGCAGCGCGGCCTGCTTCAGCGCCAGCATGTCGTCCGTGACGAGCCGGGGCATGAAAGGCACCGCGAGGCGCGCGTTGTCCGGACCCATCAGGCGCCATTGGCATTCCCGCTGCTCGGTCCCGAGCGCCATCGTCGGCTGCCGGCTGATGTGCTGCAGGTCGGCGGGATCGGGCAGTGTGCGAGCCAGCGCGGGGCTGGCGACCAGGCTCTGGCAGCTCAAGCCCAGGTTTTTCATGACCAGGTCGCTGCTTTCGATGGGGCCGAAGCGCACGCGCACCGCCAGGTCGAAGCCTTCGCGCAGCACGTCCACGGGGCGGCTGAAGCTTTTCAGGTAGACGTTCACCTTGGGGCACTGTTCCATGAAGCGCGCCACCACGTCGCCTAGGAAGTAGTAGATGAGCGCGGGCGGTGCGGCGATGCGGATGGTGCCTTGCGGTTCGGCGTGCGTGCGGTCGATGACATCCTGCGCGGCTTCGGCGCCCGCCAGCATCGCCAGGCATTGGTCGTAGTATTCCTGGCCCAGTTCGGTCACCGCGAACGTGCGAGTGGAGCGCTGGATCAGACGCACGCCAAGGCGTTCTTCCAGCAGGGCGATGCGGCGGCTGAGGCGCGACTTCGGGATGCCCAGCGCTCGGCCGGCCGGCGCGAAACCGCCGTGTTTGACGACCTCGACGAAGTAATAAAGGTCATTCAGGTCGTGCATGCAGAGTCCTCGTGGGTTGTCGGTGGGCCGGCCGAGCATATTACCGGCGCGCGGCGCCGATTCCCTATAAAGTCGGCATTACCCACAAGAAGAAGGGAGGAGAGTCCATGTCCATCGATCCGCTCGCGCTTGCGCGGGAAATGAAGGCGGCGCAGGACCACGCCGCGTCCATTGCGCCGTTGACGGCAAGGCACCCTGGCTTCAGTCTGGCACAGGCCTACGACGTGGCGGCCAAAGTCCACGAGATGCGCGTGGCGCAAGGCGCGCAGCCTGTCGGACGAAAGATCGGCTTCACCAATCCCACGATGTGGGCGGCGCTGGGCGTGGACTTTCCGGTCTGGGGGCGCGTCTACGCGCACACCCTGTTGCAGGACGACAGCGGCGAGGTCCGCTGCCGGCTCGCGCCATATGCCGAGCCGCGCATCGAGCCCGAAATCGTGCTGCACTTTCACACCGCACCGCCGCAAACGCGCGACCTGACGAAGATTCTGGCCTGCGTGGACTGGATCGCGCACGGGTTCGAGCTGGTCCAATCGCATTTTCCGGCGTGGCAGTTCCAGGCGGCCGATACGGTGGCGGACAACGCGCTGCACGCCGCGCTGTTCATTGGCGCGCGTGCTGAACCTGCGGAACTCGGGTCAGACGTGACCGACCGGTTGCAGCGCTTCCAGGTGGCATTGTCCTGCAATGGCGAGCTGCGCGAGACCGGTTGCGGCGCGAATGTGCTGGGAAACCCGGTGGCGGCGCTGGCGCATCTGATTGAAGTGGTGGCGGACCGTGCGGCAACCGACGCGATCCAGGCCGGGGAGCTGGTCACCACCGGCACGCTGACGCGTGCCTACCCCGTGCATGCCGGCGAGACTTGGCACACCGAGCTTGACGGGCTTGGCCTGCCCGGAATGCGGATCGTCTTCGAAGCGTAGAAATACCCGCCAAGGCCGGCGTATTGCACTGTCCTCAGGCGGCCAGCGCCGTCTCGTCCTTCCAGCGCTGCTTGTCGCGCAGCGGCGGCGCGCCGAACAGACGGCTGTACTCGCGGCTGAACTGCGATGAACTCTCGTAGCCCACGGCATGCGCGGCCAGCGCCACGCCGGCATCGTCCGTCAACATCAGCCGCCGCGCCTCCTGCAGCCGCAGGTGCTTCTGATACTGCAGCGGACTCATGGCCGTGGCCTGCTTGAAATGATGGTGCAGCGACGACACACTCATGTGGACGTCGCGCGCAATCTCTTCCACCCGCAACGGCTGGGCGAAGTTGTCGCGCAGGATGCGGATCGCCTTGGCCACGCGGTTGAGCTGGCTGTCCTGCAGCACCGTCTGGCGCAGCACGACGCCCTGGCCGTTCATCAGCAGACGGTACAGCAATTCGCGCTTGATCATGGGCGCCAGGATCGGAATGTCCCGCGGCGTGTCCAGCAGCCGCAGCAGGCGCAGCACCACGTCCAGCAGCGTGCTGCCCAGCGGATTGATGCAAAGCGCACGTGAGGCTTCGGCCGGAACCAGGGGAGGCAAGTTCGCGTCGCTGATCAGCGCGGTGATCTCTTCGGGGGTCAGATCCAGCCGCAAGCCCAGATAGGGCAGCGTCGGACTGGCGACCGACACCTTGGCCACCACGGGCAGATCCACTGACGAGATCAGGAAGTGGAAGGGATCGTATTCGTAGGTCTCGTCGCCGATGAAAATGCGCTTCGACCCCTGCGCGATGACCGCCAGCGCCGCCTTCTGCAGGCCCGGTTTGGCGCCCGAAGGCTGGGACAGCCGGTGGAGGTACAGGCCTTCGATGGGAGTATCCAGCGCCCCTTCCAGGTTGCCGGTCATGCGCTCCAGCGTGCAGAGCAGCTCGGACCGCGCCAGTTCGCAGGCGGCGTCTTGGGCGGCGCTGGCGGGCGCGAGGGATCGGGCAGGAATCAGGGACATCGAGGGGCTCCCGGGGGCGCGCCGCCTGTAAACCTGATGGGCGACGGCGGCGGAGGATTGGGTGTTCGCCAGTGTATTGCCATCTTGCGCGGTTCGCGTTGGCCGGCGCAGGGGAATGGAGGATTAGGCAGGAATTCCGGAGAAAACGACGTGTCGCTCTGGTTCGTGCGCCGCGCCGGAGAATCAGGCAAAAAAAGGGCAGGATCGAGCAGCGTGCGCGTGGCCTGCCGGACGCATACTGTCCGCACCCCGGCAGGCTGCCGCAGCGGCTTTCCACTTCGGAAACCGGCGCGCCCGCCAGCCCCTGAAGGAGCACACATGCGATACAAGAAATTCGGCAGCACGGGCCTGTTTGTCTCGGAGCTTTGCCTGGGCACCATGACCTTCGGCGGCGAAGGCGAGCTCTGGAGCAAGATCGGCAGCCTGCAGCAGGAAGACGCCAACCGGCTGGTGGGACGCGCACTGGAGGCGGGCGTCAATTTCATCGACACGGCGGACGTGTACTCCGAAGGCCGCTCGGAAATCATCACGGGCCAAGCCTTGCGCGACCTGAAGATCCCGCGTGAAGACGTCGTGATCGCGACGAAGGTCTTCGGGCAGACGGGCGCCGGCGTCAATGCCCGCGGCAATTCGCGCGTGCACATCCTGGATGGCGTCAAGAAGAGCCTGTCCCGCTTGCAGCTTGACCACATCGACCTGTATCAGATCCATGGCTTCGACCCCGCCACGCCGGTCGAGGAAACCCTGCGGGCGCTGGACACGCTGGTGCAGCATGGCCACGTGCGCTACATCGGCGTGTCGAACTGGGCCGCGTGGCAGATCATGAAGGCGCTTGGCATTGCGGAACGCCTGGGGTTGGCGCGCTTTGAGTCGCTGCAGGCCTACTACACCATCGCCGGCCGCGATCTGGAGCGCGAACTGGTTCCCATGCTGCAGAGCGAGGGCGTCGGGCTGATGGTGTGGAGCCCGCTGGCCGGCGGCCTGCTCAGCGGCAAGTACAGCCGCGATGGCGAGGCCGAGGCGGGCAGCCGCCGTGTGGCGTTCGATTTCCCGCCGGTGAACCGGGACCGTGCCTACGACAGCATCGATGCGCTGCGGCAGATCGCAGACGCGCGCGGCGTGTCGGTGGCGCAGGTGGCGCTGGCCTGGCTGCTGCACCAGCAGGTCGTCACCAGCGTCATCATCGGCGCCAAGCGCGTGGATCAACTGGAGGACAATCTGGCCGCCACGGATATCCGGTTGACGCAGGACGAACTGGCTGCGTTGGACAAGGTCAGCGCGCTGCCGCCGGAATACCCGGGCTGGATGCACGTGCGCCAAGGCGAATACCGGCGCCAGCAATTGCGCGACGCCGGCGCGGTCTGACGCGAACGGCGTTCATGGGGGGACCGGCGCGCCAGCGCCGGTCCGCACCAGCCAGGCGTCATGCATTCTCGTGTGGAAGGCCAAGGGCAAACTCCGTACGCCAACGGCGGTCGGCCATCTTAGCGCGGTGATTCTTCACCCCCGGCTAGTAAAATCGCACCGGTCTCCACCCTTGAAGTTTCAACATGAGCGAGTTTTTCACGTCTGACGAACTGCTGGCGTTGCGTGAGCACGGCATCGCGGTGTTTGCCGACCGCCTTCTGATCGATGTGCAGCCTCCGATGTCCGACGCCCGCATTGCCGAGATCGAAGCCCTATGCGAGGGGCCGCTGCCGCCGGCGTTGCTCGACCTGTGGCGGCTTACCGCAGGGGGCGAACTGGCCTACGACCTGCGCGCACAGATGGACGGCAACGAAGAGGCCCTGAGCTGGTCCGAGCTGTTCTACGACGGCAGCGACCAGTACCGGGACCTGCAAGGCTGGATCGAGCACGAGCAGGAGTGCGCCGAGGAAGCCGCCGCCGAGGACGGTGCGACGTGGAATGGAAAGCTGCGCTATCTGCCGATAGGCGGCTTCGAATACTGCGACCGCATCTACGTCGCCATGGAACCGGGGCCGCGCGCGGGCAGCATAGTCGCGTGGAAACAGGGCCTGCCCGGCTGGACGCACGCCTTGCAGCAGGACGGCATCGCGACCATCGCGCCGGACCTGCATGCCGCGTTTGCCGCGCTGTGCCTGGAAACCGATCCCGAGGAAGACGAGGACAGCACGGGCTTGCGCGTGTTGGAGTATCTGGATGAGCGCGTGTCGGATCACGGCATGCCGCAGTCGCTGGCGGACCGCGTGGCCATCTTCTACCGGCAGGCACTGGTGGACTGGCGGGGCCCGCTCGAGGACGGCACACTGGCCGCCAAGCCTGGCCTGGCCGCGCTGGCCTTGCAGCACGCGTTGTCGAACGACGACGCCGCCCTCGTGCGACGTCTGTCGGCGCAGGGCGTGCGCCTGGATGCGCCGCTGCGAGGCAGCGCCCAGGCGCTGGACGTGGCCTTGATGCAGCACGCGCACGCGGCGGCGCAGGCGCTGTTGGATGCGGGCGCGCCGGTCAGCCCCACCGCCATTCATCGCTTCGACCGCGAGCCGCCCGCCGCACTGGTCGCCGCATTGCTGGCGCGCGGCGCCGAAGCCGACGCGCTGGGCGTCGCGCGCTGCGTCGCGTGCGGATCGCCCGACGCCGCGCGTCTCGTTGCCCAAGCCTGCGGCGAAGGCATTGCCGAGGCGTACGCGCAGGTCCGCGATTCGATGGCCACCCGCTACCAGGAAGACCTCAAGCGCGTGCGCGCCGGCAAGCTGGGCCACTATCTGGGCGCGGACGGCCTGGCGGCGCGGGTCGCGAATCTGCGGGAGTTTGCCCTGTGAATCGTCTTGCCGCCGGGTTCGCGCTGTCGATCGTGCTGTGCAGTCCGGCGGCTTGGGCCGCCGGCAAGCCATCGTTCGATTGCGCCAGGGCCCGGACGGCTGTCGAGAAGGCGATCTGCGCCGATGGCGGGTTGGCCGAGCAGGATGCCAGCATTGCACGACACTTCGGCAAGGCCAGAATGACCTTCGACCCGGCGACGGGCAAGGCCCTGTCGGAAGACCAGCGCTGGTTCGTCAAGGTGCGGGACGAGGCCTACGCGTCGCCGCCCGGCAGCGATCCGCCGCAAAAGGAGCTGGCGGACCGGTTGAAGTATCGCGACGCCTTTCTGTCGTCGCTGGTGCTCAAGCGCCGTCAAGGCTTTGAAGGCGATTGGGAAAACCTTGCCGGTGGCATTTCGATCAAACGGCAGCCGGATGGCAGCCTGGCATTCGACGGCTCCGCTGCGCATCCGGAAAATGGCCGCTGGGTGTGCGACGTGCGCGGCGCGGGCGCGGTCAAGAACAATGCGGTGGTCGTCGAGACCGTAGACGCCGAGGGCTGGACGCTGACGTTGTCGCGCAAGGGATACGGCCTCGTGCTGTCCGAAAACCCGCCGGCCGGGGCCGCCGACGCAGCCAGCCGGCCGTATTGCGGCCTGAACGGCGCGCTCGGCGGTGTTTACTATCCGGTTTCAAGGCCTTGATCGGCGCGCCGCCGCCGCGACTAGAATGGCATTCCGAATCGCAGTGAACACGTTCTTGTTTTGAAAGGACAGGCGTGACCATCCCGTATCTGCGCCGGCTGACCGCTGTCAGCCGCAGCCCGCAAGCCAATCGACATCTTGCCTATCTGCTGACCTTCACCGCCGGCGCCGTCAATGCGGGCGGATTTCTGGCGGTCCAGCAGTACACCTCCCACATGTCCGGCATCGTGTCCATGATGGCCGACCACATGGCGCTCGGCGGGGTGATCGTAGTGCTGCAAGGGCTGGCGGCGCTGGTGTCGTTCATGGCGGGGGCAGCCAGCTCGGCCTTTCTGATCAACTTCGGACGCAGGTCCCGGCTGGCCAGCGAATACGCGCTGCCGCTGCTGCTCGAGGCCGTGCTGCTGCTGATCTTCGGCCTGCTGGGCTCCAACCTGGAGACGCTGCGCTGGTTCTACGTGCCCGGCACGGTGATGCTGCTCTGCTACATCATGGGCCTGCAGAACGCGATGATCACCAAGGTGTCCCGGTCCGAAATCCGCACCACGCATGTGACGGGCATGGTGACCGACATCGGCATCGAGCTCGGCAAGCTGTTCTACTGGAACGTCGCAAAGGGCGACCCGCAGGCGATGCCGCGGGTGCTGGCCGACCGCGGCAAGCTTATCGTGCTGAGCCTGATGGTGACCTTGTTCTTCGTGGGCGGCGTGACGGGCGCGTATTCGTTTTTCAATTTCGGTTTTGGATCGACCTGGCCATTGGCGCTATTGCTGATGCTGCTGGCCGCGGTGCCGATCCTGGACGACATCCGCAGCTTCATGCACCGCGCCTAGCCGGCCGCGCCTAGCCGGCCCCTCTCTACCGCTTTGATTTGACCGCAGCGGAATGGCTCAGGAAGACCTGCAGCGCCGCCAGCGTTTCATAGTGCAGGCGTTCGAGGCGGGCGTCCTTGGCCGGGTCTGTGATGGCGTACCCCTTGGCGTCCAGCGGATAGGGTTCGCCCAGCAATTGGCCGATGTCGATCTGGTAATAGCTGGCGTCCCCATACGGACGCTTGCCGTCGGTGTAAGGCATGGGCCAGAAGCGGTCCCCCTCGCGCAATACCGCGCCCAGCGCCTCTTCATCCACTTCGCGCCAGACCGCCGCGCGCAGCAGGACAAGGTGCTCGTTGCGCAGGTTGAAGATGCCCTGCGCGTCCACGCCGCTTTCCGGAAAGTCGAAGGCTTCGCGCATTTCGGCCGGCACGGCATATCGGCCGGGTTGCAGCCTGCCGATGGATTGCACATAGCGCGGGACCAGGCGGCAGACTTCGGCGAGCCGCCGAATGGCCAGTGCATCGTCGGTTGTCTTCAGCGCGCCGCGAGCCGTGGTAAGCGTATCGGCGCCGCCGAGCAGCGGTTGCTCGAAATCGATGCCGGGCGCGCCGGATTCGACCGGGATCCATTGCACGCGCAGCAGGCGCATCAGGGCCGCATGCTGAGGGGTATAGGCCAGGCTTGAGTCCGGGGCCGCATAGACCTGGCGAACGATGGAATCGCGGGCGGGGGAAGCCAGGGCGCGCAGTGGCGCGGCAATCAGGCTGCCCAGCATCAGCAGCAGGGGACGACGGTTCATGGGGTCTCCGGGCGCATTGGCCCTATTGGGGCAGGCTTGCCAACTGGGTTTCGGTAAGTGCGTAGCCTGGCTGCAGACGTAGCGCGGCTTCATAGGACTTGCGGGCGTCCGCCACACGCCCAAGCCTGCGCTGCAGGTTGCCAAGATTCGTCAGAATCAGTGCGCTGGCCGGCTTGGCGCGCACCGCCTTCTCAAACGCGTCCAGCGCTTCGTCCGGGCGGTTCAACGCGTCGAGCATCGACGCCTGCAGGTTGTAGCCGATGCTCCAGCCAGGAAATCTTGCGGTCAGCGCCTGCGTGGTCGCCAGCGCGTTGTGCAGGTCCGCGCGCTCGGCCTGCGCGCCCGCCTTGTTGACATAGGCCCATTTGTTGTCGGGATTCAAGGCGATGGACTGTTCGAACAGCGCAAGCGCCGCCGCCATGTTGCCTTGCTGACCTTGCAGCTTTCCCAGGAACAACCTGACGTCGGCGTTGGCGGGGTCCTGCCGCGCCATGTCTTCGGCGATGCGCTGCGCCTCCTGGCGATTGCCGGTCCGCAGCGCCGCGGAAACCTGCGCGTTCTGCGCCTGCAGGGCAGGGGGCCACTGCTGGATGCGTGCACGCAGCGCGTCGTTTTCGGCTCGCAGCTCCGCGAGGTAGGCGTCATCCAGCTGCGACGCGTCCTGGGCATGGGCCGGCTGGCCCGCCAGAACGCTGGCGAGAAGCAACGACGAGAAAAGACGAATGCGAAGGGCTGCAAGCATGAGAAGGGCCGCTTGACGTCATGTGGGGCCCATACGATACCGGAACCATCGACGGCGAAGGGCTTGCGGGATGGCCACGCCCGACTTTTCAGACCAGCACTACAATGCCCGAGCGCGCATACACATACTCATAGGAGGAGCAGACAAGTCATGGACGCGGAATTCTGGCTGGAACGGTGGCGCGAAGGGCGCACGCATTTTCATCAGACTCGGATCACGCCGCTATTGCAGAAGTATTGGCCAACGCTTGACGTCCCCAAGGGCGGCAAAGTGCTGGTCCCGCTTTGCGGCAAGTCGCTGGACATGGTGTGGCTGGCCGCGCAGGGCCATCAGGTGCTGGGCGCAGAGCTCTCGCAGCTTGCGGTGGAGCAGTTCTTCGCGGAAAACGAATTGCGGCCAGTCAAGCATGACTCCGCATACGGCACGCATTACGTGGCCGGCAACATCGAGATCGTCTGCGGAGACATCTTCAAGATGGATGCGCAGGTGCTGTCGCATTGCGTGGGCGTGTATGACCGCGCGGCGCTCGTCGCGCTGCCGGACGCGATGCGGGCAAGCTACGTTCGCCACGTCTACGGGCAGTTGTCTCCGTCCTATCGCGGCCTGCTCATCACCCTGGACTATCCGCAGGAAGAGATGGCCGGCCCGCCGTTTTCCGTGGTCGACAGCGAGGTGCAGGCAATCTTCTCGGGCGTGTCGCCCGCCGTCATCATCGACCGCCGCGACATCCTCGACAAGGAACCCAAGTTCCAGTCCGCGGGCGTCAGCCGCCTGGACACCGTGGTTTACCGTTTGGGCGTGCAGGCCTGACGCTCTGCCTTAACCCTCCCATGAAAAAGCCCGTTCAATCGAATGGGCTCTTTTTTGCGTGAACGTTTACGCGCTAGGTCATCAACCAGCCACCCGCCACGTCCAGCACTTGTCCAGTCACGAACCTGGCCTGGTCTGACGCGAAGAACAGGCACGCGTCCGCCACTTCCTCGGGCGTGCCTAGACGCCGCAACGCGGTCACGGCCGCCACCGCGTCGTTGATCTCCTGCGGCACGCTTTTCAAGAGCGGTGTGCTGATCCGGCCTGGCGCCAGCGCATTCACGGTCACCTGATGCTCGCCGAGCTCCGCGGCCCAGTGCCGCGTCAGCCCGATCAGCCCCGCTTTGGTGGCCGCATAATGTGCCGCCACGATATCGCAGTAGGCCCTGCCGGCCACCGACGACATGTTGATGACGCGCCCCTGCCGCGCCTGCACCATGTGGGGCGTCGCCAGATGCGTCATGTAGAACACGCTGTTCAAGTTCACCGAGACGACGTTGTTCCACTCCGCCGGCGGCATCTCCCAGACCTTCAGCGCGCGGCCGTTCGTCTTGGGCGAGATGCCGACGTTGTTGACCAGAATGGTCGCGGCGCCCAGCTCGCGCGTGATGCGGTCATAGGCCGCCTGGCACTGCTCAAAATGCGCGACATCGGTGGGCACGAAGCACACGCTATGACCGCGCTTCTGGAGCTCCTTCTCAACGGCCTGCCCGGCCTGCGCGTTGAAGTCGACGAGACCCACGCGGCCGCCTTCGGCCAGGAACGCCTCGACGATCGCCGAGCCGATGCCGCCGACCGCGCCCGTGACGATGATGGTCTGGTCGCCAAAGCGCGCGCTCATGGCCGCACCTGCAGCATGATCTTGCCGATGTGCTTGCTGCTTTCCATCAGCGCGTGAGCCCGCGCGGCCTCGGCCAGCGGGAAGACCTCGTGGATCAGGGGCAGGCACTTTCCCTGCTCCATGAGCGGCAGCACCTTCTGCGCCAGCGATTGCGCGATGGCGCCCTTGTCCTCGTCGGACCGCGGGCGCAGCGTGGACCCGGTGAATTGCAGGCGCTTGGTCATGATGGGCAGCGCGTCGATCTCAGCCTTGCTGCCCTCCAGGAAGGCAATCTGCACCAGCCGCCCGTTCAGGGCCAGCAACCGCAGGTTCTTGTTGATGTAGGCGCCGCCCACCATGTCCAGGATCACGTCGACGCCGGCCTTGCCCGTGCCTTCGCGCACGGCGGCCTCGAAGTCCGCGTCGCGGTACTGCACGGCATGATGCGCGCCGGCCTTCAGGCAGGCGACCGCTTTCTCTGCGTTGCCGACGGTGGTCCAGACTTCCGCGCCGAATGCGCGCGCAAGCTGGATCGCCGTCAAGCCGATACCGCTGGAGCCACCGTGGACGAGAAACTTTTCGCCCGCGGCCAGGCGCGCGCGGTCGAACACGTTGGTCCAGACGGTGAAGTAGTTTTCGGGAATGGCAGCGGCGGTCAGCAGATCCAGACCGCGCGGCACCGGCAGGCAATGGCGCTCGTCGGCCAGGCAATACTGGGCATAGCCGCCGCCCGGCGTCAGCGCGCAGACCGGGTCGCCGGCCTTCAAGCCTTGCACCTCGGGACCGGCCGCCACGATCGTGCCCGAGACTTCCAGGCCCAGATAGGGCGAGGCGCCCGGGGGCGGGGGATAGGACCCCGAGCGTTGCAGCACGTCCGGGCGGTTGACGCCCGCGTAGGCCACTTCGATCAGCACCTGACGGCCCGTGGGCGCTTCCATGTCGCGTTCGGCGATGCGCATGCAGTCGGGCGCGCCGCCCTTGCCGTGGTCGATGAATGTGCAGCGTAAAGACATGAGACGTTCGTCCTTGAATTTCAGTGGCCCAGATAGGCCTTCTTGACGTGAGGGTCGCTGAGCAGTTCCGCGCCCGTGCCCGTGCGCACGATCGCGCCGTTTTCCAGCACATAGCCGCGATCCGCCAGACGCAGCGTGCGGAACACGTTCTGCTCCACCAGCAGCACCGTCACGCCGTGCGAGGTGACGTCGCGGATGATGTCGAACATCTGCTGCACCAGCAGCGGGGACAACCCCAGCGACGGTTCGTCGAACACCAGCAGCTTGGGATCCGCCATCATGCCGCGCGCAATCGCCACCATCTGCTGCTCGCCGCCCGACAGCGATCCGGCGTACTGGCTCAACCGTTCTTTCACGCGCGGGAAAATGCGCAGCACCTCGTCCAGCTTGCGCTCGACAATCGGCCGCGCCGCGCGCTTGTACGAGCCCATAAGCAGGTTGTCCCGCACGGTGAAGTGCGGAAAGAGCTGGCGGCCTTCGGGAATCATGGTGATCCCGGCATCCACGATGTCGTAGGGTTCGCGGTTCGTCAGGTCCTGGCCTTCGAATTCCACTTTGCCCTGCGTGGCGGCGATCACGCCGCACAGCGTCTTGAGCGTGGTCGTCTTGCCCGCGCCGTTGGCGCCGATCAGCGTGACGATCTCGCCCGCGTTCACCTCGAAATTCAGGCCGTTGAGCACCTGGCTCTTGCCATAGCCCGACGTCAGATTCGACACCTTAAGCATCCTGATACTCCTTGCCCAGATAGGCTTCGATGACGGCCGGGTTCTCGACCACGTCCTTCGGCGCGCCGCTGACCAGTACGCCGCCTTCGTTCAGGACGATGATGCGGTCGGACAGCGCCATCGTGGCCTGCATCATGTGTTCGATCAGCAGCACAGAAACACCCGAATCGCGGATGCGCCGGATCATCTGGATGGATTTCTCGATGTCCGTGGGGTTCAGGCCCGCCATCACTTCATCCAGCAGCAGGATGCGCGGCTTGATCGCCAGCGCACGCGCCACTTCCAGACGCTTCATGCCGCCCACGGTCAGGCTGCGCGCCTCGGTGTTCAGGTACTTCACCAGATCGGTCTGCTCGGCCACCTTCAGCGCGATCTGCTCGGCTTCGTCGCGGTCCGAGGTGTGGATGAAGGCGCCCAGCATGATGTTTTCCAGCACCGTCAGTCCCGTGAACGGCTTGGCGATCTGGAACGTGCGGCCCAGGCCCTTGTGCGCGAAGGCGTCGGGCGTCTTGCACGTTACCCAGTTGCCTTGCGCGTCGCGCATCGTGATGTCGCCCTTGTCGGGCGACAGAAATCCCGACAGCAGGTTGAACACCGTGGTCTTGCCCGCGCCGTTTGGCCCGATCATGCCCAGGATCTCGTGCTCGTTCAGCGTCAGCGATACGTCGTTGGTGGCGCGCAGGCCGCCGAAGCTCTTGAACAAGCCCTCCGCCTTCAGGACGGGCTGCTCGCTGCGGGTGGCATTGCGCATGCGGATCTCATCGGCCAATTTGAGCTTGGCCGGCGGCGTGCCCAGGTAGGGCAGGCGCGCCAGCATGCGCTCGATGAACGGGCCGAAGGCGCCCGCCAGACCGCGCGGAATGGTCAGCACCACAGCAACCAGGATCAGGCCGTAGATCAGGCCGTGCATGCCGTTGCCGACGCTGCTGAGCCAGCCACGCGCCAGTTCCGCGATCGGCAGCACCAGGAAGGTGCCCGCGATCGGGCCAGACACCGTGCCCAACCCGCCGATCAGCGCAAACATCGCGACCTGGATGGACAGCTCCAGCGAGAACGCGGAGCTGGGATCGACGAAGGTCAGGTAGGTGATGTGGAACGTGCCGATGATGCTGGTCAGCACGGCCGAGACCACAGCCGCAATGATCTTCACGCGCACGGTGTGGATGCCCACGGCCAGCGCGGCATCCTCGCGTTCGCGGATCGCGATCAGGTAATGCCCGATGCGCGACTTGCGGATGTACCACGAGACCCAGGTCACCATCACGAACAGGCCGAACGCGATGATGACGTAGTTGATCTTCTCGCGGAACACGATCCACGCCCAGCCGATGTTCAAGGGCAGGCTGATGCCGCTTGAGCCGCCTGTCCAGCTTTCCTCGTGGATGACCAGGAGGCGCACCACTTCCAGGATGGCGATGGTCGCCAGCGCAAAGAAGGGGCCGCGCAGGCGCAGCGTGGGATAGCTGATCAGGATGGCCACGGCCGCGGAAATGGCTGCACCTGCGAACATGCCGATCCACGGCGAGATGCCGAAGTTCTGCGTCAACAGCGTGGCCGTGTAGCCGCCGATGCCGTAGAACACCGCGTGGCCGAGGGACAACTGGCCGGCATAGCCGCCCACGATGTTCCACGCGACGGACAGCGCCGAAAACACGAACAGCAGAACGAAGAGGTTGGTCCAGAAGGGCGTGCCCATGACGACGGGCACGAGGAACATCGTGATCAGCAGGATGAGGCTGACGTAGGCTTTGGGGTGTCGAAAGTCGGGAAACACGTCTTGCTCCTTGTTGTTCTGGTCACTCTGTACCGACACCGAACAGACCGTTCGGCTTCAGGACAAGGATCAAGAGGAAGATCCCGAAATAGACGACCTCCTTCAGGTCGGGCGCGATGTAGAAACCCGCCAGCGTGTCGACGATGCCGATGATCATCGAGCCGGCGACGGCGCCATACAGGCTGCCCAGGCCGCCCAGCACCACGATCACGAACGCGGTCAGCACGAAGTAGGTGCCCACCGTGGGGAACACCGGATACTGCGGCGCCAGCAACCCCGCGGCGATGCCGACGAAGGCCGTGCCCAGCCCGAAGGCGATGGCGTAGACGTTGTTGACGTTCACGCCCATCAGCGTGGCGGCGTAGCGGTGCTGCGCCACGGCCCGCAGCGCGCGGCCCAGGTAGGTGCGATGCATGAACAGGTGCAGCAGCACGGCCAGCGTCAGGCCGATGACGAACGTGACGAGCTGGCCCGTAACCATCGAGAACGGACCGAATTCGATGGCGTTGGTGCCCAGTTCGACCGGCGCGCGATAGACGTTTGCGCCGAAGATCACAAGCGCCAGGTTCAGCAGGATGGTGGACACGCCCACCGTGGCGAAGATCTGGATGTGTTGATCAGCATGAAGCAGCGGCTGGATGATGCCCTTCTGCGTCAGCGCGCCCAGCGCGAACAGAATGACGGCCACCGGAATCAGACCCGCGTAGGGGTGGACGCCAAACTGCGCCGCGATCAGATAGACCATGTACATGCCGATCATCAGGAACTCGCCATGCGCGAAGTTCACGACGCGCACGACACCGAAGATGAGCGTCAGCCCCAGGCTGATGATCGTGTATGCGCCGCCCAGCAACAGGCCGTTGATGACCAGTTGAATGAATAATTCCATTGTGCAACCTCTAAGTGCGGGAAGCGCCCCGTCCCTGTCCCGCAGCGTCCAGGGACGGGGCGCTCAGGCCCCGGGTAAGACCGGACGCGCACCGGGGCGCAAGGCCCCGGCGCCCGGCCGCTGGCATCGCGCTTTATTTCTTGAAGATGGGCTTGCCGAGTGCGAGGTTTTCCGGACCAATGGTGACGAGCTTGCCGTCCTGCCACTGCATCACGTAGAAGGTCGAGGCGTTGTTCTGCCCGTCTTCGCCGAAGTCGAAGCCCCAGCCGTTGGCTGTCTGGCCGGCAGGTTTCTTGTAGGCCAGCACGGCGGCGCGGATCTTGTCCTTGTCCGTGGACTTGGCGTTGCCGATGGCTTCAAAGAAGGCCTTGGCGCCGACGTAGTTGGTCAGGCTGTGGCCGGATTGCGGATCGCTCTTGTAGGTGGCCTTGTAGGCTTCGAGGAACTTGTCCAGGCCCGGCGCGCCGGCCGGATTGATGGACGATTGCGGGAAGTCCAGGTCGAACACGCCGTTCATGTCGGCGCCCACGGCCTTGGCGGTGTCGGCCAGCGAATAGCCGCCGCCCGCGCCGATCACGACCTTGGGCTTGAAGCTTGCCGCGCGTGCCTGGCTGAAGAACAGGATGGCGTCGTTCTGATAGGCCGTCTGCAACACCACATCGGCCTTCGCGCCCTTCAAGCGCAGGATCAGCGAGGACAGGTCGACGGTCTTGGCCGAGTAGGGCAGGACTTCGACCACGTTGTAGCCAAGCTCCTGCGCGCGCTTCTTTTCGGTGGCGGCCACGTCGGTGCCATACGGCCCGTCTTCGTGGATGATGCCGATCTTGATGTCCTTCGGGTTCAGGCCCATGCCCGGCGCGATGGTGTCATGCAACGCGTTCACCACCGACACGCCGTACAGCGCGGTGTTGGGATTGCTGCGGAACAGGTACTTGTAGTTGCGCGTGGTGATCTTGTGCGCGGTGGCGCCCAGTTCGAAATAGGGCACGCCAGCCAGCTCCGTCACAGGCGAGGCCGCGTACGAAATGCCGGACGCGTAGCTGCCGAACACGCCAACCACGTTGGCAGAGATCAGGCGCTTGGTCTCGGACACCGCCTGGGTCGGGTCGACGGCGTCGGCCTTGATGATTTCGATCTTCTCGCCGTTGATCCCCCCGGCGGCGTTGATCTCGTTAACGGCCAATTCCAGACCGCGATAGCTTTCCTGTCCAAGCAGCGCGAGCGCGCCGCTGAACGGGAAGAGGGCGCCCACCTTCATGTCGGCCGCTGCGGTGCCGCTTGCCAGCGCGCCGCACACACCCAGCGCCAAAACAATTTTGTTGAACTTGAACACTGTCTACGCTCCTTTGTCGGTATGGAATGCGGACTGGATACTGAGTTCCGTCCGTCTTTTGCTATATATGATATATGTGCCGGCGGGGCGAGAAACCCTCGCCTTGGATTCTAGTGGCGGTCGCTCCATGCCGAATCAGGGAATTCCCTGAAACCGCATGAATAAAGCCTTAGCGGCCGATATACGAGAAAAAACCACACATAATTCCGTCAGGCGAACGACGCTTTTTGGATGAAGCGGCGCCTGCGTGACGGATCACAGGATAGCCGGTTTTATCATATATCGTATATGATGACGCGCACTTATAAGAACGATCCTAGGAGACAGACGCATGTTCGAGGAAGTGGATTTCACCGGCAAGAAAGTGCTCATCACCGCCGGCGCCGACGGACTTGGCCTGGAAATGGCCAAGGTCTTTCACCACGCGGGCGCCACCGTGTTCGTGTGCGACGTCAACGAGGAACGGCTGGCAGCCTTGCCTGCGGAACTGCCCGGCGTGCAGGTCGCGCGAGCGGACGTTTCCGACGAAGCCGGCGTGGAGCAGCTTTTTGCCGCCGTCCGCCAAACGCTCGGCGGCCTGGATATCCTGATCAACAACGCGGGCGTTGCCGGTCCCACGGGTTTCGTGGAAACGCTTTCCAAGGCTGACTGGGATCGCACGCTCGCCGTCAACATCACGGGCCAGTTCCTGTGCGCGCGTCAGGCCATTCCGCTACTCAAGGAATCGAAGGCCGGCGTGATGATCAACCTGTCTTCGGCGGCTGGGCATCTTGGTTTTGCGGGCCGGTCGGTGTATTCCGCCTCCAAGTGGGCGGTGATCGGGTTCACCAAGTCGCTTGCGATCGAACTGGGCGGCCATGGCATTCGCGTCAACGCCATCCTGCCCGGCGCGGTTGAAGGCCCGCGCATCCGCGCCGTCATCGCCGCCAAGGCCGATACGCTGGGACGGCCGGTCGAAGAGATTGCGGCGCAGTACGAAAACCAGGCCGTGCTCGGCCGCATGGTCACCGCGCGCGATATCGCCAACATGGTCCTTTTCAATGCCAGCGAAGCGGCGCGCAGCGTGACCGGCCAGGCCATCGTCGTGGACGGCTTCACGCAGAAGCTCTACTGATGGACGCGGACAACATGCCGCGGCACGCCGCCATTATTGGAACGGGACTGATCGGGCAGGGGTGGGCCATCGTCTTTGCGCGCATGGGCTGGGAAGTGCGGCTTCATGACGTCAACGCCGCCATGCTCGCCGAAGCGCGCGCGCTCATCCTGCAACAGCTTCGCGTGCTGGAAACGCAGGGCTTGCTCGACGATGCGGACGCCATCGTCGACCGCGTGCAGGTGTCGGCCACTTTGCAAGAGGCCTTGCAGGGCGCCAGCTATATCCAGGAAAACTCCCCGGAAGATGTGCAGATCAAGCGCGCGCTTTTTTCTGAACTGGACGCGCTGGCCGAACCGCATGCCATCATCGGCAGCTCCACGTCCAGCATTCCGGCCAGCCAGTTCACCGAGCATCTTGCCGGCAGGCACCGTTGCCTCGTGGCGCATCCGGTCAATCCGCCGTACCTGATCCCGGTGGTCGAGCTGTGCCCGGCGCCCTGGACCAGTCCCGAAGCGCTGTCCGGCGCGCGCGACGTGATGACCGGCATCGGCCAGAAGCCCGTGCTGGTGCGGCGCGAAATCGAAGGCTTCATCCTGAACCGCCTGCAAGGCGCGCTGCTGCAGGAAGCCTTCCGGCTGGCGAGCCAGGGCATCGCCAGCGCCGAAGACATCGACACCACGGTCAAGGACGGGCTGGGCCTGCGGTGGTCCTTCATGGGTCCCTTTGAAACCATCGACCTGAATGCGCCGGGCGGCCTCGCAGATTACTGCCGCCGCTACGGCGGGCTCTATCAGTCCATCGGCGCAAGCCAGGGCGACTGCGTGGCCTGGGAAGGCGCGCTGGTCGATGCGCTATCCGATGAGCGGCGCGCCCTGCTGCCTGCGGAAGAACTTGCCGCGCGCCGTTTCTGGCGCGATGAAAAGCTGATGCGCCTCATGCGTCACAAACAACACGGAGACAACAATGGCTAAGCCCAAACAGAAAGTCGTCATCACTTGCGCCGTGACGGGCGCCATCCACACGCCCAGCATGTCGCCGCACCTGCCGGTCACGGCCGACGAGATCGCCGAGGCGGCGATCGGCGCGGCAAAGGCCGGCGCCGCCGTCCTGCACCTGCACGCGCGCGATCCGCAGACGGGCAAACCTTCGCAGGATCCGGCGCTGTTCAAGCCTTTCCTTGAGCGCATCAAGCGCGAGACCGACGCCATCATCAACATCACCACCGGCGGCAGTCCGCACATGACGGTGGAAGAGCGCATGCGGCCGGCCACCACGTTCCAGCCGGAGCTGGCGTCGTTAAACATGGGATCCATGAACTTCGGCCTGTTTCCGATGCTGGACCGCTTCTCCGAGTTCAAGCACGACTGGGAGCGCGAACATCTGGAAAACAGCCGCTCGCTCATCTTTCGCAACACGTATCAGGACATCGAGTCCATCCTGACGCTGGGCAACGCCAACGGCACGCGCTTCGAGTTCGAGTGCTACGACATCAGCCACCTCTACAACCTGGCCCATTTCGTGGACCGCGGCCTGGTCAAGTCGCCGCCCTTTATCCAATCGGTGTTCGGCATCCTGGGCGGCATCGGACCGCACCCCGAAGACCTGATGCACATGAAGCGCACGGCGGACCGTCTCTTTGGCAAAGACTACGAATGGTCCATCCTGGGCGCCGGCCGCAACCAGATGCCGCTGGCAACCATCGGCGCGGCCATGGGGTCGAACGTGCGGGTGGGCCTTGAAGACTCGCTGTGGATCGGACCGGGGCAACTGGCCGAATCCAATCGCGTGCAGGTGGAGCGCATCCGCGGCATCCTCGAGGCGCTGAACCTGGAGGTCGCCACGCCGGATGAAGCGCGGGCCAAGCTGGGATTGAAAGGCAAGGACAACGTCGCGTTCTGATGGCGCAGGCGGGGAGGGCAGCCGGCGGGCATCAAACCCGCCAGCCCTTGCTGGCAGCAGTTGGGGTCAGGCGTGACGGCGCAACGCGGCCGCCAGCGTGGTCACATCCAGCGTGCGGTCGAAGTTGGCGGCATGGCGCGCCTTCAGGCTGAGGTCCGCCGCCAGCGACAGCTGCGCGTCGGACGGCTCGCCGGCCGCGCTAAGTTCGCGCAGCGTGACCGGCAACCCGACCTGGGCATACCACTGCTTCAGATCCGCCAGCATGCCGTCATTGCGGTTCTCAAGGTCTAGCTGCACCAGCAAACCCACCGCCACCTGCAGGCCGTGCAGCGCCGTGGCGATACCGTCGATCTTTGGCAGCCCGCGCGTCAAGGCGTGGGCAATGGACAGGCCACCGCTTTCAAATCCCAAACCGCTCATGAGAATCATCGCTTCCACCACGCGCTCGAAGGCGGGCGTGGGCTGGCCGGTTCCTGCAACGGCCACGGCATCCGCGCCGTCCGCCAGCAGCGTGCGCAGGCAGCCGTCGGCGATGAGCTGTGCCGTGAGCAGCGGCGCCGCGTCGTACATGTTCTTGCCGCCATTGCGCTGGCACTGCTCGGCTTCAAATTTCTTGGAGATCGCGTCGCCTAGTCCGGCCCGGAAGAAATGCACCGGCGCGGTCGCGATGATGGCGGTGTCGACCAGCACGATGGTCGGATTGAACAGCATGTGCTCGACGGCCAGGAGGTTGTGATGCGCATCGTAAAGCACGTAATTCTTGCTGGTGGGCGCGTCGTTGGATGCGACTGTGGGCACCGTGATCAGGTGGCAGTGCGACGACTTGGCCACGGCCTTGCCGGCATCCAGCGACTTGCCCCCGCCCACCGCAATCACCATGTCGATGTTTGCCGGCGCTGCTTGCGCGCGCAATCCGTCGATGACTGCCGGCGTCAGGTCGCCTTCTACGATCAGCGGCGCAAGCGCCACGCCATGCTGAGCGCACAACGCCTCGATTCTCGGACCCAACACGCCATGGACATAGCTGTCGATGACCAGCGCGGCGCGCTTTCCAAACAGCGCCGCGTATTGTCCCAGCGCGTCCAGGGCGCCCGACCCCTGGATGTAGCGGCTGGGCGCTCCGAAAATCTTCAGCATGGCGTCTCCCTATTTGCGAGCCCCGGGGGGGCGGTAGTCGAGTTCTTTTTCCCGTTCGACCAGCCAGTCGATCATGATCTTTCCGCCCCAGACCAGATCAGCCTGGATGGCGCTGCGCGCCGCTTCCGAATCACGCGCTTCCAGAGCCTCGATGACGGCCTCGTGGCGATGCTCGTTTTCGGAGTAGTCCAGCCCCGCCGTCTTGACGTGGAACACCTTGAGGATGGGGCCGGTGATGACCCAGAACGACTCCACGGTGTTGCGCAGGATGGGCTTGTTGCTGGCTTCCAGGATGGCGAAATGGAACTTGCGATTCAGGTAGCTGGCGCGCTTGGGATCGGTGGACGTGCACGAGATGAAATCGCGCTGCAGCGCGATCAGGTTGTCGAGCTGCTTGCGCGTGATGTTTTGCGCGGCCTCGGCGGCGCCCATGCCTTCAAGGTGGAAGCGGATCTGCTGGATCTCCCGCAGCTTTTCCGAATTGACGTACGGCACGTAAACCGCCGTGGCCGCTTGCATTTCCAGTCCTTGCTCGCTGATGAGACGGAAGATGGCCTCGCGCACCGGCGTGATCGACACCCCCATTTCCTGCGCCAGCTCACCAATGATCAGGCGCTCGCCAGGTTCGTACTGCCCATTGATGAGGGCATTACGGATTTCGTTGTAGACCCTGACGGAAAGGTTTTCTTTTTTGACCGGTTTGAGGCTGGGCATGGCGTTTCTGGCTTGCTGTATGGAGGGTGCGGGTGAATCCAGGAGCGATTCTAGCCCGGCGTAGCCAATTCGAGCGCAATGGGTATATTATATATCATATATCCATACAACAAGAGGAGGCGCGATGCGCAAGGATCAGGAGGCCCCTACCGCAGGGGAAATCGCGATGCTGCGGGAAAAGGCCCGCCACATCAGGTTGGAGACGATCCGCCTTATAGAAATCGCAAAGGTCGGTCACTACAGCTCGGTGTTCTCGTGCGCGGAGATCTTCGCGGCGCTCTATTACGACGTGATGCGTCTGCGCCGGGGCGAACCGCAGTGGCCGGATCGCGATCGCTTCCTTATGGGCAAGGGCCACGCGGCGGTCGGGTTGTTTCCGGTGCTGGCCGACCTGGGCTTCATCGATCACGCATTGCTGGACGGCTACACGCGCTTGGGCAGCCCGCTCGGCGATCACCCCGACATGAGCAAGGTGCCGGGCGTGGACTTCAGTTCCGGTTCCATCGGCCATGCCCTGTCCAACGGCGTGGGCATGGCGGTTGGTGGCCGCATGACCAAGCGTGACTTCAACGTGTTCGTCATGCTGGGCGACGGCGAAATGCAGGAAGGTCAGGTGTGGGAAGCGGCGCTCTTCGCCGCGCACAATCGCCTGTCCCGCCTCATCGCCATTGTTGACCGCAACGGCTATCAGCTCGACGGCAAGGTCGACGACGTCATGGGGGTGGAGTCGCTGAATGATAAGTGGCTGGCGTTTGGCTGGGAGGTCCACGAAGTCGATGGCCACAACCTTGCCGAGCTGACTGCGCTGTTGCGCCGCCTGCGCGCCGACGAGGCGCGCGCCAAGCCCGCGTGCGTGATCGCCCGGACCATCAAGGGCAAGGGTGTGTCCTACATGGAAACCGAACCGGGCTGGCACCTGGGCTACCTGGCCCCGCAAGATGCGCAAAGCGCTGTCGAAGAAATCCTCTCCCGCGAGATCTGAATGGCACAGGCACAAGTAATCTCTCCCGATTCCTGGCAGTACCGCGCCCTCAATGCGGTGAACCCCGGGCTGTCCTATCTTTCCGACGGATTGATCGAGCTGGTGAAGGCCGGTCATCCGGTCGTCGCCGGATCGGCGGACCTTCAGTATTCGAATGGCTTGAACCGTTTCGCCGAGGCCTATCCCGACCGCTACGTGCAGTTCGGCATCTCTGAGCAGAACATGGTGTCGGCAGCCGCCGGGCTTGCGACGACCGGCATGATGCCGTTCGTCGCGACCTTCGCGTCGTTCCTCGGGCTGCTGTGCTGCGAACAGATCCGGATGGACGTCGCCTACACGCGTCTGCCGGTTCGCCTGATCGGCCATCACACCGGCATCAGCCTGGGTTTCTACGGCACCTCGCACCACGCCACCGAAGACATCTCCACCATGCGCGCGCTGGCGGGTCTGACGGTGGTCTCCCCCGCCGACGGTCCGCAACTTGCCGCGGCGATCAAGGCGTCTGCGGACTGGCCCGAACCCATCTATTTCCGCATCGGCCGCGGGCGCGATCCGCAGGTCTACGAAGACAACACGCCGTTCGAGTTCGGCCGTGCCATCGTCCACGAAGTCGGCAGCGACCTGACGCTGATCGCCTGCGGCATCACGCTGCACGGCGCGCTGGCCGCCGCCCGCCAGTTGCGCGAAGAGGGCCTGTCGGTAGGGGTGATCGACATGCCGACGATCAAGCCGCTGGATCGCGGCGCCATCCTCAAGGCTGCCGGGCAGTCGCGTCTGATGATGACGGTCGAAGAGCACAATGTGCTGGGCGGCCTGGGGTCGGCGGTGGCCGAGGTGCTGGCCGACGCAGGCACCGGCACACGCCTGCGCCGTCATGGCATCTACGACGAATACAGCCTCATTGCGCCGCCCACCACCCTGTACGCCCATTACAAGCTCGACGCCGAAGGCATTGCCGGCGTCGCGCGCGAATTCATCCAGCCTTGATCCGGAGACACCCATGAAGGAAATCAGCGGCAACACGCGCCTGTTCGGCATTCTGGCCGACCCGATTCACCATGTGAAGACGCCGCAGCGCATGAACGAACACTTCGCCAAGATCGGTTTCGACGGCGTCTGCGTGCCGTTTCACGCGCGGCCCGACAACCTGGCGGCCGTGGTCGAAGGCCTGCGCCGCCTGGAAAACCTGGGCGGCGTGATCGTCACGGTGCCGCACAAGACCGCCATTCTGGAACTGGCCGATGACGCCACGCCCGTCGCGCGCAAGATCGGCGCGGCCAATGTGCTGCGGCGCGAGCCTGACGGGCGTCTGGTGGCGCACATGCTGGACGGCGAGGGGTTCGTGCGTGGCCTGCGTAGTTGCGGCGTCGCACCCGAGGGCAAGAGCGTGTACCTGGCTGGCGCTGGCGGCGCGGCCAACGCAATCGGCTTCGCGCTCGTGCAGGCCGGTGTCTCGCGCCTGACCATCGCCAACCGCACGCCCTCCAAGGCCGAAGACCTCAAGGCACGCATCCTGTCGCTGCATCCGGACGCGCTGATCACAGTGGGCAATGCCGACCCGTCCGGCCATGACCTGGTCGTCAATGGCACGTCGCTGGGCATGAAAGAAGGCGATCCGCTGCCGCTGGATGCCAGCCGCCTGACGCCGGACCAACTGGTTTGCGAAGTCATCATGCAGCCCAAGGACACGGCGCTGCTCGTGGCGGCGCAGGCGCGCGGTTGCAAGATTCATTACGGGGCGCCGATGCTGGCCTGCCAGATCGAACTGATGGTGGAAACGCTGGGCGTGGCGTCCGCCGGCTAGGCGGCGCTGCACACACTCGGTAGACAACGATGGGCGACTACGATTTCATCATTGCGGGCGGCGGAACGGCCGGCTGCATCCTGGCCAACCGCCTTACCGCGGACGGCAGGTATCGCGTACTGCTGCTTGAGGCCGGCCACGAGGCGCGCAGCATGTGGATTCCGATTCCGGCAGGCTTTTCCAAGCTGCTGGTCGACCCGCAATACAACTGGCGCTTTGCCACCGAACCCGAAGACAACGTCCATGGCCGGGTCATCGCCGTGCCGCGCGGCAAGGGGTTGGGTGGATCCACGCTGATCAACGGCATGATCTACGTGCGCGGCCAGCCTCAGGATTACGACGGCTGGGTGACCGCCGGCGCTGCTGGCTGGGGTAGCGACGTGGCCGAGCGCATCTATCGCAAGATCGAGAACTACGCACCGGGGGGCGAGACCCGCGGCACGGACGGCCCGATGCATCTCGAAGAGGTCTCCGAGCGCTTTCCCGTGTCGGACGCCTTCCTGCAGGCCGCCCGTGAGGACGGCCAGCCTTTCAATCCGGATTACAACAGTGGCGACCAGGAAGGCGTGGGCTATTACCAGGTCCTCCAGCACCGGGGCCGGCGCTGGAGCGTCGTGGACGGCTACCTGAAACCGGCGGCCGGACGGCGTAACCTCACCGTGGAATGCGGCGCCCATGTCACGCGTCTGGTCTTCGAAGGCAAGCGCTGCGTGGGCGTGGTCTACCGCAAGAACGGGCAGGAGCACACGGTGCGTGCGCATCGCGAAACGCTGGTCTGCCTGGGCGCGGTGCAGTCTCCGCAATTGCTGGAATTGTCCGGCGTGGGCAATCCGGCCTTGCTGGCCTCGCACGGCATCGGCGTGGTGCACGCGCAGCCAGCGGTGGGCGAAAACTACATCGACCACTTCGCCACGCGGATGAACTGGCGCGTCAAGAACACCGTGACCTTGAATGAAATGTCGCGCGGCTGGCGGCTGGCGCAACAGGTGGCGCGCTACTACATGAGCCGCAAAGGCATTCTGACGCTGGGCACGGGATTGGTTCACGGCTTCGTGAAGAGTGCGCCCGGCTTGCCCACGCCCGACGTGCAGTTCTTCTTCGTGCATGCCAGCTACGCCAACGCCGCCGAACGCATTCTGGACCGGCATCCGGGTATGACGATCGGGGTGGCGCAGTTACGCCCAGAGTCCGTCGGGTCCATCCATATCAAGTCGGCCGATCCGCTGGCCGGCCCAGCCATCCGGCCCAACTTCCTGTCCGCGCAGGTCGACCGCGACAGTCTGGTTGGCGGGATGCAGGTGGCCCGTCGCATCGTCGGCCGGCCCGCTTTGCAACGCTACGTAGAGGCAGAGGTCAGCCCCGGTGTGCAGGTGGACAGCGATGACGAATGGCTGGATTTCGCGCGGCGCAACGGCCAGACCATCTATCACCCCATCGGCACGTGCCGCATGGGTACGGACGCCGCGGCCGTCACGGACGTGCGGCTGCGTGTCAACGGGCTGACGGGCCTGCGCGTGGTGGATGCCTCGGTCATGCCGAAGATGGTTTCCGGCAACACGCAGGCCGCCGTCATGATGGTGGCCGAACGCGGAGCGGAAATGATTCTGGAGGACGCGGCGCAGGCGTAGGTCGCGCATCAGCGAACAAAGCGCGGTGGCGACCAGCTATCGCGCTTTTTTTCGCTTCAAGGCCCCCGGCATGCGCCTTGCTAACGTGCGGTTCCGGCTGCAGACTGCAGGTTCGGCTGCGCCAACTGAAAGGAGACCGTATGACCTACGACCTTTGGTATTGGGATGGCATCCCCGGGCGGGGAGAATTCGTGCGCCTGGCGCTGGAGGCGGGCGGCATTCCGTACCGGGAACGCGCCCGCGATCCGGGCGCCGACGAAAGCGCGTTGATCGATGACATGCAATCGGCCCGCAAACACCCGCCTTTTGCGCCGCCTTATCTGGTGGCCGGAAAAATGACGTTGGGACAGACGGCCAATATCCTGCTTTTCCTGGGCGAAAAGCATGGCCTTGCTCCCGAATCGCTTGAAGACCGGTTATGGGTAAACCAATTGCAACTCACCATTGCCGACATGGTGGCCGAAGCGCACGACACCCATCACCCCATTTCCGCCAGCGATTATTACGAAGACCAGAAAGAGGAAGCCGCCCGCCGCGCCAAGGTTTTTCGCGAAGAGCGTATTCCGAAGTTTCTCGGGTACTTTGAGCGGTTGCTGGATGGCTCGCAGGCCTGGCTGGCGGGCGGCCCAAAATGGACCTATGTCGATTTGTCCCTGTATCACTTGGTCGATGGCCTGCTGTATGCGTTTCCAAAACGCATGGCCACGGTGGCCGCGCATTATCCGAATGTGTTTGCCCTGCACGAGCGGGTGACGGCGCTGCCCGAGCTGCAAGCTTATTTCTCGAGCGGCCGCCGCCTGCCGTTCGGCGAAGGCATATTTCGGCAGTATCGCGAGTTGGACGCGGCTTGAACCCGGAATTACCCGAATGTGCATTGCGGCGACGCTTTGGAATCTTTTTAAAAGGGACACCGAAAAATAGATCGTGCCGTGATAATTTCTGGGATTAAGTAGTTTCCATTAGATACATCAGAAAATACGTGTACCAGGCACGCCGGCAAACACACCCTGGAGGTCTCCATGCTTTGGCATACTCTTGGCCGCTTTATCCGTGGATATCGCAGTACCGATAAAACCGACCTGCTGGGACAAATAGACGCCATTCACAAATCCCAGGCGGTCATTGAATTTGATTTACAAGGCCACATCCTGATGGCCAATCAGAATTTCCTGGACACCATGGGCTATTCGCTCGATGAGATCCAGGGGCGGCATCACCGCATGTTCATCGATCCCGATGAACGCGGGTCGCCGCAATACGCAGCCTTCTGGGAAAGGCTGGGCCAGGGTGCGCATGATTCCGGCCGGTATCGGCGGATTCGCAAGGATGGTTCGGACGTCTGGCTTCAGGCGTCCTATAACCCCATCTTTGACAAGCGCGGACAGCCGGTGAAGGTGATCAAGTACGCCACCGACATCACCGACCAGCAAAATCGCCAGGCCGATTCCGAAGGCCAGCTCGCGGCGATTTCCAAAGTCCAGGCGATTATCGAGTTCGAACTCGACGGCACCATCCTGCGCGCCAACGACCTGTTTCTCCGTGCGGTGGGGTATCGCGCCGACGAGGTGCTGGGCCGGCATCACAGCATCTTTGTCGCACCCGAAGAAGCCCGCAGCACGGCATACAAGGATTTCTGGCGCCGGCTGCGCAATGGTGAACACGACACCGGCCAGTACATGCGCTTGGGCAAGGGCGGACGCCAGGTCTGGATCGAAGCCAGCTACAACCCCATTTTTGACGCGCAGGGCCGGCCATTCAAGGTAGTGAAGTTCGCCACCGACATCACCAAGCGCTTTACCGCGGCGCAAACGCTTCAGGTCGCCGTGCAGGGGCTGACCGAGAACGCCGAAAGAGCGCGGCAGGCCAACAGCCTTGCTCAGGACGCCAGCCGCATCGCCGAAACGGGCGGCGACACGATGCGCGACGTGATGAGCACCATGGAGGCCATCACGGGTAGCTCGCGCCGCATTTCCGAGATCATCGGGGTCATGGACGGCATCGCATTCCAGACCAACATTCTTGCGCTGAACGCCGCCGTCGAGGCCGCGCGCGCCGGTGAGCACGGCAGGGGTTTCGCCGTCGTGGCGTCAGAGGTCCGCAATCTGGCGCAAAGCAGCGCGGCGGCGGCCAAGGAAATCAAGGCTCTCATCACGACGTCGGTGGCGCAGGTCGAAGGCGGTGCGGTGCAGGTCCAGTCCGCCGGCGGCACGATGGAGGGCATCGTCGCGTCGTCGCGCCGCGTGACCGAAATCATGGGCCAGGTCGTTGAAGTGTCGCTGGCGCAATCGGACAAGCTGGCCGGTGTGACCGAAGACCTCACCGAAACCCACGTCGAGACCGCTAGACGATTGCGCGCCGCCTAGCAAGCAGGGCGCCAGCGCGCGATTGCGCTATAAAGACGGCATTGCCGATCATCCGTGGCCCGCGCGGGCAGTTTCCGCCGCGGGCCGCGCCTTTTGCCCCCGATGTCCATGACTGAATCCGAAGCCCTCGCTCTTGCCACGCACCGCCATTACAAGGGCGGCCTGTACCGCTACATAGGCACGGCCCGCCACTCCGAAACCGAAGAGTCCATGGTGGTGTACGAACACCTCTGGCCCCACGCGCGCGGCCTGTGGGTGCGCCCGGCCGATCTGTTTTTCGGACAGCTTGCCGACGGTTCGGCCCGGTTCGCCGCCCTGCATTCAGCGGAGTAAGCGCGTGACGTATTTCTATCGGCGCACGCGTGCGGCCAGCGCATCGCCGGCCCGTCCCGCGCCGCGTGCGCAAGCGGCCTTGACGCACGCGCTTGAAGCGTTGGGCCGCCCCTTCATCGTTGCCGACCTGGAAACGACCGGCCTGTCGACCGCAAGCTGCGAAATTCTTGAATTTGCGGCGGTCCGGGTGGGCGAGGGCGGGGTGGTCGTGAACGAATACACGCAAGTCGTGCGCACGTGCGGCCGCGTCCCTTCCTTCATTTCCCGTCTGACCGGCATCACGCAGGCCGAAGTCGATCGCGACGGCATTCCCGTTGCACAGGCTTTCTCGTCGTTCCTGAGTTTCGTCGGGGACCTGCCGGTGTTCTTCCATAACGCCTCGTTCGACCGGCGCTTCCTGAGCGCGGCGGCGGAGCAGACGGGGCTGCCTTTCCCGAATGCCACGCACTGCACGTTGGCGCTGGCGCGCCGCGCGTGGCCCGAGCTGCCCTCGCACAAGCTCGACATCCTGGCGCGGCACGTCGGCGCCTCGCAGCCGACCCACCGGGCGTTGGCTGACGTGCGCACGACCGTTGCGGTCGCCTTGGCTGCCAGCGCTCGCTTGGCCACGGCGTAAAAAAAGGGCGCCAACAAGGCGCCATTTCCTGGGAGTTCCAATGTCAGACCTGGAAGCAATCCGCCTCGCCGTCCGCCAGTTCACGGCTGAACGCGAATGGCAGCAATTCCATTCGCCCAAGAATCTGGCGATGGCGCTGGCAGGGGAAACGGGTGAGCTGGTCTCGCTGTTCCAGTGGCTGGGTGAAGACGAGTCGCGCAATCTGCCCGCCGCCCGGCTTGCGGACGCCGCCGACGAGATCGCCGATGTGCAGATGTATCTGGTGGCTCTGGCCGATCAGCTTGGCATCGATATTGCGCAGGCGGTTGCCGGCAAGATGGTGAAGAACGCCAACAAATATCCCGCCGATGCGTTCCGGCGCAGCGCGCGCAAATACAACGAGCCGCCGGAAGAATGACGCCGGTCCGCGCAGCCGCTGGACCGGCGCCGGACGTTCAGATCACTTTCTGCTCGTGGTGCACCTGAGGCGGTTCAACGAAAAAGCCGCCGACCAGCTTGCGCCACTCCTGGAAATCGGCCGATTCCCGGAAATCGACCATGTGGTTTTCGACCGTTTCCCAGTCCACCACCAGCGTGTAGCGCTGCGGCTGCTCGATGCTGCGGTACAGTTCCATGCCATGGCAGCCCTTGGCGCGCAGAAATAGCGGCTTCGCCTGGGTAACACCGGCTTCGAACAGCGCTTCCTGTCCTTCGCGGACATGGATGCTGGCAATCTCCTGAATCATGGCTTGGTCTCCGATTAATGGGGTGGGCAAGGCGGGAGTAGTATGGCCGAAAACCTCGATTCCAGCCCGTTTCATGAATCACCGAGCCGCCACATTGACTCGTCTCATTTCCCTTCGCCTGCTTTGGTATGTCGGCGTCGGCATCATTGCCTTGATGTCTCTGTACCTGCATACGCAATTCGGTGTTGCGGTGCTGCTGTCGGCCATTGCCATATACATTCCCCTGTCGATGCTGGGCTTGCCGCTTGTCGCCTGGCTGTGCCTGTCGCGCCGCCCGCGCGGCATCGCGGCCGGATTGCCGCCCGCCTGGCCCGCATATCTTGCGGGCGTCACCGGCATTGTCCTGCTGGGCAGCTATCAGGTGCTTGCCAATCTGTGCGTGGCCGAATGCGGCTTCCTGCTTGTGCTGGTGGCCGTTGACCTGATGCTGGCGCGTCGCGAGACCGGCTGGCTGCTCCGCCTGGCGCGCTAGATATCACGCGTGAGCCTCACGCGCCCGGCCCCATCCTTTGAGTTGAAAGCCAGCCGCAAGCGGGGCTGGACGGACGCATCGCGTCATCCGTACGCATGGCCGCGCGCAGCCGGCATCTCCGCTTTCAGGTTTGTGTAATTCGCGAGTCCATCCTCCAGAAAGACCCGGTCGTTCGTTTAACCGATACCGACCTGCCTAGGACGGCGCAATCATTCCGTACCAATACGAAAGTCCCACGCCCTGCCAAGGCAAGGGCGCAGTTCCTGGGTAGTAACGGTCCGCGCCGGTCGGTCTCCGGCACCTGTGCATCCGTGCAGACGGATCAGGAGGAGCTCAAATGAAAAAGCTCGCAGCAGTCGCCGCATTGTCATTGTTCGCCGCATCGGCATACGCCACTGGCCCGGGTCAGGTCGGAGGATCGGTAACCGGCCACGCCGGCGCCATCAACGGGACCGCGTCATCCATCTCCACCGGCAGCTCGGTGGTGGCCACCCAGGTCAACGGCTACGGCTCGTCGAGCCAGACGTCGTTCGGCAGCACGGGCGGCATCGCGGAGGTCGGCGGGTCGTTCAGCCGCGACGGCACGCAAGTCGTCACCAGCACGCGGCAGTACGCCAATAGCGAGTCGTACGGGCATGTGTCGGGCAACGCGCCGATCATGGTCGGCGACAGCATCGCCAACGGCGGCGCAACGTTCGGCAAGACGGATACGAGCGCGTCGGCGACCGGCTCGTTCCACGCGGCAAATGTCGGTGCGTTCGGGTCGATACACGGCATCGGCCCGGTGGGCCATGTCGTTGGGTTCAATCGCTGACCCAATTATCCGGACGGCTTCGGCCGTCCGGGCGAGGGGACATCATGAAGACCATAGTTCTAGCCATCTCCCTGTCGCTCGCCGCCATGTCGGCGGGGGCGCAGACCAGCACGTCCAGTTCCACGACGTCGGCATCGTCCGGGTCGACCAACGCGGGCAACAACCAGGGCATCACACTGAATTCGAGCAACAGCGGGACCAGCACGTTGCGCAGCGCGCCGCCGGTCGGCGGCCAGAGCTTCTACGGCTCGTTCTCGTCGGACAGCTGCATGGTGTCGGCGGGCGGCGGCGGATCCGTGGTGGGCTTCGGCATGAACGTCGCGATTCCGATCGAGGACCAGAAATGCAGCCTGCGCCGCAACTTCGAGCGCACGATGCAGGCGGCGGCGTCGACCAAGGACGCGGATCGTTCGCGGCGCTTGGAGACCGCGGCCATCGACATCCTGTGCCAGACCGACGATCGCACCAAGGCGGCGCTGGTGGCGCAGGGGCTGTGCACCAATCCCGCGCTGACGACGGCGGATCACCGGTTCGACAGCGGCGCCGTGGCTCAGGTCGCGCCGCAGACGCCCGTCCAGACCGCAGGCACGGCGCCCGCGCTGCCGCAAGCGGCGGCAACGCCGGTGGTGCAGGGCTATCCGGTGCTGTCGGCCCGCAGCGCCGCGTTCACCGCGCCGCCACTGCGCAACCCTCGCGTGGAGCGGCAACAGTTTGCCGACCTGTACTCTCCCGGCTGAAGCAGCCCGCGCATGACGGCAATCAGGGCGTGGCGGGCGGCGGGACCGCGACGGGCGCAGGCGCCTGCGCGGGTTCCGGCGCCGAGGCGAGCAGCATGGTCGGCGGGGACGACACTTCGAGCTTGGCCTCGTCAAGACGCTTGAGCACCGTGAACAACAGCGCGCTGCGCACGCCGTACGCTGCCCGCGGCGACGACACATAGCCCCTTGCATTGAAGATCAGATGGCCTGCGTCGATCCCGTCCAGGAACACATTGGGCGCCGGCGACTCCAGCACGTCCTCGTGATCCGCCATCGCCTGCAGCATCAGTTCACGCACCTGCTCGGCATCCGTCGACAAGGGCATGGGCAGCTTGATCTGCACCAGTCCAAGCGGATTGGACCGCGTCACGTTACGCACCGTTTTCGTCACGAATTCGGAGTTCGGCACGATCACCGTGGACCGGTCCCCCATCTGGATCTCGGTGGCGCGCACATTGATGCGCAGGATGTCGCCTTCGACGCCGCCCAGCGACACCCAGTCGCCCACCTTCACCGGCCGCTCGGCCAGCAGGATGAGGCCCGACACGAAGTTCTGCACGACCGCCTGAAGACCGAAACCGATACCCACCGACAGCGCGCTCGCGATCCACGCGACCCGTTCCAGTCCGATTCCCGCCGCCGACAGCGACAACGCCACGGCGAGCACGAAGCCGCCGTACCCGAACAGCGTCGCGGCGGATAGCTGCATGCCCGGATCCAGTTCCGTGGTGGGCAGATAGCGGTTGGACAGCCAGCGCTTGAGCATCTTCACGCCCAGCAACGACAGCGCCAGCACGATCAACGCCTGCAGCACCGCGCCGGGCCGGATCTGCGCCTCGCCGATGGCCAGGCCCTTACGGAGCTGGTCAAAGCGCTGCACCAGATCCATCGGCGCCTCGCCAAACGGCGCCAGCACCAGGATGATGGCCAGCAGCGCGATGGCCACGCGACCCAGGCCCGACAGCAGCACTGCAGCCTGATCGCGCATGCTGGGCCCTTCGCCTTCGCCGCCTTCGCGATGCGCCGTCCCCAGCAAGGTGCTGAAACCGTCCTCGACCAGCGTCGAGGCCAGGTAGGCTGACGCCAGCACGATCAGCACCCACAACACCTGCTTGACCAGGAAGCTGCCGAACGCCACGTAACCCAGCAGCAGGCTGGCAAAGCTGACGATCAGGACCGTCCAGATGGCGGCCAGCATCAGCGAGACCCACAGCGGAATCGGCGCTTCGCTGTCCTGCATCACCTGGCGGCGCAGGCGGCGGCTGATGAACAGCACGGCGGCAAGCAACGACATGCTCAGCACGCCGACGATGCCAGTCAGGGTGATGGTCGTGGTCAAGCTGGCGTCCAGCAGGACGGGCAACCGTTCTGCGAGCCAGATCAGTACCACCAGTACACCCAGCGTGCCGGGAAGCCAGCGCAGCCGGTTCGCCACGATGTCGCTCACCGGCGGCAGGCGCCAGGACGGACGATTGGTGGACAGCAGGGCGTAGCCCATCCCCGACACGAAACCGCCGAAGCAGACCGTGGCCACCAGGTTGGTGAGAAGCGAATCGGTGCTGTCGGACAGTTGCGAGCGCCAGTCGAGGCCGGTCTGGATCAGCAAGGCGATCACGCCGGGTGTGGCGACCGAGAGCGTCACCAAGGCCACGGCCAGGAACGAACGACGCAGCCGGCCGGGCGGCACTCGGGTCGCGGTCAGCTGCAGCAGATACCGGCCAACCCAGACGCGCAGTGCGATCGCCAGACCCGCCACGACGGCAAGCAGCAACCAACCCCACTTGGGCGTCTGTCCCACGGCGGTGGACAGGTCGTCGCGCAACGCTTCAAGCCGCTCCAGATCCCGCGGAAACTCCTGGCGGAATTCGGTCCAGAACTGGCCGGACAGGAAGGAATCGCGACGTTCGCCCAGGCGCGCCTGAAATTGCTTGCGCCGCTGAGCTGAAATCTGTTCGGCCGTCTGGCCGGCATCCACCGACAGCAGCCGCGCCAGCTTGATCTGCGCGTCCAGCGCGCGGCTGTTCTTTTCCAGCTGCGCGCGCTGCGCCGCCACATCCGGCGCTTCCTTCGCGCCGTCCGGCGGCGTGCCCAATTCGCTCAGGCGGGCGGTCACGCTGGCCAGTTGCGGCGTCAGCGCCTCGGTTGCGGCGTCTGCCTTGGACTGGATGTCCAGCGCCTCGCCGCGCTGCTTGAGCAGCACCGCGTCGTCCGCTTCGTCTGGGACGCGCTTGCGGATCTCATCGATCTGCTTGCGCGCGGCACCCAGCACGGCTTCGGTATCGGCGGGGGCGGCGGGCGGCGCAGCAAAGGCGGGCAGGAAGCAGAACACCAACAGCAGCGCAGCAAGCAACGCCACCAGATTGGGCGTGCGGACGCGGCTGGCGCGATAGGGAAGAGGGTGCGTGGTCGGGATCATGTGTTCGGGGCGAGTTGCTCGCTTGGAGGCGGCAGCATAGCAAGCCGGCGGCACGCCCGTTGCAACAAAAACTCGCCTTGCGTCCCTGTATTTTCAGCGGCCGCCGCCTGCGGTCTAGCCTACGCTCGCGGGCCGTGAAATGGGGGGCGGATCCGGGCGCTGGCACCCAGTGGCCGACTAGCCGTGGCGGCTCTGGCAACCCATATTTACCAGCCGAACGTTTGGATTCACTTCGGCTGGCGTTCGGGCGTGCGTGCAGCCCGAATCCGGGGCTTGCCCAGCACGGCGTCGCAGACCTGCAGCCATGCGCGAGCGGCAAACGACAGATAGCCGGACTGGAGCCAGATATGGCCGACTTCCCACTGAATGCCGGACTTCGCAAGTTTTGCGGTGCTGAGGCCCCGCGTTTTCATCCGCTGCATCAGCGGTTCGGGCAAGAGGGCCACGCCAAGTCCTGCCGAGGCCATCGCCACTAGAAAATCCCAATGCGCGCTTTGCGCCGCGATGCTGGGCTGCAGTCCCGCGTCTGCAAACGCCTGGCGCAGCCGCCGGGTGATCGCGAAGTCGTCGGTCGGAATTAGCAGCCGCGCCTCGCGCAGCGCGCTTAGCGGCAGCGAGGTCTTTCCGGCCCACGGCGCGTCGGGCGGTCCGATTACCCAGATCGGATAGCTGCCAAACGCCTGCGCGGCCAGGCCGCCATCGGGTGCGACCGGGAGGATGGTGGCGCCAACCTCCAGTTCGCCGCTGGCCACCAGATTCTCCACCGCCTGACCCGTACCTTCGCGCAGCGTCAGATGGATGCCGGGATGCAATTCGCGGAATCGCTTGACGACCGGCGTGAAGAGCAGATTGATCATCGGTGGAATGCCGACCTCGAGAGCCCCGCGTCCCAGCTCCGCAGTCTGGCGCATTTCTTCCGACAGTTGGCGCATCGTCTCCAGCACCTGCAGGCCGCGCTGGTACATGACCCGCCCGGTATCGGTGGGGCGGGCGGTGTGCCCGTCGCGGATCAGAAGCGGCGTGCCGGCTTCTTCTTCGAGTTGCCGGATCATCTTGCTGACCGTGGACTGCGTGACGAACAGCGCCTTGGCCGCCTGCGTGAAGCTGGCATGCCTGACGGTTTCCACGAAATACCGCAATGCGCGCACGTCCATGGGATCGCTAACCCTTCGCGCCGTGCGCGAGAAAAATCCAAATGATGAAAAAAACGACTGGAACGGATGATTTTAAGTCATTACGAGATTTTCTCCCGGCTTCCTATACTGCCGAAAAATCGTCCCGGCGCCCGTATCCACGGCCCTCGGGACATCGGGAAACGCCGCGTCAGACGGTGTCCGGGCGCTTCAGACCCCCGTCGCCATGCCCGGCCCTAAGCCGCCAGCCTTTGAATTTGGAGACACCATGCCTTTCGACCGGATCCGCAACGCCGACCTGCACGCCAGGATCATTTCAGCCGAACAGGCCGCTTTACTGGTTCAGGACGGAATGACCGTCGGAATGAGCGGATTCACCCGCGCAGGCGACTGTAAATCGGTGCCGGCCGCGTTGGCGGCCCGCGCGGAACGTGAACCGCTGGCCATCACCTTGATCACGGGCGCATCGCTCGGCCACGACACCGACAAGATGCTGGCGCAGGCGAATGCGCTGGCTCGGCGTCTGCCGTTCCAGGTCGACACGACCCTGCGCCGCAAGATCAATCAAGGCGAAATCGCCTTCATCGACCAGCATTTGTCCGAGACGGTCGAACAACTGCGAGCGGGCCATCTCGGTCCCATCAACGTGGCCATCATCGAGGCCGCCGCCATCACCGAATCCGGCGCAATCGTGCCGACGATGTCGGTGGGCAACTCCGCGTCGTTCGTGCAGCAGGCAGACAAGATCATCGTCGAACTGAATATGAGCGTGCCCGCGGCCATCGAGGGCCTGCACGACATCTACATTCCCGGCGACCGTCCCGCCCGCCAGCCCATCGGTCTGGTGTCGGCAGACCAGCGCATCGGTCAGACCTGCATCGAGGTCGATCCCGGCCGGATCGCCGCCATCGTCATCACGCAGGAGCCCGACAGCCCCTCCAACGCGTTGCCGCCCGATGCCGAGACCAACGCGATCGCGGGTCATATCAACCAGTTTCTGCGCGGCGAAGTAGACGCCGGCCGCCTGACCAACGCGTTGCTGCCGTTGCAGGCAGGCATCGGCACCATCGCCAACGCGGTCCTGCATGGGTTCGAATCGTCTGATTTTGAGAACCTGGTCATGTACTCCGAAGTGCTGCAGGACAGCGCTATTGAATTGCTCGACCAGGGCAAGCTGGCATTCGCATCGGCGTCGTCGATCACCGTCTCCAAGCCCGTGTACGAGAAGATCCTCGCCAACATGGAGCACTACCGCCAACGCATCGTGCTGCGCCCGCAAGAAATCAGCAATGCGCCTGAAATCGTGCGGCGCCTGGGCATCATCGCCATCAACACGGCACTGGAATTCGACATCTACGGCAACGTGAACTCCACGCACGTCGGCGGCACGCACATGATGAACGGCATCGGCGGCTCCGGCGACTTCGCCCGCAATGCGCATCTTGCGATCTTCGTGTCCAAGTCGATGGCCAAGAACGGCGACATCTCCAGCGTGGTGCCGATGGTGTCGCACGTCGATCACACGGAGCACGACGTTGATGTGCTGGTCACGGAGTGCGGTCTGGCGGATCTGCGCGGTCTGGCGCCGCGCGAGCGCGCCCGCGCCATCATCCAGAACTGCGTGCATCCGTCGTACCGCGACGCGCTGCAAGACTATTTTGATCGCGCGTGCGCCCGTGGCGGCCAGACGCCGCATCTGCTGGAAGAGGCGTTCTCCTGGCACCAGCGCTTCAATGAAACCGACTCGATGCAGCCCGTCGCGGCATCGGCGCGCAAGGCCGCCTGAAGCAGCATGGAAGATTGACTGCCGCCGCCGCGGCGTCCGCCTGGGCGTTGCCCGCTAGGCCTCGTCGACAGGCTTCGACGTCACCAAGGTCTGTCGCGACATCTCCAGCTCGTCGCGCAGCCATTGCTTGAATGCGGACAGCGGCGCCCAATCCCGCAAGCTCGGCCGATACACCAGGTGGTAGGTCTGCCCCAGTTCGTAATGCACGCGTACGGGCGACACTTGCACAAGCCGGCCCGCACAGAGCGCATCCGCCGCCAGCAATTCGCGGCCAAGCGTGATGCCCAGTCCCTGTTCGGCAGCCTGCAGCATCATCCCCGCGTCATTGAACGAAGCCACTGGTGTGACCGACGTCGGAAACCCGGCGGCCGCAAACCAGTGCTGCCAGAGCTCACGCTCGCCAAGCAGCGGCTGGCGCGCCAGCGTTTCGGGCGAATTGTCGGGCAGGGCGGCCATCGTCTCGGGCGAAGCCAGCACGATCAACGGCAACGGCACATCAAATAGCGGTTCCGACTCCACCCCGGCCCATGGCCCTTGCCCGATCCGAAGTGCAGCATGAAAGCCGTCCCGCGCAAGGTCAACCACTTGCTGGGATGTCTCGATCTCCAACGCCAGTTCCGGATGCCGGGCGCGCCAGCGCGCCATCCGCGGCAACAGCCAGCGCTGTGCAAACGATGGCAGCACCGACACCCGCAACCGCTGTTCGCGTCCGCTTGCCGCCGCGCTCGCCGCCATCAGCCCTTCATCAAGCAGCGCCATGGCGCCTTGCACGCTGCACAGCAACGCCGCGCCGGCGGAGTTCAACACGATGCCACGGCCGCTGCGCTCAAAAAGCGGAAAGCCAATCTGCTCCTCCAGCACTTTGATCTGTTGACTCACGGCGCTGTGCGTCAGATGCAGCCGCTCAGCGGCGGCGCGCAGGTTCTGCAGTTCCGCGACAACGCGAAATGCAGGAAGGGTATTGAGCGGCAACCGCATGGCAGACCTATGTTGAAAATTTTTGGTCATCGTAGCTTACCGATGAGGCCAGAACAATTGGATTTTCAGCGGCTCTTTGGGCGACTACGCTTACCAAAACGGAACACAAGGAGCCCGTTATGACCGCGCAACCCTTCATGCCCACGTCTCCCCTGGTCGGCACACCCCGCAATCCTAAGTCCGCCGCCGGACCCACCCCGTCTCTTCCCGCCACGGCAGCGCTTGCGCGGACGCCACGCAGCGTGACTCCACCCGCCGCGCCCGCACCTGCCGCGACCGCACCTGCCGGGACCGCATCTGCCCCGACGGCACCTGCCGGGACCGCACCTGCCCCAACGGCACCAGTTCCCGTGCTGGAAGCGGCGCAAGCGCCTGACTGCAGCCTCCTCGCCCGCCTTTGGAACGCCTATCGCACCCGCCGCAACGCGGCGCGGATGCGCAATATCGCCCAGGACATGGAGCCGCACATGCTCGATGACGTAGGCGCGCCCCAATGGCTGATCAACGAAGCCAGCGTACGCCGCGACCTTTCCCGTCTTCGCCATGTTGATTACATCCGCTGGTAGCCCGAACTGGCCACGCCGCGCGAGGCCTTCCTATATATAGAGCAGAGCGTTAGCGCATCGTCTCTATATACGGAAGTCTCCCGTCCTGTGAAAGCGCGTGCCGGTAGCGCCGGGCGGGAAGATCCCATCGTCCCGGCGGCTAAACCAATAATTTGCGACACCCACGTGACAGCGCAAAATTCTGTGCTATAGTCTCGCTCCTTCGCAGCTCACACAGTTTTTGAGACGCGAAGCGAAGCAAGTGCAACAGGCGAAGCGGGGCAACCCGGCATCACCTGCCGCAACAGCAATCAGAAATGAGCGCCCCGCGGTTATTGCAAAGATCGGCGCAAATTAGGCAAAAGCCAGTTGCAAGATCCGCAAAAATTGTGCTATAGTTTTGGGCTTGGCAGTTACTGAAAAATTAGGGTTTACCCTGAAGTTTCGATAATTGCTAGGGCAGGGCGAAAGTCCTGGCGAGACCTGAAGAGGTCGCCGCAAGAAAGCGAAGCAAA
>NZ_DAMCTG010000029.1:0-55513 GCF_032113835.1 Achromobacter sp. | reverse complement strand
ATCCCGACCGCCAGCTTGCGCTGGTGCGGCGCGGGCGACTCGCCGGGCTCGGATATCTGCAATAAGGCCATGATTCTGTTTTTCTGGTCAGTAGGCCGCGCCGGACAGGCGCCCATGACGGGAACGCCCCAGCGCGCCGTTGGCTATCCTGCGGGCTGCACGTGGGCCAGCTCCTGCGCCAGCTTTTCCACGAACATCCATTCCCGCACCTTGCGCCCGGCCGCCGCGTAATCGCGTTCGTCATCCAGAAGGCGCGTCAGCGTGGCGCGCATCTCGGCACGCGCCTCGTCCAGTTCGGCTTGCAACGTGTCCAGCACGCTGGCGTCATCGCGCCCATCGTCCAGCATCTCGCGCCAGGTCATCTGCTGCATCAGGAAAGCCCCGTCCATGGACGTGTTGCTTTCCGTCTGCAGGTCCACGCCGGCCTGCTCGCACAGGTAGCGGGCCCGCAGCAGCGGATCCTTCAACTCGCGATACGCCTCGTTGGCACGGGCCGCCCACTGCATCGCCACGCGGCGTTCCGCAGGGCTGGCCGTGGCAAACCGGTCGGGATGCACCTTCGCGGCGACGGTGCGCCAGGCGTGTTCAAGCGCCTGGCCGTCCAGGTCGAATCGTGCCGGCAAGCCAAACAGGCTGAAGTGATCGTCACCAGCCAAGACTTACACCGTGAACGACTCGCCGCAGCCGCAGGTCGCCTTTTCGTTGGGGTTGCGGAACTTGAAGCCTTCGTTCAGGCCCTCGCGGGCGTAGTCCAGCTCCGTGCCATCGAGGTACGACAGGCTCTTCGGGTCGATGAAGACCTTCACGCCAAAGCTCTCGAAGACGACATCTTCCGCCTCGACCGCGTCGACATATTCCAACTTGTAGGCCATGCCGGAGCAGCCCGTCGTCCTAACGCCGAGCCGCAAGCCGATACCCTTTCCGCGCTTCTGCAAGTAGCGGCCGATGTGGGTGGCAGCCTGTTGGGTCAGGGTAACGGACATGATCAGCCCGCCACAACTTCGGCGGTGGCCGAATGCTTTTCTTTGTAGTTCTGCACCGCGGCCTTGATCGCGTCTTCGGCCAGGATGGAACAGTGCACCTTCACCGGCGGCAGGGCCAGTTCTTCGGCGATCTGGGTGTTGCGGATGTTCATGGCTTGATCCAGCGTCTTGCCCTTGACCCATTCGGTCACGAGCGAGCTGGAGGCGATGGCCGAGCCACAGCCGTAGGTCTTGAAGCGCGCGTCTTCGATCACGCCGGCTTCGTTCACCTTGATCTGCAGCTTCATGACGTCGCCACAGGCCGGCGCGCCGACCATGCCGGTGCCCACCGAGTCGTCCGACTTGTCGAACGAACCGACGTTGCGGGGGTTTTCGTAGTGATCCAGAACTTTGGTGCTGTAAGACATGTTAATTCTCCACGTATATCAAGGCGCGGGCGCTTAGTGCGCGGCCCACTGCACGGTGTTCAAGTCGATGCCTTCCTTGGCCATTTCCCAAAGCGGCGACATATCGCGCAGCTTGCCAACCCGGCTCTTGATCAGTTCGACCGCAAAGTCCACTTCCTTCTCGGTCGTGAAACGACCCAGCGTGAAGCGGATCGAGCTGTGCGCCAATTCATCGTTGCGGCCCAGGGCGCGCAGCACGTACGAAGGCTCCAGGCTGGCCGAGGTGCAGGCCGAACCGCTGGAAACTGCAAGCTCCTTGATCGCCATGATCAGGGACTCGCCTTCGACGTAGTTGAAGCTCACGTTCAGGTTGTGCGGCACGCGCTGGTCCATGTCGCCGTTGAGGTAAACCTCTTCGATTTCCGACAGGCCGTTCCACAGGCGGTCACGCAGCATGCGGATGCGCTCGTTCTCGGTGCCCATTTCTTCGCGCGCCAGGCGGAAGGCTTCGCCCATGCCGACGATCTGGTGCGTGGCCAGCGTGCCCGAGCGGAAACCGCGCTCATGACCGCCGCCGTGCATCTGCGCTTCGATACGGATACGCGGCTTGCGACGCACATACAACGCACCGATACCCTTGGGGCCGTAGGTCTTGTGCGCCGAGAACGACATCAGGTCGACCTTCAGCTTTTGCAGGTCGATTTCCACCTTGCCGGTCGCCTGAGCGGCGTCGACGTGGAAAATGATGCCCTTTTCGCGGCAGATCTCGCCCAGCGCTTCCACGTCCTGGATCACGCCGATTTCGTTGTTCACCATCATCACGGACACCAGCACGGTGTCGGGACGCAGCGCAGCCTTGAAGACATCCAGGTCGATCAGGCCGTTGTCCTTGACGTTCAGGTAGGTGACTTCGAAGCCCTGGCGCTCCAGCTCACGACAGGTGTCCAGAACCGCCTTGTGTTCCGTCTTGACCGTGATGATGTGCTTGCCGCGTTCGGCATAGAAGTTGGCCGCGCCCTTGATGGCGAGGTTGTTGGATTCGGTGGCGCCGGAGGTCCAGACGATTTCGCGCGGGTCGGCATTGACCAGCTTGGCGACTTGTTCGCGGGCGCGTTCGACGGCCTCTTCGGATTCCCAGCCAAATGCATGGCTGCGCGATGCCGGGTTGCCGAAGTTTTCGTACAGCCAGGGCACCATGGCATCGACGACGCGGGGATCGACGGGCGTCGTGGCCGAATAATCCAGATAGATCGGACGGGTGGTCATTTCAACAACTCCTACTTCTTATACGGTGGCGTTGGCAGCAACAGTGGTGGTCGGGGCATTGGCGGCGGTAGCGCCTCCCACCCGGTTCACGCGCACTGCGCAGGCCTGCGCTTGATTGGTCGCTTCCTGCAATTGGCGCACACGCTGCTGATCGACGAGATCCTGCAGGGACACCGAATCCAGGTAATCCACCATCTTGCGATTCAACGTGGCCCAGAGTTCATGCGTCATGCACTTGCCCGGTTTGCCGTCGTTGCCGCTCGTACAGTCCCGCTTCCCGCCACAGCTCGTGGCGTCCAGCGGTTCGTCGACGGCGAAAATGATGTCTGCAACAGTCACGTTGCGCGCCAGTCGCGCAAGCGAATAACCGCCGCCCGGGCCGCGGACGCTGTCCACGAGCTCGTGACGACGGAGTTTTCCGAAGAGCTGTTCCAGATACGAAAGCGAAATGTTCTGACGCTGGCTGATGGCCGCAAGAGTGACCGGGCCGCTATGCTGCCGCATAGCCAAGTCGATCATGGCAGTCACGGCGAAACGCCCTTTGGTAGTTAGCCGCATGGTGAATTCCCTGTGATTCCGGCAATGGCCGCCGGCGAATCCAGCGGTCAATACCCGAGTAATTGGCTCAAGTATAGCCTATTCCCGACTAATTTGGTATGGCTCCCGGCTACAAAAAACCGCGCATCTGCGCGGTTTTTTACTGCCTTGTGCCTTGAGAGCCGCTCTGCGAGCGGCTCCGCAATCGGCCGATCAGGCAGCCTGGTACTGGGTAGCGCGCTTGCGGACCAATTCGAGAACGCCCTGACAGGCATCTTCCAGATAGTCCAGGACTTTGCCAAAACCATCGGCGCCGCCGTAGTACGGGTCGGGCACGGTGGCTTCTTCGAATTCATTGGCAAAGCGCATCAGGAGCATCAGCTTGTGCTGATACGCCTTGGGGCATTGCTGCTGCATGGCGGACAGATTGTCCCAGTCCATGGCGAGGATAAGATCGAAGTCACGGAAGTCTTCCGCGGTGACCTGACGCGCCTCGCAGTGAGTGATCTCGTAGCCACGCTTACGTGCCGCAGCCTGCGCCCGGGCATCAGGCGCCTCGCCGATATGAAACGCGTGCGTGCCCGCGGAGTCGATGCGCACAACATCGCCCAAACCCGCGTCATTCACCAAATGGCGAAACACGCCCTCTGCGCTCGGCGAGCGACAGATATTGCCCATGCAAACGAAAAGTACCTTGGTCATCATGGAAGCAAGTGTGCGGGAAAACCCGAGATAAGGCAAGCTTTTTTTGCACCTGCGCAATTGACGTAGCGCAAATTAAAGACCCACATAACCATAAGAAAATCATGGACTTGCAAGCTTGTATTCAGGTGACGCATTAGATCCGTGCGGCGCAAAATTCCGGAATGGTTACACCATGATGGCAGCGCACCACTTCTTGCACATTTTCAGCTTTGCGTAAGCAAACCGGGATGAATTGATACGTCCGATCTGGCCCTAAACCGCCCCGTCCAGCAGCACGCGTTGCTTGAGCGCATTGAGCGAATCTCGCGCCGCGGCGGCCTGTTCGAATTCGAGGTTGCGGGCATGGTCCATCATCAGTTTCTCCAGGCGCTTGATCTCGCGTGCCAGGGCCTTCTCGTCCTTCAACAATTCGGCTGGGACGGCCGCTTCAAGCGTGTCGTGTTGGGCAGGCGCCACGATGCCGTCGATCAGCTCCCGCACCGCCTTGTGCACGCCGCGCGCGGTGATGCCGTTGTCGACGTTGAACTGCAGCTGCTTCGTGCGACGGCGCGCGGTCTCGTCCATGGCGCGCTTCATCGAATCCGTGATGCGGTCGGCGTAGAGAATCGCGTGACCATTGAGGTTGCGCGCTGCGCGGCCGATGGTCTGGATGAGGCTGCGCTCCGAACGCAGGAAGCCTTCCTTGTCGGCGTCCAGAATGGCCACCAGCGATACTTCCGGAATATCGAGGCCTTCGCGCAACAGGTTGATGCCGACCAGCACGTCGAACGTGCCCAGGCGCAAGTCCCGCAGGATTTCGACGCGCTCGACCGTATCGATGTCCGAATGCAGGTAGCGCACCTTTACGCCATGCTCGCTCAGGAAGTCCGTCAGATCTTCGGCCATCCGCTTGGTCAGCGTCGTAACCAGCACGCGGTCGCCTTGCGAAACACGCGTCTTGATCTGGCCCAACAGGTCGTCCACCTGCGTGCGGGCGGGCAGCACCTGCACGATCGGGTCGACAAGCCCCGTGGGACGCACCACCTGCTCCACCACGTTGTCCGCGTGTTCCTGCTCGTACGCGGCGGGCGTTGCTGAAACGAATACGCACTGGCGCATCCGGGTTTCGAACTCCTCGAGCTTGAGCGGGCGATTGTCCAGCGCCGACGGCAGCCGGAACCCGTACTGGACCAGCGTTTCCTTGCGCGACCGGTCACCCCGATACATGGCGCTAAGCTGGCCGATCGTGACATGGCTTTCGTCGATGAACATCAGCGCATCGGACGGCAGGTAGTCGATCAGGGTCGGTGGCGGGTCGCCCGGCGCGGCACCCGACAAATGACGCGAGTAGTTTTCGATGCCCTTGCAGAACCCCAATTCCTGCAGCATTTCCAGATCGAAGCGGGTGCGCTGCTCGAGACGCTGGGCCTCGACCAGATGACCGTCGTCCACGAAGCGCTTGACGCGTTCGCGCAGCTCTTCCTTGATGGTTTCGATGGCACGCAATACGGTGTCGCGCGGCGTCACGTAATGCGAACCAGGATAGACGGTGAATCGCGGCAGCTTCTGACGGATGCGCCCTGTCAGCGGATCGAACAGTTCAAGCGTTTCGATCTCGTCATCGAACAACGTGACGCGCAAGGCGAGCTCGGCGCTTTCGGCCGGGAAGATGTCGATGGTCTCGCCGCGCACGCGGAAAACCCCACGCGTGAACTCTGCATCATTTCGGGTGTACTGCATGGCAACCAGGCGGGCGAGGATCTCGCGCCGGGCGATCTGGTCGCCAGCGCGCAGAATCAGCACCATCGCGTGATAGTCGCCGGGGTTGCCGATACCGTAAATGCACGACACCGTGCCCACGATGATCGTGTCGCGCCGTTCAAGCAGGCTCTTGGTGGCGGACAGCCGCATCTGCTCGATGTGTTCATTGATGGACGAATCCTTTTCAATGAACAGGTCGCGCGTAGGCACATAGGCCTCGGGCTGGTAGTAATCGTAGTAAGAAACGAAATACTCCACCGCGTTCTTCGGGAAGAACTCGCGCATTTCGGCGTACAGCTGCGCAGCCAATGTCTTGTTGGGCGCAAGGACCAGCGCCGGGCGGCCCATGCGCGCAATGACATTGGCCATTGTGTAGGTTTTGCCTGACCCGGTCACGCCCAGAAGCGTCTGGTACATGAGGCCGTCTTCGACACCCTGGGTCAGCCCTGCGATGGCCGTGGGCTGGTCTCCCGCCGGCGGATAGGGTTGGTAGAGATGAAACGGGCTGTCAGGGAAATCGACGAATCCCGGACCTGCGGCGGGAGCCCCCGCGCTTGGGTCTATTGCGCTCTTAGGCATGCTAGACTGTTCCAGGGTAAACCCCCCATTATCCACAGCACTTCGTACTGCGTCCACCCACCTCATCAGAGTCCCATGAGCACCCTATTCGATTCCGTCGAGCTCGCGCCGCGCGACCCCATTCTTGGCCTGAACGAACAATACAACGCGGACACCCGCCCCGGTAAAGTGAACCTGGGTGTGGGCGTGTATTACGATGATCAGGGACGGATCCCACTCCTGGGCGCAGTGCGCAAGGCTGAAACCGCCCGCATCGAAGCCGCCGCCGCTCGCGGCTATCTGCCGATCGAAGGCATCGCCGGCTACAACGCCGGTGCTCAGGCGCTGCTGCTGGGCAAGGATTCCGCGCTGGCCGCCGCTGGCCGCGTGCTGACCACACAAGCACTGGGCGGCACTGGCGCCTTGAAGATCGGCGCCGATTTCCTGCGCCAATTGCTGCCGGGCTCCAAGGTCCTGATCAGCGATCCCAGCTGGGAAAACCACCGCGCCCTGTTTGAGCGCGCCGGTTTTGAAGTCGGCACCTACGCCTATTACGACGCCACCACCCGCGGCCTGAACTTCGAAGCCATGCTGGCCGACCTGAAGGCCGCACCCGCCAAGACCGTCGTCGTGCTGCATGCTTGCTGCCACAACCCCACGGGCGCGGATCCCACCCCCGACCAGTGGAAGCAGATCGCCGCCGTCGTCAAGGAAAACAACCTGGTCCCGTTCCTGGACATCGCCTACCAAGGGTTTGGCGACGGCCTGACGGAAGACGCCTCGGTCGTGCGCCTGTTCGCCGACCTGGACATGACCATGTTCATCAGCTCGTCGTTCTCGAAGTCGTTCTCGCTGTACGGCGAGCGCGTCGGCGCGCTGACTGTCGTGGCCGGCAGCAAGGACGAAGCCACCCGCGTGCTGAGCCAGCTCAAGCGCGTCATCCGCACCAACTATTCCAACCCGCCCACGCACGGCGGCACGGTCGTCTCCACGGTGCTGAACACGCCCGAGCTGTTCGCCCTTTGGGAAGAAGAACTGGCCGGCATGCGTGATCGCATCCGCCTGATGCGCGCGCAACTGGTCGACAAGATCAAGGAGCACGGCGGCAAGCAGGACTTCAGCTTCGTGCTGAAGCAGCGCGGCATGTTCTCGTATTCGGGCCTCTCCGCCGCTCAGGTGGACCGCCTGCGTGAAGAGCATGGCGTCTACGCCGTGTCCAGCGGCCGCATCTGCGTGGCCGCGCTCAACAGCGGCAACATCGACAAGGTGGCAGCCGGCATCGCAGCCGTGCTGTAAAAAAACCAGGCGGCGCCAAGCCGTCTTTAGCCAAAAACGGGACTTGCGGGTCCCGTTTTTGCTGCCCCCGAGACCGGCTTGCTTTTTTGCGCTGCGTCCCCCAGAATGGCGCTGTATATATGTACAGTCCGCTCGCACCGGATCATCGCCATGGCTAGCAAACTCACGGATCGCCAACAACAAATCCTGGACCTCATCAGGCAAACCGTCACGCGCACCGGCTTTCCGCCGACGCGTGCCGAGATCGCCCAGGCCCTGGGTTTCCGCTCTCCCAACGCCGCCGAAGATCACCTCAAGGCCTTGGCACGCAAGGGCGCCATCGAACTGACGGCCGGCGCCTCGCGCGGCATCCGCCTGAAGGACGCCGCCGCCCCCGTTCAGTCTTCGCTTCCCATCCCCGCCCTCGCCCAGCTTCTCCTGCCGCTGGTAGGCCGAGTTGCGGCAGGCAGCCCCATTCTTGCAGCCGAGCACGTTGAACGTGAAGTCGGCGTAGACCCCAGCCTCTTCGCCCAGGCGCCCGACTATCTGCTCAAGGTGCGCGGCATGAGCATGCGCGACGCAGGCATCCTCGAAGGCGACCTGCTGGCCGTCAAGAAGGCATCGGAAGCCCGCAATGGCCAGATCGTGGTGGCTCGTATTGGCGACGATGTCACGGTCAAGCGTCTCCAGCGCCAAAACGGCCATATCGAGCTCCTGCCCGAAAACCCCGACTTCGAAACCATCGTGGTCAAGGCCGATCAGGAATTTGCGCTGGAAGGCATTGCGGTGGGTCTCATCCGAACCCAGGCGCTGCACTAAGCGAGGCCAGGGGCGGCGCTTAGTCAAACTCCCGCCGCGCGGCCTGCGCCGCCTGGATCAGGCTTTGCCCCTGCAGATACACCGATTCAAAAGAAAACCCCGCTCATTGAGCGGGGTTTTTTGCTTTGGGATGTCCGCAAGACTTGCGACCCCCTTGGGCTTCGGAGACGCCCCCTTTCGAGAGCGCCCCAGCGTTCAAGACGCCATCAGTGCTTCATGACCGGGTCGGTCGAGCCAGGTTCAGCCGGCTTGGCAACCAACGATTCCTTGACGGCTTCTTCCTCGGCCAACGGCTCCGGCAGACGCTCCAAGGCCAGTTCCAGCACCTTGTCGATCCAACGCACCGGCACGATTTCAAGGTGATTCTTGACGTTGTCCGGGATCTCCGCCAAATCCTTGACGTTTTCTTCCGGGATCAGAACCGTCTTGATACCGCCACGGTGAGCCGCGAGCAGCTTTTCCTTTAGGCCGCCGATCGGCAGCACTTCACCGCGCAGCGTGATCTCGCCCGTCATGGCGACGTCTGCGCGCACCGGAATGCGCGACAGGGCCGACACCATGGCCGTGGTGATCGCGATACCTGCGGACGGACCGTCCTTGGGCGTCGCACCTTCCGGCACGTGCACGTGCATGTCGTGCTTCTCGAAGACGCTGTCGGCAAAGCCCAGGCGGCGAGCCCGCGAACGCACGACGGTGCGCGCTGCCTCGACCGATTCCTTCATCACATCGCCGAGCGAACCCGTGCGCTGGATGACGCCCTTGCCGGGCATGTCCGCGACTTCGATCGTCAGCAGGTCGCCGCCGACTTCCGTCCACGCCAGGCCGGTCACCTGACCGATCTGGTTTTCCTTTTCGGCCATGCCAAACGCGTAGCGGCGCACACCGAGGTAATCGCTGAGGTTGTCGGCCGTAACGTTGACCGCCTTGACCTCGAGCGTCTTGCCCTCGGCCTTGGCGCGATCGCTTTGGGTCAGCAACTGCTTGATGACCTTGCGGCAGATCTTGCCCACTTCGCGTTCGAGCGCACGGACACCGGCTTCGCGGGTGTAGTAGCGCACGATGTCGCGCAGCGCGCTGTCGTCGACAGTCAGTTCGGTATCCTTCACGCCGTTGTTCTTCATCAGCTTGGGCAGCAGATGGTCGCGGGCGATGTGGATCTTTTCTTCCTCGGTATAACCCGACAGGCGGATCACTTCCATACGGTCCAGCAGTGCCGGCGGAATGTTCAGCGTGTTGCTGGTGGCCACGAACATGACGTCGGACAGATCGAAGTCGACCTCGATGTAGTGGTCCTGGAACGTGTGGTTCTGTTCCGGATCCAGCACTTCGAGCAGAGCCGACGAGGGATCGCCACGGAAATCCATGCCCAGCTTGTCGATTTCATCAAGCAGGAACAACGGATTACGCACGCCGACCTTCGACATGTTCTGCACGATCTTGCCGGGCATGGAACCGATGTACGTACGACGGTGGCCGCGGATCTCGGCTTCGTCGCGCACGCCGCCCAGGGCCATGCGCACGAACTTGCGGTTCGTGGCCTTGGCGATCGACTGGCCGAGCGAGGTCTTGCCGACGCCCGGAGGGCCGACCAGGCACAGGATCGGCGCCTTCACCTTGTCCACGCGCTGTTGCACGGCAAGATATTCGAGGATCCGTTCCTTGACCTTTTCCAGACCGTAGTGGTCGTTGTCCAGCACCGTTTCGGCGTTGCTGATCGAGTTGTTGATCTTGCTCTTCTTTCTCCAGGGGAGATTGATGAGCGTGTCGATGTAGTTGCGCACCACGGTGGCTTCGGCCGACATGGGCGACATGAGCTTGAGCTTCTTGAGCTCGGCATCGGCCTTCTTGCGCGCCTCTTTGGGCATGTGGGCAGCGATGATCTTCTTTTCAAGCTCTTCGATGTCCGCGCCCTCTTCGCCTTCGCCCAACTCCTTCTGAATGGCCTTGACCTGCTCATTCAGGTAGTAGTCGCGTTGGCTCTTTTCCATCTGCTTCTTCACGCGGCCGCGAATCCGCTTCTCGACCTGGAGAATGTCGATTTCGGTTTCGAGTTGCGTGAGCAGACCTTCGAGGCGTTCGGAGGTGCCGGTGATCTCGAGCATCTTTTGCTTCTGCTCGAGCTTCAACGGCAGATGCGCGGCGATCGTGTCAGCCAGGCGGCCGGCATCGTCGATGCCCGCCAGCGAGGTCAGGATTTCCGGCGGGATCTTCTTGTTGAGCTTTACGTACTGCTCGAACTGCGCAACGATGGCGCGGCGCAAGGCTTCGGTTTCGGAGCCCTGCATGGCGTCCGGTTCGATGGGCGACACCTGGCAGGTGAAGTGCGAATCGGCATCTTCAATGGTGTTGATGCGCGCGCGCTGCGTGCCTTCGACCAGCACCTTCACGGTGCCGTCGGGCAACTTGAGCATTTGCAGGATGCCGGCGACGCAGCCAATTTCGTATACGTCTTCAGGCGTGGGGTCATCTTTGCCGGCGGACTTTTGAGCCACCAGCATGATGCTTTTGCCCGCTTCCATCGCGACCTCGAGCGCGCGGATGGAGCGCGGACGGCCGACGAACAGCGGGATGACCATGTGCGGGAACACTACGACATCGCGCAGCGGCAGCAGGGGAAGGTCGATCGGGTCGGAAGGCAGGGTCTGGCTGGCAGACATATGAGGTTCCTCGGTATGACTCGGCGTATGGGGACGGGACACCCGGGTAATACCCGAGCAAACTCGTCAATTACGTCTGTTATGGGAACAATAGCCGAAAATTCAAGATCTCGGCCGCCTGGATCACCAAAAGGCCCCAAAAAGGCCCTGGAACCGCCTCCAGTATGCGGCCATGGCGGCCGGCTGAAAAGCGTGATCGGGGATGGAGAAGCGCCCTAGGCAAAAAAACCCGTTACTGGAACGGGCTTTTTTGAAATATCAGGCGGCGGCGTCGCGGACTTCTCCGCGATCCGGCTTCTCTGGCGCGGCGTTTTCATCCGCGTAGATGAGCAAGGGCTTGCCCTCGCCTTCGATGGCGTTTTCGTCGAGCACCACACGCTTGACGTTGCCCTGCGAGGGCAGGTCGTACATGGTGTCGAGCAGCGCCTGTTCGATGATGGAACGCAGACCGCGAGCGCCCGTCTTGCGGCGCAGCGCCTTGCGGGCGATGGCCTTGAGCGCGGCGGGCCGCACGTCGAGCTCAGCGCCTTCCATGGCGAACAGCTTTTGGAACTGCTTGAGCAAGGCGTTCTTGGGCTCGGTCAGGATCTGGACCAGCGCGGCTTCGTCCAGCTCGTCCAGCGTGGCGACCACGGGCAGACGGCCAACCAGTTCGGGGATGAGGCCGAACTTGATGAGGTCTTCGGGCTCGACTTCGGAGAACAGTTCACCGACGCCGCGTTCGGACTTGGCGCGCACGGACGCCGAGAAGCCGATGCCGGACTTTTCAGTGCGGTCGCGGATGACCTTTTCCAGTCCGTCGAAGGCGCCGCCCACGATGAACAGGATGTTGGTCGTGTCGACTTGCACGAAGTCCTGGTTCGGGTGCTTGCGGCCGCCTTGCGGGGGCACCGACGCCACCGTGCCTTCGATCAGCTTCAGCAAGGCCTGCTGCACGCCCTCGCCCGACACGTCGCGGGTGATGGACGGGTTGTCGGACTTGCGCGAGATCTTGTCGATCTCGTCGATGTAGATGATGGCGCGCTGGGCCTTTTCGACTTCATAGTTGCAATTTTGCAGCAACTTCTGAATGATGTTTTCGACGTCTTCACCCACGTAACCGGCTTCGGTCAGCGTGGTGGCGTCGGCCATGACGAAGGGCACGTTCAGCATGCGAGCCAGCGTCTGGGCCAGGAGCGTCTTGCCGGAGCCGGTGGGCCCGATCAGCATGATGTTGCTCTTGGAGAGCTCGACTTCGTCGCCCTTGATTTCGCCGTGGCGAATGCGCTTGTAGTGGTTGTAGACGGCCACGGCCAGCATGCGCTTGGGCGACGATTGCCCAATGACGTACTGGTCGAGGAAAGTCTTGATTTCAGCCGGAGTGGGCAGCTCGGAACGAATCGCCGCACGCGCGGTGGCTTGCGCCTCCTCGCGGATGATGTCGTTGCACAAATCTATGCATTCATCGCAGATGAATACCGACGGACCCGCGATCAGCTTGCGGACTTCGTGCTGGCTTTTATTGCAAAACGAGCAATGCAGCACCTTAGCGTCTGCCGATCCCTTTTTTTCAGGCATATTTCTTTCGTATCTCAGGTAAAGATGCGCCAGGCCGGGTAAATGGCCTAGCGCATGCGCTTACTCAAACATGATGGCAGCGGGTCTGGATCAACCGGGAAGTCAGCCTTCGGACCGGGAGGCCATGACCTTGTCCACCAGTCCATACGATACCGCATCTTCGGCCGACATGAAGTTGTCACGTTCCGTATCCAGCTCGATGCGCTCCATGCTCTGTCCGGTGTTGGTGGACAGGATGCGGTTGAGGCGCTCGCGCAGGTCCAGGATTTCTCGGGCCTGGATCTGGATGTCGGAAGCCTGCCCCTGGGCGCCGCCCGAGGGCTGGTGAATCATGATGCGCGAGTTGGGCAGGGTGAACCGCTTGCCCTTCTTGCCGGCAGCCAGCAGGAACGCGCCCATGCTGGCCGCAAGGCCGGTGCACAGGGTGGACACGTCCGGCTTGACGAACTGCATGGTGTCAAAAATGGCCATTCCCGCGTACACCGACCCGCCGGGCGAGTTGATGTACAGGGAAATGTCCTTGTCAGGATTCTCCGATTCCAGGAACAGCAACTGAGCCACGACCAGGTTGGCCGTGGCGTCGTTCACCGGACCCACCAGGAAAATGAGCCGTTCGCGGAGCAGACGCGAATAGATGTCGTAGGCGCGCTCGCCGCGCCCCGACTGCTCGATCACCATGGGAATGTAGCCCAGGCCGGTGGGGGTCACCGAAGACCCGCCATTCATTGCCGCATAGAAATCGGTGAATCTCTGCATAGTGTTACGCCATCCCCATCAACTGATCGAAAGCCACCTTTTCGTCGGTGACCTTGGCCTTTTCCAGAACGTGCGCGACGACGTTGTCTTCGAGCACGATAGCTTCGATTTCAGCACGACGCTGGCGGTCTGCCAGGTAATAGCTGACAACCTGGGCGGGTTGTTCGTAGTTCTGGGCGAATTCTTCGATGCGTGCGCGCACCTGTTCCGGCTTGGCTTGGAGCTGGGCTTGCTTGACCAGTTCGGACACCAGCAGGCCGAGGCGGACACGGCGCTCGGATTCGGTCGAGAAAGCCTCGGCCGGGATCGGCACGGATTCGGCGTTGGGCACACCGCGCTGCTTCAGTTCTTCGCGGGCAGCGGCGATACGGCCTTGCACGTCGTTGTCGATCAGGGCCTTCGGCACGTCGAACTTGCCGGCTTCGACCAGAGCGTCCATGACGCTGGCCTTGGTGCGGCCTTGCGAACGGACTTTGACTTCGCGCTCGATGTTGCTGCGGATGTCGGCCTTGAGCTTTTCGACGTCGCCTTCGGCCTGGCCGAGCGACTTGGCGAATTCGCCGTTCAGTTCGGGCAGGACGCCTTCAGCCACTTCCTTGATGGTGATGGTGAATTCGGCGGTCTTGCCGGCGACTTCGACGCCTTGGTAATCATCCGGGAACTTGAGCTGGAAAACCTTGGTTTCGCCAGCCTTCAGGCCGCGGGCGGCTTCTTCGAATTCCGGCAGCATGCGGCCTTGGCCGAGCACGAACGGGAAGTCTTCGGCCTTGCCGCCTTCGAACGGCACGCCGTCGATGGTGCCGGCGAAGTCGAGCGTGACACGGTCGCCGTCGGCGCTGGCGCGACCTTCACGGGCTTCGAACGTGGCGCGTTGCTTACGCAGCACGTCCAGCGTCTGCTGGACTTCGGCGTCGGTGACGTCGGTTTCGTAGCGGGTGACGGCCAGGTCGGACAGGTCCGGCACGGCGACTTCGGGGTAGACCTCGAACGTGGCGGTGAACGCCAGCGTGTCGTCGGAAACGCCTTCCGTCTTGGGCTCGAGGTTCGGGGCGCCGGCAACGCGCAGCTTGGCGCCGTCGATGGCTTGTTCAAAGGCACGGCCAACTTGGCTATTGATCACGTCGTAGCGGATGCTGGGACCATGGCTGCGCTCGAGCATGGCGAGCGGCGCCTTGCCCGGACGGAAGCCGGGGACCTTGGCGGTCCGAGCCACGCGCTTCAATTGCGCCTGGACTTCCTTTTCGACGTCGGCCACCGAGACGGCCAGATCAACACGGCGCTCCAGGCCGGAGAGGGTTTCAACCACAGGCTGCATTAAAAGACCTATTTTCCGAGAGATGAGATTACGGGCGGATAAACGCGGCATTTTACCGGAAACTTCCGGAACCCTGACGCAAAGGGGCGCGAGCCCCGGATTTGCCCGGATGCTCGCGCCCCGTTTATCGTCCAAAAAACGACGATCGACGCCTGGCTAAGCGGTTACTTGGCCTTGGCGATGCGGTCTTCGATGTGCTGTGCGCGCTTGGCCGAAGACGGGTGGGAGCTCATCATATCGCTCTTGCCGCCGTCGAGCTCAGCCAGCTTCTGGAACGCGGTCACGAGGCCACGCGTATTCTGCTTCTTGGACTGCAGCAGGTCGAACGAATAATCGTCCGCCGCGCTTTCCTGCGATTGCGAGAACTGCGCATTGATGAACTTCTCGGTCAGATCGCCCAGTTGCGAGGAGCTCAGCTGAGCGACGGTCGCGCCGCCCGCCGCGCCAGCTGCGTCACGCGCAGCCGACACCGTGTAGGCGGTCTGCATCGCCTTTTTCGTGTGACCGAGCGCCACGTGGCCGATTTCGTGACCGACCACGCCCATCACTTCGTCGTCCGTCATCATGTCCATGAGGCCGCTATAAACGCGGATGCAACCGTTGGCCATTGCCCAGGCGTTGACGTCCTTGGTGACGTAAACCTTGTAGCTGGCTTTCTGGCCATTGACCGTGCTGCCCAGCGCCTTGGCGATCTTCTGCAGACGGGCGTCGTACTTGCTGCCCGGTCCGGCGATCTTTTCCTGCGAATCGCTCTGGGCGCACGCCTTGTCCGACAGGGTCTTGATCTCGGCATCGCTCAGCGTGGCCGCCTGGACGACCTTGGCGCCAGCGCCGACGAGCCCACCGATGTCCAACGCATGTGCGGCCGAGTAAGGGGCAAGCGCAACGGCCAACGCGGCGACGGTGTAGCGGATCTTCATGGGAACAAACTCCTATTGACTTGTTCTATGCAAACGAGGCGGCAATTCTATATACGCCCATAGCTTTCGAAGCATTCCGGCACAGAGTTTCGCAAATGCGATTTTCGCTTACCAAATAGCCGAGCAATTCGAAGGCTGCCATGCTAAGCATCTTCAGGCCATTTGAAGCCGTTCAAAAGAGATGCCCGCTGTCTCATGGCGTTGATAGAATTGCCGCCGCGCTTTTTTTCGCAAATCCAACGGCTCGCACCCAACATGATCCCGAATCCCCCTCCCCGCCTAGGCCTGCTTCCCAGTCTCATCTTCAGTTCGCGCTGGCTGCAGCTACCGCTATACCTGGGCCTGATCGTCGCGCAGGGCGTCTATGTGATGCTGTTCCTCAAGGAACTCTGGCATCTGGTCACCCACGCCGCCAGCTTCGGCGAAATGGAAATCATGCTGATCGTGCTGGGGCTGATCGACGTCGTCATGATCTCCAACCTGCTGGTGATGGTCATCGTGGGCGGCTACGAGACGTTCGTGTCGCGCCTGCGCCTGCAGAACCATCCCGACCAGCCGGAGTGGCTTAGCCACGTAAACGCCAGCGTCCTGAAGGTGAAGCTTGCGATGGCCATCATCGGCATCTCGTCGATCCACCTGCTGCGCACCTTCATCGAAGCCGGCACCATCGGCACGCCGAACGCGCGCTTCACCGAAGCTGGCGTGATGTGGCAGACCATCATCCACGCCATCTTCATCCTGTCGGCACTTGGGATCGCCCTGGTCGACAAGCTGTCGACCAGCAGCACCGCCAAGCACTGAGGCAAACCACGACAAAAAAAGCCCCCACGCGCAAACGTGGGGGCTTTTTTATGGATAGAACGCCGGGCGAGCCCGGAACGCTACCCGAAAGGTGTCAGGCCGCGACCTTGATGTTCTTGGCGCTGGGACCCTTGGGGCCGGTTCCAACGTCGAAAGTGACCCGCTGGTTTTCTTGCAGCGACTTATAGCCTTCGCTGCGGATTTCGGAGTAGTGAGCGAAAAGATCCTTGCTGCCGTCGTCGGGCATGATGAAGCCATAACCCTTTTCGGCGTTGAACCACTTGACGATGCCGGTTGCCATGGGATGTCCTTGACCTAAAAAGCGATTGCTCGCGGGACGCCAGATCTTCAAGGATGGGAGAGGATAGCAACCGCGGCACCACTGACGGCGACCAAGGAGAACGCAGACCGCGTCGCTTGAGAATCTCGCTGAAACCAGTTTATTGGTGAACCCGGAAAAACGTCAAATGTCCGAAAGGGCTGGATTGATGCCCGAAAAAGCCGGCTACACCCGCTAAAGAGCGCAAGCCGGATGCGCGCACACGCTCAACATTTTCAACTTGCCACGTACCGATACACGTAGACACTGCGCCGCTTGGAGCTTGCCCACGCCGCCGCGCCCTACCCTGCAAAGCCGCCCGATTCCAGGAACTCGCGTTCGGCCTGGGTCGTCTGGCGCCCCAACGCCGCGTTCCGGTGCGGGAAGCGCCCGAAACGCTTGATGATGTCGCGATGCAAGATGGCCCATCGCACAGATTCCGCGCCCAGCGGCTCCATCAGCGCGATAGCCCGATTCTGAGCCGCCAGGCTCTCGGCATGTTCGAACGGCATGTAGAAGAATTGACGCAGCGAGGCATCGACCGCGAGGTCATGGCCCGCAGCGATGGCGCGTTCAGCAAAATGCAGCGCCAGCGCGTCGGTGGCGAACATGTGTCCGGTATCGCGGTAGGCATTGCGGGGAAACTGGTCCAACAGGATCATGAGCGCGATCGCGCCCGCGGGCTCGTCCAACCAGGCATCGAGCTGGCGTGCCGCAGCCGCCATGTGCGCACCTTCGAAGCGTGCGCGAAAGGCGACATCGAATTCCGCACTCTTCCTGAACCATTGCGCGGGTCCGGCGTCCAGCCAGAATGCGACCACATCGGCGGGTTGCGGGTCGGACGGCTTTGGGGGTGTCGTGGTCATGGCGGCGATGGGCTCTTGGGATTGGAAGCGCTGCCGCCGCAGAAACGTTGGCCGCGCCAAGGAAAATCGGCCGCCAAGCATAACGCGCAGAAAACAAAAAAGGCCCCGCTAGGGGGCCTTCTTGAGAAAACTCAGATCCTTACAGGACTTGAATCTTCGTGGCTTGCGGGCCCTTGGGGCCATTGGCCGTCACAAAGCTGACGCGCTGGTTCTCTTCCAGAGACTTGAAGCCCGAACCCTGAATTTCGGAGAAGTGAGCGAAGAGGTCCTTGCCGCCCGCTTCCGGGGTGATGAAGCCATAACCCTTTTCCGAATTGAACCACTTAACGACGCCGGTTTCCATACTGTATTTCCTAGAGATAATGGGCAAATGCCCGGAGGTCACGAATCAATCAAGGAGGGGACAGTAGAACAATAACGCTGAGCCGGAAAAGGCACGGCACTGATCGAAAATCGCAACGCTTGTGATCGTGTGCCGACACTATCGTTATGTTCCCCTCACAAGTCAACATAATCCTAAAAAATACGTGCCAATAATGCAACAAAGAGAAACTGCGCAGTTATTCCGCACGTTTTTAAAGGCAAAACGGGTCCCTGCATTGGTGTTAACACCAATACATCATAAAAAAACAAACAAGGCTTATATAAATGCCATCTAAAGTCAGCGCGACCTGCAATACGCCGTTTGGATGACACTATGGTTTGCCGTCAGGCTTACTCGTCGATAGGTAAACCCAACAAGTCGAGCGCCGCGCCAAAAGCATCGGGGCCCGAGCAAAGGAAAACCGCCACGTCGCCGGGATTCATATTTTCCAGCACTTGGTCGATCTGTTCTTGCGCATTATCAACATTGTCGACATTGGCGGCGTGTATGTCCGCTCCTGCATCGACTTTTTCGCGCGGCACGATATCTGCGATCGCATTGAGATCGTCTACGCCCATCACGACATAGACGCTGATGCTTTCGCCATCCAGCGTGGTGTGCAGCTCGACGCCGCCCGCTACGTCGGCAACGTGCCGACTGAGTATTTCCATTTCCATCTTCCTTGATTTGCGGGCTGAGCCCGCCAGGGCGCCGCACCATGCAGGTGCTCACGCACGCCCAGGCGCGACTATAACAGCCTTAGGCTAATGTTTCTTCGACAGGGGGCCTAGCGACTGCCGCGCGGCCCCGGAAGTGGCAGCCACGCTACGGCAGCGCACCCCGGCTTCCGCCAGCACGCGGGCCAGCGGCTTCTGGGCGGCCAGGAACGTGGTCTTCTCGTCGCCTGCCAGCTTGCACAGGAAAAGCTGGGCCTGGAGCTGGGTACGGCGGGCCTTGCGGTTGTCAGCCTCTTTGGCGAGCCATTCGCCCACCCAGGCGGCGGCGGCCTCGGCATCGCCCTGCTGCTTGACGTGGCCGAGCAGGTCGTAGACGGTGACGCCGTCAATGCGATCATCCTCGCCGCGCGAGAGGAACAGCTTGGCGGACTGGCCCGTGTAGCCGGGGACGACCGCCAGGCAATCCCGTTCTGCGGGTTTTTTCATGGTGTTTTCGAATGTGGTTTAGCAAGAACCCCGGACTGTAACGCAGGCGCGCGCGCAGTCCTATTGCTGAAGCCGAAGTCTGCTATCGTCGACCTGTTCTTTTACCCCTACATGGTGGACATCATGCAACGCGATTTCGACTTGGTCGTCACGATTCTGGGCGCCCTGCGCGACGCCCCCGGCCCCAACCTGAGCACGCACGACATCAAGAATGCCGCGCTGGCGCCGCACCCCGAAGAGCAAGGCCTGCAGGTCATCGCGCATCACCTGGACCTGCTGGAAGATGCCGGCCTGGTCAAGCAGGTCAGCGAGACCGCGGCGAACGCCGGTGCGACGCGCTGGCGCATTACCTGGAAGGGGTATGACGCCCTCGAGCAGGATGAGGACGACGAAGATGAGGACGAGGACTTCGACGCGGAAGAATGAGAAGCCCGTCCGTCCGATCAGCGCATCATTGGCGCAATGACTGAGCCATTTGCCGGTGCTGCCGTTGCAGGCGGATGCGCCGCGTCAGCAGCGCCGCAGCGGCGCCGATCACCAGACTGAACATGAAGGCGGCGATCGACAGCATCGCCGCCAGTTCGTCGAACCCTCCCTGGCGCGCCAGCAGCAGCACGGCCGCGAAAATCGCCGCCGCCCATCCCAGCAGGCCGATCACCAGGTGTTTGACGGACTGCAGGCGGCCGCACAGGGCGCCGCCGGCAAGCGCGGCGGCCACCATGGCAGCCATGGACCAGAACAGATACTCGTAGTGCATGTGGACGGTCTCCGCCAAGGGCATTGAGGCGCCCGCATTATAGGCGTCGCCTGTTTGGCGGCCTCTCGCGTCCGTCCTCGCCCCACAGAACGGGGTCAGCCCACCGCCACCACACTGATTTCCACCAGCGCGCCGTAGTGGAGTTCGCGCGTGGGCACGATTGCACGCGCGGGGCGGTGGCTGCCGAAGCACGCTTCGTACACCGCGTTGACCTCATCCCACAGACTGACGTCCGGGATGTAGACGGTGACGTTGACCACGGACGATAACGACGAGCCTGCAGCCTCGAGAATGGCCCGCACGCTACGCAGCGCTTCCCGCGTCTGCCCGGCCGCGTCCTCCGCCAGGACGGCGCGCACGCCGGGTCCGGCCGGGGGTAAAAAGCCCAGTTGCCCGGAGACGAAGATGAAGCCGTTCGCGCGAACCGCCTGGGAGTAATGCCCGGCCGGCGGCGTGGCGTCGGGGGTTTGAATGAAGTCCATGCCGAAGTCCTTGGTGATGCGCGGCTTACCAGCCACGGAAGCGTTCCCAGCGTGCCACCACGCCTGGCTCTCCGGAGCGCACTACCTCATAGGCGTCGTGCTGCGCGCACGTCGCGCAGGCGTGATTCGGGACGATGCGCAGCTTGGCGCCGATGGGCAGGTCCGGCAGGACCGCATTGCTGCCCGGGCGCACCTTGATGATCCCCTGCTCCTGGTTGGTTTCGGCCAGCAGCACGTCCGTATAGACCTTGCCGTCCACGTCGCACACCAGGCCATACAACTGGTCGACGGGCTGCTTGGCCGTGCCACGGTCGCGCGACATCGCCATCCATCCCGCGTCGACCAGGATCCAGCCCTTCTCGGGCTGATGGCCGATGACGGTAGTGAGCACCGTGGCGGCGATGTCGTCCACGCTGCACACGCCCAACCCGGCCATCACCAGGTCGAAGAAGACGTACACGCCGGCCCGGACTTCCGTCACACCGTCCAGATTGCGCGCGAAGTGCGCGGTGGGCGTGGAACCGACGCTGACCACCGGACACGGCAGGCCCGCGCCGCGGATCGCTTCTGCGCAGCTTACGGCGGCCCAGCGTTCCTGTTCGGCCATGTCGGCAATGGCCTCGACACTGCGGCAGCCATAGGATTCGCCCGCGTGCGTCATGACGCCGCGCAGGCAGGCGCCGTCTTCGTGCAACACGCGCGCGATTGCCAGCAGTTGGTCCGTGTCCTTGGGCTGCACGCCGGCACGGTGGCCGTCGCAATCGATCTCGATGAGCGCCGGGATGGGGTCGCCGGCAGCCTTGGAACGTGCCGACACCGCGCGCGCGGCCTCGATACTGTCGACCACCACGGTCAGGTCGATGCCGCGCTGACGCAAGGCCAGCACACGGTCGAGCTTCGACGGCGATACGCCGACCGCATACAGCAGATCGGTGACGCCCGCGGCGGCGAACTGTTTGGCCTCTTGCAGGGTCGAGACGGCGGCCGGCCCTTGCGGCGTCGCCATCAGACGGCGGGCGACCTCGATCGACTTGGGCGTTTTCAGATGGGGACGCAGCCGGACGCCGTGGCCGGCCATCAGGGCGTTCAAGCGCTCAATATTGCGCGTCATGCGCGTTTCGTCGAGCAGCAGGCAAGGCGTTTCCAGGGCATCCAGCGTGGACACGGCGGTTTCCAGGGTCATGGCAGTCTCTTTGCGAGTAAGCGGCGGGCACGTCGCGGCCCGCGGAAATCAGTACGCAGTATGGCGCGGATGACGCTTCGCTTGTTTAATACGAACTTAATATTCCATTAAGCCACAATTGAATGATCGCCACTGACGACCTGCGCTTTTTCCTGAGCCTTTCCACGGCCGGCTCGCTTGCGCAAGCCGCGCGCGCGCTGGACGTGACGCCGCCTGCCATCACGCAACGCCTGAACGCGCTGGAAAAGCGGCTGGGCGTAAGGCTGGTCAACCGCTCGGCCCGCGGCATTGCGCTGACCGAAGAAGGCCGTCTGCTGGCCATGCGCGCCGCGCAGATCTGCAATGACCTGACCCTGCTGGCCGACGAACTGGCGGGCCGCCGTGGCGTCGTGGCGGGACATCTTCGGGTGGTCGCGCCGCTGGGGTTCGGTCAGCGTTACATCGCCGGCCTGGTCGCCGATTTCCGGTCGCGCAGCGAAGACGTGACGGCCAGCCTGACGTTGTCGGACGGCCCTCCCCGGCTGGCATCCGACAACTGGGACGTGATGGTCCACATCGGTGAGCTGCGCGACTCCACGCTGGTCGCCTATCCGCTGGCGCCCAACCGGCGCATCCTGTGCGCATCGCCCGCCTACCTGGCGCGCTGGGGCGCGCCGACGTCGCCGGAAGACCTGCGCAACCATGACTGCATCGCCTTGCGCGAAAACGACGAAGACGTGACGCTGTGGCGATTCAGGCGTGCGCGCGGCGCGGCGGTAGGCGTGCGCATCGCGCCCGTGATGTCGTGCAATGCGGGCGCGACGGCGCTGGAATGGGCGCGGGCCGGACACGGCATCATCGCGCGGTCCGAATGGGACGTTGCCGCGCACCTGCGCACGGGCGAACTCGTGCCGTTGCTGGCGGGCTGGAATTTGCCCGATGCGAATGTGGTGGCGCTGGTGAAATCGCGGCAGGAGCTGTCCGCGCGCACCGCGGGATTTCTGGCGTCTCTGCGCGCCGCATTCGCCGTGCCGCCGTGGCGCGAGCCGTCGGCATGACAGCCGCGCAGATCGAAAGCTGCAATCCGCTCAGTCGAGCATCGCTTCCGCTTCGATCTCGATCAGCCATTCGGGCAGCGACAGCCCGCTGACGATGATCCACGAAGACGGCGGCGGATCGACCTTGAAGCGGTCCCGCAGCGCCTGCGCCACGACTTCCTGTTCGGTGCTGACCGAATCGCAGATATAGATACGCAGCATGATGACCTGCGACATGCTGCCGCCAGCCGCCGCCAGCACGCGCTCGATGTTGTCCAGCGCGGCCTCGGTCTGCACCTGCAGCCCCGGTCCGACGGTCTTTTCGTTGGCGTCCACACCGACCTGGCCGGACAGCAGCATGCGGCACTGGCCAGTCACGATGACCGCCTGGCTGAAACCGTACTGCACGGAATTGAATACCGTGTCGGGATTGACGACGATTCGGGACATGAACTTCTCCTGTGCAAGCCGGCGCTGGGCGGCTGGCCATTCTAGCAATCGGGCAGCCTGCGTCAGCACACAGGCGCCCCGCCGGATCGACCAAACGCGGTATGGAGGGGCGGCACGGCGTTTGCTACGCTGGCTCATCTGTTCAGCCAGGGTGATGGCCATGAGCGACAAGATTCGAGTCCTGTGCATTCAACCCGCATCTGCATCCGCGCGTTTCGCGTTCCTGTTGATCGCATTGAAATGGTCGCTGGGCGCCACGCCCCGGCCGTCGCGGCTACAGATCGGGCCGCATGACCTGGCGCCCGAAGGCTCGGAAAGCGCGTTCTGGCAATTTGCGCTGCGCCACGCCTTTTCAAGCCAGTCCATTCTTGTCACGCGGGGCGACCATTGGGATGTGTCGGCGTCGGTGGACGGCGACGAGGTCCGCGCGTTTGGCAGGACCTTTGCGTTGAGACAGTGCCTTTTTTGATCCGCAACGCGATGCGCCCCGCGCCTCAGGCGTTGGCGGGCGCCTTGCGATGAAAGGCGGCCAATTCTTCCGCGGTCCAGCGCTGGCGCGCTTCGTCCTGACAGCAGGTCCGGTACACCAGAGCTCCCACGTCCAGAAAGCGCTTCACATCGGCTTCCGAGAGCTTGCCCTGCACCTGCATGAGGCAGTCCGCAAGGCTTGAAAGCACGCCGTCCCATCCGTCGGACCTGCCCGGCGACACCGGCAACGTGATCATGCGCGCCATCATTTCACTATGGTCCATGCTGAGTCTCCGCTCTGACGCGGCGCCGCTCGGTCCGCAACCACCGGGCGCCCCGGAGGCATACAGCAAGTGGCGTTCCCGCCGGGTCCCGGTGTCAGACACCCGAGGCAGATCAACGAGCCGTTGCCCGCCCCGGCGCCGGGTCTTGCGCGCGCCCTCGCAGCAGCGACCCCGGATGGGCCTGCAGGTAGTCGGCCAATTCCCGTAACGACCGCGCCGTGCGCACCAGCTCCTGCAGCAGTGCGCTCGTGTTGACGGGCAAGCCCGAATCGGGGCTGAGCAGCCCGCCGACAGCGGCCAGCGACCGGCTTGCCTGGCGCAACGTCGCGGTCGCCTCGGGCGCAAGCTGCGTGTCCAGACGCTTCATCAGCTTTGACGTGCCCTGCAGCAGGTTGTTGAGCTCGGCGCCCAGGCCTTCAAAAGGGACCCTGTCGAGCTTGGTCAGGATGCTGTTGATCTGCAGCTGCAACTGGTCCAGATTGTTCGGCACCGTGGGGATGAAAGGCGCGTCCTCCATCTTGAACGTCGCGGGCTCGGCGTCCGGAAATACGGCCATGGCGACATACAGCTGGCCAGTCAGCAGATTGCCGATGCGCAGTTGCGCCCGCAATCCCTGGTCGATCATGGCCGCCATCAGCTTGCCGGTGGGATGCGTGTCCGTAGAGCCGGAAAACTCCTTGATCTCCTCAACCGTTTTGGCGCCCAGCCGCTCGGGATAGAGCGTGGCGTCGACCAGCGCGTAGAACTCCTGCGTGCTCCGATCCAGTTCCAGTCCGATGGCGTCGACCCGCCCGACCGACGCGCCAAACGCGTCGATGGGTGCACCGACGGACAGTCCGCGCACCGACTGATTGAAGCGCAAGCGGATGCGCAGCGGCGTGCCGTCCGGCTGCGCGCGCGCCGCGGTCTCGGAGGGGTAGATGACGAACGCGGTGTCCGGCTTGGCCGCGGTGTGCAAACGGGTCTCGACGGAATCGAAGGCGACGCCGCCCACGATCACCGACACCAGCGACTGCGACCGCACTTGCAGCCCGCCCGCGTCCACCGAGAAGTCGACGCCGCTGGCGTTCCAGAATCGCGTGCCTTCGTTGACAAAGGCATCGTTGGGCGCGTCGACGAACACCTGGATATCGACGCCCTTGCCGGTGGCATCCAGCCGGTAACTCACCACCTGTCCCACCGCGATGCGCCGGTAATAGACGGGTGACCCGATGTCCAGCGAGCCGAGGTCGTGGCCCTTGAGGGTGAAGCGTTTGCCGGGCCTGTCCTGCGTCACCTCGGGCGGGACTTCCAGGCCGACGAATGCGAATTTGGTCGCCTTGCGCGGATCGCTGCCGCCATTGCGGCCGGCGGGATCCAGGCCGATGTAGGCGCCGGACAGCAGCGTGCTCAGGCCCGAGACGCCGCTGAGGGTCAGGCGCGGCCGCACCACCCAGAACACGGTGCCTTCTTGCAGGAGCCCTGCCGCGTCCTTGTTGAGCTGCACCGTCGCGATCACGCCGGTCCGGTCCGCGTTGAGCGCCACACGTTGCACCGTGCCGACGGTCAATTCCTTGTAGCGGACCTGTGTCTTGCCGGCCTCCAGCCCTTCTGCCGTCTGGAAGCTGATCGTGGCCTCGGGCCCCGCGTCCATCCAGACCTTCAGCACGAGCAGCAGGCCACCCAGCACCGCGACGATCGGCACCAGCCAAATCCAGGAAAATCGCCGGCCGCGGCCGGCGGGCGGCGGCTTTTGGACGGCGGCAGGCGCAGTCTCGGGCATTGAGGGCATCCTTCTTGAGCACGCGTACGGACTCTGGGTGCAATCCCGATCAAGGGTCGCGCCGGGCGGTCCGCCGCGCAACAAGGGTATTCCCGACGTCCCCGGCTGCCTGCTGCGCCAATAGCGGGTAGGATAGCCATCCCAATAAACAGGAATGCTCCGTGAATATCGAAATCCGTCCCGCCGCGCCGTCGGACGCGGCCCAGATCCATGCCTTCATCACCGAGTTGGCCGTCTATGAACGGGCTGCGCACGAGGTGATCGCCAGCGCCGAAGACGTCGAGCGCACCTTGTTTGCCGAAGGCGCGCCCGCCCGCGCGTTGATGTGCCTGCTGGACGGCAAGGCCATCGGCTACGCCGTCTATTTCTACAGCTACTCCACCTGGCTCGGCAAGAACGGCATCTATCTGGAAGATCTATACGTCACACCCGAACACCGTGGCATCGGCGCGGGCCGCGACCTGTTGCGTCATTTGGCGCGCGAGGCGGTGGCGAACGGCTGCGGACGTCTGGAATGGAGCGTGCTGGACTGGAACCAGCCCGCCATCGACTTCTATCAATCCATCGGCGCCCTGCCCCAGGACGAATGGGTGCGCTATCGGATGGCAGGCGATGCACTGGTCAACTTCGCCGAGGGCCGCCGCTAGGGCAGCCGCACCGGTTAAAACTCCGGCAGGTCGAACAGCGTGTGCAAGGTGGAACTGGGCACCGGCACCGACGCAAGGTGTTCGCGCCCGCCGGCGTCCACCAGCACGCGCACCGCGCGCGATGCGACGGTCAGGCCGTCGACGCTGATCGCGGTCTCGACCTCGGCGCCGTCCTTGATGAGTTCAATGACTTCGGCGGCTGCAGCCGTCGTGGGCTCCGAGATCCAACCGGGAACGCCGCGCACGGCCTGCCCCCAGCGCACGTAGGCGATATGGCCACTTCCGGCCTCTTTGCGCACGGCGACGATCACATACAAAGACATCCAGGCCTCCCTAATGTTTGGCCTGGATCGTATAACAGCTTGGCGGCCGTGTGATGACCGCGCACGCGTCAGGGTTCGATGTCGATCGGCGCAAAGGACTTCACCAGGTCATCAAGCTGCTTGAGCTGCGTCAGGAAGGGCTCGAGCTTGTCCAGCGGCAAGGCGCTGGGGCCATCGCATTTTGCATTCTTGGGATCGGGGTGGGCTTCCAGGAAAAGGCCCGCCAGCCCGACCGCCATGCCGGCACGCGCCAGGTCCGCCACCTGTTCACGACGACCGCCGGATGCCGCGTCCAGCGACGAACGCTGCTGCAAGGCGTGGGTCACGTCGAAAATCAGCGGACGGTTGCCGGACACCTTTTTCATGACGCCGAAACCCAGCATGTCGACGACCAGATTGTCGTAGCCAAAGCTGGTGCCGCGATCACACAGGATCAGCTTGGCGTTGCCGGCTTCGGTGAACTTCTCGACGATGTTCAGCATCTGCGCGGGGCTAAGAAACTGCGGCTTCTTGATATTGACCACGCGCTGCGTCTTGGCCAGGGCGACCACCAGATCGGTCTGGCGCGCCAGAAAGGCCGGCAGTTGCAGGATGTCGGCAACTTCTGCCACGGGCGCGGCCTGCCACGGCTCGTGGACGTCGGTGATGACCGGCACGCCGAATTCCTTTTTCACGGCTTCGAAGATCTTCATGCCTTCTTCGAGGCCGGGGCCGCGGTACGAATGGATGGACGAGCGGTTGGCCTTGTCGAACGAGGCCTTGAACACGTAGGGAATGCCCAGCTTAATGGTGACGCGCTGGTATTCCTCGCAGGCGCGCAGCGCCAGCTCCTTGGATTCCAGCACATTGATGCCGCCGAACAGCACGAAGGGCCGGTCGTTCGCGCAGGCGATCGAGGGGGAAATTACGACTTCTGGGGCGGTCATGATGGGCGATCCTGTAAAGGTGAAGCAGGTGATAGTGCGTAATGTACAACCTGCTTCGTTGCGCCTTTCCCTGACCGGCCCCATTTTCCGTCAGGCAGCGGCCCGGAAGTGATTCACGGGCCGCGGTTCCGTCTTGTCAGGCGCGCTCGAGCGCCGGGTCGCTGACCAGCCGGTAGGCCACCGCGCCGATGATCGCACCCAAGATCGGCGCCAGCCAGAACAGCCACAGCTGCTCCAGCGCCCAGCCGCCCACGAACAGTGCCGGCCCGGTCGAGCGCGCCGGGTTCACCGACGTGTTGGTGACCGGAATGCTGATGAGGTGGATGAGGGTCAGCGCAAAGCCGATGGGAATGGCGGCAAAGCCGGCCGGCGCCCGCCGGCTGGTGGCGCCGAGAATCACGAAGATGAAGCCGGCCGTCAGCACCACTTCGGTCACCAGCGCGGACAGAAGCGTGTACTTGCCTGGTGAATAGGCGCCATAGCCATTGGCGGCGAAATGGCTGGCCTTCAGGTCGAAACCCAGCTTGCCGTTTGCAATGCAGGCCAGGACCGCCGCCGCGGCGATGGCGCCCAGCACCTGAACGATGACGTACGGCAGGATTTCGCGAGCGGGAAAGCGGCCGCCAGCCACCAGCCCCACCGTGACAGCGGGGTTGAAGTGTCCGCCCGATATGTGGCCCACGGCAAAGACCATCGTCAGGACGGTCAGGCCGAACGCCAGCGCGACGCCCGCGAAACCAATGCCCAATTGCGGAAATCCGGCGGCAAGCACCGCCGCGCCGCAACCGCCCAGCACGAGCCAGAAGGTGCCGAAGAACTCAGCGCCGCAACGCTTGGGTAGTGAATACATGTCCATTCCTCAGTATCGAAAGCCCTAAGGTATCGGCAAGCGCGCGGGGCAATATTCAAGAATCGACAATCTTGACGATTCTTGTATGCAAGCGCGTCAGGCGAGCAGTTGCTGGACAACATAGCCGGGGCGCACGCCGCTTGGGATCGTTCGGATGGGGGATGGAACCGCATTCGATTGTCGCGGTGCTGGATCCGATTCCGTTGACGGAAAAAATCGGCGGGTGCAATTTTCAGCGGCACGACATAGCCGGAGGGACACCGTGAAACTGTTGCTCGCCTTTGTTCCCTTCATCACCTTTGCGCTGTTGGAGCACCGGCTCCGCACCCACGCCGCGCTTGTGGCGGCCACGGCAGTTTCTGCCCTGCTGGTAATCCGGGACCGGTTCATTCTCATGTGTCGCCCAAGACATTGGAAGTGGGATCGCTGATCCTCTTTGGGGTGCTGGCCTTCGCCACGCGCTTCGCGGGGTTCAGCCCGTCGCTCTTGAGCGTTCGGCTGCTGGTGGACGCGGGCCTGCTGGCCATCGTGCTGGGCTCGATCTTTGCCGGCCGCCCCTTCACACTTCAGTACGCGATGGAAAAGGTGTCGCCCGACGTGGCCGCCCGTCCGGCGTTCCGGCGCACTGCGGAACGGATCGCGTGGGCGTGGGCAGGCGCCTTCGTGGTCATCGTCCTGGCGGATCTGGCGATGATGTACGTGCCGGCTTTCACGGCCACCGTGGGCACGGTGGTCATCCTGGCGGCGCTTGGCGCGGCGGCCTGGTTTACGGCGTGGTTGCCGAAGGCGGCCCGGCGGTAAATGCGCGCGGCGGGCCTGAGACGGATTCAGCGCGGCGGGATGCGTTCAGGCCACCGCACAGCCGGCACGCCATTGAGCGCCGGCTTGGCGAACAGATAGCCCTGGAACCGCTCGATCCCCGCGGCTTGCAGCCAGCACCATTCCTCGACCCGCTCCACGCCTTCGGCGACGGGCGTGATGCCCATGGCGCTGCACGCGCGGGCAATGCCGCTGACGATCGCCTGGCGGGGTCCGTCCTGATGAATGTTCTGGATGAGTTGGCGGTCGATCTTGAGCTTGTCCGGCTGAAATTCGGCCAGCATCGACAGGCCCGCATAACCCGCGCCAAAATCATCGATTGCGACGCCGATGCCCGCGCGGCGCAGGCGCTCGATCGCGTCCCTGAAGGCGCGCGGCCGCTCGATGGCTTCCTGTTCGGTGATCTCGACGATCACGTGCTGCGGCAACAGCGCGCACGTCGCCACCTGATCCACCAGACGGGCGACGGCGCACGGGTCTTCGATCAGCGACATCGGCAGCAGATTGACCGACAGCTTCACGTCGGTCAGGCCCAACCGCCGCGCCAGCTCGAATGCCGAGGCTTTGGATTCCAGATCAACGCGATATCGATCTGCGGGGTCGAGGCTGGCGAAAAATTGCTCCGGCGACCCGCCGGCTTGGCTGCGGATCAGAAACTCGAATGATGTGATCTCGCGCCGCAGCGGATCGACGATGGGTTGCAGCGCAAAAGGATATGGGCGCGCAGGCGCCGCGGGGTCTTCCTGCGCCAAAGGGGCATCGATGGCCACCAACTGCCAGTTGGCCGCCTCCTCGCCCTCGACGATAGGGTCCGTGCCGCGTGCATCCGCGTACCAGCCAAGGATCTTTACCACCCGGTCGTCACTGCCCGCCCATCGCGGCGGCTTTTCCATCTTCGCCAGAATGCGCGCGGAAACCTGCTGCGGGCCAAGCTCTCGCAAATCCAGCAGCGCCATCGCGTCCCCGCCAAACCGACGGGCAGGTCCTTGGTCCTGCATGAGCAGCACGACGTTCTTGTGGGCATCGTCGCGCCGAATGGCATCGAATATCAGGTTGACCGCTTCGTCCGGGCCTTCCAGCAACTGCACGAAATGAACGCCGTCAAAGAGCAATATGCCGGTGACCTGCATGGCGGCGTTGCGTGCGCGGGCGGGCGTCAGCAGGTCGGTCAGATCCTGCGCGTTCATCGGGGTGACAGCACGGCTGCGGTATATCAGTGTCGATAGCATGTCGTGCTCTTTGCAGACGGGTCGGAAGGGTAATGGCTCGCAGCTATGTCGAGCGGCCGGCGGGTGAACGCAAGGCGCGAAGCGCAGCGACTGGACGGCGTCGAGGGAGACACGATTCGCTGGCGCGTATGCACTGAAACGCATGCACTGACACGCATGGGAGCCGATGCCGTCTGAGGATTTCAAGACCGGTTGCAAAGGTCTGGACGGATCGGCCTGGCGGGTTTGGCCTGAATAATCCGGGAAACCGGACAGTTGGCATGCCCGGCCCAATCATTCCGGAAATGACAGGCTCAAAACTTAAGTAGTCGAACCTAAGTCATTGAACCTAAGTCATTGAAATCATGGGGAATTTGGTGGTGCGAAGGAGGGGACTCGAACCCCTACACCTGTTACGGCGTCAGGACCTAAACCTGGTGCGTCTACCAATTTCGCCACCTTCGCAATAGGCCAAGCCCGCTATTGTAGCTTGCTTGTTAAAATCTTGCGTCATGAATCCGCGCCTCGATGCCCTACACCCCTACCCGTTCGAAAAACTGCGGGCTTTGCTGGCTTCCGCCAGCTCGCAACCGGACGGCATTGCGCCCATCAATCTGTCGATCGGCGAGCCCAAGCACGCCGCGCCCGAACGCGTGGCGCAAGCCATCCGCGAAAGCATGGGCGGGCTGTCCGTGTACCCGTCCACGAAAGGCGATCCCGCATTGCGCCGGGCGATTTCCGAGTGGCTGGCGCGCCGCTACAGCATTCCGGCGCCTGACGCCGACACGCAGGTGCTGCCGGCACTGGGATCGCGCGAGGCGTTGTTTGCATTCACCCAGACCGTGATCGATCCGTCGGCCGGTTCGGTGGTGATCTGCCCCAACCCGTTCTACCAGATCTACGAAGGCGCCACGCTGCTGGCGGGCGCGACGCCCTACTTCGTCAACGCCGATCCGGTACGCAATTTCGGCAGCGACTGGAACCAGGTGCCGGACGACATCTGGAAGAAGACGCGTCTGGTGTTCGTGTGTTCGCCGGGCAACCCCGCCGGCAACGTGATGTCGCTGGATGAATGGGAAACCCTGTTCAAGCTGTCCGACCGTCATGGTTTCGTGATCGCGTCGGACGAGTGCTATTCCGAAATCTACCTGGACGAAGGCGATCCCCCGCTGGGCGGTTTGCAGGCGGCGCGGCGTCTGGGCCGGGACGACTACCGCAATCTGGTGGCTTTTTCCAGCCTGTCCAAGCGATCCAACGTGCCGGGCCTGCGGTCCGGTTTCGTCGCGGGCGATGCGGCGCTGATCGCACGGTTTCTGCTGTATCGCACGTATCATGGCAGTGCGATGAGCCCCATCGTTTCCGCGGCCAGCATTGCCGCGTGGACGGACGAGGCGCACGTGAAGGAAAACCGGCGCCAGTACCGCGAGAAATTCGATGCGGTCGTGCCCATCCTGCAAAAAGTGCTGGATGTGTCGCGGCCGCAAGCTTCGTTTTATCTGTGGGCGGCAACGCCCGGCTCGGATACCGCGTTCGTACGTGACCTCTATGGCCGCACCGGTGTTACCGTGCTGCCGGGCAGTTTCCTGGCGCGGGAAGCGCATGGCTTCAATCCTGGCCAGGGCCGCATCCGCATTGCGCTGGTGGCGCCTTTGGCCGACTGCGTGCAGGCGGCCGAACGCATCGCCCATTTTGTACATACCTCTGTTTGACCAACCTTTAAAAGCTGAGCCGATATGACTCTCGACCTGCAGACCACCATTGAACAAGCCTGGGAAAACCGGACCAACCTGTCGCCCACCGACGCCAGCGCGGAAGTGCGCGAAGCCGTTGAGCACACCATCGACGGGCTGGATCTGGGCCGCCTGCGCGTGGCCGAGAAGATCAATGACGACTGGGTCGTCCACCAGTGGATCAAAAAGGCCGTGCTGCTGTCGTTCCGTCTGAACGAGAACGCCATCATGGGCCAGGCGCCGCTGCAGTTCTACGACAAGGTGCCGCTCAAGTTTTCGGAATTCGGCGACAACGCCTTCAAGCAAGGCGGCTACCGCGTGGTGCCGCCGGCCGTGGCCCGCCGCGGCTCGTTTATCGCCCGCAACGTGGTGTTGATGCCCTCGTACGTGAACATCGGCGCCTACGTTGACGAAGGCACCATGGTCGACACGTGGGCCACCGTCGGTTCGTGCGCCCAGATCGGCAAGAACGTCCACCTGTCGGGTGGCGTTGGCATCGGCGGCGTGCTCGAGCCCCTGCAGGCCAACCCCACCATCATCGAAGACAACTGCTTCATCGGCGCGCGCTCCGAAGTCGTGGAAGGCGTGGTGGTCGAAGAGAACTCGGTGCTGGCCATGGGCGTGTTCCTGTCGCAAAGCACCAAGATCTATGACCGCGCCACCGGCAAGATCACGTACGGCCGCGTGCCCTCGGGTTCGGTCGTGGTGCCCGGTTCGCTGCCGTCGGCTGATGGTTCGCACAGCCTGGCCTGCGCCGTGATCGTCAAGCGTGTCGACGCGCAGACCCGCGCCAAGACCAGCATCAACGACCTGCTGAGGGCTTGATGAGCAATTCGGCCGTACTGGATCTGGTCAAGGACCTGATCGCGCGTCCCTCCGTGACGCCCGCGGACGAAGACTGCCAGGCGGCGCTTGCCGCCCGGCTCGAACGCATTGGCTTTACTTGCGAGACCATCGCGCAGGGCGGCGTGACCAATCTGTGGGCCCGGCGCGGCAGCGCCGCCCCGTTGACGGTCTTTGCCGGCCACACCGACGTGGTGCCCCCGGGCCCGCGCGAAAAGTGGAACAGCGATCCCTTCGTTCCCACTGAACGCGACGGCTGGCTGTATGGCCGCGGCGCGGCCGACATGAAAAGCTCGATCGCCGCCTTCGTGGTGGCGGCCGAGGAGTTCGTGGCGGCCCATCCGGACCATGGCGGCTCGATCGCCCTGTTGATCACGTCCGACGAGGAAGGCCCGTCCATCGATGGCACGGCCATCGTCTGCGACGCCCTGAAAGCGCGCGGCGAGCAGCTGGATTACTGCATCGTCGGCGAGCCCACGTCGGGCGAGGTGCTGGGCGACACCTGCAAGAACGGACGCCGCGGTTCGTTGTCGGGCAAGCTCACGGTCAAGGGCATCCAGGGCCACGTGGCCTACCCGCATCTGGCGCGCAATCCTGTGCACCAGCTTGCGCCGGCGCTGGCCGACATCGTGAACATCGAATGGGACCAGGGTAATGAGTACTTCCCGCCCACTACGTTCCAGGTGTCGAACCTGAATTCCGGTACGGGCGCCACTAACGTGGTGCCGGGCGAGGCGGTGGCGCTGTTCAACTTCCGTTTCTCGACCGCCAGCACGCCGGAAAGCCTGAAGCAGCGAGTTCATGCCGTGCTGGACAAGCATGGCCTGGAATACGACCTGGAGTGGGAACTGGGTGGCGAGCCCTTCCTGACCCCGCGCGGTTCGCTCACCGATGCACTGGTGCAGGCGATCCACGCCGAGACCGGCGTGACCGCCGAGCTGTCGACCACCGGCGGCACGTCGGACGGCCGCTTCATCGCCAAGATCTGCCCGCAGGTCATCGAGTTCGGCCCCGGCAACGCGACGATCCACAAGGTGAACGAGCGGATCGAGGTCGCCTCGCTGGAACCGCTTAAAAACATCTATCGGCGCACGCTGGAAAACCTGCTGTTGCCCGCATGATGCGCGCGCCGGCGGGATGCCAGTCCCGCCGCGCGATCTTTTTAGCCCCCTTCCCGGGGGCGTTTTTCCGTTTTCCCCCTGGGGCGGTGAATTGAATGCCTGATACGAACGCAACCTCCCGCGAAGAACTGCAAACCGTGCGCGACCTGATCCGCTACGGCGTGTCGCGCCTGAATGGCGCCCAAGTGTCGCTGGGACACGGCAGCGACAATGCCTGGGACGAGGCGGTCTACCTGACCCTGCACGCGCTGCACCTGCCGCTGGACACGCTGGATCCGTTCCTGGATGCGCGGGTGGTGCGCGAAGAGCGCGAGCGCGTGCTCGACCTGCTGGACCGCCGCGTGACCGAACGCGTGCCGGCCGCCTACCTGACCAACGAAGCCTGGCTTCGCGGCCATCGGTTCTACGTGGACAAGCGGGTCATCGTGCCGCGCTCGCCGATCGCCGAGCTGCTGGACCAGGGGCTGTCGCCTTGGGTGCAGGATGCGCTGGCCGTGGAGAACGTGCTGGACATGTGCACCGGCTCGGGCTGCCTGGCGATCCTGTCGGCGCTGGCCTTTCCCTATGCGCACGTGGACGCGGTGGATGTGTCCGCCGACGCGCTGGAAGTCGCGCGCCGCAACGTCGGCGACTACGGGCTTTCCGACCGCCTGGACCTGCACGCGAGCAACCTCTTCGACAACCTGCCCGCGCGTGAATACGACGTGATCGTCTGCAATCCGCCCTACGTGAACAGCGGTTCGATGCGCGCCCTGCCCCAGGAATACCTGCACGAACCGCAATTGGCGCTGGCCGGCGGCGACGACGGCATGGACCTCGTGCGCCGCATCCTGGAGGCGGCTCCGCGCTACCTGACGGAAAACGGTGTACTGGTGCTGGAAATCGGCCACGAGCGCGATTTCTTCGAGGCCGCCTTCCCGCAGCTTTCGCCTGTCTGGCTGGACACCGAGGAAGCCTCGGACCAGCTTCTGCTGCTTACCCGCGAGCAACTTAGCCTGTGATACGCGCCTCTGGATTGACCCTGCGCCGCGGCACGAAAGTGCTGCTGGACGGCGCCGAATTCGTCGTAAACCCGGGTGAACGGGTCGGTATCGTGGGTAAGAACGGCGCGGGCAAGTCCTCGCTGTTCGCGCTGCTGACCGGCGCGCTGGACCTGGACGCCGGCACCTTGTCGCTGCCCGCCGGCTGGCGCATCGCCAGCGTCGAGCAGGAGCTGCACGCGGACGACCGCCCTGCCCGCGAGTTCGTCATCGACGGCGACACGCACCTGCGCGCCTTGCAGGCGCAACGCGCTGCGCTGTCCGACGACCACGGCACGCAGATCGCGGAAGTGGAAGCTGCGCTGGTGGAGGCCGGCGCCTGGAGCGCCGCCTCGCGCGCCGAGCAGCTGCTGGCCGGCCTGGGCTTCAAGCCCGCCGAATGGACGCAGCCCGTCGAGAGCTTTTCCGGCGGCTGGCGCATGCGCCTGGCGCTGGCCCGTGCGCTGATGGCCCCGTCCGAACTGCTGCTGCTGGACGAGCCCACCAACCACTTGGACCTCGACGCCATGCTGTGGCTGGAGAAGTGGCTCGGCGCCTACGAAGGCACCGTCATGCTGATCTCCCATGACACCGAATTCCTGGATGCGGTCGCACGCTCCATTCTGCATTTCGATCATGCCAAGCTGACGCGCTACCGCGGCGGCTACGGCGACTTCCTGACGCAGCGCGCCGAGCGCCTGCGCCAGTCCAACATCGCCTACGAGCGGCAGACGCGCGAGACGGCCCGGCTGCAAGGCTTCATCGACCGCTTCAAGGCCAAGGCCTCCAAGGCCAAGCAGGCGCAGAGCCGCGTTAAGGCGCTGGCGCGCATGCAGGTGCTGGCGCCGCTGCAGGCCGAAGCGGGCATCGACATCCGCATTCCGTCGCCCGAACAGGTGCCCGATCCGCTGATGACGCTGGAACACCTGTCGGCGGGCTACACGGACGCCGAGGGCAATGCCGTGCCCATCCTGCGCGACGTGACGCTGATGGTTCGCGCCGGCAGCCGCGTGGGCGTATTGGGCGCCAACGGGGCCGGCAAAAGCACGCTGATCAAGACCCTGGCCGAAGAGATCCCCGTGCAGGCGGGCGAACGCCGCGCTTCGCGCGGTCTGGCCATCGGGTACTTCCACCAGCACCAGCTGGACATGCTGGACGTGGACAGCACGCCGATCGCGCACCTGGCACGCCTGGCGCCCGAGGCGCGTGAGCAGGAGCTGCGCAATTACCTGGGCGGGTTCGGGTTTTCGGGCGATACGGTGACCAGCAAGGTCGGCCCGATGTCGGGCGGCGAAAAGGCGCGGCTGGCGCTGTCGCTCATCGTCTGGCAAAAACCCAACCTGCTGCTGCTGGACGAACCCAGCAACCACTTGGACGTGGAAACGCGCGAGGCCCTGGCCACCGCGCTGGCGGACTTCGGCGGCAGCATGCTGCTGGTGTCCCACGACCGTCATCTGCTGCGGACCACGGTGGACAGCTTCTGGATCGTGGCGGACGGTGCGGTGCGCGAGTTCGATGGCGATCTGGAGGACTACCGTGACTGGCTGGCCGCCCGCAACGCGGACGAACGGGCCGAGGCGCGCGAAAACGCCGAGAACGGCGGCGAGCCTGTCGTCGATCGCAAGGCGCAGCGCCGCGCCGAGGCCGAGCAGCGGCAACGCCTGTCGGCGCTGCGCAAGCCGCTAGAGTCCAAGCTGGCCAAGGTCGAATCCGAGATGGAAAAGCTGCGGGTCAAACTGGCAGCTCTGGACGCGGTGATCGCCGATCCGGACCTGTATTCCGACGCGCGTCGCGCCGAACGCCAAAAAGTCATGGCGGAACACGGCGAACACGGCAAACGGATGGGCGAATTGGAAGAGCAGTGGCTCGAGCTGCAGGGTTCGCTGGAAGAGATAGACCAGAGCGAAGCCTGATTCAAATGAAATCGGCCCCAATTCTGGGGCCGATTTTTTTGGGCTTGCTCATGTCCGCGCGCTTGCCTGGCAAGCCAGGGGTGCGAACCCGCGGTCAGGAGTACGGACGCTCGCGCAGGCGGGTATGGTTGTCGATCACCGTGTCGATCACTTCGCGCAGGATGGTTTCACCCAGATCGGGCGGCACGCCCGCTTCGAGGGCCAGGCGGCGGATGCGCTCGACCTGCTGGGCCTCGCGCTTGGGATCGACCAGGTCCATGCCGTGGTTGGTCTTCAGTTCGCCGATCATGTCGGTGCAACGGAATCGCACGCCCAGAAGCAGCATGATCTGCTGATCGATCTCGTCGACTTCGGCGCGCAGGGCCGCCAGCTCGGCTTTGGGGGAATCGTTGGTGGCCATATGTAGTCAACCCTGAACAATGTCGAGCTTGGCGATGCCCAGCGCCAACGTCTTGGCGCCTACGTCGCGGAAGTGGATTTCCGCCTGTGCGTCCTGACCCGCGCCGCTCAGACCGATGATGGTGCCGTCGCCGAAACGCGCGTGACGGACGCCCTGTCCCACACGATACTGCTTGTCGCCCACCGTGACGCCGGTTGCGACGCCACGGGGTTGACGCGGCGCAATGGTGTTGGTCGGCTTGCGGCCGAAGGCATCGCCCCGGTTGCCGCCGCCCCAGCCCGCGCCCGTGGCGCTGATCGGCGCCAGCCCGGCTTTGGGCGTCAGCCACTTCAGGTGCTGCTCGGGGATTTCGTCCAGGAAGCGCGAGCGCATCGCATAGCGCGTCTGGCCATGCAGCATCCGGCTTTGCGCCAGGCTGATGTACAGGCGCTGCCGCGCGCGGGTAATCGCCACATACATCAGGCGGCGTTCTTCTTCCAGGCCGGCGGGTTCAAGGATGCTGTTCTCGTGTGGGAACAGTCCTTCCTCCAGGCCGGTGATGAAGACGGCGTCGAACTCCAGGCCCTTGGCGGCATGCACCGTCATGAGCTGGACGGCATCCTGGCCTTGCTGGGCCTGGTTGTCGCCGGCTTCGAGCGCCGCATGCGACAGGAAAGCGGCAAGCGGCGTCAGGTTGTCGCCCGCTACCGCCGGCGCATCCACCACACCCGGCATGAGCGTGGAAGACGTGTCGTGGTCGGGCACCACGCCGGCGGGCATGCCGTCGTAGTTTTCCTCGGACGCGAACACCGCGGCGGCCGTAATGAGTTCGTTCAGGTTTTCCAGCCGCTCGGCGCCTTCGCGTTCGGCCTTGTAATGGGCGTTCAGGCCGCTGGTCTCGAGCATGTGCTCGACCATTTCGGGCAGCGGCAGCTCGCGCGTTTCTTCGATCAGGCGATGAATCAGTTGCGCAAACTGCGCCAGATTCGAACCGCCCTTGCCGCCGACAAGCGCCACCGCGCCATACAGGCTGGTGTCGTGCTGGCGGGCGGCGTCAGCCAGTTGCTCGAGCGTGCGCGCACCGATGCCGCGCGTCGGGAAGTTGACCACCCGCATCCACGAGGTGTCGTCGTGCGGATTGGCCATCAGGCGCAGGTAGGCGAGCGCGTGTTTGATTTCCTGGCGTTCGAAGAAGCGCAGGCCGCCATAAACCTTGTACGGAATGCCGGCGGAAAAGATGGCGTGTTCGATGACGCGCGACTGCGCGTTGCTGCGATACAGCACGGCGATTTCCCGGCGGTCGCTGCCTTCGTGGATGAGCGAACGGATTTCGTCCACGATCCACTGCGCTTCCATGCCATCGGAGGGCTGTTCGATGACCCGCACCGGTTCGCCTTCGCCCTGGTCGGTCCAGAGATTCTTGCCCAGGCGGCCCGAGTTGTGACCGATGAGGGCGTTGGCCGAATCCAGGATGTGGCCGTAGGAGCGGTAGTTCTGCTCCAGGCGGATGACGGTGCCGTGCGCGTAGTCGCGCTCGAAGTCGGCCATGTTGCCGACGTTGGCGCCGCGGAACGCGTAGATGGACTGGTCGTCGTCGCCCACGGCAAAAATGGCGGCGCCGCCACCGGCCAAGAGTCGCAGCCACTTGTACTGCAGCGTGTTGGTGTCCTGGAACTCGTCGACCAGGATGTGACGGAAACGGCGCTGATAGTGTTCGCGCACGGGCGCGTTGCGCGACAGTAATTCGTAGGCGCGCAGCAGCAGCTCGGCGAAATCGACCACGCCTTCGCGCTGGCACTGGGCTTCGTAGAGTTGGTAGATCTCGATCAGGCGGCGGCGATGGGCGTCGTAGGCTTCAACGTCCGGCGGACGCAGGCCCTCTTCCTTGGCGCCGTTGATGAAGCGCTGCACGTCGCGGGGCGGGTACTTTTCGTCGTCGACGCCGTTGGCCTTCATGAGGCGCTTGATGGCCGCAAGCTGGTCCGTGACATCGAGGATCTGAAAGCTCTGGGGCAGACCGGCGTCGCGATGGTGCGCGCGCAGCATGCGGTTGCACAGGCCGTGGAACGTGCCGATCCAGAGGCCGCGCGTATCGATCGGCAGGATCGCCGACATGCGCGCCAGCATTTCGCGGGCGGCCTTGTTGGTGAACGTGACCGCCAGCAGCCCAAAAGGCGAAGCCTGGCCGGTTTGAATCAGCCAGGCCATGCGGGTGGTGAGCACCCGGGTCTTCCCGCTGCCCGCCCCGGCCAGGACCAGGGCGTGCTGCGGTTCTAACGTTACTGCGGCGCGTTGTTCAGGGTTTAGCTTCTCTAGCATCATGCCGCGTAGCGGCGCAGATGTTGAGCGAACTGCTCAAGCCCAGCGATGCCGCTTTGCTGGGCGCGCTGGCACCAGGCCTGCAGGTCGTGAAGAAGCTGTTCGCTGCTGGCGCTGGAGCTTTCCCAGATACGGCCGAGTTCGCGACGCATCTGCACCAGCGTCGACAGCGACTTGTTCTGGGCGATGGCCTTGTCCACGGCAGCCAGTTGCTCGGGCTGCAGGATTTCTTCGTTGCGATGGATGGCGCGGCGCACGCTATGCAGCTTGGTGTAGCCGCATTCGGCGTTGCCTTCCTGGCGCGAAGCCTTGAGCTTGGCCAGCTCTTCGCGGGCGGCGCTCTTGATCACGTCCGCGTAGCGGGCCATGACTTCGTAGCGGTGCGTGATCACGCCTTGCAGCGTACGCAGGTCGATGCCCGTGCGCGAGTCGTCCAGCTTGAGCTTGGGCGCAACCTTCTTGATCTTGGCCAGGCCGAAGAACTTCAGGATGTTGATGTAGCACCAGCCGATGTCGAACTCGTACCACTTGGCCGAAAACTTGGCCGACGTGCCGTGGGCGTGGTGGTTGTTGTGCAGCTCTTCGCCGCCGATCACGATGCCCCACGGGAACACGTTGGTGCTGGTGTCCGGGCTGTTGTAGTTGCGGTAGCCCCAGAAGTGGCCGATGCCGTTGACGACGCCGGCGGCCCAGAAGGGAATCCAGGCCATCTGGACAGCCCAGACCGTGACGCCGACGGCGCCGAACAGAGCGACGTCGATGGCGAGCATGGTCAGCACGCCCCACAGGCTGTGCTTGCTGTAGACGTTGCGCTCGAGCCAGTCGTCAGGCGTACCGTGGCCGAACTTGGCCATGGTTTCCTTGTTGTTCGATTCTTCGCGGTACAGCTCGGCGCCGCGGAACAGAACCTTCCAGATGCCGAACAGCATGGGCGAGTGCGGGTCACCTTCCTTTTCGCATTTGGCGTGATGCTTGCGGTGAATAGCCACCCATTCCTTGGTGACCATACCGGTCGTCATCCAGAGCCAGAAGCGGAAGAAGTGCATGACAGCCGGATGCAGATCCAGACCGCGGTGCGCTTGGCTGCGATGGAGAAAAACCGTGACCGCAACAATCGTGATGTGCGTCACGACCAAAGTGAAAACGACGATCTGCCACCAAGTCGCTTGGGTCAGGCCGCCGGCAATGAAGGAGAGGATGTAATCCATAAAGCTGTTATGAGCCTCGCATGAGAAGGTGGCTGAAAGTTTAGCGTACCTTAGCCGTCTGATGACAATCTAGTTTCAAAATAGTTATTGAGAGAAATCAAGGACTAAGGCGCGGTTTTGAGCAAAAAAAGCCGCGCTGCGCGCGCTTTGGGCGCGCGCAGAACCTTCACTCGTGCTGCCGCAGTGGCTGGAGCCCCCGGGGGACAGCGTAAATTTCGCAGTCGCACCGGGTTTTGGCACCATATGGCGTTTAAAGTTCCAGTCAGGCAAACCCGCAGTCTTGAAGGCGCCACGATACCGGGGCACACTGCACGCCGTTCCGCCCGCCAACTGTCTCTTTTCTCCCACGAATGTCGCCCAAAACAATGCGTCACCGTTTTTTTACCGTCCTGGCCGCGCTGGGCGTGGCTCTGACGGCCCCGGTCTCAGCGCAAACGCTGAAGTCTGGGGACGTCGCCGTCCTGGCTTCCTACTATGAGATCCGCGGCTCTGATTGCCTGGCGCTGCGGGCGCCGCGCGTGTCGATCACCCAGATGCCGACGCTGGGCAAGGCCAGCATTCAGCAGACTCGCGGGCAGTCCAATAATTCCGGACGCTGCGCGTACAAATCGGTGCCCGTGGCGCAGGTGGTCTACCAGGCCGACCAGCCCGGTTCCGACACCTTGTCCTGGGAAGTGAAGTACCAGAACAAGACGATCGGAACCCGCCGCTATAGCGCGACGGTGGGGGTTACACCGGCTCCTTGACCTCGGTTTCCTTGACGTCAGGCGTTTTCACTTCGGCTTCCTCGACGGCGGTTTCCTGAGCCGTGACGGTCTGAGCGTCGGCTTGAGATTCGGCCTCTGCGCCATCGGCCGCGTCGAGCCGGTCGTCCTCGTCCGCCAGATCGGCCTCGGCAGCCTCCGCGGCATCCGTGCCGGCGCCCTTCTTCTTGCGTTCGAACACGGCGGCAAAGAAGCCGTCGGTGCCGTGCAGGTCGGGACGCAGTTGCACGTACGGGCCTTCCAGCTTCAGGGTCTCGCAGCGGGCGCCCAGGATTTCGGCGGCGTCCACACGTTCAAAGTCCGGATGGCTGGCCAGGAAACGGTCAGCCTGGACTTCGTTTTCTTCGGCCAGCAGGCTGCACGTGGCGTAGACCAGGCGGCCGCCGGGCGCGACGCAGCGCGCGGCGCTGTTCAGGATGCGTTCCTGGAGCTGGCCCAGTTCCGCCAGCGCCTCGGGGTGCTGGCGCCACTTCAGGTCCGGATTGCGGCGCAGGGTGCCGATGCCGCTGCAAGGCGCGTCGACGAGCACGCGCTGGGCCTTGCCGGCCAGGCGCTTCACGCGGGCGTCGTTTTCGTTGTCGATCACCACCGGCACCACGTTCGACAGGCCGCTGCGCGCAAAGCGCGGCTTGGCGCGCGCCAGGCGAGCCGCCGAGACGTCAAAGGCGTACAACCGGCCAGTCGAACGCATCAGCGCGCCCAGAAGCAGCGTCTTGCCGCCCGCGCCGGCGCAGAAATCGATGATCATTTCGCCGCGGCGCGGCGCGACCAGCAGCGCGAGCAGCTGGCTGCCTTCGTCCTGCACCTCGATGCTGCCGTTTTCGAATTGGGGCCACCGGTTGATGGCGGGCCGGCCTTCCATGCGGATGCCCCAAGGCGAAAAAGGCATTGCCGTGGGCGCATACCGTCCCGCGCCTTGTTGCAATTCCGTCAGCATGGCATCGCGCTCGGCCTTGAGCGGGTTCACGCGCAGGTCCAGGCTGGCCTGGCGGTTCAGGGCCTCGACCAGCGTTTCCGGGCTTTCCATGGCGCTGAGGCGCTCGTCCAGCCAATCGGGGATGCTGCCGCGCACGGCGCGGGGCAAAGTCGCGACGTCGATACGCGTCACGCGCTGCAGCCACTCGGCTTCGGCCGCATCCATGCCTTCCTGCAGGAACTCGGCGCCCAGGGTCGCATTCAGGCCCAGAATGGCGAGACGGCGCGAGGCGGGTCCGACACCGCTTTCACCGTACTGGCGGTAGCGGCGCAGGTGGCGTAGCACGTCATAGACGGCTTCGGCGACTTCGGAACGGTCGCGCGCACCCAGGTTCGGGTGATGGCGCAGCCAGTGCGACAGCGCGGCGTCGGCCGGATAGGTCCATTGCAGGATTTCGCCCAGCACGCGCTGCACCTGGTCGATGCGGATGGCCGCATGCGACAGGCGGGGTCGATTGGACTGGGGCTTTTGCGGGGCGTGATCACGCTCGCCGCGATATTCGCCGCGCTGGCCGCTGAACGACGAGCGGGAGTCCGGGCGTCCTTGCCCTTCGCTGCGATCCTGGCCGTACGAATTGCGTTCGCCGCCTCGGCTTTCGCCGCGATCCTGTCCAAAGGAGCCGCGACCTTCGCCGCGTTGGCCGCCAAACGACGGGCGGGAATCCGGGCGTCCTTGCCCTTCACGACGGTCTTGGCCATACGAAGCGCGTTCGCCGCCACGGGCACCGCCGCGATCCTGCCCATACGAACCGCGACCTTCGCCACGCTGGCCGCCAAACGACGACCGGGAATCCGGGCGCCCCTGCCCTTCACGGCGGTCTTGGCTGTACGCGCCGCGTTCGCCGCCACGACTTTCGCCGCGATCCTGTCCATAGGAGCCGCGACCTTCACCGCGCTGGGCGCCGAACGACGAACGGGAATCCGGGCGTCCTTGCCCTTCACGGCGGTCTTGGCCATACGAAGCGCGTTCGCCGCCACGAGCACCGCCGCGATCCTGTCCATATGAACCGCGACCTTCGCCGCGCTGGCCGCCAAACGACGAGCGGGAATCCGGGCGACCCTGCCCTTCACGGCGGTCCTGGCCGTACGAACCGCGTTCGCCGCCGCGGGTCTCACCGCGATCCTGTCCCTGGGCGCCGCGGCCTTCGCCACGCTGGCCGCCAAACGACGGGCGGGAGTCGGAGCGGCCCCGGCCTTCGCCGCGGTCCTGGCCGTAGCCGCCGCGATCGCCCGAGCGCTCGTCGCGGGCGCGGTCGCCGGATTCGGCCCGGTCGCGCGGCGCCGGTTTGCGGGCGTCGCCCTTGGGACGCGAGAAGAAGGACCGGCCGTCGCGGCCTTCCGAGGCGGCGCCGAAGGAGCCGGCCGGGCGGGAACGCGGGGATTGGGGTTTAGTCATGGTGTATTCCAGTGGGGCGGAGGTGTTCCGCCCGAAAAATGCTTTTCAGGGCCGTTCAAGCGGCCGGCGACCAGGAGAAAAGGCGCACGGGGTCGCCCTGGACGGCCACGCGGTGATCGTTTGTCAGGGTAACCCGGCCTTCGGCAAGCCAGCGAACGGCAGCCGGAAAGGCCTGATGCTCAACGGCGAGCACGCGCTCGGCCAGCAGTTCCGGCGTGTCGCCGGCCAGGACCGGCACGCAGCCCTGGGCAATGATGGGGCCGTGGTCCAGCACCGGGGTGACGAAATGCACCGTGCAGCCATGCACGCGCACGCCGGTCGCCAGCGCCTGCGCATGGGTGTGCAGCCCGGGAAATGCGGGCAGCAGCGACGGGTGGATGTTGACCAGACGGCCAGCGTAATGATTGACGAAGCCGGGCGTAAGCACGCGCATGAACCCGGCCAGGATGACGTAGTCGGGCGCGTAGCGATCGATTTCGGCGGCCAGCGCGGTATCGAACGCTTCGCGGCTGGCGTAGTCCTTGTGATACAGGGCCGCGGTGGGGATGCCCTGCGCGGCGGCCCATTCGAGGCCGCCTGCATCGGGACGGCTGGCGATCACGGCGGCGATTTCCGCCGGCCAGCGTTCGTCGCGGCAGGCCTCGGCCAGCGCCTGCATGTTGCTGCCCCGCCCCGAGATCAGGATGACGAGGCGGCGCTTGATAGAAGAAGTTTCCGGCAAGATGAACAATTCCAAGGGAAAACGGGCGGTTCCGGTCCCGAAATCAGGCGCGCGCCCTGCGCACGCCGTGCCCGTAAAGGCGCCTGTGTGCACCCTGCGGGCGGGATACGAACAAACCCGTAATCCAAAATTGTAAACTCTCGCTCGTGAAACCATCGCTGCGCATCTACCGATCCCTGCCCCCGCCCGACCGGCGCGCCCCTTGCGCGTTGACGATCGGCAATTTCGACGGCGTCCATCGCGGACACCAGGCCATGCTTGCCCGCGTCTGCCAGGTGGCCCGCGAACGCGGGCTGACGCCCGCCGTGATGACCTTCGAGCCGCATCCGCGGGAGTATTTCGCCACCCTCAATCAGCGACCGGAACTGGCGCCGACCCGCATTTCGGGACTGCGCGACAAGCTGGCCGCGTTGGCGCGTTACGGCATCTCGCAAGTTGTGGTCGAGCGGTTCAACGCCCGGCTGGCCGAAATGTCGGCCAACGCCTTCATCGAACACCTGCTGGTGCAGGGGCTGCAGACGAAATGGCTGCTCGTGGGCGAGGACTTTCGCTTCGGGCACAAGCGCAGCGGCGATATCGACCTGCTGCGCGAAGCCGGCATGGTGCATGGCTTTGAAGTCCAGACGCTGGCGGACGTGACGGACCGCCAAGGCCACCGGATTTCCAGTTCCGAGGTGCGCACCGCCCTGGCCGTGGGCGATCTGGAGCGCGCCCGTCATCTGCTGGGCCACCCCTTCCATATCAGCGGGCACGTCATCCACGGCCAGAAGCTTGGCCGCACGCTGGGCTTTCCGACCATGAACCTGCGCGTGGCCGAACGATGCGCCGCGCGTTCGGGCATCTACGTGGTGCAGGTTCATGGGTTGGCCGACCGGGCGTTGCCGGCGGTCGCAAGCCTTGGTGTGCGCCCGACGGTCGAGGACCGCGGCAGAGTGCTGCTTGAGTCACACCTGCTCGACGAGTCCGTCAACGCTTACGGTAAACTCGTACGCGTTGAATTCCTGCAAAAGCTGCGGGACGAAGAAAAATTTCCTGACCTCCCTTCCCTGACTGCCGCCATCGCCGAAGACGCGCGAAACGCGCGCGCCTATTTTGCCGTTCATGGACTATAAAAAGACCCTCAACCTGCCCGATACCCCCTTCCCCATGCGGGGCGACCTCGCCAAGCGCGAGCCCGCCTGGATTGCGCAATGGGAGGAAAACCACGTCTACCAGGCGATCCGTGCGGCCAGCCGCGGCCGGCCCCGCTTCGTCCTGCATGACGGCCCGCCCTATGCGAACGGCGACATCCACATCGGCCACGCGGTCAACAAGATCCTGAAGGACATCATCGTCAAGAGCCGCAACATGGCCGGCTACGACGCGCACTACGTGCCGGGCTGGGACTGCCACGGCATGCCCATCGAGATCCAGATCGAAAAGAAGTACGGCAAGCACCTGCCCGTGGCGGAAGTGCAGTCCAAGGCACGCGCCTACGCTCTCGAGCAGATCGATCGCCAGCGCAAGGACTTCAAGCGCCTGGGCGTGCTGGGCGAGTGGGATCGTCCGTACATGACGATGAACTACAGCAACGAGGCCGACGAGATCCGTGCGCTGGGCCGCATCCTGGACAAGGGTTACGTGTTCCGCGGCCTGAAGCCGGTGAACTGGTGTTTCGACTGTGGCTCGGCGCTGGCCGAGGCTGAGGTCGAATACGCGGATCGCGTGGATCCGGCCGTGGACGTGGCCTTCCCGTTCGCCGAACCTGCCAAACTGGCCAAGGCCTTCGGCCTGGATTCGGTGGACGACGGCGCCATCGTCATCTGGACGACCACGCCCTGGACCATCCCGTCCAACCAGGCGCTGAACGTCCATCCCGAGATCGAATACGCGCTGGTGCGGGTCACTTCCGCTGACAAGCCCAAATTTGGCCCCCTGCTGCTCATCGCCAAGGAACGCGTCGAGGCCTGCCTGAAGTCCTGGGACCTCGAAGGCGAAGTCATCGCCACGGCGCCCGGCGAGGCCCTGTCCGGCATCGAGTTCCGCCATCCGCTCGCGCAGTTCAACGCCGCCTACGACCGCAAGGCGCCCGTCTACCTGGGCGACTACGTGACGGCCGACTCGGGCACGGGCGTGGTGCACTCGGCGCCGGCCTACGGTATCGAAGACTTCGTGTCGTGCAAGGAGCACGGCATGAAGGACACCGACTTCATCAGCCCGGTGATGGGCGACGGCAAGTACGTGGACAGCCTGGCGCTCTTTGGCGGCCTGTCGATCTGGGACGCGAATCCCAAGATCGTCGAAGCGCTCAAGGAAGCCGGCGCGCTGATGCACGTCGAAAAGCACAAGCACAGCTACATGCACTGCTGGCGGCACAAGACGCCGATCATCTATCGCGCGACCAGCCAATGGTTCGCAGGCATGGATGTCGCCCCCAAGGACGGCAGCCCGACGCTGCGCGAATCGGCGCTTGCCGGCATCGACGCCACCGCGTTCTATCCCGCCTGGGGCCGCGCGCGCCTGCATGCCATGATCGCCAACCGTCCGGACTGGACCCTGTCGCGCCAGCGCCAGTGGGGCGTCCCGATGGCGTTCTTCGTGCACAAGGAAACCGGCGAACTGCATCCGCGCACGTCCGAATTGCTGGAACAGGTGGCGCAGCGCGTCGAAAAGGGTGGCATCGAGGCCTGGCAGGCGCTCGATCCCCGCGAACTCCTCGGCGACGAAGCCGACCTGTACGAAAAGAACCGCGACACGCTGGACGTGTGGTTCGATTCGGGCAGCACGCACGCGACGGTGCTGGGCGGCAAGGACGGCGAATTCGCCGGCTCGCATGGCGCCGAACTCGCCTGGCCCGCCGACCTGTACCTGGAAGGTTCAGACCAACATCGCGGCTGGTTCCATTCTTCGCTCCTGACCGGCTGCATGCTGTACGGCCAGCCGCCCTACAAAGCCCTGCTGACGCACGGCTTCGTGGTGGACGGCCAGGGCCGCAAGATGAGCAAGTCGGTCGGCAACGTGATTGCCCCGCAGAAGGTATCCGATTCCCTGGGCGCCGAAATCCTGCGCCTGTGGGTGGCGTCCACCGACTACTCGGGTGAACTGTCCATCTCGGACGAGATCCTGAAGCGCGTGGTGGAAGGCTACCGCCGCATCCGCAACACGCTGCGCTTCCTGTTGGCCAACCTGGCCGACTTCGACGCGGTGTCGCAATCGGTGCCTTACGGCGAACTCTTCGAGATCGACCGCTACGCGCTGGCCATGACGGCGCAGATGCAGTCTGAAGTGCAGACCAACTACGAACGCTACGACTTCCACCCGGCCGTCTCGCGCCTGCAGACGTTCTGCTCGGAAGACCTGGGCGCGTTCTACCTGGACATCCTGAAAGATCGCCTCTACACGTCGGCCCCTGACAGCCGCGCCCGCCGCTCGGCGCAGACGGCCCTGCTGGACATCACGCAGACGCTGCTCAAGCTGATGGCGCCGATCCTGTCGTTCACGGCGGAAGAGGCCTGGAAGGAACTGGTTGGCTCCGCCCTGAAGAACCAGGCCGACGCAGCCCGCGCCACGATCTTCACCGAGGTCTATCACGTGCTGCCGCCGTTTGCGGACGCCGATGCCCTGACCGCCAAGTGGACGCGCCTGCGCGCCATCCGCGCCGAGGTCCAGCGCAAGCTGGAAGAAGTGCGTACGGCGGGCGACATCGGTTCGTCGCTGCAGGCCGAAGTCGACCTGTACGCCAACGGCGAAGACCAGCAATTGCTGGCCAGCCTGGGCGATGACCTGCGCTTTGTCCTGATCGTCTCGCGCGCCGCCGTGCACGCGGGTGAAGGCGAGACCCGCATCGAGGTCACGCCGTCGGCCCACAAGAAGTGCGAACGCTGCTGGCATTGGCGCCTTGACGTCGGCCAGGACGCCGATCATCCCGAGATCTGCGGCCGCTGCGTGTCCAACCTGTTCGGCTCGGGCGAAGCCCGCGACAAGGCTTGAACATGGTCCGCCCCTCCGCACCCGGAGTGACGGACGCCGCCCCCACCCGCGCCGCGCCGGCGCGCGTGGGCGGCTGGCTGGCGCTGGCCTTGCTGATCATCGTGCTGGACCAGTTGACGAAGATCTACTTCAACACGTCATTCCAGTACGGCGAGCGCGTCAACATCCTGCCCTTCTTCGACTTCACGCTGGTGTTCAACCGCGGCGCCGCGTTCAGTTTCCTCGCGTCCGAAGAAGGCTGGCAACGTTGGCTGTTCACCGGGCTCGGTGTCGTGGCGGCGGTGGTCATCGTATGGATGCTGCGACGCACGCACGGGCAGCCGCGTTTCAGCCTGGCGCTCACGCTCATCCTGGGCGGCGCCATCGGCAACGTCATCGACCGCGTGGTGTATGGCCATGTGGTGGACTTTTTACTCTTCTACTGGAACGACTGGCAGTTCCCCGCCTTCAACATCGCGGACGTCGGCATCACCTGCGGCGCCGTGCTGCTGGTGCTGGACGAACTGCTCCGTGCCCGCAAGCCGCAAGGCTGATGCGACTGGGGGGCATCGCCCCCCTTTCTGCTGCCCCTCTTTTGCCGCACTTTCTGCTTCCGTCACGCCGATTCGCCTGTTGCGCTTTCCGCGGCTTTCGTCCGGTTTGATGCCCCCTCTAATACATGACGAACGGCGCATTGCGGCAATGCAGAATAAAATCCCCCTCAATTCCTCGATTACGCGGCGCTGAACCCGCCGCTCCGTCCTCATGCTCGATCTCGCCCGCAAACGCATCGTCCTCGGTCTGACCGGGGGCATCGCCTGCTACAAAATCGCCGAGCTGGTGCGGCGCATGACCGAACAAGGCGCCACGGTGGACGTGGTGATGACCGAAGCGGCCACGCACTTCATCACGCCGGTCACCATGCAGGCGCTGTCGGGCCGCCCCGTGTTCGTGGACGCCTGGGACGCGCGCGTGCCCAACAACATGGCGCACATCGACCTGACGCGCGGCGCGGACGCCGTGCTGATCGCCCCCGCCAGCGCCGACTTCATGGCCAAGGTGGCGCACGGCATGGCCGACGACCTGCTGTCCACGCTGTGTGTGGCCCGCGCCTGTCCGTTGCTGGTGGCGCCCGCCATGAACCGCGAAATGTGGGCCAACCCGGCCACGCAGCGAAACGTCGAAACCCTCCGCGGCGACGGCGTCACCGTGCTGGGCCCCTCGGCCGGTGAACAGGCCTGCGGCGAAACCGGCGACGGCCGGATGCTCGAAGCCCACGAGATCCTGACCGACCTGATCGCTTTCTTCCAGCCCAAGCTGTTGGCCGGCCGTCATGTGCTGCTGACCGCCGGTCCCACCTCCGAACCCGTGGACCCGGTGCGCGTGCTGAGCAACCGCTCTTCCGGCAAGACGGGCTATGCGCTGGCCCGCGCCGCACGCGAGGCCGGCGCCCGCGTCACCCTCATCACCGGCGCCACGTTCCTGCCCATTCCGCGTGGCGTGACGGCCCTGTCCGTCACCACCGCGCGCCAGATGCACGATGCCGTCATGGCCAGCGTGGGCGACGCCGACATATTCATCGCGGTGGCCGCCGTGGCCGACTGGCGCGTCAAGAACGTCAGCACGCAGAAGCTCAAAAAAACCAGCGAAGGCGGCGGCGCGCCGCTGATGGAATTCGAACCCAATCCGGACATCCTGGCCGAAGTGGCCAAGCTGGAGAACGGTCCCTGGTGCGTGGGCTTTGCCGCCGAAACCGAAAAGCTGGCCGAACACGCCGAAGCCAAGCGCACGCGCAAGGGCATTCCGCTGCTGGTCGGCAATCTGGCGCACAAGGTCATGGACGCTGACACCACCGAACTGGTGCTGTTCGACGCGCAAGGCACGCACCCGCTGCCCGCCGGCAACAAGCTGGATGCCGCGCGCCGTCTTATCGCCGAGATCGCGGCGCGCATGCCGGCCTGACGCGGCGGTGCGTTGCCGCCAAGCCGCGCCAATAAAAAACGCCAGGCCCTTTCGGGTCTGGCGTTTTGCTTTGCAGCGTTCAAGCCGCCTGCGGCGCCTTACTGCTCAAGGCTGATGTTCGCGGCCTTGACGATGTCCGCCCACTGCTTGCGGTCGTTTTCAAGAAACTCGCTGAACTTCTCGGGCGCCATGCCGGTGACGGGCTCGGAACCCAGGCCAGCCATCTTCTCGATCAGTGCGGGCTGCTTCAGCACGTCCTGCAGCGCGGCGTAGTAAGCCGCCAGCACGTCGGCCGGCACACCGGCGGGCGCGAACACGCCTTGCCACGTCGGCATGTCAAAGCCCTTCAGGCCTTGCTCGTCCAGCGTCGGCACGTTGGGCAATTGCGCGGCGCGCTTGATCGAGGCCACGGCGATCGCCTTGACCTTGCCTTGCGACGCCAACGGCGCGGCGGTCGAGATGTTGTCCATCGTCATGGCGATGTGGCCGCCGAGCAGGTCGGTGATCACGGGCGCGGCGCCGCGGTAGGCGGCGTGCGGCACCTTGACGCCCAGCTTGTACAGCATGGTCTCGGCGATCAGGTGATTGGAGATGCCCACGCCCGCGGTGCCGTAGGTGGCCGTCGGCGTGTTCTGGAAATACGCTTTCAGTTCGGCCAGGTTGTTGGCCGGCACGTCCTTGTTCACGATGACCACATTGGGCTGCACCGCGGCCAGCGTGATGGGCGTGAAGTCGGCGGGCTTGTAGTTCGTGCCCTTGGGATTCAGCACGTGGGTGATGGCCATGGAACCGGCCGCGGCGATGCCAATGGTGTAGCCGTCGGCAGGCGCCTGGCTCAGGCGATACGCCATGATGTTGCCGCCGGCGCCGGCCAGGTTCTCGACGACGACCGGTTGGCCCAGGCGTGCAGACAGCGGCTCGGCCAGCAGGCGGGCCAGCGTGTCGGCGGAACCGCCCGGCGCGAAGCCCACGAGCAGGCGCACGGGTTTGGCGGGCTTCCAGGCGTCGGCGGCATGCGCGGAAGTGGCCGACAGCGCGGCGACGGCGAATAGTGCGCCAGCGGCGCGGTACAGGGTACGGCTGATCATAAAAAACTCCCAACGATTGATTGACGAAGTCGGCTTCGTCTCCTCTCGCCGCTCGCCCGGACCGGCCGCGCGAACCTGTGCGGCCGGAACTTCGGGATTGCGTCCGGCGGCGTTATTCCAGTATTTGTGCCAGGGCTTGCGCCACCAGGCGGTTGGACAGCAGCACGGGGCGCCCCGACGCCTGCGCCACGATCTGGCGCATGTGCTGCGCGTAGCCCATGCAGTGCATGACGATCAGGTCGCAGGACGCCAGTTCGCGGCCGGCAGCTTCGAAGTTGCGGGCGGCCTGCTGCGCGTCGGCCTCATAGGGCGAGGCGTGCACGACCTGCGTTTCGCATTCCAGCGGGACGACCATGTGAAAGGCATCGACCTGCGCTTCCAGCGGCACCACCAGCCCGACCTTGCGGCAATGTTGCGCCAGGCCCGCGACGAGGTGATCCACGACCTGCTGCGGTTCCACCACAAGGGTGCGCATGGGCGCGATGGCCGTGCCGGTGCACAGCGGGACCAGGACGTCGTAGCCCTGCCCGTCCGCCTGGCGCATCACGTCGGCCAAACGCGCCTCGGCAGCGGCGGCATCCAGTTCGATCTGGGAACCGTCGCGCATGCGCGTCGCAAAGCGGTACTGGCTTGGGCGCGGCGCCAGTGCGGCCAGTGCGGCGGCATCCAGGCCGTCGAGCGCGCCGAACTCGTCGATGCGCACGTGGGCGCCGAGCACCGGCGCCATTTCCGGCACCACGTCGCTGCGCGGCGATTGACCGATGGTGAAAAACGCGACGCGGCGCGGTGTGCAGGCGCTCATTGCGCGGCTCCGTCTTCTCGGCCGACGGTCTGCAGGTGCGCCATCGACCCGTAGCGGGCCTGCAGCGCGCGCCACTCGGCGTCGTCGAAGAAGGTCATGGCGCGCTGCCCGTAGAGCTTGGCGATCTCGATGCAGAAGCGCATGGCGACGTCGGCATCCACGGCGTTGGTGACGCCCGTGGCGCAGCCCGGCACGGTGGTCTGCGCCGTCAAGGCCACGCCGACGACCGGCGCGTCCGTGACGATGGCCGGCTGCATCAGGGAGTTCACGTGCCACAGGCCGTTTTCGTAGGGCGTGATGTCCTGCGTGGTCAGCGGCAGCGTCACCGGCAGTTCGCCGCTGACCCAGCCCATGACGTCGAGCATGGTCTCGGGGATGCGCAGCAGATAACCCTGCTTGGCGACGGGCGTAAGCGCCACGCCGCGCTTGTTGACCAGGCGGTTGCCACGCGTTGTGTCCACAGACAGGATCGCGTCCATGCGCGGATCCACTTCGTGCGACATCATCTCGCGCATGGGGAACGGCGAGCGCATCATCGGCACCGGATGATGCGGGCGCGTGCCGGCGCGCGGGCAGATGTGGGTGCGGATGCGGACCGTGCCGGGCAGCACGTCGCCCTGCTTCGCCATCGCCATCAGCTTGAGCGCCGCGGCGATCGCCACGACCGCACCGTCGCTGTCGGACACCAGGCCCGTCACCGCGGGGCGCGCGCCGATGCCGCCCAACCGGCCGACGATGCCCAGTTGCGGAGCCGAATCATCCAAGCCCGGAATGACGATGGACAGGAAGTCGGTGGCCAGGCCGTCGCGCGCAAGATGCGTGACCTCAACTTCGCAATTGCCGGCGTCGCGCAACACCTGCGCCACGGATTCACCCGTGACGTGCGCGGACGACAGCAATTCGATGACGTCGATCACCTGCTTCATGCCGGGATCTCCACCGGGCCGGGACGGAACATGCGTGGTTCTTCGCGGCCCAGGAATAGCGGCGCGTCGTGCGGGCCGACCAGCGCGATCTTGTGGCCGCGCACGCGCAGGCCTGCGCCTTCGGGCAGGCCCAGCACCGGCATGGCCGGATTCAGCGTGCAGAACTCGGCGAGGCGCTGGGCGCGCGTTTCGCCGCGGTGGCCGGGAGGATGGGCATTCGTGTAATGCGGATTGATCTGGAAGGACAGCAGCCCCAGTGCGTCGAAGCCTTGCGGGTCCGTGATGGGCATGTCGTTCGTCGTGCAGATGGTGGGGCACGTCAGGTTGGAACCCGCGCTCCAGCCCAGATAGGCGGCGCCTTCGCGCACGCGGCGCGCCACGACTTCGAGCAGACCCTGGCGGCGCAGTTGCCCCAGCAGGTTGAACGTGTTGCCGCCGCCGACGATGATGACCGACGCGCCTTCCAGCGCGGCGACCGGATCCGCTGCGGTGTGCAGGCCCTGGATGGCCAGGCCCGTGTCGGCCAATGCCGACGTGACCAGCGCCGTGTAGTCGTCCCAGTTGCGCGTGACCCCGGCGAACGGCACGAACACGGCCGGCGCGCCTTGCGGCAGGGATTCGATCAGTTCGCGGATGTCGGCCATGGCGTGCACCAGATAGCCGGCGTCGCTGCTGGAATTGCTGAGGAGCAGAAGGTTCATGAATAAGGTCCGATGGATGATGGTTCTGGATGCGGCGGTGAAGCCGCCGCAAGGCATTCGGAAGGTCAGTTGAGCCAGTAGGGATCGTTGAGCTCGCGGCCAAGCGCGCCGACGTGTTGCAGCACGGACTCGCGCAGCACCGCCACGCGCGCGGCATCGGCCTGGAACGAGACGAACGACAGGCACAGCCCGCGCAGTTCGCCGGTGGCCGGGTCGCGCACGGCCGCCGCGACGGCGCCAATGCCCGGCATGGCCTGGTCGATGGCGACGCCGCAGTGGTCCGCGCGCGTCTGTGCCACCAGGCGCGCCAGGTCGCCCACGGTGGCCGGACAGTCGCGTCCTTCCACGGGCAGCGACTGGGCGGGATCTGCGCCATACAGGGCCTGGAATTCGGTGTCGGTCAGGCGCGACAGCAGCGCCCGGCCCATGGCCGTGCCGGACGCCGCGCGCCGCGATCCGGGCGGCGACAGCACTTGCACGGGATGCGAGCCGTTCAACCGTTGCAGCACGACGGTCTCGCGCTGATTCAGGGTGGACAGATACGCCGTGAGCCCGCTGTCGTCGGACAGCCGGGCCAGCACGGCGCGGCAGGCCTCGTCCAGCGGCGTGGCGGCCATGCCGGCGCGCACGGCCTGCGCGAGCAGGGCGCCCGGCCGATAGCGGCGCGTGGCGGCGTCCTGATCGAGCATGCCGTAGTTCTGCATCTGGTTAAGCAGACGCGAGGCCGTGCTCTTGGGCATGGCCAGCCGCGCGGCGACTTCGGTAAAGCTCAGCTCGGCCGCGCCCTCTGCGTACAGCGACAGCACGCGTTGGACGCCGTCAAGAATACTCATATTTGTTCCATTTAACGGAACCGAAGTTCCTTATTAGAGAACAAGAATAATGCAAGCGGCGGAAACAGGTCAATACGGCCAGGCAAGAAAAAAGGCCCCCGGATCACGGGAGCCTTGTTCGTGCGAGCCGTCAGACCCGCTTCTGCCTACTGCTTCGCCAGCTCAGACCACTCGGCCAGCGGCAATGGCGGTTGCGCGTGCAGGATGCGGCCGAGCACCAGCTTCAGTTCATTCCAGCCGCCGCGGTCGGTCGGCCAGACGGAAGGCGTGACCGCGCGCCAAGCGCCGTCCGGCGCGCGCTCGGCCATCTTGAAGCGGAACGTGTAATGACCCGCCATGCCCATGCGCAGGTCCGACACGACCAGCGCGTCTCCGATGACGTCATACCGAAGCCAATCGTCCGTGAACCAGCGCAGCCGTTCGTGCAGCGGCTCGCCCGTCAACACGCTTCCGGCCTCCAGATTGAGCGGCAGGCGCACCCATTCCGGCGGATCGCGGTCGAACAGGCTGCTGACCGATTCGTAGTAGTCGCCATCGCCCGTCTTGGCAAACACCCGCCACACCAACGTATTGAACGGCATGGGGACCGCGCGCAATTGCGTCACGGTGATGCCTTGTTCCTGCATGGCGTCCCGCACGCGGTGCTCGGCCGCCATGCGGCCCGCCAGCCCGAAGCCAAGGTACAGCGTGCTGAAGATCAGCG
>NZ_DAMCTG010000028.1:0-58883 GCF_032113835.1 Achromobacter sp. | reverse complement strand
ACGCGTTCGGATTCGAATTCGGCGTCCAGTACGTAAGGCGGGCGCACGAAGGCGACGTCCACCTCGCCCGCGCGCAGGCCGCGCAGCAGCGTGACGGTGTTGCTTTCCGTCAGCGTGATGCGTACGTCGGGATAGCGGTCGCGGAAGGCCCGGATGGCACGGGGCAGATAGGGGTGGAAGACGGCCGATGCGGTAAAGCCCACCGTGATGGCCCCGCGTTCGCCGCGGCCCAACCGTCTGGCCATGTCGATGGCGCGGTCCGCGCTGGCCAGGATGGCGCGTGCGTCGTCCAGGAATTGGGCGCCGGCCTCGGTCAGCGCGATGCCCCGGGGCAGGCGCAGGAACAGCGGCGTGCCGATCTCGCGTTCCAGTTGCTGGATCTGCTGGCTGAGCGGGGGTTGGCCGATGCCCAGGCGGGCTGCCGCGCGCGTGAAGTGCAGTTCCTCGGCGACGGCGGTGAAGTAACGCAGGTGGCGCAATTCCATCGTTTTTAAATATGAACGGGTCCGGTTTCATATATTGGACATATGCAGGGGAAAAGTCTACTTTGTCTGCACGGGCTCAAGCCCGGTGTTTTTCGAGAATCCTGATGTCTACCCCTTCTGCAAGTCCCGCAACAGAACGCGGCGCCACGGCGCCCGAGTATCTGGCGCGCGGCACGCCGGGCCTGCGCCGCGCTCAGTGGGCGCTCTTTGCCGCCGGCTTTTCCACCTTTTCACTGCTGTATTGCGTGCAGCCGCTCATGCCGCTTTTCACCCATGCGTTCAACGTATCGCCAGCGCAGAGCAGCCTGGTGCTGTCGTTGTGCACGGGACTACTGGCCATCGCCATCTTCTTCGTTGGCCTGTTTTCCGCCGCCTTGCCGCGCAAGCGCGTCATGGCGCTGTCCCTGTTCGCCTCCGCCGTGCTCGGCACCATCGCGGCCGTCGCGCCGGACTGGCAGAGCCTCCTGGCGCTGCGCGCGCTGCAGGGCGTGGCGATGGGCGGGGTGCCTGCGGTTGCCATGGCCTATCTTGCCGAAGAGGTCGAGCCCGGCACGCTGGGCTTCGCGATGGGGCTGTATATCAGCGGCAGCGCGTTCGGCGGGTTGTCCGGACGCGTCATCACCGGCCTGGTGTCGGACCATTTCGGCTGGCGCGCGGCGATGGGCACGCTGGGACTGCTGGGTATCGTCGCGGCCGTCCTGTTCGTGTGGCTGCTGCCGGCCTCGCGCCGCTTTACCCCGCGCCGCGGCCAGGGATGGGCGGGCGTCTGGGCGGATGTGCGGCAAGGCGCCGGCACGCACCTGAAGAACGGGCCGCTGTGCGCGCTGTTTGCGATGGGCGGGCTGCTGATGGGCGCGTTCGTCGCGGTCTATAACTACGTTGGCTTTCGTCTGCTGCTGCCGCCGTTCTCGCTAAGTCAGACCTTCATCGGGTTCATCTTCGTCGTCTACCTGGTGGGCATCTTCGCTTCGACCTGGTTCGGCCGCCTGGCCGACCGGCACGGGCGCGGCGCGATGCTGGCGGCCGCGTCGGGGCTGGCGCTGGCGGGCCTGCTGCTGACGCTGTCCAATTCGCTGCCCGTGCTGATCGCGGGGATCGTCGTCTTCACCTTCGGCTTTTTCGCGGCGCACGCCGTCGCGAGCGGCTGGGTCGGACAGATGGCGCGCGGCTACAAGGCCCTGGCCGCTTCGTTCTACCTGCTGGTCTATTACGTGGGGTCTAGCGTGCTTGGCTCGCTTGGCGGCCAATTCTGGACCGCTGGCGGCTGGCACGGCGTGGCCGCCATGGCGGGCGGGTTGCTGGCCGGCGCACTGGTGATCAGCGCGGGACTTGCCTGGCGCACCGGACGGCGGCATGCCGCGGCCGGCGCCGCCGGTCCGGCCTGAACGCGCCCTTTTTTCCCAGGAAGGGTAGCGTCGCGTTACGCAGGGTTGCGCCACGCGTGCGTCTATCGCGATACATTCTGTATTGCGATAGGGGGAACCATGCTGACCAAGCAAGACCGCGTGTCCCTGCCATGGACCGACACGCTAGCTCGTCTTGAAGACGAACGCATCATGCTGGAGCGCATTGCTGCCGGCGTACCGCTCCGGCAGGTGCTGGAACATGTGCTGCACGCCATCGAGGCCCAATCGAGCGTGAAGCTGCGCGCATCCATCGCGCTGGTGGACGACGCGGGCACCGGATTGCGGCACTGCGCCGCGCCCGAGCTGCCGGACGCGTTCAATGCTGCCGTGGACCGGGTAGCCATTGGGCCCATGGCCGCGTCCTGGGGCGCCGCGGCGCACTCGGGCATGCCGGTCTACACGGACGACATCGCCAACGACCCGCGCTGGGCGCCGTGGCGCGACCTCGCCCTGGAGAATGGCCTTCGCGCCTGTTGGTCCACGCCGATCAAGGCGCCGGATGGGCGGATCCTGGGCGTCTTCTCCAATTACTACGAAGAGAGCCGGCTGCCGTCCGCGCAGGATATCGATGCGATCGCGCTGGTCACGCGCAGTGCGGCGCTGGCGATCGAAAGGCATCTGCTGGACGTCGCGTTGCGTCGCAGCGGCCAGCGCTGGCGGGCGATGTTCGACGGCATGCAGGAAGCGTTCTTCCTGGCCGAAGCCCTGCGCGGCGATAACGGCCGCATCGCCGATTTCCGCTTTCTGGAGGTCAACCCCGCCTTTGAACGCCAGAGCGGCATGCGCGAGGGCGACACGCTCGGCCACACGCTGCGCGAAATGATTCCCGGGGTGCCCAGTCAAATCCTGGAAACGTTCGCCCAGGTCGTGGAGACGGGCGAGCCCACCCAGTTCGAGTTCGTCGTGCCCGCGCCCAAGGAGGCGTGGTACGAGGCGCGGGCGCGCAAGGAAGGCCCCGATCGCATTATGGCGCTGTTTCTTGACGTCACCGCGCGCAAGGCCGCCGAGACCGAATTGTGGGAAGGCCAGCATCGCAAGAATTTCCTGCTGGCGCTTGGCGACCGCATGCGTGAACTGCATCTGCAGCCGGCCATCGAGGAGACCGCCTGCGCGGGATTGGGACAGCATCTGTCGCTGGGTTTGGTGGCGGTGCTGGACTGGGCCGGCGACGGCGCGGCGCCGGTGGTGTCCACCTGCTGGCGGTCCGAGGCTGATCTGGTCAGCCACGACGCCCTGGCGACTGAACAGCTCGGCGACGATTTTTTCGACGCGGTGCGCAAGGGCCGCACGACCTATCTGCAGCCGCTGGTGGCGCAAGAGGGCGGCGACATCCGCCCGTCGGCCATTGTGGTGCCAATGCGCCGCTGGGCGCGGCAAGGCGGCGCCCTCATGGTCCGGCCCTCGGCGACCAGCCGGCTCAAGCCCGCGGATCTAGCCTTCGTCGAGGAAGTCGCCGAGCGGATGTGCGACGCGGTCGAGCGTTCGCAATATGCGCGCATGCTGGAGCAGCGGGTGGAGCACGCCATCGCCGAACGCGACCGCATCTGGCGGATGTCTCCCGAACTGCTGGCCGTCATTGACGGCCGGGGCCGGTTTGCCAGCGTAAATCCGGCCGTGCAACCCATCCTAGGGTGGAGTCCCGACCAGTTCCTGTCGATGGGGCTTGCCGAGCTGATCCACCCGGGCGACCTGGACGCGACGCGCGCCGCCTGGTCTCCGCACGCGGGGGCGGACGGGGCGCAACCCGCCCGGCACCTGGAGAACCGCGTCCTACGGCGCGAGGGCGGCTATAGCTGGATCACGTGGAGCATGTCGTGGTCGCAGGACAGCCTGTACGTGGCCGGACGCGACGATTCGGATCTGAAGGCCCAGGCCGAGGCGCTCGCCGACACCGAGAATGCGTTGCGCCAGGCGCAGAAGATGGAGGCGGTGGGGCGCCTGACCGGCGGCATCGCGCACGATTTCAACAACATGCTCCAGGGCATCACGGGCGCGCTGTATCTCGTTCAGCGCAAGCTGTCGGCGGGCGTGCCCGAACAGGCGCAGCGTTTCATCACGGTGGCCATGGACTCGGCGAACCGCGCGGCCCACCTGACGCAGCGCCTGCTCACCTTCTCGCGGCGTCAGCCGATCGACCCCAAGCCGTTCAGCGTCGAGGCCACGCTGCATTCCATGACGGACCTGTTCCATCGCTACACCGGCGAGCGCGTGAAACTGGTTTTCGATCTGGACCCGGACCTGTGGCCCGTCAACTGCGACAAGAACCAGTTTGAGAACGCGATGCTCAACCTGGTGATCAACGCCTGCGACTCGATGCCCAATGGCGGCGTGTTGACGGTTGCCGCCACGAACACGCAACTGGACGCGACGTCGCTGCGGCAGAGCCCGGGCGTCACGCCGGGCTCCTTCGTCGAGGTTACGGTGTCCGACGTGGGCTGCGGCATGTCGCCCGACGTGCTGGCGCACGCCTTCGATCCGTTCTTCACCACCAAGCCGCTGGGCGAGGGCACGGGGCTGGGATTGTCCATGACCTATGGCTTTGCCAAGCAGGCGGGCGGCAGCGCGGTGCTGGAAAGCGCCGAAGGCGTCGGGACGTCGGTCCGGCTGTACCTGCCGCGCCATCAGGGCGTGCCGGAAATGGCCGCCGATGCGCCGCGGGCGACTGGCGCCCAAGCGGCATCGGCGGGTCAGGCCTTCGTCATCGTCGTGGAAGACGACACGAACGTGCGCGAGATGGTGCGCGAGTCGCTGGTCGACATGGGCCTGCATGTGCTGACGGCCGGCGACGGCGAGGCGGGTCTGGAACTGGTGACGTCCACCCGCAACCTGAGTCTGCTGGTGACGGATGTGGGTCTGCCCAACCTGAACGGCCGCCAGTTGGCGGACGCGGCGCGCGTCGCACACCCTGGCCTGCGCGTCCTGCTCATGACGGGCTACGCCGAAAGTGCAGCCAGCGCGGGAGGCTTCCTGGAGGACGGCATGGAACTCATCGTCAAGCCGTTCTCGCTGGATGCGCTGGGCGAACGGGTGCAGCGGATGCTGGAGCAGAGCGCGGGGCCGCAGCGCGCGGGGTAGGGGTCAAATGAGGGGTCAAGTGTTTCAACGGCAGGTAAAAAATGCCCCGCATGGCGGACTACCAGTGGGGGAGAGGACGGAGAGGAAGTCAGGCACGGGGCTTGCGACTAGGTTGAGGCATTTCAACCAAGGAAGGAGCTACGCTATGAAATACCGTGCCATGACTTGCGCGTTTGCCATGATTGCAGGCCTTGCTGCCGGCGGTGCCTATGCCCAATCCACGGGCCGCAGCACGCAACCCACCACGCCGGCGACCACGCCGAACGACGGGGCAGCCGTGCCGCCGAACACCCAGGTGCCTCCGGGCCAGATTCCGCCCGCTCCGAACGCGGCGCCTCAGACCGGCACCACCCCGCCGAATCTGGACAAGAGCGGCCACATGAAGTCCGACAAGAGCCATTCGGAAATGCCCAATCGCAAGCGCGAGGCCAATGACAACGTGCCGAAGACCCCGGCCGGCGGCGCCACGCCTCCTCCGGGATATCCGAACACGGGCGGCAGCAAGTAAGCAGCCAAGCCAAAAAGGCTTCCGAGAGGAAGCCTTTTTTTATGGGGTGTGGTGTCTTTTGGGACGGTGTCAGACACCCTTGGGGCGGCTTGGCAACTTGGCGGTTGCTTCTTGCGGGTGTCAGACACCTGGGAGTTGAGCAACTTGAAGGTTGCTTCTTGCGGGTGTCAGACACCTGGGAGTTGAGCAACTTGGCGGTTGCTTCTTGCGGGTGTCAGACACCTGGGAGCCGTTGGCGCTGGCACCTAGGTGTCTGACACCCGCTGAGCCGCCATCACGCGTTGACGATGCAGCGCCCGGGGTGTCTGACACCGTCTCGCGCGAGCGATATCGGCACCGGTTCAGGACGGCGCCGCGCGTCAATGCTGGCGGCGCAACTCGGCTGGCGGCACGCGCAACTGGCCGCGGTATTTGGACACCGTGCGACGCGCGAGCAGGATGCCGTTGGACGCCAGTTGCTGCGTCAGCGCCACGTCGGAAAGCGGCATCGACGGATCTTCGGCGTCCACCATTTCCTTGATCAGCGCGCGCACCGCAGCCGCGGAACACGAACCGCCCGATTCCGTGGCGAGTTCGCGCGAGAAGAAGTGGCGGAATTCGAAGACGCCGCGGGGCGTGGTCATGTACTTGCTGACCGTGGCGCGCGACACCGTGGACTCGTGCATGTTCAGGTCGTCGGCCACCTCGCGCAGCATCAGCGGACGCAGGGCGACTTCGCCGTATTCGAAGAACATCTGCTGGCGCTTGACGATCGCCTCGGCCACCCGCTGGATGGTGGTGTAGCGCTGCTCGACATTGCGCACCAGCCAGCGCGCCTCCTGCAGTTCCTGCGCCATCGGGCTGCGGTCGTCCAGCCGGGCGCGGCGGAACAGGTCCGCGTAGGCGCTGTGCAGCCGCGCGCGCGGCATGGCGCTGCGATTAGGCAGCACGCGCCAGCGTCCCTGCCATTTGTCGACAAATACATCCGGCACGACGTAGACCGGCGCGTCGCCGCTGTAGCGTCCGCCCGGCTTGGGATCCAGGTGCCGGATCAGGGCGCACGCATCGCGCAGGGCGTCGTCCGAACACCCCAGGGTGCGGCGCAGACCCACGTAATCGTTCTTGCCGAGACGCTCCAGATGGTCCTGCACGATGCGCTGCGCCAGCGCGCGGGTGGCTTCGTCTTCATCCGGCAGTGCCGCCAGTTGCAGCGTCAGGCATTCGCGTAGATCGCGCGCGGCGATGCCGGGCGCATCCAGCTGCTGCACCAGACGCAGGGCCGCCATCCATTCGCTTTCGTCGGGAACCGGATTGATGTCTTCGTCGGCAGCCGTGCATAGATTCTCCAACGGCGTGCGCAGATAGCCGTCGTCGTCCAGCGCGTCGATGATGAATTCGGCCAGCAGACGGTCGCGCGGCTGCACGTGATAGTTGCCCAGTTCGAAGGACAGGCGATCGCGCATCGATACGCTGGCGCAGGCCCATTGGCCCAGGTCGCTGTCGCCGCCGGAAGGGGCGTGCGTGGGGTAGTCGCCCGAGTAGGCGGGGGCGTCGGGCGGGGGCTCATCAATGTCCGGGGTTTCGGAAGCCGCCACGGGTTCCGGCGCGGGCTGGCCATCGGCCTGTTCCGTCATCTCGCCGCGGACGCCAGGCGCAGCCGGGGCCACCTCGGGCTCCGATTCGTCCGGATCTTCGAGAAAAGGGTTGGTGGCAAGCGCGTGTTGCACCGCCGTTGTGAACTCCAACGCCGACATCTGAAGCAGCTTGACGGATTGTTGCAGACGCGGCGCCAGCGTCATTTGCTGGCGCAGGCGAAGTTCTTGCATCGGGTGGCCCAATCGAGTCTCCTGAAGGGGCAGCCGCCGGAAGGCGGCTCATTCCTTTCATAGACGCAAAGATCGTGCCAGCCTGTCCTGAGGGGCATGGCCGCGCCGGGAACGCGACATGCTGGGACAGTATTACAAAGGGGACGGTAATAACTGCTCAGGCGGCCGCTTCGGGCTCGTCCTTTTCATAGACATCCAGACGGTTGTAGAGCGTCTTCAGACTGACGCCCAGCGTCTCGGCGGCCAGGCGTTTGTCGCCGGCGTGATGCGCCAACGTGGCCAGGATGAATTCGCGCTGGGCGCGACCCAGCGGCATGCCCACGGGAAAGTTCAGCGAACCCTCGCGCACCTGCGCCTGGTTCGGGCCGTGCTTGCGCGTCAGGAGCTCGGTGTCGAGCTGCGTGTCGGCCATGATGTAGGCGCGCTGGATCACGTTGCGCAGTTCCCGCACGTTGCCCGGCCAGTCGTGCGCTTTGATCGCTTCCAGCATGTGCGGAGAAAACGTCTTTTGCGTGCCGTGCTGCGCATTCAACGTGTCCAGGAATTGCTTGGCGAGGAGCAGGGCGTCGTCGCCGCGCTCGCGCAGCGGCGGCACGCGCAATGGAATCACGAGCAGACGGTGCAGGAAGTCCTGGCGCAGCCGGCCGTCCGCGACGGAAGCGGCAGGGTCGCGGTTGCTGGCGCAGATGACGCGCACATTGGCGCGCAAGACGTCGGTGCCGCCCACGCGCTGATACGTGCCGACTTCCAGCACGCGCAGAAAGTGCACCTGCATGTCCGGCGGCATTTCCGTGACTTCGTCCAGGAACAGGGTGCCGCCGCTCGCAAATTCGAAATAGCCGGCGTTCTGGGCCACCGCCCCGGTGAAGCTGCCTTTCTCGTGGCCAAAGAGTTCGGCATGCGCCAACGATCCGCTGATCGCGCCGCAGTTGACCGCCACGAAGGGCTGGTCGCGGCGATCGCTTGCGTCATGGATGGAACGCGCTACGATTTCCTTACCCGCGCCACTTTCGCCGATAATGAACACGCTTGCATCGGTGGCCGCGGCAAGGGCGATCTGGCTTCCCAGCTTTCGCATCTGCGGCGACATGCCGCTGGTGTCTGCGAACACGGAAGAGGGCGAAGGTGCGGTGTTTCGCGTAGCGGTATTTCGACTAGCCATGCTTGATCCTCAGTCCCGGACTCGGGCCTGCAATAAGCCCATCGTAGAGGGCGGCCGGACGTCTGATTGCGACGAGTTGCAAGCATTGGAAAACGTTAGTGGAATGCGACACATATTTGCACGGCCCGACCCCATAGTGACTATTCTGAGGGTTATAGAAGGGATACGGAGATAGCATGCCTCACCTGCTAATCGTCGATGACGACGATGCGATACGAGAAACACTGGCCGAAATCGGCCGCGATAGCGGGTTTTCGGTGGCCCTGGCGGCCAGCGTCAAGGACGCCCTGATCCAGCTCGAACGGCAAGCGCCCGACCTGGTGCTGACGGACGTCCGGCTGCCGGGCGGCAGCGGCATGGACATTTTCAAGAACGTTGCCGCGAGCAGCGCCGAAGTGGTGGTGATGACCGGCCACGGTACTGTCGACAACGCCGTCCAGGCTTTGCGCCTGGGTGCGACCGACTATCTGGTCAAGCCGATCTGCATGGAGCGCCTGGAGGAAATTCTCAAGCGCATCATGATCAATTCGGGCGGCGAGTTGCCCGGTACGCCTTTTGAGGAACCGGGCCGTTTCGGCAAGCTGTACGGCAAGTCCGAACGGATGCAGGCGCTGTACCGTCAGATCGGGCGCGTGGCGCCCACCACGGTCACCACCTTGCTGATCGGTGAAAGCGGCACCGGCAAGGAACTGGCCGCTCATGCCATCCACGAACTCAGTCCGCGCCGGCAGCGGCCATTCATCGCGGTCAACTGCGGCGCGATTTCGCCCAATCTGATCGAAAGCGAAATGTTCGGCCACGAGCGCGGCAGCTTTACCGGCGCCGATCGCCAGCACAAGGGTTATTTCGAACGCGCGGATGGCGGCACGCTGTTCCTGGACGAAGTCACCGAGATGCCGCTTGACCTGCAGGTCAAGCTGTTGCGCGTGCTGGAGACGGGGCAGTTCATGCGCGTGGGGACCAATCGCGAGATCGCGTGCGACATCCGTGTGGTGGCCGCCACGAACCGCAATCCGGAACAGGCCGTGCAGGAAGGCAAGCTGCGCGAAGACTTGTACTACCGGCTGAGCGTGTTTCCCATCGAGCTGCCGGCGCTACGCGATCGCGGTAGCGACATCCAGTTTCTGGCGCAGCGTTTCCTGCAGACGCTCAACGAAGAGTCCGGCAAGAGCAAGGCGTTTTCGCCCGAGGCGGCAGCGGCGCTTGAGCAATATGAATGGCCCGGCAACGTGCGCGAACTGAAGAACTTCGTTCGCCGCGCGTTCATCATGGCCGATGGCGATGTGCTGGATCTGGAAATGCTGGTGCCGCAAGTCTCTCCGGCTGGCGAGTCGCCGGGCGGCCAGGTCAGCGTGCCCGTCGGGGAGACGCTGGCAGAAGCCGATCGGCGTCTTATCCTGGCGACGCTCGAGCGCTGCAATGGCGTGAAAAAGCAGGCTGCCGCCGTGCTGGGCATCAGTCCCAAGACGCTCTACAACCGTCTCGAGGAATACGCGGCAGCGGGCTATCCGCTACCCAGCGAAAATTCCCGGGCGGGTGGACCGTCCCGGGATTCCGCCTAGACCCGTTTATTTGTTGTAGCGGGTCTTCAGATCTGCCATGCAGGCGTCCTTGGCGTTACCGGACATGGCGTCGCACTTTTCCTTGCCGACTTTATAGTCGGCATCGTTGCGCGCCTTGGTCGCGTCATGGGAGGCTTCGGCCTTTTCCTTCGCGGCCTTGGCGTCTGCCTTGGCCTTGTCGCGCGTGGCTTCGGCCTGTTGCTGGCAAACGTCCTTCTGGTTGCCCTTCATGCCGTCGCATTGCTTCCTGTCCATCTTGTATTGATTGTCGATCTGATCGTCCGTGCGCACGCCGGCGGCGCCGGTCTGCGCAGAGGCCTGGAACGCCAGGACCGAAAAGCACAGGGCAAAAGCGGGGCAAATCGTTTTGGACAGCTTCATGACTGACTCCTTTGGAAAGTGGTCCGATAGTTGGCGGACCCAACCAGGCTCAGAGCAAGCGCCGTGCCCGGATTCATCAGGCACGGCGCTTGCGTACCAAGCCGCGTCCCATCCGCCATCCTCGGAGCGGCGCGTATCAAGGAGAGCATTCATGACGACCCAACACGAACAACAGCCGGGAAAGTCCAAGGCCAACACGCCGAAGGACGAAACCGAAGCGTCGAACCAGAGCGGGCAGTTCGGCTCGGACAAGCCGAGCGACAAGGGGCAGCCCTACAAGCGCGAGTCGGACAAGGCGCCGAATCGTGGGGGACCTGAGTATGAAGAGGGCGGGCAGTATCCAGGCAAGCGGCCTGAAGGGAAGTGACACGGGTTCAGCGGCGGCGCGGCCTGGCGCCACCCACCGCAGATGACGCGGGCGCCTGTGCTGAAGGGATTCAGCGAGGCGCTTCGCTCAGATCATCCGCCAGGCGGAACAGCAGCACGACGCAGTACAACGCCGCGAGCCCGATCAGGGCATAGGCGACGCGCGCTGCCGCGGCATGCGGCAGAATTTTTGCAATGACATCCAGATTGACCGCGGCGATCAAGCCGCTGTTCAACCCCCCGGCCACCACGGCGATCAGTGCCGTCCAATCCAGCACGGACAGGCTGCGCCTCGTGCTGTCAACGCCGTCTTCCGGCAGCGGCAGCGATATCGATTGCGGCAATACGTCCGTCAAAGGCTGCGGGTCATCCGTGTCGCGACCGCCAAGCAACGCCTCAGGTCGGGAAATTTGCATCATCTGTCCTTATGGGGCGGCGCGCCGCCGATGCGTGGTCTTAGCCGCCGTTGCGGACCGGGTCGGGCGCATCGCGCGAGATGCCGGCTTCGTCTGCGTCCGTGATGCGATCGGTGGCGACGTCGGCGCCGTCGTCGTCCTCGAAGTCCGGTTCCACGCTTTCGCGTTCGCCGGTGGCCTGCGAGTCGCTGTCGGTGTGCCGGCGGTCGAACGGCAGGTCGCTAGCGGAATCCGAAGAGTCGCTGGGACCCAGGTCGGGCCGGCCGCTGTCGTCGGGGTTCAGATCAGTATCGGGAATACGGGGCATGGCAATCTCCGGATAGGGACGGGTGCGGACGCGGAAGGGGTCGCGGGCGTCGCATTTCGTCGCACAATGGCAGCAAATGCCATGCCGAAGGGGCGGATCGACGACGCGACCGGACGGGGCCGGAGCAGCGCAGGTATGGAAGTTGCTCCTGCTGGGTGAATTTTCTACCGGGAGATTGTCATGTCCTTGATTGTCGCTGCACGGTTCCAGACCTTCGACGAAGCCACGCTGGCCGCCCAGAAGCTGTTTGCCGAGGGCTATACCGAGGACGACATCCACACGTTCTACGTCAGCATCGCGGGCGAGCACGGGCGGTTTCCATTGGGCGGCGACCGAATCGCGGATCCAGACGCCAAAGGCGGGCATTTTGGCGCCGTGGCCGGCGCCTCGCTGCTGGGGCTGGTGTTTGCCTTGGTGGCGGGGGTGATTGCCGCGCAATTGGCCGCGTCGATCTTCATCACGATCGCCGCTGCGGGCGTGGGCGCCTATATCGGCGCGCTGGCGGGCGCCATGTGGGTGATCGGCCGCAAGAAGCGCGTGCGAACCGCGCCCGGCGAACCGGAAAAGTCCCACCCGCCGGTGCGGCAGGCCGGCGTGATGCTGGCGCTGCATGTGGACTTTGGACGCGAGCAACAGGCGCGCCAGATTCTGCGCGATGCCGGCGGCACGGATATCGAGCGGGCGAACGGTCGCTGGCAGGATGGGAAGTGGCAGGATTTCGATCCCCTGGATCCGCCGCGCCGCGTCGAAGCGCCCACCACCGCGAACTGAAGGCCCTGTGGCCAACCGGAGATAGAACAATGAAGCCACTTTCCATCCCCTCGTTCGCGGCCGTGGCCGCAGCGGTTGTCCTGGCGGGCGCTGGCCATCTGAGCCACGCCGCGGAGCTGGATGCGTCCGACGCCCGCTTCCTGCAGGCTGCCTCGGGATCAGGCCTGTTTGAAGTGCAGGCCGCCGAGCTGGCCGGCAAGCGAGCGCAGGATGCGCAGGTGCGGGCCTTCGCGGCGAAGATGCTGGAACAGCACGCCGCCGTGAACAAGGAGCTGAAGGCGCTGGCCGCCGCGAAAAATGTGTCGCTGCCTGACCAACCGGCCGAGCCCGAACGCGCCACGCTGCACGAGCTGCGCGGCATGACCGGCGCAGCCTTCGACCAGCTATACATCCAGAAGGCCGCCGTCGACGCGCACGCCAACGCGAACCGCCTGTTCGAGACGGCGGCGAAAGCGTCAGAGGATGCGCAGGTGCGCGACTTTGCGGTTCGGACCTTGCCGATGCTCAGTGATCACTATGCGATGAGCCGCGCGCTGCAGCGAGAACCCGCCGTCAATGGCGAGAAGATCCACCCCGCGCCCAAGGGCGAAGCGCCGCCGGTGTCGCCGGCATCGCGCGCGGCCCCGGCTTCGGTCGTGCCGGAAAAGTGAAGACGAAGTGGGGCACGTTGTGGCGCCCGGTAATGTGGGCGTTCAGTCGCCCGCGCTGCCGGTGATGGGCAGCACGATGCCCGTGATGTAGCTCGAGCATTCGGCCGATGCCAGAAAGACGTAGGCCGGCGAGATTTCCTCGGGCTGGGCGGGGCGTTTCAAGTCAGTCTTTTCGCCGAACGACTTGATCTCTTCGGCGCTTCGATCGGCGGGATTCAGGGGCGTCCACACGGGGCCTGGCGCCACCGCGTTCACGCGAATGCCTTGCTCGGCCAGATTGGATGCCAGCGACCGCGTGAACGCGTGGATCGCGCCTTTGGTCGACGAATAGTCCAGCAGCTTGCCGCTGCCGTTCAGGCCCGTGACGGATCCGGTGTTGATGATCGCGTCGCCCGTCTTCAAGTGTTCAAGCGCTGCGCGCGCCATGTAGAAATAGCCGGTGATGTTGGTGCGAAGCGTCTTGTCCCATTTCTCGTCGCTGATTTCCTGCAGCGTGTCGGTGTGCAGCTGGTACGCGGCATTGTTGACCAGGATGTCGAGCTTGCCGAAATGCTTGACGACCTGCGCCACCGCTTCGTTGCAGAACGCCGAATCCTGCACGTCGCCGGGGATCAGCAGGCACTGACGGCCTTCCGCCTCGACCACGCGGCTGGTTTCCTTGGCGTCTTCGTGTTCGTCCAGGTACAGCACCGCGACGTCGGCGCCTTCGCGGGCAAACAGGACCGCCACCGCGCGGCCGATGCCGGAGTCGCCGCCGGTGACGATGGCAACCTTGTCCTGCAGCTTGCCGCTGCCTTTGTAGCCGGGCGCCTGGTACTGCGGTTTGAGCACCATGTCGGCTTCAACGCCTGGCTGTTCGTCCAGGTGCTGGCCCGGCATGGGCGGCGTGGGATGCGGGCGGTCGCCGGTCTGGGCGTTCTTGGGTGTGCTCATGTTCTCTCCCATTGGGCGGCGCGGGATGCGCCTTGCGCCCGGGAGTCAAGCAAACGCCGTTCCTGGCGACCGCGCTGACGGCCTACTGGCGGCCGACGATGACGCCGAGCAGAAACGCTGCACCCGCCGCCAGTCCGACGGCCTGCCAGGGGCGCGCGTGGATGTATTCCTCGGTGCAATCCAGGGTTTCGCGCATGAGGTCATGCGCGTTGTCGGACGCGTCGCGCAGGCTTTGACGCGTGGCCTGAAGCTGGTCGCCCAAACGCGCCTTCAAGGCCTCAAGGTCCGTTGCCGAGCTGTCGCTGAGCGTGGCTTCCAGCTCGTCGATCCAGCTTTCCGGATGCCGCGAGCGCCTGTAGGCGCCACGATTGTCGGGGCCGTTCTCGGGGAAGTCGGAAGGCATAGGGGTATTCGTCGTGGCCATCGAAAGCTCCTTGACTGTCGGGCGGAAAATGCGCCGTCGCGGCCGGCCCGGGCGGCCGCGGGGCGGGGCGAGGCTTACGCCTCGACCATGTCTCGGCATGCCAGCGTGCAGGCGATGCAGGCGCCCGCGCAAATCTGGCAAGGTTCGAAGTCGTGCGTGGAGCATTGCCGCGCGCAGGCATCGCAAACCAGCGCGCACAACGTGCACAGCGCCTGCGCAAATTCGCCTTCGCGGGCCAACATGGCCGCGCATAGCCGGCAGACTGCGGCGCAATCGGTGCACAAGCTGATGCAGGACCTGAGTTGCGCCGGATTCCGCCGCAGGCAGCTGGCGGCGCACTGGTCGCAGGCCACCGCGCATTCATAGCAGGCTTGCACACATTGTTCGAAGTTTGGGTCTCGCATTGCATCTCCTTGTGAGCGGCCGGGGCCGCGCAGCCACACAAGGGCAGGGCGGCGGGCGGCACATCCGCTTGCAATTTGAAGGTCTTGACAGTTTTTCCTGCGGGCGAGGGGCCGTAGGATGAAGGTTCGCACTGGCAGGAGATACCCATGAAACCTTCGTCCGCACCCAAATCCACCCCGTCGGCGCGCGCCGACAAGCCGTCGCAGGACAACGCTAAGATACTGCCGCCGAGCGGTCCCGTCGACGTGCCGAATCTACCGGATAAACCCGACGCCGATACGCCCGACGAGGCCGCGCGCGACAAGCGCGAAGTGGTCGACAACAAGACCGAGTCGAACTGGGCTGACGGCTCCGCGCCGCAGCCCCGCGCCAAGAACGCGCGCTCGTCGATCTTCTGATTACGCATCGGCCGCCTGCCGTTCGTGAAGGAACGCGAGCAGGCGCCGCTCGTCGGCGCTGAGTCCGCGCGGGCCCGCCGGGGCGGCCTTGCGGGCCGGCAGCATGCCGGTCAAGTACGCTTCCATGATCGCCGGATGCACATAACACGCGCGGCAGACGGCCGGCGTATTGGCCAGGCGTTTCGACACCTGCTTGATGATGTCCACGGCTTCCTGCCTGGCGTGGCGCTCGTCTTCAAACGGACGTGCCTGCAGCGCGGCATAGGCCATGACGGAGCCCGCCCAGGTGCGATAGTGTTTCGCCGTGTACTCGCCGCCGCCGGCGGTGCGCAGGTAGGCGTTGACCGCGCCTGAATCGACCGGACGTTTGTCGCCGTCCGCATCCAGATACTGAAATAACTGCTGCCCCGGGATATCCAGGCATTGCTTGATGATGCGGGCGACGCGCCGGTCCGTGACGGTGACGTCGTGCGCCACACCGCTCTTGCCCTGGAATCTGAACCGGAAGCGGCTCCCGGCCACGGTGGTGTGGCGGCGCGTCAGCGTCGTGAGGCCATACGATTTGTTGGCCCGCGCGTATTCGCGTCCGCCGATGCGGATCAGCGTGATCTCCAGCAGGCGCACCAGTACGGCGATCACCTTGTCCTGCGTGAGGCCCGGTATCTTCATGTCGCGCTCGACCTGGCGGCGGATGCGAGGCAGGGCATGGCCGAATGACAAGAGGTTCTTGTATTTGGTGGCATCGCGCACCGCCGTCCAACCCGGGTGGTAGCGGTACTGCTTGCGGCCCCGGGCGTCGCGCCCCGTGGCCTGCAGATGCCCATCCTTCAACGGGCAGATCCACACGTCTTCGTAGGCCGGCGGAATCGCCAGGGCGTTGATGCGCTGGATTTCCGATTCGTCGGTGACGCGTGCGCCTTTTTCGTCAAGGTAATGAAACGTATGGGCGTTGACCCGCATGCGGGTATAGCCAGGCTGCGTGTCGTCCACATAGATCAGCGCTGCCTCTTCGACGGGCAGCGGATCCGGGTCCTGTTGCGTGCGGGTGCTCATTCAATCTCCGGGTGCGCGCGGGTGCGCCCCGACCCAGCACGCCGCGTTCCCAACCGGGCCGCGCCGGGCGTCGCTCGGGTTTGGGCACGGCGCTTGCTGAAGGCCTTGTCGGCAATCGTGCTGCCGGAACCGCCCACCGGGCCGGCAGCGCCGCCCGCAAGAGAATCTTCAGAGGAGAGTGCAATGCAAACCGTCCTGCAACTACATGTGCCGCCGAAGCCGGACCCGATTCCGCCCGGCTCGCCACCGGGCGACCTGCCCGTGGATCCGGATACCGATGAGCCGGACGTGGATCTGCCGCCGCTGTCCCCGCCGGTCAAGGAAATCGTGCCGCCGAAAGACGCCTGACGCTTCGCCCCTTTACAACTCGAACCAATAAGACCAAGGAGTCATTATGTCGACCATCCTGCTGATCATCCTGATCCTGCTGCTCATCGGCGCCGTGCCTGCCTGGCCCCACAGCCGTGGCTGGGGCTACTACCCCAGCGGCCTGCTCGGCATCGTCGTGGTCGTGCTCATTGTGCTGCTGCTGATGGGACGCATATAGCGCCTTGACGCGCTGACGGCCGCCGGGCGCGTGCGCGCGCCTCGCCGGCCGCGCCTCGCCGGCCGCACCTCGCCGGCTGCGTTGCGATGGGCCGCCGCGGGATAGGCCGCATTGGAATGCGGCATCTCAGCGGGCGCCCGTTCTGGCGCGCTTGCCGCGTCGGGCGTAAGATCTGCGGGTTTCAGCAGCAACCCACATAGACCCGCAGCCCCGACATGAGCATCCCCTTATTGATCCTGATCGACAGCGTTCAGGACTATCTTCCCGTCATCGAATCCCAGGGCTTTCGCCCGATTCCCGCCACCACCGACCAGACCCGCGCCCAGGCCATCCAGGACCACGGCGCCGGGATTCGCGCCGTCTTGACGCGCGGCGCCACCGGCCTGCGTGCCGATGAAATCGCGGCATTGCCCCAATTGAGCATCGTGTGCTCGCTGGGTGTCGGCTATGAAAACATCGACCTCGCGGCGGCGCACGCGCGCGGCATCGAGGTCACGAATGGTCCCGGCGCCAATGCCGTGTCCGTTGCCGACCACGCGATGGCGTTGCTGCTGGGCGCCGCCCGCCGGCTGCCGCAGGCCGATGCCTGGGTCCGGCAAGGACACTGGAGCGGCTTCATGGGTCCGCAGGTCAGCGGCAAGCGGCTGGGCATTCTGGGGCTGGGCACGATCGGACTGGAAATCGCCCGGCGCGGCGCGAACGGCTTTGGCATGAGCGTGGGGTATTACAACCGCCGTGCGCGGCCGGAATCCGGCTACACGTATTTCGACAATCCGCGCGCGCTCGCTGCCGAGTCCGATTTTCTGGTGGTGGCCACGCCGGGCGGCGCCGGCACGCATCATCTGGTGGACGCCGGCGTGCTGGAGGCGTTGGGGCCGGACGGCTATCTGATCAATATCGCGCGCGGCAGCGTGGTCGACACGGACGCCTTGATTGCCGCGCTGGCCGACAAGCGCATCGCCGGCGCGGGCCTGGATGTGGTGGACGGCGAGCCGATCATTCCTGCTGCGCTGAAGCAGTTGGACAACGTGGTGTTGACGCCGCATAGCGCAGGGCGTTCGCCCGAAGCGGTGGCGGCGACCGTGGCGTTGTTCCTGGAAAACGCCACGGCACATTTTGCCGGTAAGCCGGTGCTGACGCCGGTGCGGGACGGGAACCTCGTGGCCGCGTGATTCCGTAAGACTGTTTGCCGTCGTGAAGGCGGCGTCGGCGGATATGCCGATCTTGAATGCGCCGAAGCCGCGTCCTGAGTGGACGCGGCGTCGGCGTTTTTGCGGCTAGGGTGCAGGCTATGCCATCAGTGCGAGAACATGATCGGCACCGTCATGCTCTTCAGGATGGAGGCGGTGGCGCCGCCCATCGCCCATTCCCTGAACTTGCTGTGGCCATACGCGCCCATGACGATCAGGTCGGCACTGTAATCGGCGGCGGCATTCAGGATGGTGCTGCCGACGCCGACGCCCTTGATGTCGCGGCGCACGTGATCCGGCGCGGGAATGCCGTGCGCCACGAAGTACGTGACCAGGTCTTCGAAGGGGATGGATTCGACGTTGCGGGTGGCCGCACCTTCGTCCATGGTCAGCACGACCACATGCGAGGCGCCTTGCAGCAGCGGCGTGGCATCGGCCAGTGCGCGGGCGGCTTCGCGGCTGCCGTCCCAGCAGAGCAGGACGCGGTCGCCGACGACCGGGAATTCGCCGCTGGACGGCACCACCATGACGGGGCGACCCGCGGTCAGCAGGGTTTGTTCGACGAATTCGTTTTCGTGGGCGGCCTCGACGTCGTCGCGGTTCTGCTGGCTGACGACGATGAGGTCGCCTGCGCGGCCGTGCAGGGCGACGGTGGCGCTGGGCGAGGATTCACCGGCGCGGACGACGGCCGGTACGTCTGCGGTGGCGGCCGCTTCCAGAAAGGCGTTTTGCACCTCGCCGCGGTTCTGGGCCTGCAGGTTCTTCATGATGTTGAGCGTGCGCGACATCATGACGGATTCGCCGTAGTAGTACTGCGGCGGGGCGGAGCTGGCGTAGACCCCCACCAGTTCGGCCTTGTGGCGCTTGGCCAGTTCAAGCGCCAGCGCGGTGCGGCGCTTGCAGTCAAATCCGTGGTCCAGGTGGACGGAAATGCGGCGGTACATGGTGGGCCTCCTTGGTTGAACGAGCCATGTCCGTATGGTTGCCGTTTAACCAGAGCACTCCATTGATGCGCGTCAAGCCGGTTGGAGTTTCGCCCCGCCGGCTCAATGCAAGCCGCTATTGCAAGCCGCTATTGCGGCGCCGGATCCCGCTGCACGCGGTCGCGCAGTTGGCGGATCTGGCGCGCCTGCTGCGCGATGCGGTCGAGCGGCGCGGCCAGCGCCGGTTCGGCGGCGGCGATGACTGCGGGAACCTTCATGCCGCGCGCCTCGGGGACGGGGCCGGGGCTGGGTTCGGAGCCTTCAGGATGCAGCACGTGCGCCAGCACCGCGCCGTAATCGCGCAGCGCGGCCGCCGCCGGGGAATCCGGCGGGAGCGCCGGCTGAATTTCCAGCACGGTGCCTGCCGCCGTGATGCGGCGCATGGCGTTGAGCAGGTTCACGGCGGTGTCCACGTTGCGCTCGCGATGCACCGGATTCTGTTGAAGGCGCTGAAGCGACGCCTCGGCGTTGTCGGCCGACAGGCACGCAAGCCGGCGCAGGCCGACGATGTCGCGGGCGGCGGCGTCGCCGCTCTTTTCCTCTGCCAGGGCCTGCGCGTAATCGGCATGCCGCTGCAACGCGCGGGCGAGGGCACCGGCCAGTTGCCGCGGCTCTTTCTCGGGCCAGACCAGAAAGCCGACCAGCAGCGCCAGGATGCCGCCCAGCACGCTGTTGAACGCGCGCAGCGCGGCCAGCGTCGGCTCGTAGATCTCGGGCTGCTGGATGTGGCTGACAAGCACGAACTGCGACGTCAGGAAGAAGGTGTACAGCGCGTAGTGGACGGTGCGTGCGGCGAACGTGCCCAGCGCGATGGGCAGGACCGCCAGCGCCACGGACAGCGGGGTGGTGAGCAACAGTCCCAGCAACGAGGCGCTGATGGCGCCGGCCACGCTGCCGATCACCCGCTCGACCGTGCGCTGCCAGGTGGTCGCAAAGTAGGGCTGCAGGATGAAGATCAGCGTCAGCGACATCCAGTAGCCGTGGTTGACGGCGAAGGTCTTGGACAGCGCCACGGCGATCGTGGCGCCCACGCCGACGCGCAGCGCGTGGCGGAAGGCATCGGATTCAAACCGGAGGTTCTGGCGCAAGGTGCGCCAGGCCTGCCGGGCGCCCGTGCCGTCGCTGGCGCGATGCGCCGGCGCGGCGGGGGTCGCGCCCAGGTCGAACAACGACTGCGTGACCGCCTGGGCGTTGTGCAGCAGGCGGTCCAGCACCGGCACCACGCTGGCCAGATCCGGTGCATAGGCCATTGCCCCGCCGCGCAGATCGCGCAGTCCGGCGTTGTAGTGCGCCAGGCGCTCACGCAGGCACTCAGCCTGCTTGGGGTCGCTGACGTCGGAGGTGCTGGCGATGGCGTTGCAGACACTGGCGTAGCGGTGCAACGCGTGCGACAAGTGCGCCCCGGCGCTGCGGCCCAGCCAGCGCGGGGCGTTGGATTCCAACAGGTCGGCGGCGGCGACCAGCGCAATGAAGCTGTCCTCGGCGCTGTCCAGCAGGTACAGCAATTGATGCGCGCGGGCGCGGCGCGAAGGGCGGGCGTCGAGCACCTCGCGGATGCGGACGCGGGCGGCCTCCAGCGCGGCGCGCTGGGCGCTGCGCTGCGGCCGGACGACGGCGCTCCAGGCCTGCGGCCCCGCGGCGGGCGCCAGGCCGGAATACATGCGGGCCAGTGCATCGGAAAAGTCCGCCAGACCCCGGTAGCAGTGGGCGACCGCGTGGGTCGCGTCCTTCCAGGGCCGGCGGCGCCACACGAGCGCCGTCATCAGGATCGCCCACACCGCGCCCGCCAGAAAGAACAGCGTGTACCAGAGGCTTTCGGTGATCGTCGGAGCCGGCAGTTCGGCGGCCACGACGAAGCCCGCCGACAGCAGCGTGCCCACGATGGCGGCGGCGGGACCCAAAACGCGCAGCAGTCCGCCGAAGGTGCAGCACACAAAGGTCAGCGGCAACAGCAGCCAGACATGGGATGCGCTGGCGCTGGCCAGCAGGCAGTACAAGGCGCCGATCAGGCCCAGCGCCAGCATCGACCCGGCGCGCTTGCGCAGCGGACCTCCGGGGTCGCCGAAGCAGGCCCAGAACGCGGCGATGGCGGTCCAGCCCAGGCGCGGCTCGTTCACCAGCACGGCGAGGATGACGGGGGCCGCGCTGATGGCGGCGGCTTGCAGGGCATCGAGCCACAGCACATTGCGCAGGGAGGCGCGCCAACGGGTAAGCAGACTAATCACGCGGATGAAATGCAGCGGAAAAAAGGGCGGGTCGGGGCCGAAAGACCGCAACCGTACCATGTCGACAAGACAGTGGCGGACGAATGCAGGACGAGATTTGCCGGTGCCCGGCAGGCGTCGCGCCAGCCGCCCGCAAAGCCGCGCCAAACATGAATTTGCGCACCTTAACACCGTTGGTTACATGTGTGTGACTTTATGGCGAGGAGGGCGCAGAATGCGTCAATATCGTGTTCCGATCTGCGCCCGGACAGCGTAGGCAACATGTCGGAACACAACTGGAGCAAGCCGATGATCAATACCGAGTCTTGCCAACATCCCGTGGTCAGCGATGCGGAAATCACCGCCATGATCACCGGCCGCGATGGGCTACGTGTGCTCTTGCAGCCGCAAGTCGACCTGCTGACAGGTCGCATCGTTTCTGCCGAAGCGCTGGTGCGCTGGCAGCACCCACAGCTGGGCATCGTCATGCCCGCCGATTTCATTCCCGCGGTGAACCGGCTGGGGTTGGACTGCATGCTGTTCGAGCGCGTGTGCGTGCGGGTCATCGACGCGCTGCAGACGCTGCGCCGCGTTGGCGTGGCCGTGCCGCTGGCGATCAATGCGCCGGCCACCACGCTTTCCGAACTGCGTTGCGTCGATTTCCTGCTGGACCGTGTGCGGGCTGCGGAATTGCCCCCGTCGCTGGTGCGCGTGGAATTGACTGAAGACCAGCCCATTCACGATCTGGACGTGCTGCGCGCGTCGCTGTTGCGTCTGGAAGAGGCGGGCTGCGAAGTCAGCCTGGACGACTTCGGCACCGGCCACGCGTCGTTGAAGCTGCTGTCCGCGCTCCCCCTGTCCGAAGTGAAGATCGATCAGTATTTCGTCACGCGCATGCGGCGCAGCGCGGTAGCGTTCGAGGTCCTGCGCACCGCCGCGGAGCTGGCCACCCGGCTGGGCTGGCGCGTGGTCGCGGAAGGCGTGGAAAACGTGGCGGACATTCCCGCCCTGCGTGCGGCGGGGTGCCGTTATGGGCAGGGGTTTTCGTTGGGCCGGCCCATGCCGCTGGACGAATTGATTCTGCGCCTGCGCACGCAGCGCGACGGCGGCGAGCCGCTGGCGGCGCCCGCCACCTATGCGTCGTCATGGTTGGACGCCTTCGACGGTCCCGGCCAGGATGCCGAACCGGGCCGTCCGGCCGTACGCACGGCCATGCTGTAGACACCCTGCAAGGGTAGTTTTTACCGATCGACGCGGGAATTTCCGCCCGGCGCCTCCGTCCCCAGAAATAGCCTTCCTCGTTTCTCCCGTGTGCGCCGGGTTAGGCACGGCGGTTGCTCAAGAGTAAGTGCGGAATATCTCCGCTTCTATTCAGGAGACGTGCAATGGCCAACCAGAACCAACCAGACCAGCAGAAGCAACCGCAAAAGCAACAATCCCAGGAAAATCCCCGGGATCGCAACCAGCCGGGGCAACAGCCCGGTCAATCGGGCCAGCAGATGGATAAAGACCGCAATCAGCAAGGTCAGACTTCCGATCAGCAAAACAAGACTCAGCGCTGATGGCGTTGGCTACGCCAGCCGCGTGACCAGCGCGCGGTTGAATGCGTAGTGCCTGACGGCCCCGGCCGCGTCCCCTCTCCGTGACGTGTCCGGGGCCGAATTGCGTTTGAATGGCGTGGCTGGAGGCCGTCTCCTATGCAGACAGGCAGAGCACGGAGGGACCGTCGCGCAGCAGCTCCGTCATCGGCAACAGCCCGTCTGCGCCCGCGCGCACGCGGCGTCCTGTCAGTGCGTCATGCAGTGACAGGCCGGGAAAGCCGGCGGGGAGGCGCAGCGCCGTGTCAGCCCAGAACGCACGCGCCCCGGTCGCATCGCCACGCGCGTACCCGGCCAACTGCAGCGCGCACGTCCGCGCCCCGACGATGAGGGCGGTCTGGCCGTCGTGTTGCCGAATATAAGCCAGTACATGTTCCGCCCGGGCACCCACGGCCGAGACGGAATGAAAGCCGCCGCGCGCGAAGGGCTCCGGGGCGCGCTGGCGGGCCATCAACAGCCGGTGGATCAGCGCCTGTTTGACCGCGCCGGTGCGCCAGGCGGATTCCGACAGGTCCACCGCCACATCGCGCGATCCGTCGGCCAGTAGCTTGGCGCGCAGGGCGTAGTCGACCGGCCGGCGATTGTCGGGATCGACCAAACTGAAATCCCACAGATCGGTTCCCTGATACAGATCCGGGACGCCGGGCAACGTATTGCGCAGCAGCGTCTGCGTGAAGCTGTTGATCATGCCGGCGGGGGCGATCTCCAGCGCGAAGGCGGCAATGCTGGCCAGCACGCGGCGGCCTTCGGGATCCCCGCCCAGCCATGCCAGGCAATCCTTCGCGGCGGCTTCGTACGTGGGATCCTGATCGGTCCAGCTCGTGTGCAGCTTGGCCTCGCGCAGGGCCTTTTCCTGCCATTGCCCGATCCGGTCCAGCCACTGCTGCAGGGCGTCGGGCGTCCAATCGGAGGGGGCCGCGCGCCATTCGGAGGGCCAGGCGCCGATCAGCGTCTGGATGAGCATGTAGCGGTCTGCGCGGGTGATGCCGTCGGGCAATGCGTCGATCCAGCCGCGCGCGGCTTCCTGCCAGCGTTCGGGCATTTCGGTCAGGACGGCAAGCCGCATCCGCGTGTCCTCGCCGCGCTTGTGGTCGTGCGTGGCGGTGGCCAGCATGGCGCGGGGATGGGTCTGCGCGCGGGTGGCGCAGGTGGCGAAGAAATCCTCGGCGGACAGGCTGAAGCACGCCGGCGAGGCGCCGACCTCGTTGCGCGACAGCAGCGGGCCGTATCGGTAGAAGAGGGTGTCTTCCAGCGCCTTGGCGGCCAGCGGCGGCGTCAACTGCTGGAAGCGGCGCAGGGCGGTGGGATGGTCCGCTTCGCCATTCAACCACTGCGCGATCTGCGCCAGGAGCGTCGCGTCGGCGGAGCCTTCGCGGGCCGCCAGCGCCGTCGCCGCGCCCTGGATTGCGACGTCCCGGTGCTGCGCGTCGGCCGGATTGCGGCCCTCGTCCTCCGCATACGTGCGGTAGACGGGGAAGGCAGCCAGCAGGGCGCTCAACGCGCGGTCAATCGCCGTGGCGGTCCAGTCGCGCGTGCGCAGGTCGCGGGCGGCGATCTGTTCCAGGCAGCGCACCAGCGCCTGCCGTTCCGCCGGGAAATGGCGGGCGAGCATGCGCACGCGCGCCGCGCGCAACTGCTCGGCGGCGTCGCGGTCGTCGCCCGTCAGCGTATGCCAGAACGCCCGCAGCGGCGCCTCGGCCCGCGGGTCGTGCAGCACCGCGCTCACCTGATCCATGAAGTCGTAGCCGGTGGTGCCGTCCGTCAGCCACCGCGGATCCAGCGCCTCGTCGTGCGCCAGGATCTTTTCGATCACGAGGTAGGGCTGGTCCTGGCGCACCGCTGCGGGGCGGCTCGCGTTGGCTTGTTCAAGCCGCGCCGACAGCCGGCGCAGATAGCCGCCCGGCGACGCCAGGCCGTCGATATGGTCAATGCGCAGGCCGTCGAGCACGCCTTGCGCGTACAGCCGCAGAACCAGTGCGTGCACGGCATCGAACACGGCCTCGTCCTCGACGCGCACGCCCACCAGTTCGCTGATCTCAAAGAAGCGCCGCCAGTTGATCTGGTCCGGCGCCGTGCGCCACCATGCAAGCCGGTAGTGCTGGCGTTCCAGCAATTCATGGAGGCGCTGCCGTCCGCCCGGTTGTGCGGCGTCGTGTTCGCGCAGCCAGGCCTGGCGCTCGGCGCCGCGCGGCACGGACGACGGCGTCAGCGGATAGCGCTGGCCGTGAACGTCCAGCTCCGGAGCGGCCGCATCGGCATCCCATTGCGGCGTGATAGCGCCGTGTTCCAGTGCCGCGCCGTACGGGTCGCCCAGCACGGGCAGCAGCACCTTGTTGCGCAGCGCTGGCGCGGGCGGGTTCCATTCGATGTCGAAGTAGCCTGAAAACGCGCTGGCCGGTCCGTTGGCCAGCACATCGCGCCACCACGCGTTCGCGGGATTGGCGGCCATGTGGTTGGGTACGATGTCCGCGATCAGGCCCAGGCCGCGAGCCCGCGCGGCGCTGGCCAGGCGAAGCAGGGCGGGCTCGCCGCCCAGTTCCGGACTGACGATGGCGTGGTCGATGACGTCGTAGCCGTGGGTGGAGCCCTCCCGCGCGCGCGTGATCGGCGACAGATACAGATGGCTGACACCCAGGTCTGCGTAGTAATCCACCTGTGCGCACGCGTCGTCGAGCGTGAAGCCTGCATGCAGCTGCAGGCGGGCGGTGGCTTGCGGCGTGCTCAAGATTGTCTCCTTCCGGCGCGCGCGGCATCCAGGCGGGCTTGCGCGGCGGGGTCTGCAAAGGTCGCGCGGATGCTCAAGGGCAAGCGCTGGCGCCAGTTGGGATGGGTATCGATGGTGCCGGGCAGGTTCGGCTGATCCAGCACGCCGGCGATGTCTTCCATCGGCACCAGCAGCAGCGGGCAGGGACTGGACGACACGAAGCGCAATAGCGCGGGGGCGGGGGCATCAACGGGCGGCGGGTCCGCATCGAGGTCCAGGGCGCGGGAAAGCGCTTCGCGGTCCTGCGCGCGGGCGGCGCGCAGGCTTGCCTCGTCGTCGTCGTGGCCCAACAGGTTCAGTTTGACGCGCCAGTCGATGTCGCGCTCTTCCCACCAACCGCGCAGGGTCGGCAGATCGTGGGTGGTGGTCATTGCGGCGGCGTTCTCGGGCCAATCGGCGGGCGGCGTGAAGCCGGCCGGCGCGTCAGGGCCAGGCGCCTCCGTGATCACGGCATCTGGACTTGCGGCATCCGCATCCGTCCTATCCGTGCCGGGCTGCGCGTCCGGCGCCTGGCGCATGAACCACAGCACGTTCATGCCAAGCACGCCGTTGTCCTTCAACCGGTCGTCAAACCCTTCGGGCACCGTGCCCAGGTTTTCGCCGATGGCGCAGGCCCGGTGGCGCCACGCCTCCAGCGCGATCAACGCCAGTATCTCGTCCAGCGGATAGCGCAGATAGGCGCCGTCGGCGGGCGAGCCGCCTTCCGGCACCAACCACAGTCGCGCCATGCCCAGGATGTGATCGATGCGCACGCCGCCGGTGTGCGCCAGCACCGCGCGCAGCATCTCGATGAACGCGGCGTAGCCGTTGTTGTGCAGCGCGCGCGGGGAAAACGCGGTGAGGCCCCAGCCTTGTCCGAGCGGGTTGTAGATGTCGGGCGGCGCGCCCACCGACATGCCGCGCATCAGGTCGGCCTGCCGGCTCCACGCGTGGCTGCCGTCCGGACTGGCGCCCACTGCCAGGTCGGCAAGCAGGCCGAGGCGCATGCCGGCCTCGCGACCGGCCGTGTGCGCAGCGGCCAGGTTTTCGGCTGCGAGCCACTGCGCGAACTGATGAAAGTCCACCTCAAGCGGATGGTCCTGCGCAAAGCGTCTGACCTGGGAGGATGCCGGATCGCGCAGGGCGGCCGGCCATTTCTGCCACGGCGGGATCGTGCCGTCCGGCGCGCGCTGGGCGGCATGCAGCGCCTCGAAGATCGCATGATCGCGCAGCGCCTGGCCGCGATCTTCGCAGAACTGCCCATAGCGCGCCCGCTGGCTGACGGCGCCGCTGCGGGAAAATTCCGCATGCAGGGCGCGCAGCACCCGCAACCGGATCGCCGCGGCGGCCGGCCAGTCGATGAGATCCAGCCCGTCCAGCGCGCTGAGTTCGGCGAGCTCGACACCGGACAACGCGCGCACCATGGCTTCCTGGCCAAGCACAGATGCGGGCGCCGCATACAACACGTTCAGAAAGAGCCGGTTGGAGGGCGAGTAGGGGCTGGAGCGCTCGGGCTGTGCGGTGTACATCGCGTGGACGGGGCTGATGGCCAGCATGTCCGCGCCTTGTTCCGCAGCGGCGACCGCCAGTTCGCGCAGCGCGCCGAAATCGCCGAAACCGTGTGTGCGCGGCACGGTAGCGCGCGCATCCTGGCGCAGGCTGTAGACCTGCGCGGCCAGGCCCCAACAGCGGGGGCTGGCCGCGCCGGTCAGATCGGCCAGACTGGGGGCCTTCTGCGGCGCGACGGCCAGGGTGGCCTCCGCAGACGTCAACAGCAAGCGGTGATAGCCGGGCTCGTCAGGCGCGACCATGAAGGGCACGCGGTCGGCGCCGGCCTGGATGTGGCCATCGAGGATGCGGCCCGACTCGCACAGAATCCGATACGGCCCGCGCGCGGACTGGGGCAAAACGGTGCGCGCGTTGCAGCGCGTCACCAGCATGGGGGGCAGCGCGTCCGCAGCCTGTTCCGCCAGCCGGCGGCGGCTGTCCTCGATATCCCCCGCCGTGCCGGCCGGCAGGTCCATGGCGGCCAGCAGCGCGCGCAACGTGTCGGGCGACACCTGTTGCGGGCGCTGGCGCGCGTCGGTCCAGTGTTCCGCGATGCCGGCGTCAAGGGCCAATGCGGATAAGCCGTCCGGCTCGGCCTTGGCGCGCTTCATGCCGGTTCCTCCAGCAGCCAGACGGTGCAATCCGGGCACAGCTCGCCTTGCGCGAGGCGGTCGCGTCCGCCGGCGGGCGATTCGAAGAGCAAGGTTGTGAACACGTCCGGTCCGGGCATCAGGGATTCCGGCACCGTCTGGGGATTGGGGCCCAGGTTCGTGTAGACGGTCAGCCGGGCGCCATCGGCCAGTTCCCAGCGTGCGAACACGCTGCGTTCGCCGACCGCCGCGGCGCCCAGGCTGACGGCGCCCGCCAGACGCGGCGCAATGGAGCGTGCCCGCAACTGCAGCAGCGCGGAATAGTCGCGCATCCACTCTGCCGAATCCGGGGCGTCCTGCCAGGGCGAACTGGCGTGGTAGGTGGATTCGTCGTTCGGATCGGCCAACTGCGCGGTGGGCGAGTCGCCTGCAAATTCCGGAAACGCCGCGAACTCGCGTTGGCGGCCGTCGCGCACGGCCTGCGCCAGTTCGGGATCGGTGTGGCTCGTGAAGTACAGGAACGGGGCGCGCGATCCGCGTTCCTCGCCCATGAAGATCAAGGGAATCTGCGGCGCCAGCAATTGCAGCGTCACGGCCGCGCGCAGACGCTGGGTATTGTCGACCAGCGCAGTCAACCGTTCGCCGCGCGCGCGGTTGCCGGTCTGGTCATGGTTCTGCAGGAACAGCACGAAGGCGGTCGGCGGCAGGTCCGCGCTGCGCTCGCCCCGCGGCTGGCCACCGCGATAGGGCGAGGGCTGTCCTTGATACACCCAGCCTTCGGCCAGGCAGCGCGCCAGCGCCTCTGCGGGCGCCTCGGCATAGTCGGCGTAATAGCCGCGCGATTCGCCGGTCAGCAGATGATGCAGGACGTGGTGCGCATCGTCGTTCCATTGCGCCTCGAAGTCGCCGCGCAGCAGGCTGGCGCGGTTGTCGTCGTTTTCCAGAACCAGATGCACGTTGCGTTCGGCCGAGATCCCGTCGCGCACGAAGCGGGCCATTTCGTGCAGCCACTCGTGGCCGGTGATGGCGTGGACCGCGTCCAGACGCAGTCCGTCGAAGCGGTATTCGGTCAGCCAGTACAGCGCGTTTTCCTTGAAATACGTGCTGACGGCTTCCTGGCGGAAGTCGATGGCGGCGCCCCACGGCGTGTCGATGTCGGTACGGAAAAAGGGCGCGGCGTAGCCGGACAGATAATTGCCGTCGGGGCCGAAGTGGTTGTAGACCACGTCCAGCATCACGCCCATGCCGTGGCCATGCGCGGCGTCAATCAGCTGCTTCAGGTCGTCCGGCGAGCCGTACGCGGTGTCGGGCGCATATGGCAGCACGCCGTCGTAGCCCCAGTTCCGTTCACCCGGAAAATCGGCGATGGGCATGAGTTCCAGCATCGTGATACCCATGTCCGCCAGTTCCGGCAACCGGGCAATCAGGCCCGAGTAGCCGCCGGCCAGACCCGCGTGGACCTCGTAGATGACCGTTTCTTCCCACGGGCGGCCGGTCCATTCCGGGTGGCGCCAGCGGTACGCGCCCGGCTGCACGACGATGCTGTCGCCATGCACGTCGCCGTCCTGCAGGCGCGAGGCGGGATCGGGCATGACGGTGTTCTCGTCCAGCCGATAGTGGTAGCGCGTCCCGGGCGCGCAGTCCACGTCGGCCTGTGCGTAGCCGTCGGGGCCGGGGCGCATCGGAATGGGCGGGTGGCCCTCGACCTCGAGCGCGAGTCCGGGCGGCGCGCTGGGCGCCCACAGCCGAAAGCGTGTGACGCCGCTTTCCAGCGGAATCGCGCCATAGGAGTACGAATGCGTCATGACGCGTCTCCGGGGTCCGCGCGCTGGGCCAGCAGGACGAGGCTATGCGGGGCCACTGTCACGGACGGCTCGTCCCACGGCGCGGGAGCGGCGGGCTTGTCGGAATCCAGCTCCAGCGACCAGGCGATCGTGGGCTCCGGCAGCGTGAAGGTGACCTCTTCATGGGTGGGGTTCATCAGCAACAGCGTCACATCGGCGCCGCCCTCGGGGCGCTGCGCGGCGCGGCGCAAGCCCATCACGCGTTCCTGCTCCGCTTCCCACGCCGGACCGTCCAGCTGCGCACCGGAAGCGTCGAACCAGGAAATCGCGGGGATGCCCGGCAGGATCTCCTGGCCGGCATCGCCGTAGCGGGCGCTGCGCACGCTGGGATGCGCGCGGCGCAACGCGGTCAGGCGGCCGACGTAGCGGCTGAGCGCGCGGCCGGCGTCGCTTTGCGCCTGCGTCCAGTCCAGCCACGAAATGGCGTTGTCCTGGCAGTAGGCGTTGTTGTTGCCGTCCTGGCTGTTGCCGAATTCGTCGCCCGCCAGCAGCATCGGCGTGCCGTCGGACAGCATGGCCGACCCCAGCAGCGCGCGTTGCACGCGGCCACGCGTCTCCAGGATCTGCGGATCGTCGGTCGGACCTTCGGCGCCCCAGTTGTGGCTGAAGTTCTCGGAATGGCCGTCGTTGCCATCTTCGCCGTTGGCTTCGTTGTGGCGACCGTCGTAGCTGACGATGTCGGCCAGCGTGAAGCCGTCGTGCGAGGCCACGTAGTTGATGGTCGACCAGGGGCGGCGATGGCGGCGGTCGAAGATGTCGCGCGACCCGCAAAGCCGGGCCGCCATGTCGCCGCGCACGCCCTCGTCACCGCGCCAGAAGCGGCGGGTGGTATCGCGGAACTTATCGTTCCACTCCGCGAACCCGGGCGGATGGTTGCCCAGCTGGTAGCCATCCGGGCCGATGTCCCACGGCTCGGAAATGAGCTTGAGCTTGGACAGGACCGGGTCCTGCAGGATGACGTCAAAGAACCCCGAGCCGGGATCGTAGCCGTTGCCTTCGCGCCCCAGCGTCACGCCCAGGTCGAAGCGGAAACCGTCAATGCCATACGAAGTGGCCCAGTAGCGCAGGGAATCCGTCACCATCTGCAGCACGCGCGGATGCGACATGTTGACCGTGTTGCCGCAGCCGGTGTCGTTGATGTAGTACCGCTCTTCGCCCGGCATCAGGCGGTAATAGCTGGCGTTGTCCAGGCCGCGCCAGGACAGCGTCGGCCCCATCTCGTTGCCTTCGCAGGTGTGGTTGTAGACCACGTCCAGGATGACCTCGATGCCCGCGGCGTGCAGGCGCCGGATGGCGAGCCGCAGCTCGTTGGGGTGCTGCATCAGGTAGCCGGGCTCGGGCGCGAAGTAGGACAGGGTGCTGTAGCCCCAGTAATTGCGCAGGCCGCGTTCGGTCAGGAAGTGATCCTGCAGGAAGGCGTACACCGGCAGCAATTCCACCGCCGTCACGCCGAGCCGGTGCAGATGTTCAATGAAATGCGGATCGGCCAGGGCGGCGCAGGTGCCGCGCAGCGGCTGGCGCAGGTCTTCGCGTTGCATCGAGGCGCCGCGCACGTGGACCTCGTAGATCGTGGTGTCGTTCCACGAGGTGCACGGCGCCTTGCTGTTGCCCCAGTTGAACGGAACTTCATCGGCCACGATGGCCTTGGGCATGGCGGGCGCGCTGTCGCGGCGGTCCAGGCTCAGGTCCAGCCGCGAGTGGTTCATGCGGTAGCCAAAGAGCGCGGGACTCCAGTGCAGCGGCCCGCTCAACTGGCGCGCATACGGGTCCAGCAGCAGCTTGTGGGGATTGAAGCGGTGCCCGTTCTGCGGATCGTACGGACCGTGCGCCCGGTAGCCATACAGCATGCCGGGCTGCGCGTCCGGCAGATAGCCATGCCAGATTTCGTCCGTGCACTCGGGCAGGTCGAAGCGCCGTAATTCCTTGCGGCCCTTGGGGTCGAAGATGCACAGCTCGATGCGGGTGGCGTGCGCCGAGAACACGGCGAAGTTCACGCCGAGCCCGTCGCTGGTGGCGCCCAGCGGTGTCGGCTGGCCGCCGGTGATACGGGTCAGTTGGGACGGATCCATGGAGTCAGCCTTCGTGCATCAGGAAGAGGGTCGAGAGAGGCGGCAGGGTGAGCGACAGGGCCTGCGGCTGCCCATGGGCAGCCATGTCGCCGGTGTGAGCCCCGCCCTGGTTGCCCTGGCCGGACCCGCCGTAATGGGATGCGTCGGTGTTCAGCCGTTCGGCCCAGCGGCCGGCGCGCGGAACGCCAATGCGGTAATTGTGCCGGGTGACCGGCGTGAAGTTCGACACCACCAGCACCTGTTGCTGGCCGTCGGTGCGCAGGAACGCGACGACGCTGTTGTCCTGGTCGTCCAGGATCGTCCACGCAAATCCCGACGGGTCCGAATCCCGCGCGTGCAGCGCCGGCAGGTCGCGATACAGCCGGTTCAGGTCGGCCACCAGGCGCTGGATGCCAAGGTGGCCGGCGTGGTCCAGCAGGTTCCAGTTCAGCGTGGCGTCGTGGTTCCATTCGGTGGGCTGGGCCAATTCGCCGCCCATGAACAGCAGCTTCTTGCCGGGGTGCGCCCACATGAAGCCGTAGTATGCGCGCAGATTGGCCTGGCGGGTCTGCGTGTCGCCCGGCATCTTGCCCAGCAGCGAGCCCTTGCCATGCACCACTTCGTCGTGCGACAGCGGCAGGATGAAGCGCTCGCTGAAGGCGTACACCATGCCGAAGGTGATGTCGTGATGGTGGTAGCGGCGATGGATGGGATCCTGCGACAGATAGCGCAGCGTGTCGTGCATCCAGCCCATGTTCCATTTGTAGTGAAACCCCAGGCCGCCTTCGGACACGGGCGCCGTCACGCCGGGCCAGGCGGTCGACTCCTCGGCCACCATGATCGCGTCCGGCACCTCGGCGCGCACCGTATCGTTCAACTCCTGCAGGAATTGGACGGCCTCAAGATTCTCGCGGCCGCCGTAGCGGTTGGGAATCCATTCGCCGGGCTGGCGGCTGTAGTCGCGGTAGAGCATCGACGCCACGGCGTCCACGCGCAGCCCGTCGATGTGAAAGCGCCGCAGCCAATGCATGGCGCTGGCGATCATGAAGGCCTTCACCTCGTTGCGGCCCAGGTTGTAGACCATGGTGTGCCAGTCGGGGTGATAGCCTTCGCGCGGATCCTCGTATTCATAGAGCGAGGTGCCGTCGAAGGCGGCCAGCCCGTGCGCATCGTCGGGAAAGTGCGCGGGCACCCAATCCAGGATGACGCCGATGCCCGCCGCGTGGCAGCGGTCGATGAAGCGCGCAAAGGCCTCGGGCGGGCCGTAGCGCGCGGTCGGCGCGAACATGCCCAGCGGCTGATAGCCCCACGAGCCGCCGAACGGATGCTCCATGATCGGCATCAGCTCCAGATGCGTGAATCCCATGGCGCGGGCATAGCCGGGCAGCTTGTCGGCCATCTGGTCCCAGCCGCAGACACCCGAATCGCAGCCTGCCCAGGACCCGGCGTGGACCTCGTAGATCGACACGGGCGCGTCGGGCGACTGTCGCGCGCCACGGGCCTGCATCCACGCGTCGTCGCTCCACGAGTAGGGCGCGGGATCGTCCACGATCGAGGCCGTGGCCGGCGCCATCTCGCTGCGCCGCGCCATCGGATCGGCCTTCATGAACTGATTGCCGTGGCGGTCGGTAATGGCGAACTTGTAGCGTTCGCCGGGGCGCACGCCCGGGATGAAGATCTCCCAGACGCCGGCCGCATGGCGCAGCCGCATGCCGTGCCGGCGCGCGTCCCAGCCGTTGAAGTCGCCCGCCACCGCCACCCGCCGGGCGTTGGGCGCCCAGACCGCGCAACGCAAGCCGCTGACGCCGTCGACCTCCACCAGATGCGCGCCGAGCGCCTCGCCGGCCTCGCGCCAGGCGCCTTGCGCCAGCCGTTGCAGCGTGTCGTCGTCGAGCAGCGCGCCGAAGGCATATGGGTCGGCGGTGATCTGCTCGGCCGCCGGCCATTGGATCGCCAGGCGGTACGAAGCGCCATCACCGGCCTGCGCGTAGGGCGTGCGGCCAATGAACAGGCCCTGCGCCTGTTCCGTCAGCGACGTGCGTTCGCCGTCCGGATCCATGACCGCCACCGCGGACGCGCCAGGCACGAAGACGCGCAGCCAGCCATTGTGAGGGCCCAGCACGCCGAACGGATTGTCATGCAGCCCGTGAGCCAGCGCGGTCAGTTCCTGCGGATCGATAAGGCCCTCCGCCACGTCGGCGGAGGGGGAGGAGGCGTGGGCTCCGCTCATGGCGTTTTTCCTTCGGCATCGATGGCGGCGGAAAGCAGGACGCTGCGCGCCAGTTCCGTCAGGGCGCACAGCGGAATCGAGATCCAGTCCGGACGGTGGGCGGCTTCGTAGCTGACTTCATACGCGGCCTTTTCAAGCTGCGCCAGCGTCAGCAGCGTGTTCTCGCGGCCCGCGCCGTCGGCGAGGTCGCCGCCGCGCGCACCCCGGTAACCCTGCAGGAAGGCGTCGCACGCCTGCTGCCGGAACCGCGACAAGAGCGCGTCGCGCTGTTCGGCCGGCGCGACCGTCGGCGCCGGCACCTCGTCCGCGCCCGCGTTGGCGTCCAGATGCGCGCCGCCGATCAGATCGGTGCGGGCGATGGATGCCGCCGCATAGTCGAACGAGCGCAACATGCCGGCCACGTCCTTGTAGGGCGACGCCAGCGCGCGCCGCGCCTCCAGGCTGCTGATCGGTTCGCCCTCGAAGTCGATGAGGTAGGCGTCGGTCTGCGCGACCAGCACCTGGCCCAGGTGGAAGTCGCCGTGGATGCGCAACCAGGGCGACCCGGCTTCGGCCTGCGCCATGGCGGACACCCGCTCGGCCAGGCGCGCATGATGCTCGAAGAACCATTCGGCGCAGGCGCGCGACGGCTCTTCCAGCTTGTCCAGCGCGGCCCGCAGGTTCTTCTCGGCGCGGTCCAGCAGCGCGCGCACCTGTTCGGCACGCGCGTCGGCGTCGGCCTCGCTGGCCGGGCGCGACTGGAAACCGGCGTCATCGGTTGGAGCCGCCAGCACCGTGTGCATCTGGCCCAGCCGCTCGCCGATGGTCACGGCCATCGCGGCATAACCCTGCAGCGTTTCCTCGTATTCCTCGGGCGAAGTTCCCACCAGCAGTGCGTTGGACAGCGTGCGCTTCAGGAAGTCCAGCGTCCAGCTCCAGGCGTCGCCTTCGTTCGGCACGTAGCCGTGCGCCACCGCCAGCGTATGCAGGACGCCGTCGGCGTCCACGCGCTGCACTTCGCCCAGCAGGGGCGGAATGTTGCCGTAGCCCGCACGGGTCAGGTAGCGCGTCATTTCCGATTCCGGCGACAGGCCCGGTTGCACGCTGCGGATGATCTTCAGGATGACTTGGTTGCCGACGATGACCGAGCTGTTGGACTGCTCGCCCGACAGCCAATGCATGTCCACGTCTCCATCGAAGTCCATGTCCTTCAGGCCGGCCTCCGGCAGGAAGCGGATCACGCCGGGCTTGTCGCCGGGCTTGCCGCCGGTGCGTCCGTCCAGCTCCGCACCGGCCTGCATGGCCTTGAGCGTGCTGCGCACGAACCCCGGCTGCAGGAAGGCGTCGGCGAGCACGCCGACCTCCGCGCCGCGGCGCACGCGGGCAATGGCGTACTGGATGACGGCGGTTTCGTCCCAGACCAGGACGAAGGGCGCCTGCGCCCGGATGCCCTTGGCGCCATCTTCCGGCTCGATCTCGGCCCAGTAGTATTCGCCGTCCGCCGACGCGAACGGCGTGGCGTAGGCCAGCCGCGCGCGCGAGGGCGGCTCCGAACCCGGATACCAGCGCTGCCGCGCCAGATACTGCGGCAGGATTTCGCGTTCGAGCGTGGCGCGCGAAGCGTCCGTCAACGCCGCGCCGCCGCGTGTCTTGAGCACCAGCGTGATCAGTTCAGGCATCTGCTCGGGCGCCGTCGCGTGCCATCCGGGCGGCGCGGCGTCCTGGCTCAGGTCCATCCAGTAAAAGCCGTAGGGCGGCAGCGTCAGCAGGTAGGGCAGTTCGCCGATGGCGGGGAAGGGCGTCCCGCCCAGCATTTCGACCGGCACCCGGCCATTGAACTCCTGCATATGCAGTTCGACCGGCTGCGCCGCGTTCGACAGGTTGGCGACGCACAGGATCGTGGTGTCTTCCCATTGCCGCAGGTAGGCCAGGATCTTGCGGTTGCCGGCAAAGATGAAACGCAGCGTGCCGCGCCCGAAGGCGTGGCTTTGGCCGCGTTGCGCCAACAGGCGGCGCGTCCAGTTCAACAGTGAATGCGGATCGCGCTGCTGCGCCTCGACGTTGACGGCCTCGTAGCCGTACAAGGGGCCCATCAGCACCGGCAGCGGCAGGCGCTCCGGGTCGGCGCGCGAGAAACCGCCATTGCGGTCCGGCGACCATTGCATCGGCGTGCGTACGCCGTCCCGGTCGCCCAGATGCACGTTGTCGCCCATGCCCAGCTCGTCGCCGTAATACAGCACGGGCGTGCCGGGCATCGACAGCAGCAGGCTGTTCATCAGCTCGACGCGGCGGCGGTCACGTTCCAGCAGCGGCGCCAGCCGGCGGCGGATGCCCAGGTTGATGCGGGCGCGCGGCTCGGCGGCGTAGACGTTCCACAGGTAATCGCGCTCGCGGCTCGTCACCATTTCCAGCGTCAGCTCGTCGTGGTTGCGCAGGAAGATGGCCCACTGGCAGGTGGGCGGAATGTCGGGCGTCTGGCGGATGATGTCGGTGATCGGAAAGCGGTCTTCCTGCGCGATGGCCATGTACATCCGCGGCATCAGCGGAAAGTGGAAGGACATGTGGCACTCGTCGCCCGCCCCGAAATACTCCTGTGCGTCCTCGGGCCACTGGTTGGCCTCGGCCAGCAACAGGCGGCCCGGGTACTCGGCTTCGATCACCGCGCGGATCTGCTTGAGCACGTCGTGCGTCTCGGGCAGGTTCTCGTTGTTGGTGCCTTCGCGCTCGACCAGATACGGCACGGCGTCCAGCCGCAGGCCGTCCACGCCCATGTCCAGCCAATAACGCATGACGGACAGCACTTCCTTGAGCACCTGCGGATTGTCGTAGTTCAGGTCGGGCTGATGCGAGTAGAAACGGTGCCAGAAATAGGCGTTGGCCACCGAGTCCCAGGTCCAGTTCGACTTTTCCGTATCGCAGAAGATGATGCGCGTGCCGGCGTAGGCCTTGTCGTTGTCGGACCAGACATAGAAATTGCGCGCCGCCGAGCCGGGCTTGGCCGCGCGCGCGCGTTGAAACCACGGATGCTGGTCGGACGTGTGGTTGACCACCAGCTCGGTGATGATGCGCAGGCCGCGGGCGTGCGCGGCGCGGATCAGCTTGCGCACGTCGGCAATCGTGCCGTAGTCGGTGTGCACGCCGCGGTAGTCGGCGATGTCGTACCCGTCGTCGCGGCGCGGCGACGGATAGAAGGGCAGCAGCCAGATGGTGTTGACGCCCAGGCTGGCGATGTAATCCAGCTTGGAGATCAGGCCTGGCAGGTCGCCGACGCCGTCGCCGTTCGAGTCAAAAAAGGATTTGACGTGCAACTGGTAGATGACGGCGTCCTTGTACCAGAGGGGATCGTCCTGAATGGGTTGGGATTTACTCATCATGGTCTGGGCGCGGGCTTCATCCATGCAGCGAAAGCCGCCACACGCGATAAGGTTGATCGGGGGTGAGCGTCAGCGTGCGGTGCTTCTCGTGCCAGGTCTCGCGGATTTCCGTCAGCAGGTCCTCGGCGGTCAACTGGCCGGCATCGGCCTCGCCGAACAGCCAGAACGGCGCCTCGATGCGCGTTTCCTGCGCCTGAAACGGATCCAGGCTGATGACCACCAGCACCACGTTGCCGTGGCCCGGCGTGGACTTGTAGAACGCCAGCACGCGGTTGTTGCTGCTGGCCGTCAGCGTCAGGCCGCGATGCGTCTGCAACGCGGGATTCGCGCGGCGGATCTGGTTCAGGCGCGTGATTTCCGCGCGGATGTTGCCCGGCGCGTGCCAGTCGCGCTGGCGCAATTCGTACTTTTCCGAATCCAGATATTCTTCCTTGCCCGGCAGCGCCGCGCCTTCGCAAAGCTCGAAGCCGCTATAGACGCCCCACAGGCCTGAGCCCAGCGCGGCCAGCGCCGATCGGATCAGAAATCCCGGGCGGCCCGACGTCTGCAGGAAGAACGGATTGATGTCCGGCGTGTTCACGAAAAAATGCGGCCGGAAGAAATCTGCCGCGGGTGGCGACGAGATCTCCTGCAGGTAGGCTTCCAGCTCGGCCCGCTCGTTGCGCCACGTAAAGTAGGTGTACGACTGCGTGAAGCCGATCTTCGCCAGGCGGTACATCATTTTGGGGCGCGTGAAGGCCTCGGACAGAAAGATGACGTCGGGATGCTTGGCCTGGACCTCGCAGATCAGCCACTGCCAGAACGGCAGCGGCTTGGTGTGCGGATTGTCGACGCGGAAGATGCGCACGCCGTGGTTCACCCAGAACAGCACCACGTCGCGCAGCGCGCGCCACAGGCCCAGCTTGCGGCTGCGGCGGTTCTGGCCGCCGTAGAAGGCCACATTGACGATGTCCTCATACTTTTTGGGCGGATTCTCGGCGTAACGCATCGACCCGTCGGGCCGCCACGAGAACCAGTCCGGATGCTGGGCCAGCCACGGGTGGTCCGGCGAGCACTGGATGGCAAAGTCCAGCGCGATCTCCATGCCATGCTGCGCGGCGGCGTCCACCAGATTCAGGAATTCCGTCAGCGTGCCCAGCGCGGGTTCGATCGCGTCGTGCCCGCCGCTCTGCGCGCCGATGGCGTAGGGGCTGCCGACGTCGCTGGGCTCGGCGCGCAGGCTGTTGTTGCGGCCCTTGCGGTTGCGCTGGCCGATCGGATGGATGGGCGGCATGTACAGCACGTCGAACCCCATCTCGCGCACGTCGGGCAGCCGCGCGATCACGTCGTCGAAGGTGCCGTGGCGCCCGGGCTCGGTGGCCTGCGATCGCGGAAACAGCTCGTACCAGCTGGAATGGCAGGCCTGGGCGCGATCGACCCAGACCGGATAGGCGATGGCGGTGACGGCTTCGAACGGATGGTCGTCCAGCTCGTGCATGGCCCGCGCCAACGCGGGATCGAGCAGCACGGCGACCTGCTCGGCCGTCGGCGGAACGGGATTGGCGAGGTCGGCGTCCGCAAACGCGTCCAGCGCGTTGCGCACCGGCTCGGCGTCGGCCCCGGCGGGCGAGCCGGCTTCGGCCCGCGCCAGGGCATCGCGCAGCAGCGCCAGCCCCTCGTGGACTTCCAGGCTCAGGTCGCGGCCCGCCTGGTGTTTGACTTCGATGTCATGCGAAAAGGTGTGCCACGCGTCAAACCACGCGGCCACGACAAATTCATGCGCTCCGATGCGGCGGGGCCGGAAGGCGGCCTCCCAACGGTCGTTCAGGCCGCGCGTCATGGGGACGGTGTGCCAGCGGGCTTCGTCCTTGGCGCGCCAGCGCACTTCGGCCGACAGCTGATCGTGGCCGTCCATGAAGATGTCGGCCTGCACGACGATGCGCGCGTGCGGAATGGTCTTGACGGGATAGGCTCCGCCATCGACGGCCGGACTGATGTTTTCCAGCGCGACGCGCTGGCTGGCCAGGTCATCGGCGCGGGTGCGGTGATGGCGCACGGCGTCGCGCACCGGTTGCGTCGGCTGGAACATCAGCATCGCGCACTCGCCGCCTGACAGATCGTTGGCCTGCGCCTGCAGACCGGTGGGCGGCGTGAATGGGACGAGATCCGCCGGCGGCAGCATCGGCGCCAGCGCGTCCCAGTCCATCGCGGCATCCTGCGTGGCCGAGGGGTTGATGGCGAGCGCCAGCGTGGCGCCGTCGCCGGCGTCTCGCAGCAGCGCCGTGCAACTGCCGTCGCGCCCGCCCAGCATGCACAGCGGCCCCTTCAGGCGCGGCCCGGAGAACCAGGCGTTCACCGTTTCCACGTCCGGCAGCCGGCGTTCGTCCTCGTCCGTCAGCATCAAGCCATCGCCGGTGACGGCCGCGCTCCAGATGGCGCGTCGGCCGTCCTCCGACGGCCGCTGCGCGCCGGACTGCGGCGGCGCCGCGATGACCTCGCCGATGGCGCGCAGCCGCGCGTCTTCTTCAGCCAGCCACGAGGACTTGAAGTCCCACCACGGCAGTGACGAGAACGCCGCGTCGAACGCGGCGTCGCGCAAGGCCGCCAGGTTGGCGGGCGACAGACCGGGTGTCCAGGCCAACAGCCGCACGTCGGGATTCTGTGCGCGCAGGGCGCCGCCCAATTCGCGCCACGCGTCGGTGGGCAAGCGGTGGGGCGCCTGGAACACCAGTCCCTTGACGCCGCTACGGGCCCAGCCCAAAAGGCGTTCCGTCCATGCGGTCAGGAATCCGGGCGGCAGGGCGCCTTCGGGCAAATGCAGCACCCCGCGCTCTTCCTGCGTCAGCCGCGGATCGCGCGCGGGCTCTTCGTGCAGCGACCGGTACCAGCCCGGGGCGGCGGTCGCGGCCACGGCATTGCGCGCGCTGCGGTCCAGGATCACATCCACAAACAGCGCGAGGCCGTGCGCCGACAATTGCGCCGTCGACTGCGTGTACCAGTCGATGATCGGCGTTTCCTGTCCATCCCTCAGCGCCGTATCGGCGTCCTGCGCGGCCAACGAACCCGGCTGCGGCCCCGTCAGCCAGGGGGCCGGCACCAGCACGGCGTTGAAGCCGCGTTGCGCAAGCCGTTTGCTCAGGGCCTGGACGGCGGCTTCGCCGTCCGGCAGACCGTGGCGGGCGTGGTAAAGGCGTATCGGGGCGCGGGACGGCGCGGGGACGGCGGGATGGGACACCGGTGTCGCTCCTTAGATGGCGGCCGGCATGGCGCCACCTGTGCGCGGCTGGCGGCGGTTGACGGCGGAGGCGCTGGCCGGCTGCAAGGCAGGGGCGGGCGCCGCGTCGCGGTAGTTGGGTTCCACCAGCGACCGGTACAGGCTGGCGTACAGACTGACGGCGGCGCGCCAGCCGAAGTCGGTGTTCATGGCGTTGCGCTGCATCAATCGCCACAGAATGCCGTGGGCGCGCAGGTCGATGGCCCGTTCGATGGCGGCTCTCATGGCCTGCGGCGTGTCGCCTTCAAAGAGCAGGCCGGTGGCCGACGACATGGCGGACAGCGGCGCGCGCGGACCCGGATCCTGGATCGTGTCGGCCATGCCGCCGACGCGCGAGCCGATGGGCAGCGTGCCGTAGCGCATGGCGTACAGCGGCGTCAGGCCGAAGGGCTCGAAACGGCTGGCGTGCAGCAATATGTCGGACCCTGCGTGCAGGCGATGGGCGATGCCCTCGTCGTAACCAATATGGGTGCTGCAGCGCCCGGGGTAGCGGCGGGCGATGTCCTGCAACGCCTCTTCAAGCCGATGGTCGCCCTGGCCCAGAATCGCGATCTGCAGGCTCGGGTGGCGGTCCAGCGCTTCCGGCAGCGCGTGCACGGCCACGTCCGCCATTTTCTGTTCGGTCAGGCGGTTGCCCATGCCCATCAGCGTCGCGGCCGGATCGGGCCGCAGACCGAATTCGCGCTGCAAGGCGGCCTTGCAATGGATCTTGTTGGTGAGGTCTCGCACGGAATAGCGATGGCTGCGCAGGTACGGATCGCGCGCGGGATTCCACAGCACGTCGTCGATGCCGTTCGGAATCGGCAGCAGGTCGTCCGCACGGCTGCGCAGCAACTCATCGAGGCCGCAACCGAATGCGGGCGTCATGATTTCGCGGGCATAGGTGTGGCTGACCGTCGTCACGCGGTCGGCGTAGCGGATGCCGGCCTTCAGGAAGTTGAGCTGGCCCCAGGCTTGCGCGCCGTCATCATTTCGGGCCCATTCCGGCACCCCGAATTCGTCCGCGTTGGCCATCGGGAACAGGCCCTGGAACGCCAGGTTGTGGATGGTCATCACGCTCTTGACGTCGGGCAGGTCGGCGGCGCGCAGCAGCAGCGGCACCAGACCGGCGTGCCAGTCGTGCGCATGCACCAGCGTGGGGCGCATCACGCCCGGCAGGCCGGCCGCCACGCGCACGGCTGCGTGCGCCAGCGCCGCATAGCGCAGGCCATTGTCCGGATGTTCCTTCCCGTTCTCATCAGCGTAGAGACCGCCGCGGTCATACAGGGCGTCGTTTTCGAGAATCAGGTAATCGATGCCCGACTGCGGACACTTGCCTTCCAGCAGCACGGCCGGACCGCCCGGCAGGTCCTGCAGCGTCGCAACCTGACGGACGCGGTTCAGCTTGGCTTTCACGCCCCGATACCCGGGCAACAACACGCTCAGGGGCATTCGCGCCTCGATCAACGCGAGCGCCATGCCAGTGATGGCATCCCCCAGGCCGCCCGTTTTGGCCAGAGGGAAAGCTTCTCCCGCAACGATCAGGGTTCTCGTCTTTGCCATGCTTGCTCCAGTTGATAGGCCGGTCGAGACAGTTGCGACTCGATCGCGATTACGCCGAGGCTTCTCCTTACGCAAGCTGTGTGCCTAAACCGCCGCCCGCGAGAAAAATTGCGCAATGCAGCAGAAACTCCGGTCATCCAAAGGATGGAAAGGCGGCGCGCGCAACGCCCAGCGCCCGGTCGCTTTGTAATTTTTATCTGCGCGCACGCGCCCAAATTCCCATCGGGGCCAGGAACGGCGGTTGCTGAACGCAGTCGCTTTCAATGACGACCGCCGGGAGAAATGTATGGAAACAGTGTCGGACTTCGTGTTGAAGCGGCTGTCGCAGTGGGGCGTGCGCAAGGTGTACGGTTACCCCGGCGATGGCATCAACGGGCTCATCGGCGCCTTTGGCCGCACCGAGGAGCCGCTGGAGTTCATACAAGCCCGTCACGAGGAAAGCGCGGCGTTCATGGCGTGCGGACACGCCAAGTTCACCGGACAGGTGGGCGTGTGCCTGGCCACGTCGGGTCCCGGCGCCATTCACCTGCTCAATGGCCTGTACGACGCCAAGCTGGATCATCAGCCGGTGGTGGCGCTGGTCGGACAGCAGGCGCGTAGCGCGCTGGGCGGGGACTACCAGCAGGAAGTCGACCTTATCAGCCTGTTCAAGGATGTGGCGCACGACTACGTGCAGATGGCGACGACGGCCGAGCAGGCGCGCCATATGGTGGATCGCGCGATGCGCATCTCCCTGGAGCGCCGCAGCGTCACCTGCGTCATCTTTCCGAACGACGTGCAGGACCTGCCTGCCGTGCCGACGCCGCCGCGCGAGCATGGCACGGTGCACACGGGCATCGGCGTTACGTCGCACGCCGCGGTGCCGGGTGCGGACGCGCTGCGCAACGCGGCCGACATCCTGAATCGCGGCGAGAAAGTGGCCATTCTGGTCGGCGCCGGCGCGCTGGAGGCGGGCGAGCAGGTCAGCCAGGTTGCCGAACTGCTGGGGGCGGGCGTGGCCAAGGCGCTGCTGGGCAAGGCCGTGCTGCCGGATAGCCTGCCCTACGTGACGGGCGCAATCGGCCTCCTGGGCACGCAGCCAAGCTGGGACATGATGAACGAGTGCGACACGCTGCTGATGGTGGGCACCTCGTTTCCGTATGCGGAGTTCCTGCCGGAGGAAGGCCAGGCGCGCGCCGTGCAGATCGACCGCGACGGGCGCAAGCTCAGCCTGCGCTATCCGGTCGAGCTCGGCCTGGTGGGCGACAGCCGGCTGACGCTGGAGGCGCTGATTCCGCTGCTGGAACCCAAGAAGGCGCGCCGCTGGCGCGAGCGGATCGAAAAGCAGGTGGCGGCCTGGCGCGAGACCGTGCATGCCCGCGCCATGGTCGACGCCAAGCCGATCAATCCCCAGCGGCCGTTCCTGGAACTCTCCAAGCGGTTGCCGGCGCAGGCCATCCTGACGTGCGATTCGGGCTCGGCCGCGAACTGGTACGCGCGCAATGTCGATATCCAGGCGGGCATGATGGGCTCCGTGTCGGGCGGCTTGGCCACGATGGGTTGCGGCGTGCCGTACGCCATTGCGGCGAAGGTGGCCTATCCCGACAGGCCGGTCATCGCGCTGGTGGGCGACGGCGCCATGCAGATGCTGGGCATCAACGAGCTCATCACCATCGCCCATCGCTGGAAGGACTGGAGCAATCCCACGCTGATCGTCATGGTGTTGAACAACGGCGACCTGAACCTGGTCACGTGGGAGCAGCGGGTGATGGGCGGCGATCCGCGCTTTCCAGATTCGCAGTGGCTGCCCAAGTTTTCGTACGCGGAGTACGGCAGGATGCTGGGACTGGAAGGCGTCCGGGTCGACAGCCCCGACGACGTGGGGCCGGCCTGGGACCGCGCGCTGGCGGCTGGCCGCCCCGTGGTGCTGGAGATGGTGACCGACCCCGAGATGCCGCCGTTGCCCCCGCACATTCCGGCCAAGCAGATCGGCGCGTACTTCAAGGCGTTGCGCAAGGAAGATGCCGCCTCGGGCAGCGCCGCGCTGCGCGCCACGATCAAGCAGTGGTGGGCGGGCTGACACGCCCGCCCGATCGATCCATTCATTTCAGGAGGCACATCATGGCAAATACCGGAGGGACGAGTTCCCAACAGCCCGGGCAGGGAGGTCAGAAAACGCCGGACCAGTCGCCTGCCGAACAACCCAAACCGGATGTCCCGGAAACGGGCAAGGACGAGAAGGGCCATTGGCCGCCGGACAGCATTCCGAATCCCATGCCGGGCGTGGACCCGCAGCAGACGCCGGGCATCGACCGTCAGTGATGGTCCTGCAAGGCATGCGGCCTGCGGGCCGCGCTCCGCGTGCGCCGTGCCGCGGGGGGAGCGACCCGCAGTTTTTCAAGGAGAACACATGAACAAGCGAGATAGGCTGCGCGATATGTTTCACACGTCGGACACGACTTCGCACACGATGCGTGACCTGATTTCGGGCACCGAGGATCTGCTGCGAAGCACCGCCAGCTACAGTGGATCCGAGATCGAATCCGCGCGCGACAAACTGAAGCTTCGGCTGGACGCCGCGCGCGACCAGGCCCGCGGCTGGGAACGCGCCGCCTGGGACCGGGCGCGCGAGGTGTCGCACGCCACGGACGACTACGTGCATGAAAACGCCTGGAAGAGCATCGCAGGCGCGGTGCTGCTGGGCGTGCTGGCCGGCATCTGCATGATGTCGGACCACGGCAAGCGGCGGTAACGCCCGCCGGGCGCGTAAGGCCTCAGCCGGGGCCGGCTCTGCACAGTGCAGGGCCGGCCCCGGCATTTTTGTGGAAGCTTGCTGTAAGAAATGCCGTTGTCGGCGGTATATCGCGCGCCATCAAGGGCGGCAAAGCCCTGGCACACGGCTTGCGTATTGGAAGCACGGCGTGGCCGTTCGCCACGCGGGACCTTTCAACGAAGGAGACTCACATGAACCAACCATTGACCGGCGCCGGCCAGGCGCAAGTCGCAACCCAGATCGTGGGCGGCCCGAAGAGCGATCCGAGCGGTCCCGGACCCGAAATCATGGCGGCCAGCACGCTGGAAGGCAACGACGTGTACAACCCCGCCGGCGAATCCCTGGGCAGCATCCAGGAGATCATGGTGGACGTTCCGCGCGGGCGCATCGCGTATGCCGTGCTGTCGCGCGGCGGCATCCTGGGCATCGGCGATAAGCTGTACGCCATTCCGTGGAGCGCGCTGACGCTGGATACCGACCGCAAGTGCTTCGTGCTGAACGTGGACAAGGAAGTGCTCAAGAACGCGGAGGGGTTCGACAAGGACAATTGGCCGAGCATGGCGGACGAAACCTGGGCGCGCGGCATCCATCAGTACTACAACCAGCCTCCGTATTGGTAAGCCGGGCAGCGAGGGCAGCATGCTTCGCGAAGGCAGACTGGTCGCGGTTTCTCCCTGCTTCAACGACGCCGTCGTCGGTTGTGCCGGCCTGCTCGCGGCGCGACCGGACAGCAACGTCTTGACGGTGTACTCGGGCTTGCCGCTGGAGCCCGAATCCGGCAGCGCAGCGGATCGCGACTGCGGATTCAAGAATGGCCGCCAGGCCGTTCTTGACCGACGTGCCCGCAACGACCGCGCCTTGTTGCTGCTGGGCGTACGCGGCGAGCAGATGGATCTGGTGCACGACGAGTATCTGGAAAGCGGCGGGGAGGGACGCCTGACGGGCGCATTGGCGGCGGCACTGTCCGCGCTGCGGCCGCGCGTCGTCCTGATGCCGCTGGGGCTACGCAGTGCGGCGCACGTGCGCGTGTCCGAGGCGTGCCTCACCCTGCGCGCGCTGTTCCAACGGGTGGAGTGGGTGACGTACGAAGAGGTTGCGGAGGCCGAGCCGGGGGCGGTCCAGGAACGCCTGGCCGAATTGCTGGGCCGGCGGATCCTGGCCTCGCCGCTGGATGTTGGGGCGGAGGTTGACGTGGACCGCGCGCGGCAGCGCGCATTGGACGCTCGCAGCAGCCTCGCGCTGGATCCGCTCGGCGCGCAGCTGGACACGGCGTTGCGCGCATCGGCATCCCGGCCCGAGCGCTACTGGCGCCTGTCGTGGCGGCGTGACAAGGTGTGAGGTGTAAGCCCGTTGGATGAGCGATTGCGCATCCCGGACGATGCCCTGGTTGCGCCAGTGGCCGGGCCTCGCTATGGTGCAAGGGATGCGGCGCGTTTCGCGCCGCTGTCCCGTACAACTTCGGAAACCACAATGAGTTCGAACGCAGCCGATGCGCGTGGCCGGTCACGCTGGGGCACCGCCCTGGCGATATTGCTGTTGATTGGCGCGGTGCTCGCAGTCCTGGCGCTGGCCGCGACCCGCGTGGCCGAGCAGCGCATCGCCAGCATTCTCGGCCCCCGCAGCCAGGTCGGCAACGTGCAGGTCGGCCTGCGGCAAGTCGTGCTGACCGATGTCACCGTGGCTGGCGCTTCCGGTCAGCCCGGCGCGCGTGCCCGGCGCGTCGAACTGGAACCGGAATGGACGGCCTTTCTGCGCCGCGAGGCGGTGTTCAAGCGAATCACCGTCGATGGATTCGATTTCGCCGTGGTGCGCAGCGCCGATGGCGACATGCAGATTGCGCCCGCGCTGCAAGCGGCGCTGCGCGCCGGCGACGGCAAAACGCAGCGCAACGGTCCCATCCGCGTCGCCGAGCTGATCCTGCGCGATGGCCGCCTGGATTACCTGGACGGTGCGGTCTCCAAGCCGCCGCATCGCATTCCGTTCAAGGACGTGCAGGCGCACTTGCAGCCCGTGGTGATCCCGGGCGACGGCACCGCCAGCGAGATGGAATTCACCGGCAAGGTCGAAGACAACCGCAATGGCGAAGCTACCGTGCGGGCAAAGGGCAAGGTTGTGGTGGGCAGCTCGGATGCGGACATCACGGTGGCGGCGCGCAACATGGACATCCGCCATGCCGCGCCTTATCTGGCGGATAACGGCGCCGGTTCGCTGTCCGGCGGATCCATGGACCTGGACATGAAGACGGTCATTGCCCGCCACGAACTCAAGGCATCGGGCACCGTCGCGTTGCACAACCTGAAGTTCAGCGGCGACGGCAGCCTGTTTTCGTTGCCGCGCAAGGCGGTGCTGGCGGCCATGAAGGACAAGCGCGGCGTCATCCGATTTGAATTCGCGCTGGCCGGCAGCCTGGACAATCCCAAGTTCTCGGTCACGCGGGGCTTTTCGGCGCAGGTGGCGCGCGGGTTCGGGCATGCCATCGGCGTGGGGGCGGAAGGCGCGGCGGAAGGGGTGGCGGGCGCCGTCAAGGAACTGGGCGATGCGCTGTCGGACATGCTGAGCCCGACGAAGCCCTGAGCCGCTTTGCTCGCCTTAGATACAGCGCTGGCCCGTCTACGGCGCCGTCCCGCCTACGGCACCGGCCGCGCCCGTCCCACGCGCGCGCCCATCACCATCTCGGTCACCCAGTTCACCAGGATCGACGTGTAGGCCTGCTGCGAGGCCTTGTCGGTCAGCGCGTGGTCGGCGCCGTCCAGGATGCGGTGCGTCAGCGAATGCGACCGCCGGAAGGCCGAGCGGTAATTCATGATCGTGGAGTGCGGGATATAGACGTCGTGCTCGGCCTCCACGATCAGCACGTCGCCCGTGAAATTGGCGCAGCACGACAGCGCGCGATTGCTTTCGGGCTCGATATGCGTGTTGCGGTAGGCGCGCAGGGTCTCGCGGTTGAGCTGGTTTTTGGGCAGCATCCACTCGTCGTCGCGATACAGCGCGGGGACGTGCAGGCCCAGCCACCGCACGCGGCGCAGTCCGCTCAGGATGGCGGCCAGATAGCCGCCGTAGCTGCTGCCCACCACCGCCACGGAGCCGCTGTCCAGCGACGGGTGGGCCGCCAGCCGGTCGTAGGCGGCCATCACGTCGCGCAGGTTGTCGTCGCGCGAGACCTGCATCTGCTGCGCTTGCGTGGCGGCGTGGCCGCGCAGGTCGAAGGTCAGGCAGACGCAGCCCAGCGCGGCGATGCCCTTGGCGCGGGCCAGGTCGAACTTCTGGTCGCCGCCCCAGCCGTGAATGAACAGCACGCCCGGCACTTTGCTTTCGGGCGTGAGAAAGGTGCCGGCCAGCCGCTGGTCCGCCACCTCGATGTCGATTGGGTCGCTAAAGGCGGCCATTGTCGTCCTCCAGGATGCCCCCCGATTTGGTGATCATACCGACGGCGGAATCTTCACCGCGATACACGTATTGCTCCGACGTGGGCGCGGGTTCGTCCGCGCCGTAGCGCTCGCGCGTAAAGGCTGACACCGACTTGAGCGACGGGGACAGCATGAACGCCTGCAGGGCGGACAGCTCCGCGATGCTGGCGCCGCCGGCGCGCCACGACTGTTCCAGCACGCCCGCGCGGGGCTCGCCGCGGGCATTCTGGCCGATCCCAACGTCGTAGTTGCGGCGCGATGCGAAGAAGTCGGGATACGCGGTGGATACCGCCGTGTCGTAGCGGCAGCTCAGGTCCACCGCCTGCCGTTCTTCGTCCGACAGATTCAACGCCCGCAGTTCGTCGAACCCGCCGCGCGCGAACGTCAGCGCCGAGCCGCCGTACACCGGCTCTCCGCTGTTGTCGCGGGTAAGGCTTTGCGTGCCCACGTACGACGCTTCCAGCTTGCCGATCCGGATCCAGCCCACGCTGTAGGTCGCGATCTGCGCCAGATCCTCTTCCAGCACGAGCCCAAGCCGGCGCATGCTGGCGGCGTCCTGGCCGTTCAGCGCGGCGTGCAGCTCCTGCGCGTCGCGCACGACGATCTGGCCGCGCCCCGCGTTGGCGTCGGCCGGCTTCAGCCGCAGCGCTCCCGCCTGGAGCAGGCGTTCGCCCGCGCGGTGCGCATCGTCCAGCGTGAAGGCGGTGTACCCGCGCAGCACGACCTCATCCAGCTCGCCGGCCAGCGGCCGCACCCAGCCCTGCGGCGCTTTGGCCTGGGCGTCGACGACGCCGTGGGTGATGGATTTGGTCGCGACGAAGGCGTGCGGCGTCACCCCCCCGAACAAGTCGGCCGCGCGCGAGATGCCCAGCTTGGCCGCACGGGCCAGGCTGGTGATGCTGCGGTCGGGCACGTAGTAGGGCGGTGGCTCGCCGCGGTTGCGGGTCGGCCGGTAGTCCGGCACGAAACGCCGGCCCAACAAGGCTGCAATCCGCAAGGCCAGCGCCTCCTGCGAGGCGATCTCATGTTCGGACGCGCCGGTGCGCCGGGGGTAGGCGGCGACGGTGCCTGCTGAGTCGGGTTGGGGTCGATTCATGGCGGGCCTCATAGCAGGGGGCGAGCCTGGCCGGGGGGAGCGTCTTCTCCCTTGCGTTTGCGCATGCCCAGCTTCAGCTCGATCAGGGGATAGGCCACCAGCGCCAGGCACAACGGCGCCAGCGCATACACCGCGCGGTACGCCAGCGCCGCGCCCAGCACTTCGGTTGGCGGAATCTGAGATCCCAGCGCGGCCACGAAGATCGCCTCGGTCGTGCCCAGGCCGCCGGGCACGCGGGTGATGACTGACGCGAAGCTCGTGCACAACAGGATGCCGAGCACGGCGGGGTAGCTTGCCTTGCCCTGCAGCAGCACGAAGCAGATGGCGCCCATCAGCGACCAGGACAGCGCGGCCACGGCGCATTGGGCGACCGCCATGCGGGTGCGCGGCAAGGTGATGTGATGGCCCATCCAGGTGGCGCTGCGGCGCTTTGCCCGCGCACACGTCACCACGTAGGCGATGCCCAGCGCGAGCAGCGCCAGACCCAGCACGCGCAACATGCCGGACCCGATTTCCCAGCCTGCCGGCACCGGCACTACGCCCAAGGCGAACACGATGCCCGCCAGCCACGCATAGCCGATCCAGTTCGATGCCGCCGCGAACAGGGCGACGCGGGTCGCCACCGACTTGCGGCAACCCAGCCGGGTGTACAGCCGCAGACGGGCGCCCAGGCCGCCCACCAGCACGCCCAGGTTCAGGTTCAGCGCGTAGCTCAACATGGCCACGCCCAGCGCCTTGGGCGCGGGTAGGTGATGCCGTGTGTACTTTTTGCCGAGCAGGTCCAGGCTGCCGTACGCCAGATAGCCGGCCACCACCAGGCCGCCCGCAATGGCAATGGTCTGGCCGGGGATCTTGCGCATCGCCACCCACACCTGAGGCCAGTCGACGGAACGCCCGAAGTAATACAGCAGCCCAGCGACCACGATCAGCACCAGCACGGGCAGGACACGCTTGATCCGCGGCCAGCGGCGGCGCAGCGCCCGCATGGGAGACGAGTGCAGGATCTTCATGCCGTCTCCCTGCCGGTGTCCGCCGTGACGGATTGCAGGCGCGGCTTGTGGGCCGGCAGGCTGCCGGCCCAGGCGGGAAAACGCCGCAGGAAGTGGAACACCACCACGCCCAGCCACAGGCGGCGCAACCGGCGCCGTGAATTCTTGGGCATCTCGACGGGGCGGCAGTCCTCTGCGATCAGCCGGTCTAGGCTCTTGCGCAGAGCAGCGTTCAGCGACGCGTCCCGCACCACGACGTTGGCCTCCAGATTGAGCGCAAGGCTAAGGGGGTCCAGATTGCTGGAGCCGATCGTCGACCAGTCCTCGTCCACGCACGCCACCTTGCCGTGCAGCGGCTGCTTGCAATATTCGTGGATCTCCACGCCGGAGTCCATCAGGTAGTCGTAGAGCATCGAGGCGGCCAGCCGGGCGACCAGCACGTCGGGCTCGCCCTGCAGCAGCAGGCGCACGCGCACCCCGCGGCGGGCGGCCTTCACCAGATCCCGCAACAGGTGGTAGCCGGGAAAGAAGTACGCATTGGCGATCAGCACGTCCGACCGTGCCGACCGCACGCCCGCGCGGTAGTAGCGTTCGATGTCGCTGCGATGGCTGACGTTGTCGCGCACCACGAGCCGGCCGCCGCCGTCGCCGGCGGGCAGGGGATCCATGCGCGCAGGCCGGCGCCGCAGCCCGCGCTTGCCCTTGCCCAGCGCGGCGCGCGCGTAGTCGGCAAGGTCGGCCGCCAGCGGGCCTTCCACCAGGACGGCGTAGTCCTGCTTGGCTTCCGGGCCGTAGTCGGGCAGGTGGTCCGCGGAAAAGTTGATGCCGCCAATGAAGGAGCGTTGACGGTCGATGGCCACGATCTTGCGGTGCATGCGCCGGAACACGTTCGTGCGCACGCCCAGAAAGCGCGGTCGCGGATCGAAGACGTGGAAGCGCACGCCGGCCTCGGTCATCGCCCCGATGAAGTCATCGCTCAATTCGTCGGAGCCGTATCCGTCGACCAGCAGGTCCACGCTGACGCCGCGCCGCGCCGCGCGGATGAGGGCCTGCTGGATGTCCCGGCCGACGACGTCGTCAAACAGGATGAAGGTCTCAACCAGCACTTCGCTGGCCGCGGCGTCGATGGCTTCGACGACCGCGGGAAAGTACTCCGTGCCGTTTTCCAGCAGGGTGTATCGGTTGTTTTCGCGCCAGCCCAGGTTCATAGCGCAATCTCCGCGCAAATTGGCACATGATCGGAAAGGCGCGACCACACGCGCGACGCCAGCGGCACCGGCCGCCAGTCGCGCACGCTGCGCACGTAGATGCGATCCAGCCGCAGCAGCGGCCAGCGCGCGGGAAACGTCCGCGCCGGCCGTCCCAGCCGCGAGGTGAACACCTCGGAGGTCCCGCAGTCGCGCATCAGGGTGTCGGCGCGCAGGCGCCAGTCGTTGAAGTCGCCGGCGATCAGCAGCGGCTCGTCGGCCGGCACGTCGTGCGACACCAGCTTGCAAAGGCGGCGCAGTTGCTCGCCCCGATGGCGCTCGAGCAGGCCCAGATGCACGCAAATCGCATGGATGGGCGAGGCGAGTGCTGGAGGCCTCAGTATGCAGTGCAGCAGGCCGCGCCCCTCGTGGCCGTCCACGCTCACGTCGTGGTTGTGGTGGCTTTCGATCGGGTAGCGCGACAGGATGGCGTTGCCATGATGACCCTCCGGGTAGACGGCGTTCTGGCCGTAGGCAAAGTCGGTCCACAGCGTGTCGGCCAGGAATTCGTACTGCGACTGCGCCGGCCACGACTCGTGGCGGCCGGCATGCGTCTGGTGTTCGCCCAGGACTTCCTGGAGGAACACCACGTCCGGCGAAGCGGTGCGCAGCGCTTCGCGCAGATCGTGCAGCATGAAGCGGCGGTTGAAACTGGTGAAGCCCTTGTGGGTATTGACCGTCAGCACCGTCAGCGTCGTGGTGTCGAGGGAAGGCGAAGCGGGCATGAAAACTCCGTCAGATGCGATCTGGCGGTGGGAGCAAGCCGCGTGCCTGCGACGTAATGAAACGTGTAGAGAAACGACTTCTTCTGCGGGAAGCGGCGCGGGGGACGCATGAGCAAATGAGAAATCGGCATTTCTCAAGCCCGGCGTCGCAGGCCTAAGATCCGCAGCTTCCAACCAGGCAGAACCAGAGTCCCACATGCGCACCACCCGCCGCGAATTCCTGTTGTCTTCCGGGGCGCTTGCCGCCGCGATGGCATTCCCCACGTCGCTTCTGGCGCAGTCCGCCGCGCCGCGTCATGGGGGGGTGCTGAACGTGCATCTGGGGTCCGAGCAGCGGATCCTGAATCCGGCGCTGCGCGCCTCGACCGGCGTGTACATCGTTACCAGCAAGATCATCGAATCGCTGGTGGACCTGGATGCGGCCGGCAAGCCCGTCGGTCAGCTCGCCACCGCCTGGACCGCCGCCCCCGACGGCAAGACCATCACGTTCAAGCTGCGCGAAGGCGTGACCTGGCATGACGGCAAGCCCTTCACGTCGGCTGACGTCCAGTACAACGCGCTGGAATTGTGGAAGAAACACCTGAATTTCGGCACCGCGCTGCAGCTTTATCTTGAGGCGGTCGACACGCCCGACGCGCACACGGCGGTGTTCCGCTACAGCCGCCCGATGCCGCTGGACCTCTTGCTGCGCGCGCTGGCCGATCTGGGCTACGTCGTGCCGCGCCATCTGTACGAAGGCACCAACGTGCTGGAAAACCCGGCCAACACCGCGCCGGTCGGCACGGGTCCGTTCAAGTTCGTGCAATACCAGCGCGGCCAGTTCATCATTGCCGAGCGCAACCCCAATTACTGGCGCAAGGGCGAGCCCTATCTGGACCGCGTGGTCTGGCGCATCATCACGGACAAGTCGGCCGCCACGGCCGCGCTGGAAACCGGCCAGTTGCAGCTCAGCGCCTATTCGCAGCTGACGCTGGCCGACCTGGACCGCCTGAAGCAGAACCCGCAGTTCGAGGTGCGCAGCAAGGGATTGGAGGCCAACGTGTTCAACAACACGCTGGAATTCAACTTCCGGCGCAAGGAACTGGCCGACTTGCGAGTGCGGCGGGCCATTGTCCACGCCATCGACATCGAGTTCTTCATCGAGAACTTCCTGTACGGGCTGGGCAAGCCGGCGACCGGTCCCATTCCGTCGTCGTCCGAGGCGTTCTTCCCGGCGGGCAGCAAGCCGCCGTATCCGTTCGACGTCAAGCGCGCCGAGACGCTGCTCGACGAGGCCGGCTTCAAGCGCGGCGCCGGCGGCGTGCGCTTCACGTTGAAGCTGGTGCCCATCCAGAACGGCGAAGACGTGCCGCTGCTGGCAACCTTCATCCAGCAGTCGCTGGAGGCGGTGGGCATCAAGGTCGAGATCGTGCAATACGACATCGCGGGCGCGCTGTCCTCGGTCTACAAGGAACACAACTTCGACATCGCCACGGGCTGGCACCAGTACCGCGGCGATCCGGCGGTGTCCACCACGGTCTGGTACCGCTCGGGCAGCCCGGCGGGCGCGCCTTGGACAAACCAGTACGGCTGGCAGTCGGACAAGGTCGACAAGCTGATCGACGACGCCGCGTCCGAAATCGACGCGGCCCGCCGCCGTGCGCTGTATGCGGAGTGGGTGCAAGCCGTCAACGACGAACTGCCCATCTGGATGGCGACCGAACGCCAGTTCTATTCGGTGGCCAGCCGCAAGCTGCAGAACGGCCATAACAATGCGCGCTGGCCGTCCAGCGACTGGCATGACGCCTGGCTGTCGGCATAGGACCGCGGCATGGGGTTCCTGACTCTCGCGGCGCGGCGGCTTCTGGCGGCGGCGCCCGCGCTACTCATCATCCTGGCGGGCCTGTTCCTGCTGCTGCAGCTGGCGCCCGGCGATACCGTCGACGCGCTGGTTGCGCAGATCGGCGGCGCGGACCCGGCCACCATTGCGGCCATGCGCACGCACTACCAGCTCGACGAGTCGGCCAGCGCGCGCCTGGGCAGCTATCTGTGGCGGCTGGCGCATCTGGACCTGGGCTATTCCGCGATCTATGGCAAGCCGGTGGCTGCCGTGATCGCCGAACGTCTGCCGGCGACCCTGCTGCTGATGGGTTCGGCGCTGTCGTTCGCCTTTGCGGGCGGCATGGCGCTGGGCGTCATCGCGGCGCGGCGCGTGAACGGCTGGGCGGACGGGCTGATCTCGACGCTGGGGCTGGTGTTCTGCGCTACCCCGTCTTTCTGGTTCGGGCTGATGGGGATCTTTGTGTTTGCCGTGTGGCTGGACTGGGTGCCGGCCGGCGGATTTGAAACCATTGCGTCCGGCTACACGGGCCTGACCCGCATCCTGGACATCGCGTGGCATTTGATTCTGCCCACCGCGACGCTGGCGCTGATCTTTCTGGCCATCTACCTGCGCATCATGCGCGCGTCGATGCTGGAAGTCGCCGCGCACGATTTCATCCGCACCGCTCGCGCCAAGGGACTGCGCGAGACCGCCGTGGTCGCGCGGCACATGCTGCGCAATGCGCTGCTGCCGATGGTGACGCTGCTGGGCCTGCAGGCCGGGACCATGCTGGGCGGATCCGTCGTCGTCGAAAGCGTCTTTGCCTTGCCCGGCCTGGGCCGCTTGGCGTACGAGTCCGTCGTGCAGCGCGACCTGAACACCTTGCTTGGCATCGTGTTCGTGTCCGCGCTGCTGGTGATCGCCATCAATTTCATCGTCGACCTGCTGTATGCGCGGCTCGACCCTCGCATCGTGCGGAGCTGAACCATGGAAACGCTACGCCGTTACTTTCACAGCCCCGTCGCCGTGCTGGGCCTCGTGCTGCTGGCCGCCGTCTGCGCGGCCGCGCTGGGCGCCGACTTCTGGTATCCGCGCAATCCGCTCAGCCTGGCGGGCCGGCCGCTACAGTGGCCCGGCGACAACGCGCGCTTTCTGCTGGGTACCGATCAAGTGGGGCGCGACATCGCCGCGCAGATCCTGCACGGCGCGCGCGTCACGCTGGCCATCGGGCTTGCCGCGACTGTCGTGTCCGTGCTGATCGGCGTGGTGCTGGGCGCCGTGGCGGGCTATTACGGCGGCCTGGCCGACGACCTGCTGATGCGCGTGACCGAGGCCTTCCAGATCCTGCCTAATTTCCTCTTGCTGCTGGTGCTGGTGGCGGTCTTCGGTTCGGACCTGCGCACGGTGGTGCTGGCCATCGGGCTGGTGTCGTGGCCGCCCGTGGCGCGGCTGACCCGCTCCGAATTCCTGACGCTCAAGACACGCGAGTTCGTGCAGGCGGGCAGGGCGCTGGGCATGGGCGACCTGCGCCTCATCTTCCGCGAGATCCTGCCCAACGCCTTGCCGCCCGTGATCGTCTACGCCAGCGTCATCATGGCCACGGCGATCCTCCTGGAAAGCGCGCTGGCCTTTCTGAACCTGTCGGACCCCAACGTGCCGTCCTGGGGCAACCTCATCGGCGGCGGCCGCGGGGTGATCCGGGTGCAGTGGTACGTGTCCGCCATTCCCGGCATTGCCATCCTGCTGACCGTCCTGGCGATTTCGCTGGTCGGGCAGGGGGTGAACGACGCTCTCAATCCCAGGCTGAAACGATCATGACCGAACTGCTTCGCATCGAAAACCTTACCGTGGACCTGCCGCCCGGGGCCGACCGGCCGCATGCGCTCAAGGGCCTGACGCTGGCGGTCAATCCGGGCGAGATCGTCTGCGTCGTGGGGGAAAGCGGCTCGGGCAAATCGCTGACGGCCGGCACCATACTCGGCCTGCTGCCGCAAGGCGTGCAGGCCAGCGCCGGACGCGTGCTGTGGGAAGGCCAGGACCTGCTGACGCTCGCGCCCGATGCGCTACGGCGGCTGCGCGGCCAGCGCATCGGCATGATCTTTCAGGAACCGATGACCGCGCTCAATCCGCTGCGCACCATCGGCGACCAGATCGCCGAGGTATTCCGCACGCACACGCGGCTCTCGCGCGCCGTGATCCGGCAGCGCACGCTGGACCTGTTGGACTCCGTCCGGCTGCCCGACCCCGTTCAGGCGCTGGGCGCTTACCCACACGAGCTGTCCGGCGGACAGCGGCAGCGCGCGATGATCGCCATGGCGCTGGCGCTGGAGCCGGCGCTGCTCATCGCCGACGAACCGACGACCGCGCTGGACGTGACGACGCAGGCGCAGATCCTGCATCTGATCCACGACCTGCAGCGCCGCAAGGGCACGGCGGTCCTGTTCATCACGCACGATTTCGGCGTGGTGGCCGAGATTGCCGACCGCGTCGCCGTCATGCAGCGCGGCGAACTGGTGGAAAGCGGCACGGCCGACCAGGTGCTGGAGCATCCGCGCCATCCCTACACCCGCGCGCTGATTGCCGCGGTGCCGCCGCTGGCGCCCGCGCCGGCCCGCGCCGACCTGGACGCGGACGCGCCCGCCATCCTGACCACGCAGGGGCTGTCCAAGACCTATCGCAAGCGCGGCTGGTTCGGCCGGCCGGGCCGTGTGACGCACGCGGTGGACGACGTGACGCTGACGCTGCCGCGCGGCGGCACGCTGGGCATCGTGGGTGAAAGCGGATCGGGCAAGTCCACGCTGGCGCGCACGCTGCTGGGCCTGTTGCCGCCCGACGGCGGCGACATCACGCTGGCCGGCGAGCCGCTGTCGTTCAAGGGCGCGCGCGCCCGCCGCGCCCATGCGCAGCGCGTGCAGATGGTGTTCCAGGATCCGTACGGGTCGCTGAATCCGCGCCAGCGCGTCGGCGAGATCGTGGCGCAGGGCCCCATCGTGCATGGCACGCCGCGCCGCGAGGCGCTGGCCCGCGCGCAGGAACTCTTCGAACTGGTGGGCCTGTCGCCCGACGCCGTGCGGCGCTTTCCGCACGAGTTTTCCGGCGGCCAGCGCCAGCGCGTCGGTCTGGCGCGCGCCTTGGCGATGCGGCCGCAGGTGCTGATCGCCGACGAACCGGTGTCGGCGCTGGACGTGTCCGTGCAGGCGCAGGTGCTGGCGCTGCTGGCCCGGCTGCGCGAGCAACTGGGCCTGTCCATCGTCTTCATCACGCACGATCTGCGCGTGGCCGCACAGGTCTGCGACCACATCGCCGTCATGAAGTCTGGCCGCGTCGTGGAAGAGGGCGTGTGCGCCGACGTGTTCAACAATCCTTCCCATCCCTACACGCAGGCGCTGCTGGCGGCCGTGCCGGGCCGCCGTTGGGATCCGGCCGCGGTCGCAACGCGGCTCGCCGCCTGACCCGGCGGTGCTGCATTCATAGTTCAAGGAGTTTGAGTGACCTTACGCATCGATCACGTCGTCATCCAGGCGGGCCTGGATCTGGACCAGTCAGCGGCACGCTTCCGCCGGCTTGGCTTTCTCCTCACCGACCGGGGGCACCATTCGCTGGGGTCGAGCAACCATCTGGCGATCTTTGGCGACGATTATCTTGAGCTCATCGGCGTCGAGCCGCCCAAGGCCGATATCCCAGGCGCCCGCTGGGAGCATCCGCTGGGCCTCGCGGGGCTGGTGTTCAAGACGGCCAATGCCGACGCGACCTGGAAGGATCTGGCCAACCGCGACGTGCCGCTGGAAGGCGACGGCGCGCGCAGCTTCCATCGGCCGGTCACCGCAGGCGGACAGACGCTGGGCGATGCGCGCTTTCGCACGCTGCGCATCCGCGCGGACCGGATTCCGAATGGCCGGGTGTTCTTCTGCCAGCACGAAACGCCGGAACTGGTGTGGCGGCCTGAATGGCGGCAGCACCCGAATGGTGTGCGCGGCATTGCCGAGTACGTCTATGTGAGCGAGAAGCCCTCGGCTTCGGCCGAACTGCTGGAGCAGGCCTTCGGTCCCGGCGTGGTGCAGGAGGTGCAGGACGGTGTGGCCGTTGCCGCGGGCCGCGCCAGCGTGTTGTATCTGACGCCGGCGGGCATCCAGGCGCGCTTTGGGGTGGATGCCGCGCCGCTCATCGCTGGCGGCGAACGCGCCGCGGCGCTGACGCTGCGCACCGATGCGCTGGCACGCGTGCAGGAGGCGCTGGCCGCAGCGGGCGTGGCGCATCAGGCGCACAAGTCCCGCATCGTTGTGCCGCCGTTGGAAACCGGCGGCGTGATCCTGGCCTTCGTCGAATCCTGAGCCAGCGGGCAGGCGCGGCGGGGGCTAGTGGCCCGCCGACGCGCCCGGCTGCGTATAGCGGCCGACCAGCGTCGCGCTGGCCTCGTTCAGCCCCACCACGTCGACCTGACGGCCGGCCCGGCGCAGCTTGAGCGTCACCTTGTCCAGTTCGCCGACGGCCGAAATGTCCCAGAAGTGCGCGGCCGACAGGTCGATCACCACGCGTTCGACGGCTTCGTGAAAGTCGATCGCCGCCGAGAACCGCGACGCCGAGGCGAAGAAGATCTGGCCCGTATAGCGGTAGGTGCGCGTGCGGCCGTCTTCGGACAGCGACGCGTCCACGTCGAGCAGCCCCTTCACCTTGCCGGCAAAGAACAGGCCGCTCAGCACCACGCCCACCAGCACGCCGCGCGCCAGGTCATGCGTCCAGACCACGACTCCAACGGTGGCCAGCATGACCACCGACGATTGCCACGGATGCGAGCCCAGGTTGCGCAGCGAGCGCCAGTTGAAGGTGCCGATGGACACCATGATCATCACGGCCACGAGCGCCGGCATCGGAATCTGCGCCACCAGCGGGCCCAGCGCCACGATCAGGAACAGCAGGAAGACGCCCGCCACGCAGGTCGACAGACGCGTCCTGCCGCCGGCGCGCACGTTGATGACCGACTGGCCGATCATGGCGCAGCCGCCCATGCCGCCCAGAAAGCCGGTGACGAGGTTGGCGATGCCCTGGCCCTTGCATTCGCGGCGTTTGTCGCTGGGCGTGTCGGTCA
>NZ_DAMCTG010000027.1:22518-59052 GCF_032113835.1 Achromobacter sp. | reverse complement strand
GGCACGGCGGGCGGCCTGCGGTTCCAGGGCGGCGTATTGCGCATCACCGGAAATCAGTTCGGCTCGACGGCGCGCGCGATCAACTGGTCCGCGCAAGGCGGGGGATTCGACATCGACGACCCCACGCACACCTTCACGGTGGGACAGAACCTTGTCGGCGCCGGCGACCTCGTCAAGCGCGGCGCGGGCACGCTGGTGCTGAGCGGCGCCAACAGCTACGGCAACACACGCGTCGAAGCCGGCACGCTGGTGGGCAACGCACAAAGCGTCAGCGGGAATCTCCTGAACGACGGCAAGGTGGTGTTCGATCAGGACACTGATGCCTCGTACGCGGGCGGCATCACGGGCGCCGGCAGCGTCGTCAAGCAGGGTTTGGGGACATTGCTGCTGACGGCCGCCGGGAGCCAGCAGCAATGGCGTGTCGAGACCGGCGCATTGGCCGTTTCCGCAAATGGCTTTGCCGGCAACGCGGACGTCGCATCGGGCGCCGCGCTGCGGTTCGACGCAAGCGCCGATGGCGCGTATGCAGACCAGCTTTCGGGTGCAGGCGCGCTGAACAAGACCGGCGCGGGCAAGCTCTCCCTGACCGGCGACAGCAGCGGCTTCGCGGGCCATACCGACGTGACCGCCGGCACGCTCGCGGTAGGCATCGCGGGCGCCGGCAAACTGGGCGGCACGCTGACCATTGGCAACGGCGCCACTCTGCAGGGCACGGGCCAGGTCGGCGCCACCACGCTGATGAATGGCGCCACCATTGCGCCGGGCAATTCGATCGGCACCCTTTCCGTGGCGGGCGACTTGAGTTTCTCGCCGGGTTCGGTGTACGTCGTGGAAGCGAACCCGGGCTCTGACGCCAGCGACCGCATCGACGTGAGCGGAACGGCGCGCCTGGCGGGCTCGGTGGTGCACGTCGGGCCTGAAGGCGGCTTTGCGGCGACGCGCCAGTACACCATCCTGACGGCCGGGCAGGTGCTGGGTCAGTTCGCGGCGGTGTCGTCGAACTATGCCTATCTGGATCCCAAGCTGGACTATGCCCAGCAAGCGGTGACCTTGCAGTTAAGCCGCAAGCAGGTTGAAACGCCCGAGCCGAATACGCCGCGTCCGATCGCTTTTGCCGACGCCGCCAACACCGGCAACCAGCGCGCCACCGCCAACGCCCTGGACAGCCTGCCCGCCGGCAATCCGCTGCACGACTACATCCTGACGCTGCCGGCGGGCGCGCCACCGGCGGTCTTCGACAACCTGTCGGGCGAGGCGCATGCCGGCATCGCCGGCGCCTTGATGGGAATGGGCTCGACCGTGCGCACGCTGCCTTTGAATCGGCTGCGCGCCAACCTGAATGCAGGAATGCGCGCGGGCGCCCCGACTGCCCAGGCCGGGACGGGCCCTGCGCCGGCGTCGGCCCTGCCCGCATCGAATGCCCTGCCCGCCTGGGCCGAACTTGTCGGCAACTGGCAGACCATAGCCGCCACCAGCAACAACGCCGAGGTTCGTCAGCGCACCACGGGCGTCTTCGTCGGCACTGACCAGCCCGTGGGCAACGGCTGGCGCCTCGGCGGCGCCCTGGGCTATACGAACGGAAAGTCTCGCGTGGACGATCGCGCTTCGCAGGCGGACGTTTCCAGCTACAGCGCGGCCTTGTATGGCGGCAAGTCATTCGAGGCCGGACGCGGCAAATTGAATGTGATGGCGGGCGCCGCGTACACCTGGCACGACATCGACTCCGAGCGTTCGGCCAGCGTCGCGGGCATTACGGAAAAATTGACCGCCCGCTATGGCGCCAGCACCGCGCAGGTCTTCACCGAGCTGGGCTACGAAATCGCCGTGTCCGACCGCATCAGCGTCGAGCCCTTTGCCGGGGTTTCGTACAGCGACGTGCGCACCCGCGGCTTCAGCGAATCAGGCGGCCTGGCCGCGTTGCGTGGCCGCAGCGCCAGCCAGGACCAGGTGGCCAGCACGCTCGGCGTGCGTGGCCGTTCCACCTTCAAGGTGGGCGACACCGAGGGCACCTTGCGAGGCTCGGCCGGTTGGCGCCATGCCTTTGGCGACATTACGCCAAGGGCAACCATGGCCTTCGACGGCAGCCAGGCCTTCACGGTGACCGGTGCGCCGATTGCGCGCGACGCTGCCGTGGTTGAGGTGGGCGCCGACGTGGCCATTTCGCGTTCCGCCACGTTGGGGCTGTCTTACTCGGGCCAGTACGGCGATGGCAGCCGCGAGCACGCAGGTTCGCTCGACGTGCGCTGGCGCTTTTAAGCGAGCGGGCGCACGGCTGGCCCGGGCAGCGTCCCAAGCGCACCGGCCGGCGATTGCAGGCCTTAGGCAAAGGGATGCCCGACCGGTCCTCCGCGCCCAAGCGGCGCCCGCAGTGAGCGTCGCCGGAATGATCCTCTACAATTAGCAATCATTCCCATTAGCATCTGTTCAGCCGACCCGTGCCGCCGATCTGGCCCACGACACCTTCGAACGCATCATGCGCAGCGAATCGCGCGCGGCGTTTGCCGAGCCGCGTGGCTTTCTGACCACGGTCGCCAAGCGCCTTCTGATCGACCAGTCGCGCCGCCGGGCCATCGAACAAGCCTATGTTGAGACGCTCGCCGCGCGCACGGAAGATGTTGCGCCCAGCCCCGAGACGCATGCACTGGTGGTCGAGGCGCTGGACGCCGTGTGCCGCATGATGGAGCAGTTACCGGCGCGCGTGCGCCGGGTTTTCGTGCTGGCGCAGGTGGAAGGCCTGCCTTTTCTGGACGTGGCGCGCGAGCTGGGCATTTCGGTGGCGGCCGTGCAGCGCGACATGACGACATCGGCCTGAAGCGGTCAACCTCGCTGGGCCAGGACTGGAACCGCTGGAACGGCAAGCAGACCACCGTCTTTGCCGAGCTGGCGCATCGCTTCAACAAGGACTGGTCGCTCAAGCTGACCGGCACGTCCACCCAGGAATCGAACGATTCGAAGTACGCCTTCACGGAAGGCGCCGTGAGTCCCGTGACCGGCCTGGGACCCATGCTGTACGCGGGCCTGTTCGACATGTCCACGCGCAACAAGGCGCTGAACCTGGATGTGGACGGCGCCTTCGAGGCGCTGGGCCGCAAGCATTCAGTGACGTTCGGCGCCAGCATCAACGAACTGACCAGCAAGAACGATTTCGCGCTGAATCGCCTGAACCGCGCCGTGAACGTGTGGAACCCGGACCACAATGTGCCCGAGCCCACCGACGACTGGATGCGCGAGAACGCCTATCGCAGCGCCGCCACCATCGTGAAGATGAAGCAGACCGGCGTGTACGGCGTCGGCCGCTTCAGCCTGGCCGACCCGCTCACGCTGGTGGCCGACGCGCGCGTGAGCTGGTACGAGAACACCAGCCGATATCGCGACGGCGGCGAGCAATACGTCGATCCCTACAAGGACAACGGCGTCGTCACCCCCTACGGCGGCCTGATCTACGCCTTCAACCCGCAATGGTCCGGGTACGTCAGCTACGCGCAGATCTTCGAACCCCAGAACGCGGTGGACGCATCGGGCAAGGTGCTCGATCCCATCGTGGGCAAGAACTACGAGATCGGCCTGAAGGGCGAGCTGATGGACGGCCGGCTGAACACCTCCATCGCGCTCTTCCGCGTCGATCAGAAGAACCGCGCGCAAGAGGATCTGACCAGCGTGTGCTCCACCGGCGACATCTGCTACCTGTCGAGCGGCAAGGTGCGCAGCCAGGGCGTGGACGCCGAGATCAGCGGCGAAGTGGCCCCGGGCTGGCAACTGTTTGCGGGCTACACGTTCAACACGTTGAAATTCCTGGACGACACCACGGTCACCGACACCAACTTCGCCCGCACCGTCACGCCCAAGCACATCTTGCGCCTGTGGTCCGATTACCGGCTGCCGGGTGAACTGTCGGCGTGGTCGCTGGGCGGTGGCGTGAACTACCAGACGGGCAGCTACACGGAAACGCGCTCGGTGCGGGTCTCGCAAGGGCCTTACGCGGTGTGAAATGCGCGCGTCGCGTATCAGATCAACAAGAACTGGTCGGCGGCGTTGAACGTGAACAACATCTTCGACAAGACCTACTACCAGACCATCGGCGCACCGGGCTGGGGCAGCTTCTACGGCGATCCGCGCAACGCCACGCTGACGGTCCGCGGCACGTTCTGACGCGGGACCGGACAGGCGCGCGGCGCGCGGGCCATCGCCAGGCCTGCGCCGCGCGCCGCGTCAATTCAAGGCGCGCCGCATCAGCTCAAGACATGCTGCGTCAGCTGAAGATGTGCAGCGCGCCCAGCGCCAGAATCAGCGCCGGGGGCATCACCACGATGCCCAACCGCAGAAAGCTCAGCGCGCTGATGTGCATGCCTTCGCGGCGCACGGCCAGCAGCCACAGCAAGGTGGCGAGCGAGCCGCTTACGGACAGATTGGGGCCCAGGTCGATGCCGATCAGCAGCGCGGCGTTGGCCGTGCTGGACAGGTCGGCCATGCGCGCCAGCGTGCCCGCCATCAACCCCGCCGGCAGATTGTTGATGACGTTGCCCGACAACGCGGCGCCCACGCCGCCGGCCCATAACGCCGCATCGGCCGACAGGCCGCGCATCAGGTCCGCCAGATCCTGCAGCACGCCGCTGGCGGCCATGCCTTCGACCAGCACGAACAACCCGGCCACCAGGGGCAGCACGCCCCACGCGACACCCTTGATGAGCCGCAGCGGCCCCGACCGCGTCACCGCCAGCACCAGCGCCGCCGACACGCAGCCGGCGATCAACGTCGGCAAGCCCAGGCGATGGCCGAGCGCCGACGTGATCAGCAACGTCCCCGCGGTGATGGCCACGCCCAACGCGGCCATGCGCAGCGGCCACGTCATGGGCGGCAACGGCGGCGAAGGCTTCAACGGCTGCCGCAGATCATCGCGAAACACCAGCCGCAGCGTCACGTAGGTGGACCCGATGGCCAATGCGGACGGCAGCGCAAAATGCGCCAGCCACGGTCCCAGCGCGGGCATGCGGTCCCCGAACACGACCAGATTGGCCGGATTGGAGATCGGCAGGACGAAGCTCGCTGCGTTAGCGATGAAGGCGCAGACATACAGATACGGCAATGGCGGCGCGCCGACCACCCGCGCCACCGCATAGACGGCGGGCGTCAGCACCACGGCGGTTGCATCGTTGGACAGCAGCACGGTGACCACGGTGCCCACCAGAAACACCAGATCGAAGAGCCGCCGCGCCGACCCGGCGGCATGATCGGCGGCGGCCACCGCCACCCAGTCAAAGAGGCCCGCCTGCCGGGCGACCTCGGCCACCAGCATCATGCCGATCAGGAACAGGTAGACGTCGGTGCCTTCGAGGATGGCGCTGCCCGCCTGGGCAGCGGGCAGCAACCCCAGCACCACCAGCGCGACGGCGCCGGCCGTGGCCCACACGTACTCCGGCAGCCGCCACGGACGAAAGAGGATGGCCATGGTGGTCGCGGCGGCAATCAACCAGATCACGGCATTGGATAGCGACATGCGTTCAGAAGGAGATCAAGAAACGCTGCACTGTAACCCGCGTGCCGCACGACAAGGCCGGAAGACCCGTTGCCCCACACTGGCCGGCGTTCAACACCCCGTCAGTTTCAGGTCCGGCCTGCCGGATCATGCGCCGGCCAGTTGCGCCCCGCGCCTCACCTCGCTCGGCGGCTGGCCATACGCGCGCAGGAAGGCCCGCCGCATGCGGTTGCGGTCCGCGAAGCCCGTGTCGCGCGCCACGATATCCAGGGAATGCCGCCCTTCTTCCAGCATCCCGCGGGCCGCTTCCAGCCGCAGCAGCTCCACCACCTTGGCGGGGGAATGCCCGGTCTCGTCGCGGAACACCCGGCTGAATTGGCGTGGCGACAGGTTGGCCGCCTCGGCCAGTTCCTCCACCGTCAACGGATTGCGCAGATGTTCCTTGGCGTAGACCAGCGCCCGCTGCACGCGATCGGAGCGCGGCTCCAGTTCCAGCAAGGCGGAAAACTGCGATTGGCCGCCCGGCCGGCGGTGATAGACCACCAGCCGCCGCGCCACGTCCCGGGCCAGCGCCGCGCCGTGGTCGTCTTCGATCAGAGCAAGGGCCAGGTCGATGGCGGCCGACATGCCGGCGGAGGTCCAGATGTTGCCGTCGCGCACGAAGATGCGGTCAGGGTCGACGCGCACCTCGGGGAAGCCTTCCTGCAGGCTGCGCGCATGCGCCCAGTGGGTGGTGGCGGTGCGGCCGTTCAACAGGCCGGCCTGCGCGAGAACGAACGCGCCGGTGCAGACACCCGCGACGCGGCGCGCTTCGGTGGCGGCGCGCGCCACGTAGCGGGCAAGGCCAGGCGAGATCGGCCCCGGCAACAGTTCGCCCGCCACGATCAGGGTGTCGGGCATGACACCTAACGCGACCGTCTCGATGCCGGCGTTCATGGTGGACCGGATGATGCCGCCGCCTTCCGACAGGATGGTGACGCGGTAACCGTCGCGGTCCAGCGCGATGTTCGCGAACTCGAAGGCCGCGAGCGCGGCAAGTCCCATGACCTGAAATCCGTCTTCGAGAATGAGGCCGATCTGGCGCATGTTCATGTCCACGTCTGTAAATGACGTACATAGGCTATTCAAGCCGCACGACACCCGTCAACAAAGATAAGTTCGCGATGTCCTAAAACGACGCTTTATTGACATTTGAGCCAAAACCGAACTGCCTCATAGTGACCACACCGCTTATCCACTCACCGAGGCACCGACATGCAACTGACCCAAAACACCATCTTCATCACCGGCGGCACTTCCGGCATCGGCCGCGCGCTGGCCGTCGCTTTTCACGACCTGGGCAACAAGGTCATCATTGCCGGCCGCCGGCAGGCACTGCTGGACGAGATCGCCGCGGCGCATCCGGGTATCGAAGGCATCCAGCTCGATATCGCGGACGCTCAGGATATCGACCGCGTCGCCAAGACGCTGATCGCCAAGTACCCGGCGCTGAACGTGCTGATCAACAACGCGGGGATCATGCCGTTCGATGACCCCTCGTCCACGATCGACGACGCCGTTTCGCAGCGGATCCTGGAAACGAACCTGCTGGGACCGATCCGCCTCACGTCCGCCTTGATCGGTCATCTGAAGGCGCAACCGCGCGCGACGATCATCCACAACACGTCGATGCTGGCCTACGTGCCGATCGCCTCCAATGCAGTCTATTCCGCATCCAAGGCGGCGCTGCATTCCTACGCGCTGTCGCAACGGTTCATGCTGCGCGACACCAACGTGACGGTGCAGGAAATCGCACCGCCGTGGGTCGACACGGACCTCATCAAGAAGAGCGGGGATCCGCGCGCCATGCCGCTCGACGCGTTCATCGCCGAGACGATGCAGAAGCTGGCGAGCGACGCGCCCGAAGTGCTGGTCGACGCCATTCGTGACCTGCGGGACAACCCCGGCTCGAACGAGCACGCGTTCGTGAACGCGTTCAATCAAAGCCTGGTGGACGAACCGATTCCGGTGTGAAGCCGTGCGGGCGCAGCCGCGGGATTTCCCCCTACGCCCGCCCCGCCGCCACGTTCACGCTGATCGCGATGATGAACACGTTGAAGAAGAACGCGATGACGCCATGCGTCATCGCCATCCGCCGCAGCCGCCGGTTGACGATCTGCACGTCCGACACCTGGAACGTCATGCCCAGCACCAGCGAGAAATACGCGAAGTCCCAGTAGTCCGGGTCGTCCGTGCCCGGAAAATCCAGGCCCTTGTGCATGGCGTTCTTATGGCCGTAGTACCCGTGGGCGTAGTGCAGCGCGAAGATCATGTTCATGTAGAGCCACGACAGCACGATGGTCGCGGCGGCGGCCAGCGTGTCCACCAGGGCGCCGACGCTGCTTTGCGCATGCAGCTCCACCCACAGCGCGACCAGCACCATGCCGGACAGCGCGACGCTGCTCCACAGGACGCCGGTGCGGCCCACGTCGTGCTGGCGCGCATGCAGGCGCATGGCGGCGGCGCTGGAGCGGCCGAACACGCGCACGGTCAGGATCAGGAAGACCAGCGCTCCGGCGTCAAAGCCGAGCAGGATGGCGAGGCTGGGCGACAGGCCTGCGGCGTATAGCGCACCCGCAACCGCGAGCAGCAGCACAGCGCACAGCATCAGCCGGCGATGAGCGTGAAAGAACGGCAGGCGGTCGGCTTCCGGGCCACTGCCGTTTCCGGCGCTTTCATCTGAAGCGTTTTCGTCTTTAAGCGGCTGCATGACGGGCTCCTGTCCGCGGCGCAGACCCCAGGGGGTATCGCACGCCCCCGGGCTCGCACAGGCCCCTACGCTAACTGATGCCGAGCAAACCGGCCAGCGCGCCCGCAAACAGCAGCCACAGCGGGTGGATCCGGGTGACGCTGGCCAGGATCGCCACGATGGCCGTGATGGCGCCCAGCAGCCAGGTGTGCACCGACGCCTCGGTGATGAGCGAGGCGCTGGCGGCCACCAATCCCACGGTCATCGGGAAAATGCCGGCCTGGATGACGCCGCGCCACGGGCGGTCCTTGAATTTTTCCCACAGGCCCAGCGCGATGACGGTGATGATCGACGACGGGCCGAACTTGGCGATGGTCGTGGCAAGCACGCCGGGCAACCCCGCGACGTGCCAGCCGACCAGCGTCACGACCATCAGATTGGGACCCGGCGCGGCCTGGCCCAGCGCGAAGAGCGCGGAGAAGTCGGCGGCGGTCATCCAGCCGTGCACTTCCACGACTTGCCGCTGCATCTCGGGCAGGATGGTGTTGCCGCCCCCGAAGGCCAGCACGGACAGCTGGGTAAAGATCAGGACGAGCGCGATCAGTGTGTGAATCATCGGCGTTGCCTCCAGACCATCAGGATGCTGAGCGGCGTCAGAACCGCCATGGTGGGCAGCAGCGGAATGCGCAGCACGGCAATCGCAATGAAACAGGCGGTGGCGACCACGCCCGCCAGCCAGTCGCGGCGCTTGATGACCGGCATGCCGATCTTCACGGCCATCGAGATCAGCAACCCGGCCGCAGCGGCGGCCAGGCCGGCGAACAGGTGCTGGATATCGGGATCGTTCTGGAAGCGGTCGTAGACCATGCCCAGCATGATGACGATGATGGACGGCGCCAGGATCAGGCCCATCAGCGCGGCGAAGGCGCCGCGCGGACCGCGGAATTTCATGCCCAGGGCGACGGACAGGTTGATGATGTTGCCGCCCGGCAGGAACTGGCACAGGCCCAGCAGTTCGGTGAATTCGGCGCCGCTCAGCCAGCGGTGTTTCTCGACGACCATGCGCCGGGCCAGGGGCAAGGCGCCGCCGAACGCGGTCAGGCCCAGCACCAGAAATCCGTAGAACAATTGGCCGCAAGTGGGGGGAGGCCGTACGCCGGCCTCGTCAAGGGGAAGTGCTGCGTTCATCTTTGTTGTGGCCGGCGCAAGGCCGGCGATGGGAGCTGGCAGGGAGACCGCGCCAGAGGTGGATAACGAACTTGCAGCGTACGCTTCGCCTTGGATAATGTCTAATATATGACAAGTTCAAAACTCATATCGAACACATATGGCAAGCGTAGATTTGCGGCTTCTGCGGTATTTCCTGGCGGTGGCCGAGGAATCCCACCTGACCAAGGCGGCGGCCCGGCTGGGCATTCGCCAGCCCCCACTCAGCCAGCAGATCCGGGTGCTGGAGGCCGAGCTGGGGGTGACCCTGTTCCACCGCCTGCCGCGCGGCATGGAGCTCACCGAAAGCGGCCGCGCGCTGCTGGATGACGCGCGCAACATCATCGCGATGGTGGACCAGGCCGTGGACGGCGTGCGGCGCGTGTCGCAGGGCGAGGCCGGCAGGTTGACGGTGGGGTTCACGGGGTCTGCGGCGTTTCATCCGTTCGTGCCGTCGGTCATCCGGCGTTTCCGCGAAAGCGCGCCGCACGTGCATCTGGTGCTGGAAGAAAGCAGCACCGGGGAACTGCGCGAGGCGGTGGCCGAGGGCCGCATCGATGTCGCCTTCATCCGCGGCGCGCACGCGGACCCGGGCGTGCAGATGGAAACGGTGCTCGAGGAAGCCATGCTGGCGGCCTTTCCGGCCGACCATCCCACCGTCAAGGGCCGCGCACGCAAGCGCATCGCGCTGTCGGAACTGGCGGACGAATCGCTGATCCTGTACCGGCGTCACAGCGGCCCGGGCCTGTACGACGCGATCATTGCCGCCTGCAGCGCCGAAGGCTTCAGCCCGCGCGTCACGCAGGAAGCGCCGCGCATGCTGTCCACGCTGAGTTTTGTCGCCGCGGGGCTGGGCGTGTCGCTGGTGCCCGCGTCGCTGCGCCGCGTGAACATCGAAGGTGTGGTGTACGTCAGCGTGACGCATCCGAAGGCGCTGCGCGCACCGCTGAACCTGATCTGGTGCGACGCGCCGCTGTCGGGCGCCGCGCGCAAGCTGATCGACGAGGCCCGGCGGCAGCGTGATGCATCGCCGGCGACGGAGAGCCGGTAAACCCGCCGGTAGCCCCGCCGGCAAACCCCGCCGGCAAGCCCCGGCGCTACACTTGCCGCCACCGCATCCTCCATAGACCAGCGCCTTTCCATGCTTTCCGAATCCCCCATCGGCGTATACGACTCCGGCGTCGGCGGGCTGAGCGTTCTGCGCGCGATCCGCGACGCGCTGCCCCATGAGCCCCTGCTCTACGTCGCCGACTCCGCCCATGTGCCCTACGGGGAAAAAACCCAGGCGTTCGTCGAGCGCCGCGCCTGCGCCATCGCCGACTACTTCGTGTCGCAGGGCGCCCGCGCCATGGTGGTGGCCTGCAACACCGCCACCGCCGCCGCGATCGCGCTGCTGCGCAAGCGCCATCCCGAGCTCATCATCATCGGCGTCGAACCCGCCATCAAACCCGCTGCGCACCTGACACACACGGGGGTGGTGGGCGTCTTCGCAACGACAGGAACGCTGGCCAGCCCCAAGTTCGCCGCGCTCGTGCAGCGCGAGGCGCCCGAGGTGCGCATCCTGCTGCGCCCTTGCCCGCAGTGGGTGCGGCTGGTCGAGCAGGGGGTGGTGTCCGGCCCCGAGGCCGCGCAAGCCGTGCTCGCGCCGGTGGCCGAACTGCGCGAGGCCGGCGCGGACGTGCTGGTGCTGGGCTGCACGCACTTCCCCTTTTTGCGCGACGTGATCCAGGACGCGGCCGGCCCCGGCGTGCCGCTGCTGGAAACGGGCGCGCCGGTGGCGCGCTGGCTGCGCCATCAGTTGCAGGAACGCGACCTGCTGATGGCGCACGGTCCGGGCGGCCTGCGATTGCAGACCACCGGCGAGGCGCCCGCGCTGGCGCAGCTTGCCAGCCAGTTGTTGGGCACCGCAATGACGGCGGACACGGTACCCGACGCGTGGCGGGGAACGTCCTCGCCTTGATCTGACGCATCGCCGGGGCGCCGCCGGCGGGGCGAATGTGGGATACAGTGGAACGCACGCCCCCCTACGGCCAGCAAGGAGACGCTCATGAAACGCATCCTGATTCCCGTCGACGGTTCGGAACCCGCCCTGAACGCGGTCAAGGCGCTGCTCGACGCGCGCCGCTACGATCCCGTCGAACGCGTGGACCTGCTGACGGTCCAGATCCCCTTGAAGGCCGGCGCGTTCGGCAGCGGCTTGTCGCAGGAAGAGATCGACGCCTATCACCAGGAAGAAGGCGAGGCCGCGGTTGAGGCCGCCCGCGCACTGCTGACGCAGGCCGGCGTGCCGTTCGAGACCCACATCCAGGCCGGGGCGGCCGCCGAAACCATCGCGCGCGTGGCCGAAGAAACCGGCGCAAATGAAATCTTCATGGGGACACGCGGTCTGGGTTCCGTGTCGGCGCTTTTCATGGGGTCGGTCGCCACGGGCGTGCTGTCCCTGACCGAACTGCCGGTCACGCTGGTCAAGTAAGGAGCCGCCATGCTGAATATCCTTGTTCCCGTCGACGGCTCCGAAAACGCCGACCGCGCCGTCGTGTACGCCCGCCGCCTCGCGCAGGGCGCCAAATCGGCGCGCATCCACCTCATCAACATCCAGACGCCGCCGCGCGGGCGCGCCGGCGTGTCGCGCCTGATCACGCAGGACATGATCAATGACTTCTATGCCCGCGAAGGGCGCGAAGCGTCAGAGGAGGCGCGCAAGCAGCTGGACTCTGCAGGCGTCGACTACGTCAGTCATGTGGTCTTCGGCAACGCGCCGGCGGAAATCGCGGGCTATGCGCAGGACCATGGCTGCGCGCGCATCGTCATGGGCACGCGCGGCAACGGCAAGCTGACCAACATCCTGATCGGATCGGTGGCCAATCAGGTCGTGCAATTGGCGCACGTGCCGGTCACGCTGGTGAAGTAGGCGCATCATGCATGCCCTGCGCATCGTGCCGGCGGCCGCCCTGGCGCTGACGCTGCTCAGCGCCTGCGGCGAGGTCGCCAAGCTGCCCGTCGAAGCGGGCATGGGTCCCGACCCCCAACTGCCGCCACCCAACACCACGCTCGTTCCCACGGTAAACACGGCCAAGGCCGTGGGCTGGCAGGACGGCGCGCAGCCGGCTCCCGCCGCCGGCCTGGCCGTGACCGCCTATGCCAGGGGGCTGGACCACCCGCGCTGGCTGTACGTGCTGCCCAACGGCGATGTGCTGGTCGCCGAGACCAACGCGCCGCCCAAGCCCGACGACGCGCCGGGCGGCATCAAGGCGTGGGCCACGGGGCTGGTGATGAAGCGGGCCGGCGCCAAGACCGTCAGCGCAAACCGCATCACCCTGCTGCGCGATGCCGACCACGACGGCGTCGCCGAAACGCGGACCATCCTGCTGCAGGATCTGAATTCACCGTTCGGCATGGCGCTCGTCGGCAATCACCTCTACGTCGCGAACGCCGACGCGGTCGTGCGCTTTCCCTTTACACCCGGGCAGACGCACATCACCGCCCCCGCCGAAAAGGTCACCGACCTGCCGGCGGGCCTGAACCATCACTGGACCAAGAATCTCATCGCCAGCCCGGACGGGTCGCGGCTGTACGTGTCCGTCGGATCGAACAGCAACGTGGGCGAAAACGGCATGGACATCGAGGAAGGCCGCGCCGCCATCTGGGAGCTCGACGTGGCCAGCGGCCAGAAGCGCCTCTTTGCCACGGGGCTGCGCAATCCGGTCGGCATGGCCTGGGGGCCGGACGGCAAGACGCTGTGGACGGCGGTCAACGAGCGCGACGAACTGGGCAGCGACCTCGTGCCGGACTACATGACCTCTGTGCGCGACGGCGGCTTCTATGGCTGGCCGTACAGCTATTTTGGCCAGCACGTCGATACGCGCGTCACGCCGCCGCGGCCCGACCTGGTGGCGCAGGCCATCGTGCCCGATTACGCGTTGGGTCCGCACACCGCCTCGCTGGGCCTCGCGTGGTCGGGCGGCGCCAAGCTGCCGGCGCCCTTTGTCCACGGCATGTTCGTCGGGCAGCACGGCTCATGGAACCGCGATCCGCGCAGCGGCTACAAGGTGATCTTCGTGCCGTTCGATCAGAACCAGCCCGCAGGTCCCGCCCTGGACGTGCTGACCGGCTTTCTCAACGACGCCGGCCAAGCGCAAGGCCGCCCGGTCGGCGTGGCCATCGACGCGCAGGGCAGCCTGCTGGTGGCGGACGATGTGGGCAATGTGATCTGGCGTGTAACGCCCAAGCCGTAGGCGCTGGCGCTGCCCTCCAACGTCTTGGGCCGCACGCCCACCCGCCCCTACAATGGCCGCTCCCGAATTCCAGACTGGAGCGAGCATGAGCACGGAAAAAGTGGCGATCCTCACGGCAGCCGGCAGCGGCATGGGTGCGGCGGCGGCGCGCAAGCTGGCGGCGGACGGCTACCGCGTGGCGATCCTGTCCTCGTCCGGCAAGGGCGCGGCGCTGGCGCAGGAACTGGGCGGCCTGGGCGTCACCGGCTCGAACCGCTCGACCGAAGACCTGTCCCGCCTGGTTGAAGCCACCCTGCAGAAGTGGGGCCGCGTCGATGCGGTGGTCAACAGCGCCGGCCACGGTCCCAAAGGCCCGCTGCTGGAAATCAGCGACGACGACTGGCACCTGGGCATGGAGTTCTACCTGCTGAACGTCGTGCGCATCACCCGCTTGGTCGCGCCGGTGATGAAGCAGCAGCAGTCCGGCGCCATCGTCAACATTTCCACCTACGCCACCTTCGAGCCGGAAGCGCTGTTTCCGACGTCGGGGGTGTTCCGCGCGGGCCTGGCTGCCTTCACGAAGGTTTTCACCGACGAATACGCGCAGCACAACGTGCGCATGAACAACGTCCTGCCCGGCTTCATCGACAGCCTGCCCGAAAAGGAAGACCGCCGCGTGCGCATCCCGATGGGCCGCTACGGCACGGCGCAGGAAGTGGCGGACCTGATCGCGTTCCTGGCGTCGAGCGCGTCGTCCTACATCACCGGCCAGAACATCCGCATCGACGGCGGCATCACGCGATCCGTGTGACGCGCTGTAGAACACACGCGCGACGCGTCATATCCCCCTGATCTCATGCGTTTGGCCTAGTCCCTCGTCCGAATGACGGTATTGAAGCCACCGCCGGGCTTTTAGTACCGTAGGTTTTCGCATTCGACGAGGTGCCCGGCGCATGACCGCTACGCCGTCAGCGGCTGCGCAGCAGTCCGCATCCCCTACTCCCGGCCAAGCCTCGCGCTTTCTGGCGCAGGCGACGTTCGGCCCCACGCCGGCCGACATCGACGCCGTCGTGCGCGTCGGCTACGCCGCGTGGTTGGACGCACAACTGGCGATGCCGCCGTCGCAGACGCACTTCGACTGGCTGCTGCAAAAGAACCGGAACACCGAGGCCTTCAAGGGCAACGGCATCAACGCGCCGCTGGAAGCCACGTTGTGGCGCAAGTTCATCAGCGCGCCCGATCAGGTGCGCACGCGGGTTGCATTTTCGCTGTCGGAAATCTTCGTCGTCGGCGTCTCGTCCATCACGGCGTCGTGGCCGCTTTTTGGCGCGGCGGGTTTCATGGACCTCTTGGCCAAGCATGCGCTGGGCAACTACCAGGACCTGCTGACCGCCGTGACGCAGAACCTGTCGATGGGCTGCATGCTGACCTATCGCGGCAACCGCAAGGAAGATCCCAAGACCGGCCGCCACCCCGACGAGAACTATGCGCGCGAGGTGATGCAGTTGTTCAGCATCGGCCTGCTGGTGCTGAACCAGGAAGGCACAGTCAAGATGGTGAACGGCGCGCCCGTGGAAACCTACACCAATGCGGACGTGCAAGGGTTAGCCAAGGTCTTCACGGGCTGGGACATCAACGGCCCGGAGACGAATGTGGAGTTTCATCGCCGCCCCATGGCGCTGAACAACGCGCTGCATTCGATGTCGGAGAAGCGCTTTCTGGGCGCGGTCATCCCGCCCGGCACCGACGGCCACCTGTCGCTCAAGCGCGCCATGGAGGTCATCAGCGCCCATCCCAACGTCGGGCCCTTCATCGGCATGCAGCTCATTCAGCGCATGGTGACCAGCAATCCCAGTCCCGCGTATGTGGGCCGGGTGTCGGCCGTGTTCAACGACGACGGCACTGGCCAACGCGGCAACCTGAAGGCCGTGGTGCGCGCCATTCTGCTGGATCCGGAGGCGCGCCAGCCGGACCTTGCTTCGCCCCATTGGGGCAAGGTGCGCGAGCCCATCCTGCGCTTCTCGGGCTGGGCCCGCGCGTTCGGCGCCAACTCCACCAACGGCGAATGGGCCATGCCGGACACGACGGACAACACGATCCGCCTGGCGCAGAGTCCGATGCGGTCGGCCACGGTGTTCAACTTCTTCCGGCCGCGCTACGTGCCGCCGGTCACCGAACTGGCCCGCCGCCATCTGGTCGCGCCGGAACTGCAGATCACGGACGAGACCAGCATTGCGGGCTACCTGAATTTCCTGGCGATCTACGCGGACCGCGGCTGGGAAGACTTGCAGACGAGCTATACGCCCGAGATCGCGCTGGCCAAGGATCCCGAGGCGCTGGTGGCGCGCGTCGTGCTGCTGCTGGCGGGCGACGCCTTCAGCGCACGCACGGCGGCGTCCATTGCCAAGGCCGTGGCCACGCTGCCGCCGGACCGCCCGCGCGACCGCGTGCGCGCCGCCATCATGCTGGTGGCCGCCACGCCCGAATATCTGGTGCAGAAATGACAGACCGCCGCGACCTCGACCGCCGTGCCTTTCTGCTGCGCGCCTTTGCGCTGGGCGCGACCCGCGCTGCCGCCCCGCTGGCGCTGAATCTGGCCGCCATCGGCGCCGCCGCCGCGCAATCCGCCCCGCCCTCATACAAGGCGCTGGTGTGCGTCTTCCTGTACGGCGGCAATGATCCCTACAACACGCTGGTTCCGTACGATCCGTCGTCGTACCGCGCCTATTCCACGGCCCGCAGCGACATCGCCCTGCCGCGCGACGCGCTGCGCGCCACCCTGCTGCGCGGCAAGGCCGACACGCAGGGCGGCATGCAGTTTGCGCTGGCCCCCGCGCTGGCGCCGCTGGCGCCGCTGTACGAACGCGGCGACATGGCGGCGCTGATCAACGTGGGACCGCTGATCGTGCCCACGACCAAGGCCGAATACATCGGCGCGCGCGTGCCCCTGCCGCCCAAGCTGTTCTCACACAACGACCAGCAGTCGGTCTGGCAGGCGCTGGCGCCGGAAGGCGCATCCTCGGGCTGGGCCGGCCGCCTGACGGATCTGTTCGCGGGCGCCAACGCGCAGCGCACCTTCACCGGCATCACGGCGGGCGGCAGCACGGTGCTGCTGGCCGGGCGCAAGGTGGCGGGCTATCGCGTGGGCATCAACGGCTCGACGCAGATCGACCTGCTGCATCGCGACATGTATGGTTCCAGCGCCTGCACCGCGCTGCTGCGCGACCTGATCACCGAGCCGCGCGAACACCTGATGGAACGCGAGATGTCGCGCATCGCCGCGCAATCCATCTCGGCGGACAAGCGGCTGCGGGCCGCCTTGGCGGATGTCGCCGTGCCGGGGGATTTCTCGACGCCGCTCGCGCAGCAACTGCGGATCGTGGCGCGCATCATCGCCGCCCGCGACACGCTGGGCGCGCGGCGTCAGGTGTTCTTCGTCTCGCAGAACGGCTATGACAACCACACGGGGTTGAACGACACGCACCCGGCGTTGCTCAAGGAACTGGGCCAGGCGCTGGCCGCGTTCCAGAAGGCCCTGTCGGAACTGGGCGTGGCGGATCAGGTCACCACCTTCACGGCCTCCGAGTTCGGCCGCACGCTGGGTTCAAACGGCAACGGCTCGGATCACGGCTGGGGCTCGCACCACTTCGTGCTGGGCGGCGCGGTCAACGGCGGCCGCTGCTACGGCGCGCATCCGGACATCGCGCTGAACGGGCCCGGCTTCGTGGACAACGGCCGGTTGCTGCCCACCACGTCAGTGGATCAGTTGGGCGCGGACCTGGGCGCGTGGTTCGGCGCCAGCCGGGACGATCTGCGGACGGTGTTTCCGAACTTGCGGCATTTTGGGCCGGAGCCGTTGGGGATGTTGACGCCTGGGCCGGTCAAATCGCAGGTTTAGGGGCGAGCGGCTCCGCGGATTGCTTGAGCTTATTCGCGATCGTCGCATCTACCTGCTTCATGCCGTGCGACCAAAGTTCCAGCATCCTGGCGATGTTTCGACCCACCGCTTCGCCTTGATTGGCCTGCGTGAACGCCACCGCAGATTCGGCAGTCTTCAACAGCGCCTCTCCGAGCTGCTTGCGCCAGTGATTCTGTCTGCCCGGCGATATGTCACACACTTGCCCCAGCCGCTTTAGCGAATCCGCCGTAGGCCAGCGCTTCGTGCCGTCCAGCGTGAGCGCCATGCCGTCGTTGGCATCACCATGGTTATCGCGGGGCGCATACACCGACATCGTCAGCATGTCGAACACGGGAGCCAGCGAAGGAATCTTCCCGCCCTCGTACAACAGTCCAAAGTTCTTCAGATGCGCATCGCCATTTCTGATAGCTGCGGCCAACAGATATTGCGCATAAAAATGTTCGCAGGCTAGTTGGCCTGCCATCCCGGGACAAAACGCACGGATGGTACGAACGATGCGCTCGGCAGACCCACTGAACTTGTCCCGCGCCGGCTGGCCGGTCAATGCACACATGTCCTCGAAACCGAGGGAGCTGCCCGCGGCGTCGACATCGAATCGTCTGACAAGCAACCGGCTGAAGTCGGGAGCAAGATGCGTTTCGGGCACGTTGAGTCCCATCTCTCGCGCCGCCATCATTCCGAAGTGTTCCATCAGCACGATGTCTGCACGATCGGGATCGTTCAGCTTGACGATCCATTGGTCGACGGCGATGGTGCGTTTCACGCCATCCCCGCTGACGGGACTGCGCGCCAGAAATTTCAAGAATCCTCCGGATACGCCAGGCCCATGACTATCCTCACCCAAGTAATGGCGCACGATGGATTTCAGGTCGGATGACAACAGACTTTGCAGCGATTCATGGACGCTTCGTTTCGAAGGCGTCGCGCCTGCGGGCACGGCTTTAACCTGACCGATCAGGTTTTCGCCAACGATTGCCAACAGTTCCATGTCCCCAAAGCTGGCGAAGTTTTTTGCGAAGAACCGTTCGAGCGTCTGCCGCAACGCCCCTTCTGGCAACGAGACCTGAAACACTGGGAATAGAAATGGGCTGGTCCAGCTTTCTGTGCGGGGCGGCATCAATAAAGACACTGCCAAGTCTCTCGGCGTATCGGGCAGATAGGTAAACACAAAGGAGGTAATCCCGGTCTGGTCCAGCACCCCAACCTTCTTGTCCTGCACATAGATGTCCAGCGTCATGATTTAGGCTCTTCGCGCAAACGACGGTAGGCCGCCTCGTTTTCGGCATACACGTCTTCAAGGGTGGGCGGCGCATACTCTGCGGGGACCAGCCTCAATTCCAGGTCCAGGGCGCGCATAAGGCGGCGCAACGTCGATACATTGCAATCCCCTCCCCCCTCGATCGCCACCAATGCACGACGGCTAATACCCGCAAGATCTGCAAGCTGAGCCTGCGTGTATTTACGGTCACGTCGCGCCTTGACCAGCGCATCAATCAGCGGATCTGTCGAATCGGAGGTCATTTTTCAACGCCAAAATGTGAAGTAGACGTAACAAATTAACGCTATCGGCTGGATTTGTGAAGCGTACTACTCATTTTGGTAAAAGGCGACTGCTGCCGACCGCTTCTCGGACCGGTTTACGTTTACGGCTCAAATGCGGCTGAAATCAGCTAGCGCCTACCCCGTAACCGATCTATAACGTCAGGCAACCCGCCCGCCATCCGGCGGCGCTCGCGTTCCCCCCTTCCCATCGCACCGCAACATGAGCCTCACCCCCGATCTGGCGTTGCAGCCCGCCACCGAAGAAGACGTGCCGTTTCTGCTGTCCCTGCGCAAGCGCACGATGACCGCCCATCTGCAACGCGCGGGTGCGCCGCATGACGATGACCATCATCTGGCGCGCATCCATTACCACTTCGACGACGCCCAGATCGTCTGGCTGGCCGGCCGGCCCGCCGGGCTGTTCAAGCATTACCGCGATCCGGCCGGCTGGCGCATCGTGCAGATCCAGATCGATCCCGATTTCCAGGGCCAGGGGCTGGGCCGCCGGCTGCTGGCCAAGGTGCTGGACCGGGCGGACAAGGAAGGCGCGCCCGTCACGCTGAGCGTCCTGAAAGGCAATCCCGCCCGGCGGCTGTACGAGGCGCTGGGCTTCACATCCGTGAAGGAGACCGAGCTGGAGCATGAAATGCGGTATGACCCCGGCGCGGTCCGGCCGGGCGCTTGAACCCTTCACGGCAGCTTTTTTCCGGACCGCTGGAATAAAGCGGCCCCGGCCGGCGTCCGTAGAGGGCAGTCCCCAATCCTTCCCATCTACGAGGCACACCATGCGCAAACACACCGCCGCGGCCCTGGCACTCGCCTGCGCCGCCCTGTTCTCGGCCGGCGCCCACGCCCAGGCCGTCAAGACCCAGAATGGCATCCTGGTCGATAGCGCCGGCATGACGCTGTACACCTTCGACAAGGACTCCGCGGGCAAGAGCGCCTGCGTCGACGCGTGCGCGAAGGCCTGGCCGCCCGCCATGGCCACCGGCGACGCCAAGCCGATGGGCGACCTGACGGTCATCACCCGCCCCGACGGCAGCAAGCAATGGGCCTACAAGAACAAGCCGCTGTACCTGTTCGCCAAGGACACCAAGCCGGGCGACAAGACCGGCGACAACTTCAAGGAAATCTGGCACGTCGTCAAACCCTGATCCGGACGCACGCCCGATCAGCCCATGCGCGCCGAAGACGAAGCCCAGATCCTGGCCTGCATCCCCAGCCTGCGGCGTTACGCGCGCGGGCTGACGGGTGACCCGGACCGGGCCGACGACCTCGTTCAGGACACGCTGGAGCGCGCATGGAGCCGCTATTCCCGCTGGCAGCGGCGCGGCGAATTGCGCGCCTGGATGTTCGGCATCATGCACAACCATTTCATCGACGGCGTGCGCGCCGCCAGCCGGCGCACCGATCAGACGGCGCCGGGCGACCTGCCCGACGCGCCGGTGCGCGCCACCCAGACCGATCAGCTTGAAGTGCGCGACCTGGACCGCTGCCTGCAGGCCCTACCGGCCGAGCAGCGCGAGGTCCTGCTGCTGATCGCCGTCGAAGACCTTTCCTACCAGGAGGCTGCCCGCATCCTGTCGGTGCCGATCGGCACCGTCATGTCGCGCCTGTCGCGCGCCCGCGAGAAGCTTGGCGCGCTGATGCAAGGCCGCGATGCAGCCCCGCGCCTGCGGCCCGTTCCCACCCCGCGTGAAATGCCATGACCGACAAACGCCTCCATCCGGTTCCCGCCGCGGGCACGCCGATCACCGAAGCCGATCTGCACGGCTACGCGGACGGCCAGTTGTCCCCCGCGCGTCATGCCGAGGTGGCCGCCTTTCTGGCCGCGCATCCGCAGGACCAGACGCGTGTCGACGACTGGCAGTCGCAGCGGCGCGCGCTGCATGCCTTGCTGGATCCCGTGCTGGACGAACCGTTGCCGTTGCGCCTGCCGCTGCGCGCCCCCGCACGGACGTGGCCGTGGCGCGCGATGGCGGCCAGCGTGGCGATTGCCGCGGTCAGCGCCAGCCTGGCGTGGTTCGCGCGCGGCGCCGTCGACGCGCGCCATCTGCAGGCCGCGCTGGCCACGGCCATCCCCGAGCGCGCGGCGGGCGGCTACGCCCAGCGCGCCGCCATCGCCCACGCCGTGTTTGCGCCCGACATGGGCCGGCCCGTGGAAGTCAGCGGCGACAACGAGAAGGCGTTGGTGACGTGGCTGACCAAGCGCATGGGCGCGCCGATGCGCGCGCCATCGCTGTCGAAAACCGGTTACGAGCTGATCGGCGGACGCCTCTTGCCCGGCGGCGCGGGGCCCGTCGCGCAGTTCATGTATGGCGCGGCCGATGGCCAGCGCCTGACGTTGTACGTGACGCGCGAAGCGGCCGGCGGCCAGACCGCCTTCCAGTTCACGCAGGAAGGGCCGGTGCGGGTCTTCTATTGGGTCGAAGGCGAGTTCGGCTACGCGCTGTCGGGCGCCGTCAGCCGCGATGAACTGCAGCGCGTGTCGCAGGAAGTCTATCGGCAGCTTCAGGGCTGAGACGGGACCCGAGGACCGGCGCTGGGGACCGAAACCTGCGAGTCGCCCTCAGCCCGTCAACCGGCGCGGGCCCGCGCCTCATGCAGCATGTGCAGCGTGATCTTGCGCACCTCGGCCTTGCTCATATCGATATGGGATCGCAGAAGGCGCGCGGCCTCGTCGGTGCGGCGCGCCAGCACCGCACGCAGAATGGCCGCGTGTTCGTCATAGGTGGCGTCCACACGGAAGTCCTTGGTGAAATCCAGCCGCCGCACGATGCGGATCTTTTCCGTAACGTCGCGGTGGATCTGCGCCATCTCGGGGTTGCCGGCCGCAGCCACCAGCGCGCAATGAAACGCCTCGTCCAGTTGCCCCACCAGCCGCCCGTCCAGGATGCGCTGCGCCGGCGGCACCAGCCACACGTCGGTCAGCGCGCCCAGCATCCCGGCCTGGTCCATGTCCTGCCGCGCGCACAGCTTGTCCACCGCCGCCAGCTCCAGCACCACGCGCACGTCGTACAACGCTTCGAAGCGTTCGAAATCGAACGGCCGCACCTGCCAGCCGCTGCGCGGCCGCGCCAGCACGAAGCCTTCGCGTTCCAGCCGCGCCAGCCCCAGGCGCACGGGCGTGCGGCTGACGCCCAGGCGCGCGACGAGGTCGGCCTCGGTGAAGCGTTCGCCGGGCAGCATCCGGAAGCCGAACAGGTCGTCCTTGATGCGCTGGTAGACCTGATCGGCCAGCGAGCCGGCCAGCGCCGGCGCCTGCCGGATCGCCGGACCGGCCTGGACGGCTTCCAGCCGCATCATCCCGTCACGACGCACGTGGCGTCTTCGGTAATCACCACGAGCGGGTCGCCCGCGTTGACGGGCTTGCCGGGAACGCAGCGGATGGCGGACACCGTGCCCGACGCCGGCGCGATGACGGACAGCTCCATCTTCATGGCCTCGACCACCACCAGCGTGTCGCCGGCCGACACGCTCTGCCCCACCTGGACCGGGATCTTCCAGATGTTGCCGCACATATCGGCGCTGACCAGGCGTTCGCCGTCGCGCAGCACGGTCTCGGCCTCGGGTTCCGGCGCGGGCGGTTCGGCGGCCACGTCCTCGTTCTTCCACAGCGCCACCTCGGCATCGAACGCCGTCTTCTGGCGCGCCTGGAACGCGGCAATGCTGTCCGCCTGCTCGGCCACAAAGCGCTGGTGCGCCGCGAAGTCGAACATCTCTTCCTCGATGCGGACCGTCGCGCGGCCTTCGCGGAAGTCTTCGCGCAGCACGTCCAGTTCGGCTTCGGTGACCGGATAGAACCGCACCTGATCGAAGAAGCGCAGCAGCCAGGGCTTGCCGTCCTGGAACACCGGATTCTTCAGGAACTTGTTCCAGATGGGCAGCGTGCGTCCCACCAGCTGATAGCCGCCGGGCGAATCCATGCCGTAGATGCACATGTAGACGCCGCCGATGCCCACAGTGCCTTCGGCGGTGAAGGTGCGCGCCGGGTTGTACTTGGACGTCAGCAGGCGGTGGCGCGGATCGATCGGCACCGCGCACGGCGCGCCCAGGTAGACGTCGCCCAGGCCCATGATGAGATAGCTGGCCTCGAACACGATGCGGCTCACCTCGTCGCGCGAATCCAGGCCGTTGATGCGCTGGATGAAGTCCACGTTGTTCGGCAGCCAGGGTGCGCTGGCGCGCACGGTCTCCTGATAGCGCTGCACCGCGCCCAGCGTGGCGCTGTCTTCGAAGGCCATGGGCAGGTACACGACGCGCGTCGGCACCTTGAGCGTCGCAACGTCGGCCAGTCCTTCCTCGATCTTCAGCAGCGTGGCGATGAGCGCGCCCTGCAGGATCACGCGGCTGTCGTAACGGATCTGCAGCGAGCGCACGCCCGGCGACAGCTCCAGCACGCCGGCCACGGGATTGGCGTTCAGCGCTTCCATCAGCAGGTGGATGCGCATGCGCAGCGCCAGGTCCAGCACGTTGTCGCCGTATTCCAGCAGCAGGTAGCCGTCGCCCGCCTGCCGGTACGACACCGACGGGCGCGATCCTTCGGCGGGCAGCGCGGCCACGATGGTCTCGGAGACGGTGGCCGGCACTGGCGCCGGCTCGGTCGCAGCGGGAACCACCGGCGCCAGGTCGGCAATGCGGCGGTCCTGCGCGGCTTCCAGCGCCACGGCCTGCGGGTAGTCGATGCGCACGAAGCGGATGCGGTCGCCGGGCTTGACCTGCCCCACCTTCCACAATTCGGCGCGGGCAATGGTGACGGGACACACGAAGCCGCCCAGGCTGGGGCCGTCGCGCGTCAGGATGACGGGGCTGTCGCCCGTGAAGTTGATGCTGCCGATCGCGTATTCGCAATCGTGGATGTTGGACGGGTGCAGGCCCGCCTCGCCGCCGTTCTCGCGCGCCCAGGTGGGCTTGGGACCGATCAGGCGCACGCCCAGGCGGTTGGAGTTGTAGTGCACCTCCCAGTCGGCCGCGAAGAACGTGTCGATGGCTTCGGGCGCAAAGAAGTCCGGCGCGCCGTGCGGGCCGTACAGCACGCCGATCTCCCAAGTGCTGCCGTACTCCGGGATCAGCGCGGCGGGCGCGGCCTGCGGCAGCGTCTCGGGCGGCGCGGCCGTGGCGCCCGCCAGCTCGGGGCGGATCACGGGCAGCATGTCGCCCACGCGCAGCGTGCGGCCGGCATGGCCGCCGAACTGGCCCAGCGCAAACGTGGAGCGGCTGCCCAGATACAGCGGCACGTCCAGGCCGTTGCGCACCGCCAGATAGCTGCGGCAGCCGGACAGCGCACGGCCGGTGGCCAGCACCTGACCCGAGGTCACGAAGATCGGCTGCCACATGGGGACGGGTTCGCCGTCCAACGTGGCGGCGCACGAGGCGCCCGTCAACGCCACGACCGCGTCGCCGTGAAAACGCAGCGTGGGCCCGACCAGCGTGGTTTCGATGCCGGCCGCATCCGGCGCGTTGCCGACGATGCGATTCGCGACGCGAAATGCGTAGTCGTCCATGGGACCGGACGGCGGCACGCCGATGTCCCAATAGCCCGCGCGGCCGGGATAGTCCTGCACGCTGGTGTAGGTGCCCGCTTCGACGACCTCGATCGCCGACGGGCGGTACACAAAGCTTTCCAGAAAGCGCGTGGACAGATCGCCCGCGCGGAAGCGCGCATCGGCCACGATCTGACGCAGGTAATCCAGGTTGGTCGCAATGCCGTGCAGGCGCGTGCGCGCCAGCGCATCGGCCAGCTTGTCCAGCGCGGCCTCACGCGTGTCCGCATGCACGATCAGCTTGGCCAGCATGGGGTCATAGAACGCAGGCACGTCCGTGCCGGTCTCGACCCAGCCGTCGACGCGCACGCCGTCCGGGAACGACACCTCGGTCAACACGCCGGGCGAAGGCTGGAACTGGCGCAGCGGGTCCTCCGCGTACAGCCGCACTTCGATGGATGCGCCCTGCGGTGCGCGCGCCATGGCGGGGAAATCCAGCGGCTCGCCCGCCGCGACGCGCAGCATGCATTCCACCAGATCCAGGCCGGTGACGGCCTCGGTCACCGGATGCTCGACCTGCAGGCGCGTGTTCACCTCCAGGAAATAGAAGCTGTCGCGTGCCGGATCGTAGATGAACTCCACCGTGCCGGCAGAGCGGTAGTTCACCGATTCGCCCAGCTTGACGGCGGCATCCAGCAACGCGGCGCGGGTCGCGGCAGGCAGCCGCGGCGCCGGGGTCTCCTCGATGACCTTCTGGTTGCGGCGCTGCACCGAGCAATCGCGTTCACCCAGCGCCAACACGCGGCCCGCGCCATCGCCGAAGATCTGCACCTCGACGTGCCGCGCGTTGTCCACATAGCGTTCGATGAACGCGCCGCCATCGCGAAAGAAGTGCTCGCCCATGCGCTGCACGCTGTCGAACGCCACAGTCAATTCGGCCTCGTTCTCGCAGCGCGACAGACCGATGCCGCCGCCGCCCGCGGTGCTCTTGAGCATGACCGGATAGCCGATGCGTTCGGCCTGCGACAGCGCCTCGCCCAGACTGGACAGGAGCCCGGTGCCGGGCGTCATCGGCACGCCGGCCTCGGCAGCCAGCTCGCGCGAGCGGTGCTTCAGGCCGAACTCGCGGATCTGCAGCGGCGTGGGGCCGACAAAGGCGATGCCTGCGGCCTCGCACGCTTCGGCAAACTCGGCGCTCTCCGACAGAAAGCCGTAGCCGGGGTAGATCGCCTGCGCGCCCTGTTCGCGCGCGGCGGCCAGCAGCAGGTCCATGCGCAGGTAGCTGTCGGCCGCCTTCTCGCCGCCCAGCGCCACGGCCACATCGGCCTCGCGCACGTGCGCGGCATTGCGGTCCGGATCGGAATAGACGGCCACGCTGCGAATACCCAGCCGCTTGAGGGTGCGGATGGCGCGGACGGCGATTTCGCCGCGGTTTGCAATCAGAACGGTATCGAACACGGTGCGACTCCCTGATGTGAGGGCGTGGGTTATCGGTTTTCTATCGGGTGGGTATCAAGCCGTCAGCGGGCAGCGGCGTTCAGGCTGGCCAGATACGCGCGCCAGCCGCCGAACGTGGTGATGTCGCGCGCGCCATCCAGGCCGCGCGGTTCGCAGATGAAGCCCTTGACCAGCCTGCCGTCGGCCAGCTCCAGCGTGCCGATGCCCAGCGGTGCGGGAATCTCGGCCACGAACGCGCCGAAGGCCGTCACCGGCACATCCCACAGCTCGACCTCGATGGCGCCGCCGCTTTCCATCTTCACCAGCCCGGGCTTGGGCGGCGTGGTGTTGGCCAGCGCGAAGAGCCGGTAGTCGCCCGCCGTCGCCGTCTTCTCCACAAACACCGCATGGCGCGACGTCAGTTGGTGGTTGAGCGGCATGCCGGTCAGGTGCGCGCCCACGACCGCGACGCGCACGGTATCGGCGGACGGCGCGCTGTCCGCGGCCAGCGCGGGAAGCGGCATGCCCGTCGCGCCCAACGGCAGCCCGCGCCGCGCCTGCCATTGCCTGCCGAACTGCGCAAGCGCGCGGTCCTGCCACGCCAGGCCGATCAGCGTGATGCCGGACGGCAGTCCATCCGCGCGCATGCCGGCCGGCACCGCCAGCGCGGACAGATCGGCCAGATTGGCAAAGTTGGTGTAGACGCCCAGACGCGAATTGAGCGTGACGGGGTCCGCTTCCAGCTGGGCGATGGTGTAGATGGACGGCGAGGTCGGCACGACCAGCGCGTCAAAGCCCTCCAGCGCGCGATGGATCTGGCGGGTGAGTTCGGCGCGCCGATATTCGGCCTTGAACGCATCCAGCGCGCTGTAGTTCGCGGCCTGCTCGACGATGCCGCGCACCACCGGGTTGATGGCGCCGGGGTTCTCTTTCCACAACGCCTCCACGGCCGCAAAACGTTCGGCCACCCACGGTCCTTGATACAGCAGCGCGGCCAGTTCGTTGAACGGCGCGAAGTCGATCGCTTCGACCTGGGCGCCCTCGGCACGCAGCGCGCGCACGGCGTCGTCGAACACGGCGGCGGCCTGCGCATCGCCAAAGAACTCCAGCGACGCCGGCACAGCCAGGCGCGGCGCCTTCGGCCACGGCAGCGACGCGCCGGCCGGCATGGGACGCGAATACGGATCGGCGTCGTCATACGCGCCCGCCACCTGCGCCACCTTGTCGGCGTCGTCGACCGTCAGCGCAAAGATCGACACGCAATCCAGCGTGCGGCACGCGGGCACCACGCCCGCCGTGCTGAGCCAGCCCTTGGTCGGCTTGAGCCCGACGATATTGTTGAAGCCGGCCGGCACGCGGCCGGAGCCCGCCGTATCGGTTCCCAGCGAAAACGCCGCGATTCCGCGCGCGACCACCGAGGCCGAGCCGGAGCTGGATCCGCCGCTGACGTAAGCGGGATCGAACGTGTTGGCCACGGCGCCGTGCGGCGAGCGCGTGCCCACCAGGCCGGTCGCGAACTGGTCGAGATTGGTCTTGCCGATGAGGATGGCGCCCGCCGCGCGCAGGCGGCGCACGACGGTGGCGTCTTCCTGCGGCGTGTAAGCGAACTCGGGGCACGCCGCGGTCGTGGGCCAGCCCGCCGCGTCGATGTTGTCTTTGATGGCGAACGGCACGCCATAAAGCGGCAGGCGCGAGATGTCGCCGCCCGCCGCGGCCAGCAGGAGGCGCAGGCCGTCGAGCTGTTCATCGAGCTGCGCGCGGTCCACGCGCCGGATCCAGGCATTGTCCGATGCGTCGTCGGGCGCGGCGGCGTAGCCGGACAACAGCGCCTCGGGATCCGCGCCGCCGAGGTAGGCGGCCTGCCATTGCGCGATCGTCCAACCGGCGGGGTGCTTCTGCGTTGCTGCGGCATTCATGCTGGAATCCTTTCTTGTATACAAGTACGGATTCCCAAGCAAAGTGCGTGCCATGTTGGCCGCGCACGCCGCTTTCCCTCTGACGCGCGGCAAGACCGCTCGCCAGCCGCCTTCGCCCGTGGAGGCCGAGGCGTGCATGCCGCACCGTCATCGCGCGCAACACGCACCGATTCTGTGCAGACGGCACCGTTCTGATCACGCCCGCGCGGCGCAGCCATCGGCCCGCGCCTTCGCGTAAACCCGCCCGCTTCATACAGCAGCCGCAAGCGCTGCGATCACTTGGCACGCGTTTTGCTTTTGAGTCCCTGTGCGACTGCTTTTTCAGAACGTTCTCTCGCCGGCCAGGCCGGCACCTTCCATCCAGGAGTCACCATGAAACGCAGACTAGCCCTTAAGCAACTGACCGCCGTGAGCCTGTTGGCCATGACCGGATGGATGCCGCAGGTCCACGCCGCCGAGGACACCATCAAGGTCGGCATCCTGCATTCGCTGTCGGGCACCATGGCCATCTCGGAAACGTCGCTCAAGGACGTGGCCCTGATGACCATCGAAGAGATCAACGCCAACGGCGGCGTGATGGGCAAGAAGCTGGAAGCCGTGGTGGTCGACCCCGCCTCGAACTGGCCGCTGTTTGCCGAGAAGTCGCGCCAGCTCCTGTCGCAGGACAAGGTGGCCGTGGTCTTCGGCTGCTGGACCTCGGTGTCGCGCAAGTCGGTGCTGCCGGTCTTCAAGGAACTGAATGGCCTGCTGTTCTATCCGGTGCAGTACGAAGGCGAAGAGCTGGAGAAGAACGTGTTCTACACGGGCGCCGCGCCCAACCAGCAAGCCATTCCCGCCGTGGAATACCTGATGAGCGAAGACGGCGGCGGCGCCAAGCGCTTCGTGCTGCTGGGCACCGACTACGTCTACCCGCGCACCACCAACAAGATCCTGCGCGCCTTCCTGCATTCCAAGGGCGTGAAGGACAGCGACATCGACGAGGTCTACACCCCGTTCGGCCACTCCGACTACCAGACCATCGTCGCGAACATCAAGAAATTCGCCACGGGCGGCAAGACGGCCGTGATCTCGACCATCAATGGCGACTCGAACGTGCCTTTCTACAAGGAACTGGGCAACGCGGGCCTGAAGGCCACCGACGTGCCGGTCGTGGCGTTCAGCGTGGGCGAAGAGGAACTGCGCGGCGTGGACACCAAGCCGCTGGTCGGCCACCTGGCCGCGTGGAACTACTTCCAGTCGGTCAAGAACCCCGTCAACGACGCGTTCATCGCGAAGTGGAAGGCCTACGCCAAGGCCAAGAACCTGCCCAACGCCAACACGGTCGTGACGAACGATCCGATGGAAGCCACCTACATCGGCATCCATATGTGGAAGCAGGCGGTTGAACAGGCCAAGACCACCGACGTGGACAAGGTCATCGCCGCGATGGGCGGGCAGAAGTTCAACGCGCCTGACGGCTACACGATCGAAATGGACAAGACCAACCACCACCTGCACAAGCCCGTCTACATCGGCGAGATCAAGGCGGACGGCCAGTTCAGCGTGGTGTGGAAGAGCAAGGGTCCGATCCGCGCCCAGCCGTGGAGCCCGTACATCCCGGGCAACGAAGGCAAGCAAGGCCTGTAGTCCCAAGTCTCAACCCGCCCCCAGGAAAAGGCAGCCATGCGTATCGCGGCAATCGCACTCCTCTTGCGTCGTTTCATCCTGGCATGGCTGATCGCCGTGCCGGCGCTGGCTGCTCCCGCGGCCGCCGCCGGCGTGGACCAGGCCCTGCTTGCGCCGCTGGCCGGCGACGACACCGACGCCAGGCTGCAAGCGATTGCCGCGCTGGGCCAACTGCCCGATCCCGCCGCGGCCGCGGTGCTGCAGGCGCTGGGCAGCGACCAGCTCTATGCCACCGCCGACGGCCGCGTGCTGATCGGCGCTGGCGGGACGCGCGCCACCGATCCGTCCACCGGGGCGGCGGTGGACCTGCCTTCGGATGCGGGCACGATTTCCATCAACAACCGCCTGCGCCGCGCCATCGAGGCCGCGCTGGCGGGATCACGCCTGTTTTCCGACAACGCCAACGAGCGTCTGGATGCGGCCCGGCGGCTGCAGCAGACCGGCGACCCCGCGCGCCTGCCCATGCTGGAAAAGGCGCTGGCCGCGGAAAAGAACGAGGCCGTGCGCGGCGCGCTGCTGATCGCGCAGGCCAACCTGGAACTGAAAAGCGAAGACCCCGCCAAGCGCCGCCACGCGGTGCAGGTGCTGGGCGACACGAAGAATGCGGCCTTCCGGCCCACGCTGGCGGCGCTGACGCAGGAGCGCGACGGCGCTTATGCGGAACCCGACGCCGGCGTGCGCGAGGCGGCCGCCAACGCGCTCAAGCAGATCGACCGGCACCTGGCGACGATCGAATGGGCGGGCAATCTGTTTTACGGCGTGAGTCTGGGCAGCGTGCTGCTGCTGGCCGCGCTGGGGCTAGCCATCACTTTCGGCCTGATGGGCGTCATCAACATGGCCCACGGCGAACTGCTGATGATCGGCGCCTACGTCACCTACGTGGTGCAGACCGTGTTCCGCGCATGGCTGCCCGGCTGGCTGGACTGGTATGTCGTGGCCGCGCTGCCGCTTGCCTTCGTGGTGACGGCGCTGGTGGGCATGGCGCTGGAGCGCACGGTGATCCGCTGGCTGTATGGCCGCCCGCTTGAAACCCTGCTGGCCACCTGGGGCATCAGCCTGATGCTGATGCAGGGCGTGCGGTCGCTTTTCGGCGCGCAGAACGTGGAGGTCGGCAATCCCAGCTGGATGTCGGGCGGCGTGACGGTGCTGGGTGGGCTGGTGCTGACCTACAACCGGCTCGTCATCATCGGCTTTGCCTTCTTTGTCGTCTTCCTGGTGTGGGCGTTGCTGAACCACACGCGGCTCGGCCTCTTCGTGCGCGCCATCACGCAGAACCGTCGCATGGCGGACTGCGTGGGCGTGCCCACCGGCCGCGTCGACATGCTGGCCTTCGGCCTAGGCTCCGGCATCGCGGGGCTGGCGGGTGTCGCGCTCTCGCAGCTTGGCAACGTGGGGCCGGACCTGGGCCGCGGCTACATCGTCGACTCGTTCATGGTGGTGGTGCTGGGCGGCGTGGGCCAGCTGGCCGGCACCGTCATCGCCGCACTCGGCCTGGGCGGCGTGAATAAATTCCTGGAGCCTTACGCGGGAGCTGTCATGGCCAAGATCACCATCCTGGTGCTCATCGTGCTGTTTGTCCAAAAGCGGCCGCAAGGCCTGTTCGCCCCCAAAGGCCGGAGCGTCGAATGAAACAGACCGCGCTGACCGACCTGAACCTGCTGGCGCGCCGCCCGATCTTCTCGGGCCGCGTATGGGCCGCGCTGGCCGCGGGCGTCGTCCTGCTGGCGTTGTTGCCGCTGATGAATCTGGTGTTTCCGCCCGGCCATGCGCTGCATGTCTCCGCCTACGCCGTGGCCTTGATGGGCAAGTTCATGTGCTACGCCATGGCGGCGCTGGCGCTTGACCTGGTGTGGGGCTATGCGGGCATCCTGTCGCTGGGCCATGGCCTGTTCTTTGCGCTGGGCGGCTACGCGCACGGCATGTACCTGATGCGCGCCATCGGCCGCGACGGCGTCTACCAGAGCGACCTGCCGGACTTCATGGTGTTCCTGGACTGGAAGACCTACCCCTGGTACTGGTCCTTCACCGAACACTTCTGGTACGCGATGCTGCTGGTGGTGCTGGTGCCCGGCGTGCTGGCTTTCGTGTTCGGCTACTTTGCCTTCCGCTCGCGCATCAAGGGCGTGTACTTCTCGATCATCACGCAGGCGCTGACCTTTGCCGCGATGCTGCTGTTCTTTCGCAACGACACGGGGTTTGGCGGCAACAACGGTTTTACCGACTTCAAGCGCATTCTGGGCTTTGACATCACCGCGCCTGGCACGCGCGCCACGTTGTATTGGGTGACGCTGGCGGCGTTGGCTGGCGCGCTGATTCTTGCGCGCATGGTCACGCAGAGCAAGCTGGGCCGCGTGCTGACCGCCGTGCGCGACGCCGAAAGCCGCGTGCGCTTCATCGGCTACGACCCGCTGGGCTTCAAGCTGTTCGTGTGGACGCTGTCGGCCGTGCTGTGCGGCATTGCGGGCGCGCTGTACGTGCCGCAGGTCGGCATCATCAATCCCGGCGAAATGTCCACCGAGAACTCCATCGAGATGGTCATCTGGGTGGCGACGGGCGGGCGCGGCACGCTGATCGGTCCCATCATCGGCGCGGGCGCCGTCAACGGCCTGAAGACCTGGTTCACCAGCGTGCTGCCGGAATACTGGCTGTATGCGCTGGGCCTCATCTTCGTGCTGGTGACCCTGTTCCTGCCCACCGGCATCGTCGGTCTTGCCCGCCGCATCGCGGCCCGCATCCAGGAGAAGAAGGCATGACCTCCACGCACACCGAATCGGCCGCGCTGGACGGCGGCCCGAGCGGCGACGCCGGCTACGGCCGCGTCAGCCCCAAGGGCCTGGACACCAGCCACGGCGCCATCCTGTACCTGGAAGGCATCACGGTCAGCTTCGACGGCTTCAAGGCGCTGAACGACCTGACGCTGGACATCGGCGTGGGCGAGCTGCGCTGCATCATCGGCCCCAACGGCGCGGGCAAGACCACGATGATGGACGTCATCACCGGCAAGACGCGGCCCACGGCGGGCACGGCGTACTTCGGCCAGAGCATCGACCTGACCACGCTGAGCGAGGCGCAGATCGCGCACGCGGGCATCGGCCGCAAGTTCCAGCGCCCCACGGTGTTCGAACAGCACACTGTGTTCGAGAATCTGGAGCTGGCGATGAAGACGGACAAGCGGGTACGCCCCACCCTGTTCTCGCGGCTGTCCAGCGAACAGGCCGACCGGATCGGCGAGACGCTGGACCTGATCCGGCTGCGGCCCGAGGTCTGGCGGCCCGCGGGGCTGTTGTCGCACGGCCAGAAGCAATGGCTGGAGATCGGCATGCTGCTGATGCAGGAGCCGCAGTTGCTGCTGCTGGACGAACCCGTCGCCGGCATGACCGACGCCGAGACCGAACGCACCGGCGAACTCTTGAACGAACTGCGCGGACGGCATTCCCTGATGGTGGTGGAACACGACATGGACTTCGTGAACCAGATCGCGGGCGATGGCAAGGTCACCGTACTGCACGAAGGGTCGGTGCTGGCCGAAGGCCCGATGAGCCGCGTGCAGGCCGACCCCCGCGTGATCGAAGTCTATCTGGGGCGCTGAACATGCTGGACGTAAGCACGATCGACCAATACTACGGCGGCAGCCACACCCTGCGCGGCGTATCGCTGTCGGTGCGGCAAGGCGAATGCCTGGCGCTCCTGGGCCGCAATGGCGTGGGCAAGACCACGCTGCTCAAGTGCGTGATGGGCGTACTGCCCGTGGCGCGCGGCGGCATCACGTTCGACGGGGCCGACATCACGCGCCTGGCGCCCCACCAGCGCGCCGCGCGCGGCATGGCCTACGTGCCGCAGGGCCGCGACATCTTCGCGCGGCTGACGGTGGAAGAGAACATCCTGATGGGCATGGCGACCAAGCCCGCGGCCCGCGCCCGCCGCATCAAGGAGGAAGTATTTGAACTGTTCCCGGTGCTGAAAAGCATGCTGTCTCGGCGCGGCGGCGATCTGTCTGGCGGGCAGCAACAGCAGTTGGCCATTGCGCGCGCGCTGGTGGCCGAGCCCAAGCTCATCATCCTGGACGAGCCCACCGAAGGCATCCAGCCGTCCATCATCAAGGACATCGCGCGCGTCATCCACATGCTGCGCCAGCGCGGCGACATCGCGATCCTGCTGTGCGAACAGTATTTCGATTTCGCGCGCGAGTTGGCGGATCAGTTTGTCGTGCTGTCGCGCGGCGAGGTGGTGGCAAGCGGCGGGCGCGACGCAATCGACAGCGAGGACGTGCGGTGGCATCTGTCGGTGTGATGCGTGCGAGGCCGGAATACGGTGCCGGGATTCGGCGCCGCGAATGGACTATGCTCCGGTTTTGCATTGCGCCACATCCAGAACAGGAGCCTTCATGTCCGACGTCACCATCTATCACAACCCCAAGTGCGGCACCTCGCGCAACACGCTGGGCCTGATCCGCAACGCCGGCATCGAGCCGCAGGTCGTGCTGTATGTAGAAACGCCGCCCTCGCGCGACACGCTGAAGGCGCTGTTCAAAAAGGCCGGCGTCAACGTACGCGATGCCCTGCGCGAAAAAGGCACGCCCTACGCGGAGCTGGGCCTGGACGACACGTCGCTGTCGGACGACGCGCTGCTGGACGCGATCGAGCAGCATCCGATCCTGCTGAACCGTCCCTTTGTATCGACGCCACTGGGCGCGAAGCTGTGCCGGCCGTGCGAACTGGTGCTGGACATTCTTCCGTCGCCGCAGAAAGGCGCTTTCTCGAAGGAAAGCGGCGAGCCCGTTATCGACGCGCAGGGCAATCGCATCCAGAAGTAAAAGCGGCGGTATCGAAGCGCTTTGTAAGGGAACTGACGGGTACGGTCATTACCATCGCGGCAACCGAATTATTACGCCGCGATGACGTGTCATGGATTTCCTGGAAAGCTTCAACCAGTCCCTTTTTCTTTTGATCAATGCCGACCCCACCACGCCCACGTGGCGGATCCAGGCCGCCATGCTGGTGGCGAACAAGCTGATCCTGCTGGTTCCGGGCGTGATGGCCACCATGTGGCTATGGGGCAAGGAAGACCAGCGCGAACTGATGCTCAAGGCACTGGCCAGCGTCGCCGTGGCGCTGGCCGCCAGCTACCTGTGCGGCGTGTTGTGGCCGCATCCGCGGCCCTTCGTGATCGGCCTGGGGCACGCCTTTTTCACGCACAAGGCGACCTCGTCGTTTCCCAGCAATCACACGATCATCATCGCGACCTTTGCGTTTGCGCTGATCCTGGACCGGCGCTGGGCGGGATGGGGCTGGGTGGCGTTGTTGGGTGCCTTGCTGGTGGGGACGTCGCGCGTGTACCTGGGCGTGCACTTCCCGCTGGATATCGCCGGCGGATTATTGCTGGCGCCCGTGGCTGCGGCGGTCACGATTCCCGTGTGGCGCCGCGCGGGCGCGCCGGTGACGGCGGCGGCGCAGGGGCTGTATCGCAAGGTGCTGGCCCTGCCGATTGCGCGTGGATGGATCCGCGCGTGAATACAGGGCGATGAGGGCGGGCGTGAAGGCGGGGCGATGAACGCAGGCGTGAAAGCGCTGGTGAACGCCGGCCTGAAGTCAGGCGCAAGCGCAGCCGCAAAGGCCGCGCCCTGCCCCGCCGTGCCGCCTCAATTCACGGCGACCTTCGCTTCCTTGACCAGCTTCGCGTAATTCGCCGTGTCGGCCCCGATGCGCGCCTTCATTTCCGCGGGGGTATCGCCGATCGGCACCGCGCCGATTTCCGCCATGCGGCGCGTGAAGTCCGGCGAACGGATGATCTTCACCATCTCGGCGTTCAGCCGGTCCACCACTTCCTTGGGTGCGGCGGCCGGCGCCAGCACGCCGAACCAGGTTCCCATGTTGAAGGGCTTCAGACCCGCCTCCTCCATGGTCGGCACATCAGGCAGTGCGGCCGAACGCTGATTGGTGGTGACGGCCAGCGCGCGCAGCTTGCCGCTCTGGATGTGCGCGAGCACTGGCGTGATGGTGTCGAACGACATGTCGATCTGGCCGCCAAGCAGATCGGTCGTCAGCGGACCGCTGCCCTTGTATGGAACATGCAGCAGTTGCACATTGCCCGCGCGCTCGAACTGCGCGCCGATCAGATGCTGGCCCGTGCCCATGCCGTTGGAACCGTAGGTCAGCTTGCCGGGTGAAGCCTGCGCCAGCTTCAGCAGCGAAGCCACGTCCTTGGCCGGCAGCTTCGGATTGACGACCAGCACATTGGGCACCAGCGCTACCGTGGTGACCGGCGCGAAGTCCTTCTGGAAGTCGTAATGCAGGCTTTTGTAGACGCTGGTGGCGATGGTGTGATGGACTGCACCCATCAGCAGCGTATAACCGTCCGGCGCGGCCTTGGCGACGTAGTCCGCGCCCAGCGTCGAACCCGCACCCGGCTTGTTTTCAACCACCACCGGCTGCCCCAGGCTCTTGGCCAATTCCTGCCCCAGCGCGCGCGCCAGCACATCCGTCGTGCCCCCGGCCGGAAACGGCACGATCAGGCTCACGGGCCGTGCCGGATAGGACTGCGCCTGCGCGCCGCCCGCGAACGAAACGCCGATCAGGCAGGCGAACGCCAGGGCGCGCGCGGTCATCGCTTTCTTATGCATGATTTGTCTCCTGACTACGAATGAACTTCGCTTGTTGTTGTGTCGCCCGGCGCAGGCCGAGCGGCAGACGCATCTCGAGGTGTCTGACACCCGTTGAAGCACTGCGCCAACCCCACCATCTTCTCCCCAGGGTGTCAGACACCGGCACCTGTGCACGGTGTCTGCGCCCGCCGCAGCTCGAGGTGTCTGACACCCGTTGAAGCACTGCGCCAAGCCGACATCCTCTCCCCCGGGTGTCAGACACCGGCAACTGTGCACGGCGCCCGCGCCCGCCATCCCGCAGCTCGAGGTGTCTGACACCCGTTGAAGCACTGCGCCAAGCCGACATCCTC
>NZ_DAMCTG010000027.1:0-22418 GCF_032113835.1 Achromobacter sp. | reverse complement strand
TCCCCAGGGTGTCAGACACCGGCACCTGTGCACGATGTCGACGCCAGGAACCCCGCTACGCCGCCTTGGCTTGCGCCGATTCCGCCAGCTTTGCGCAGACCGCCTTCGTCACCTGCTCAGTCGTCGCCCGCCCCCCCAGGTCGCCGGTGTGCAGCGCGGGATCGGCGGTGACGCTTTCGATGGCCTGCATCAGCCGCGCCGCCGCCTCGGTTTCGCCCAGGTGTTCCAGCAGCATCACCACCGACCAGAACGTCCCGACCGGATTGGCAAGTCCCTTGCCCATGATGTCGAAGGCAGAGCCGTGGATGGGTTCGAACATCGACGGGTAGCGGCGTTCGGGATCGATATTGCCGGTCGGCGCGATGCCCAGGCTGCCGGCCAGCGCGGCCGCCAGGTCGCTCAGGATGTCGGCATGCAGGTTGGTGGCGACGATGGTGTCCAGCGACGCTGGCCGGTTGACCATGCGCGCGGTGGCGGCGTCGACCAGTTCCTTGTCCCAGGTCACGTCGGGGAATTCGCGGCTGACCTGCACGGCGATTTCGTCCCACATCACCATGGCGTGACGCTGCGCGTTGGACTTGGTGACGACGGTCAGCAGCTTGCGGGGCCGCGACTGCGCCAGTTTGAACGCGAAGCGCAGGATGCGCTCGACGCCGGCGCGCGTCATGATCGACACGTCGGTCGCGGCTTCGATGGGATGACCTTGATGGACGCGGCCGCCGACGCCGGAGTACTCGCCTTCGGAGTTCTCGCGCACGATCACCCAGTTCAGCTGTTCGGGCGTGCAGCGCTTGAGCGGCGCGTCGATGCCCGGCAGGATGCGCGTCGGTCGTACGTTGGCGTATTGATCGAAGCCCTGGCAGATCTTCAGGCGCAAGCCCCACAAGGTGATGTGGTCGGCAATGTCGGGATCGCCGGCCGAGCCGAACAGGATCGCGTCCTTGTCGCGCAGCGCATCCAGACCGTCGGCCGGCATCATGACGCCATGCTTGCGGTAGTAGTCGCCGCCCCAGTCGAAGTCTTCAAATTCGAACCGCAAACCGCCCTGGGCCGCGAGTTCCTGCATGACGCGCTGGCCGGCGGGAATCACTTCCTTGCCGATGCCGTCGCCGGGGATGGTTGCAATGCGATAGGTCTTCATGGTGCCAGCGCTCCGTGCGGATGAGTCTGCTGGCACTGTACCGAGCGCGGCGCGCGGCGCACGCGCCAAAATTCACAACATTTTCAACTTGAAGTTGAAAGTGCGGAATGAATGGACGACGACAACGACAACGACGACGGCTGCGCGCTGCGCCAGGCGGCCTCGTGCGCCAGCAGCCAGCGCTTGCGGTGCAGGCCGCCTCCGTAGCCCGTCAACGCGGCATTGGCGCCGATCACGCGATGACACGGAATGACGATACCCACCGGATTGGCGCCATTGGCCAGCCCGACCGCGCGCACCGCCGTGGGCCGGGCGATCCGCGTCGCCAGCGTGCCGTAGCTGATGGTGCTGCCGCCTTCGATGCCGCGCAGCGCGTGCCAGACCTGCTGCTGGAATGGCGTGCCGCCGAAGGCGACCGGAAGTTCCGCGATGGCGTCCACGTCGCCGTCGAAATACGCTTGCAGCGCGCGGCTTGCCTGCGAGGGCTGCGCGGCGCCCTGCAGTTGCACCGCGCCCCGGCCGTACTGGCGCTGCAACAGCAGGTGCATGCGGGATTCGTAGTCTTCCCAGTCGACCGCGCGCAGGTGTTCCTGCGCATCCGTCAGCACGAGCATCCGGCCAATGGGAGTGGGCACGCGTTCCAGCAGAAAGGTGTGTACCGGCATGATGTCACTCCGGATAGGTGTGCAAGCCGCCACTATAGACCTGCCGCCGGACCGTCCGCTGGCGGTTTTCGGACAGCAGTGTGACATTCACAACCCTGTCCGAAATCCGCTAGATCGCGCCCGCCCGGCAGCGTTAGCATCGCTTCATGAACCTGAACCACGATGCCTGCTACAGCGCCATCCAGGTGCGCGACGCCCGTTACGACGGCCGCTTCTTCACGGCCGTCAAGACCACGCGGATCTATTGCCGCCCGGTGTGTCCGGCGCGCACGCCGCTGTCCAAGAACGTCCTGTTCTTTTCGACGGCCGCGGCCGCGCAGGAGGCCGGTTTCCACCCTTGCCTGCGCTGCCGCCCGGAAACCGCGCCCGAAGTCGGCCCCGGCCACGAGTTGCCGCCCACCGTGGCGCGCGCATTGCAGCGCATCGAACTGGGCGCGCTGGACGAGGCCGGCGTCGACGCGCTGGCGCAGCGCCTGGGCATGGGCGAACGACAGTTGCGCCGCCAGTTCCGCCAGCACCTGGGCGCCTCGCCCGTCGCCTTCGCGCAGACGCGCCGCGTGCTGCTGGCCAAGCAGCTCATCCATGAAACGCAGTTGCCCATGGCCGAGATCGCCTTCGCGTCGGGATTCGGCAGCATCCGCCGGTTCAACGAGGTGTTCCTGGACCTTTTCGGCCGGGCGCCCGGCGAACTGCGGCGTTCAGGCAAGCCGGAGGTGCCGGCGGGCCAGGACGGGGAAATCAAACTGCTGCTGCGCTACCGCCCGCCCTACGACTGGGACGCCATGCTGGCCTTCCTGCGGCTGCGCGCCATTCCCGGTGTCGAATCCGTGACCGGCGATACCTATGCGCGGACTGTCAACCTGGACGGCGCGCAGGGCACAGTCACGGTGCGCCCCGGCGCGGGCGACGCGCTGCAGGTGACGGTGCGCTTTCCTCGCCTGCAGTCGCTGCCCGCCATCATTGCGCGCCTGCGCCGCGTCTTTGACCTGGCCAGCGACCCATCAGCAATCGCCGCGCAGTTTGCCGCGGACCCGGTCATGACGGCGCTGATGCAGGCGCGGCCGGGGCTGCGCGTGCCCGGCGCATGGGATGGGTTTGAACTGGCCATGCGGGCGGTGCTGGGACAGCAGATCACGGTGGCCGCGGCCATCCGCCTGGCCGGCAAGCTGGTCGCGGCGCACGGCAAACCGCTGGCGCAACCGGACGGCGCGCTGACCCATGTGTTTCCCGAACCGGAAGTGGTGGCCGCTGCCGAATTGGCCTCGCTGGGCATGCCGCGCAGCCGCGCCGCGTCGCTATCCGCAGTGTCCGCCGCAGCGGTCGCGGACCCGCACCTTTTTGACGCCGCGCTCGATCTGGAAGACGCCGTGCGGCGGCTGCGCACGATACGCGGCGTGGGGGAATGGACGGCGCAATACATCGCGCTGCGGCAATTGCGCGAGCCGGATGCGTTTCCGCATGCGGATATCGGCCTGATACGCGCGCTGGAAAAACTGGAGTCGCGGCCCTACACGCCCGCGCAGCTACTGGCTCGGTCCGAGGCCTGGCGGCCGTGGCGCGCCTACGCGGCGCAGCACCTGTGGACAGCGTGATCGCTTCCAGACAACCGCACCGTCACCACCGCCCTTCCGACCCTTCCCCAAAATACGCCACCAGAAAATCCACAAACACCCGAACCTTGGCGGACAGGTGGTGCCTTTCCGGAAAAACCGCGTAGATGTCCGCCTGCGGCAGCGCATAGTCCTGCAGCACCTGCACCAGGCGGCCGCTGCGCAGGTAGCGAGCCAGATCCCATTCCGCGCGCTGCAGGATGCCCAGACCGGCCAGGCCCCAGGTCAGCGTGACCTCGCCATCGTTGCTGCTGAGGTTGCCGCGCACCTTCACGGTTTCGCTGCGCCGCCCCTTCGTGAAACGCCACAACCCATAGGCAGCGTCGTTCTGCCGCAGCACGATGCACTGGTGCCGCGCCAGATCATGCGGGGTGGTTGGCGTGCCGTGCTTTTTCAGATAGCCGGGTGACGCGCAGACCAAGCGCCGATTGGGCGCGATCTTGCGCGCGATGAGACTCGTGTCGGGCAGATCGCCAAAGCGCACGGCGACGTCGAAGGCCTCGCGCACGAAGTCGGCGGGCCGGTCGGTCAGTTGCAATTGCAGCGAGACCTCGGGATACTGCTGCGCGAATTCCGCGATGGCCGGCGCGATGTAGCTGCGCCCGAATCCCAGCGGCGCATTGACCTTGAGCAGGCCGCGCGGGGCCGCCTGCCGGCTGGCGATGAGCGCATCCAGGTCGTCGATCTCGCCCAGGATGCGGCGGGCGTTCTCAAGATAGACCTCGCCTTCGGCGGTGAGGCTGAGGCGCCTCGTGCTGCGGTTGAAGAGCCGCACGCCCAGCCGCGCCTCGATCTGCGCCAGCCGCTTGCTGACCGCGGCAGGCGTGACGTCAAGCTCGCGCGCCGCGGCGGACATGCCGCCCGCGCGCGCAAGCTCAACGACAAGGAGCAGTTCGCTGGAATGCCCCATGTGGGTGGACCGGCCGCTCAGTCGCGGAAGTTTTCGAACTGCAGCGGCAGCTCGACGTCGGTCTTTTTCAGCAGCGCAATGGCGGTCTGCAGGTCGTCGCGCTTCTTGCCGGAGATGCGCAGCTTGTCGCCGTTGATCTGCGATTCGACCTTGAGCTTGGCGTTCTTGATGGCGGCGATGAGCTTCTTGGCGACGGGCTGTTCGATGCCCTGCTTGATGGTGACCTTCTGGCGGGCGCCGCCCAGGTTTTCGAGCGGGTCGGCCACGTCCAGGCAGCGCACGTCGATGCCGCGGGCGGACAGGCGGCCGCGCAGGATGTCCAGCATCTGCTTGAGCTGGAACGCGCTGGAAGCGACCTGGGTGACGACATAGCCCTCGAGTTCGAACTTGGCTTCGGTGCCCTTGAAGTCGAAGCGCGTGGACAGTTCGCGGTTGGCTTGGTCGACGGCGTTGGTCAATTCGTGTTTGTCGACTTCGGAGACGACGTCAAAAGTAGGCATGACACGGGGTCCTGTGAAAATTGGCGGGAGTGCAATGCCCGCCATTTTACCGGCCCCGCGTCCGGCGTCACGCCGTCACGTCGTGACCACCAGCAGCCGCTCCGGCTGCAGCGGATGCGGCATGACGTGGGCGTCGATGCCATAGGCCAGGAACAGGTTCTTCGGCGTCAGCACCTCAGCCGGCGTGCCGGCCGCAATGCCGCGGCCGCCGCACAGCAGCAACAGGCGGTCGCACCAGCGCGCCGCCAGATTCATGTCGTGCAGAATCACCAGTACGCCGGTATCGCCGTCGTGAGCGAGGCCCGCCGCAACGCGCAAGAGGTCGCCCTGGTGCTTGGGATCCAGGCTGGCGGTGGGCTCGTCCAGCAGCAGATAGCGCGGATCACCCTGCGCGCGCGCCGCCTTGCACTGCACCAGCACCCGCGCGAACTGCACCCGCTGCTGCTCGCCGCCGGACAATTCGGGATAGCGGCGCGCATTCAGATGTGACACGTCGGCCCAGCCCAGCGCCTGGTCCACCAGCGCGTCCACCTGCGCGGGCGACAGTTCCGGAAACGGATACGCCCCCATCGCCACCACATCCCGCACGTCAAGATCGAAACTGAGTCCGGGCTTTTGCGGCAGCACGGCGCGCAGGCGGGCCTGCTGCCGGTGCGCCAGCCGCTGCACGTCGGCATCGCCCAGCCGGACCGTGCCGGCATCCGGCGCCAGTTCGGCTGACATGGCGCCCAGCAAGGTCGACTTGCCCGCGCCGTTGGCGCCGAGCAGGCCGACCACTTCGCCGGGCCGCACCGCCAGCGACACCTTGTCCAGGATGCGGTTGCCGCCGCGCGTCAATACGAGATCGTCGGCTGCAAGCATCAACCGTGCCTCCGGCCGCGCGCCAGCAGCCACAAGAAAAAGGGTCCGCCCACCAGGCTGGTCACCAGCCCGATCGGCAGCTCGGCCGGCACGACGGCGACACGCGACAGCCAGTCGGCCAGCGTCAGCGCCAGCGCGCCGCCCAGCACGCAGGCGGGCAGCAGCCAACGGTGATTTGCGCCGAGCGTCATGCGCACCAGATGCGGCACCACCAGGCCGACAAAGCCGATGCCGCCGGTGGCGGCGACCAGCGGGCCCACGATCAGCGCGCACGCCAGCACCAACTGCGCGCGCACGCGCTTGAGCGCGTAGCCCAAGTGCTGCGCCTCACGCTCGCCCAGCAGCAAGGCATTCATGACGCGCCACTGCCGCATCAGCCACCAGGACATCAGCAGCACCCACGGGCCCAGGAACGCCAGCAACGTCCACTTGGCGCCGGCCAGGCTGCCCATGGTCCAGAAAGTGAGGTCGCGCAACTGCGCATCGTTTGCCACGAAAGTGAACAGGCCGATCATGGCGCCCGCCACGGCGTTGATGGCGATGCCCGCGAGCAGCAGTCCCGCCATGCCGGGCACGCGCCGCCCCAGCGCGTAGGCGCAGAAGGTGGCGAGCAGACTGCCGGCGAAGGCGGCCGGCGCCAGCACCCAGAAGCCGCCCGAGGTCAGCACGATGGCGGCCACCGCGCCCAGTGAGCCGCCCGCCGAAATGCCGATGAGGCCGGGTTCGGCCAGCGGATTGCGAAACAGCGCCTGCATCGCCGCACCGGATATGGCCAGCGCGGCGCCGGCCACCATCGCAAACAACACCCGCGGCAGACGGATGTCGATCAGGACGTTGCGCCACAGCGCATCGCCCAGCGCGGGGTCGCCAAACAGCAGCGTGGGCATGTCGCGCAACGGAATCTGGACCGCCCCGCTGCTGCTGGCGGCCAACGCCACCAGCGCCAGCACGGCGCCCAGCACAGTCAGCGCCAGCGGCGCGGAGACGCGCTTTGCGCTAGCGCCCCATGACACCGGCCGCCTCCCGCTTGAGTTCGGTCAGCGCCAACGGCAGGCGCGGGCCCATGCCCAAGAGGAGCAGGTCGTCCATGACGATGACGCGCTTGCGCGCGGCGGCGGGCGTGGAGGCCAGGCCCGGCAGCGCCAGCAGCTTGTCCACACCGCCGGAGGCTTCCAGCGAAGTGCGCGTCACCACGATGACGTCCGGCGCCAGCGCGCTGACCGCTTCGGCCGAGAGCGGCTTGTAGCCCTGCTGGTCCTTGAGCACATTGGCCAACCCCGCCATCGTCATGACTTCATTGGCCGCCGTGCCGCCGCCCGCGCCTTGCAGCGTGCCGGTGCGGTTCATCACCAGGATGGCGCGCGCGCCGGTAACCGGGATCGCCTCGACCGCCTTCAGGTCACGCGTGATCTCGGTGACCAGCGCTTCGCCCGCCGGGGCCACGTCAAGCGCCTCGGCGATGTTGCGGATACGCGCCTTCAGCGAATCCACCGACGGCGCGTCCGGCACGGTGACGATGCGCACGCCGATGTCGCCCAGGCGCTTGAGCGTGTCGGGCGGGCCGGCCTGCTCAGACGCCAGCACCAGATCCGGCTTGAGCGCCAGCACGCCTTCCACCGGCACCGCGCGGTAATAGCCGACGCGCGGCAGCTTGGTCGCGGCCTCCGGGTACAGGCTGGAGAGATCGTCTCCCACCAGCTTGCCGCCCTGCCCGAGCTGATACACGATCTCGGTCACGCTGCCGCCCAGCGTCACCACCCGTTCGGGCGGCGCCGCCTGCGCGCCTGCTGCCAGGAACCATGCCGCCACTGCCAACCATTTCTTCATCGCTTTCGTTTCCTTATGCGCTCAAGCGGCCAGCGGCGCGCTGCACAGGCTGACCATCAGGTCACGCCATTCCGGGATTTCCCGTTGACCGGGCTTGCGTTCACCGAAGAACTGCACGATCAGATCGCCCGTGCTGGCGTACACCTCCAGCGAGGTGACCCAACCGTCGGTCGTCGGCTTGTTGACCACCCAGGCCGACGCGATGGCCGTGGTGTCCAGGTGCAGGTTGAACTTCGGGTCCAGCACGTTGAACCACGGGCCGGTGCGGCGCAGCGACTGAACCGGACCGGAATGGATCTGGATCATGCCGCGGTTACCCACGAAGCACATGATGCGCAGGCCCGATTCGGATGCCGATTGCAGCATGCGTTCCACGGCGTCGGCGGGCACCGGCTGCGCCAGGTCTTCGCCGGCCGCCGTCAGGGCTGCCAGGCGCGACACCTTGAACTTGCGCAGCAGCGGGAAGAATTCGTGCGTGTCCTTCATGCCCAGCCACGCTTCGCGCCAGGCGGACGTGTCCTCGACCTGCGCGGCGTCGGCGGATGGCGCATAGGCTTCGGCCACGGGCCATTGCGACTCGCCCGCGAACCGCGCGACCAGCGCGTCCCACGCGGCGGCGTCCGTGCCATCGGTGCGGTAGACCTTGTGCACCGCCACGCCCGCGCCGTCAAAAAATTGCAGGCTGTGGCGGCCATCCTGCTCGACCGCCCAGGCCGACTTCCATGCTGTGAAGAACACGCGCAGGTCGATGTCCGGTCCCAGCACCAGGCCTACCGGACCGTCGGCCTGGATGTCCTCATACATGCCGTGACGCTCATGCACACACCAGTCGTTGCGCGTCAGCGCCATCACATCGCCCAGCGTGCCCAGTTCGCGAAAGATCTCTTGCGGCGTGCCATGCAGCGCCGTCGCCTTCACGCCGCCACAGCCGGCGGCCACCCACTCGGCCTCGGACACGCCCAACGCCTGGGCGAGGTTGCGGGCGCGCAGCCCGGGTTGCGACGCCGCCAGCGCCTCGTTGCGGGCGCGCAGTTGTTCAGCGCGGGTCGAGAAATCGGTATTCGTCATCGTAGGCCCTCCGGCCGGTGCAAAAAAACACTGCAGAAAACCGCCGCCGGTCCGGTCAGCGCCGAATGGCGGCGGACCGAACTCAATATTGATAAGTCAGTGAGACGCGCACGCTGCGTCCCGGTTCCGTGTACCAATCCACCGCACGCGGGATCACGGTGGTGCCCGCGGTCGGCACGTTGATGGCCTCCCAGTACTTCTTGTCGAACAGGTTGAACACGCCCGCCTGCACCTGCAAGCCCTTCACCGCAGCCGGACGCCAATAGCCCATCAGGTCGACCACGCCATAGCCCGGCGCCTTGAAGTCGGGATTCGGCGCGTCGGCCGACGCGTCCGGATACTCGACCTTGTTGCGCTGCATTGCCGTGGTGAGCATGGCGTCCACGCCCCACACGTCGCGGCCATATCCGACGCCCAGCACCGCCTTCAGCGGCGCCACGGAATTCAGATACTGCCCCGTGCCCTCGTCCTTGCCCACGGCCCACGCCAGCGAGCCCCACGTGCGCCAACCCGGCGCAAACTTCCAGTGTGCGCTGGCCTCGGCGCCGTAGATGCGGACCTTGGCGCGATTGACGTTGCCCGTCACGCCCAGCGGATACTGCCCCGCCCAACCCGGCTGCCACTGCGGCGAACTGGCATTCAGCGGCACATCGCCATCGATAAAGTTCTGATAACGATTATCAAAGAACGATACCGCACCGCCGAGATCGTCGGAACCGAGCTTGGCGCCCAGTTCCCAGCCCTTGCTGGTTTCGGGTTTCAGGTACGGGTTGCCCACGCGCAGATAGGTGCCGGGGCCGCCGTAGTTGGTGTAGAGCTGCGTGGCGCTGGGCGCCTTGAAGCCGTAGGCGTATTGCGCATAGAGGCTGAGCTGTTCGGCCGCCCGCCACGTGCCCAGCAGCTTGGGCGAGAAACGGCTGCCGCTGTTGCTGGGCGGCAGCGCGGCCGCGTTGGGATTGCTCTCATAGCCGGCGGTGGACTGCGGCTTTTGCTCGTAGTGGTCGTAGCGCAAGGCCGGCGCCAGCGTGTATTTGCCATCGGCAAAGCTGAACTCGTCCTGCACCCACAGCGCCCACTGATTGCCCTTGGACTGCGGCACGTCGGCCTGGTTCGTGTGCAGCATGTCGCACGCACGCGGACCGAACGGCGCGCGCGTGCCGGGACGGATCACGGGGCAGTTGTCGTAGCCGCTGGAATTCTGCTCGGTCTTGTTGCCGTACCACTCGCCGCCGAACGACCACAGCTGCGACACCGACGCGCCCGCGATGCGCTTGGTGAATTCCGTGCTGGCGCCGAAGAGCGTCTGCTGGATCGAATTGCTGCGACCGTAGGGGCCGTTGGGAAACCCGTAGCGGAACGGATCGCCCGGAATGATGTAGGCCCGCGAATCGACGCCGCGGACGCCGGTGAGCGAGTTGTCCAGGCGCACGCGCTGCCAGTACACCACCGCGTTGGCCGTGTCGATCAGGCCGCCCGAATCCGGCGCCGTGTACGTGTAGTCGAACGACACGCGCTCGCGCTCGGTTTCCTTGCGGGTGCTGTTTTCGCCGATGAGATAGCTGGTGCCGGGGCCCTGCTCCCACATGTTGTCGATGTCGGCATTGCGCTTGAAGTATTCGCCCGTCAGGCCGAACAGATGCGCGCCGTCCACGCGCTGCTGCAGCTTCATGAGGAAGCTGCGCTGGTCGTAGTCTTCGGGGCTGGGCTTGGTGCGGCTGGCGCCGTAGCCGCCGACGTCGCCGCGGTTGTCCAGTTCGTGGCCGTTGCGCACGCCGGCCTGCACCAGCCAGAACGTGTTGCTGTGGATCTGGCCGGCCAGCGCGGCGTTGGCGCCCCAGCTGTTGTCGGCGGAGTCGTAATCGGTCTTGGCCAGCGCGCCGAACGTCTTGCCGCCGCCCAGCAGGTCTGCCGGATTCAGGGTGTGCAGGTCGGCGATGCCCGAAATGGCGCCCGAGCCGCCGCCGGTGGCGTCCGCGCCACGCACGATGTCCAGGCGCGACAGGCTGTTGAAGTCCACGGCTTCCAGGCCGCCCTTCACGCCGCGCGCGCCGTCGTCCAGCCACGGCAGACGGATGCCGTCCACGCGCGTCAGCACGCGGTCCTGATCCAGGCCGCGGATGTTGATGCTGTTGGTCGTGCGATTGAAGCTCACGCCCGGTTCGGCGCGCCGGCTGAGGTCGGTCCAGTTGCGGATCTGCAGATCGTCCATGCGGCGGCGATCGGTGCTGGTTTCCCAGGCCGGCGTGACGGCGGCCGCTTCGCCGTCGATCTGCACAGGTGCAAGCTGCGTCACGCTGCCCTGCGGCAGCGCCTGCAGCACGAAGACGCCAGCGCTGCGTTCCTGCACGCCCAGCCCGCTGCCCGCCAGAAGACGCGCGAACCCTTCATGCACGGAGTACGCCCCCTGCAATCCCGGGGTGCGGCGCTGGCCGACCAGCGCCGCGTCGAACAGCACCGTCACGCCGGCGCGGTCCGCAAAACGCGGCAGCGCGTCCGCCAGCGTCCCTGCCGGGATGCTGTAGCCGCGCGTCCCGGCCTGCGCCACCGCGGCGCTCTGCGCCTGCGCGGCGGAGACCGGCAGCATCGCGGCGGATGCGGCAGTCAGGGCCAGCGCCGCATGCACGGCAGCGGTAAGACGGGTCAGCCGGCATTGCGCGCCTTGAGCTGGTCGGGAGCCGCTCGCGCGGCCGGCGGGGTAGTGAGCCATGGTCGTCCTTTGGATCCAACAGGTATCGGCATCCGTGTGCCTATACAGACCATGACCCTCGTGAAATCAAAACCGGACAGCATTTTCAAAAGTATTTTTTTGCGACGACTTAAGGCGCGGCAACGCTATGGAACTGACCTGTCATGCCGCCGCCCGGCTTCACGCCACAGCGGCGCGCGGAGCGATCGTCACCCAGTACGGCGTGCGATAGCGCACCAGCACGGGCAAGGTTGCGGGCAGCGCGGCCAGCACCGCGTCCGTGTCATGCAACTGGAAGGCGCCCGAGATGCGCAGGTGCGCGATCTCGGGATCGCAGCGCAGGATGCCCTGCCGGTAGCGGCCGAGTTCGGACGCGAACGCGTCCAGCCGCAGCGCGCTGGCGTACAGCACGCCGCGCAGCCAGTCGCTGGCATGCGGATCGGCGGGCGTCGCGGCGGCGGCGCCGTCGGGCGACAGGCTGCTCTGCTCGCCGGCCGACACGTCCACGTAGCGCCCCGGCTGCCCGGCGCTGCTGACGCGCACGCGCCCTTCCTGCACGCTGAGCCGGCAACGCCCGCTCTCCTCGCGCACACAGAAGCGCGAGGCCTGCGCCTCGATATCGCCCAGCCGCGTGCGCACGATGAAGGGACGCGGATGGCTGGCGGGGTCCGCCACCGCATGGACGGCGATCTCGCCGGCGCGCAGGCGCAGCAGGCGCGTCGCATCATCGAACAGCACGTCGACGGCGCTGGAGGTATTCAGGTGCAGCGTGGAACCATCGGCCAGCATCACGTCGCGCCGCTCGCCGGCGGCGCTGCGGTAATCGGCGGTCCAGTCCAGGGGATCGGCCCGCCATGCGGCCCAGCCAACCGGCCCGGCCACGATCAAGGCAACCAGCGTCTTCAGCGCGGCGCGGCGGCTCTTGAGGTCCGGCCGATTCAACGTCGCCATGCCCAGCGCCGACGGAATGAGGCCGAAACGCGCATTCACACGCTGCGCCCGCTGCCAGGCATGCTCGTGCTCGGCCTTGCTGGCGCGCCATTGGTCGCAGGCGTGAACGTCGGCATCAGTGGCCCGGCCCGAGCTCAGCCGCATCAGCCAGCGCGCCGCCTCGCGCGCGACGTTGCGCTCAACGGCGGGCAGTTCGGCTGCCGGTTCGGCTGGCGCGATCACATCACCGCCATGATGCATTGCTCGTATCCCTTGGTGATGTAGCGGTGCACGGTGCGCAGCGACACGTTGAGCTTGTCGGCGATCTCGCCATGGCTCAGGCCTTCCAGTTGCGCCATCAGGAACGCCTGGCGGGCAGGAAGCGAAAGGCCGGCCAGCATTTCCTCGATTTCCTGCAGCGTCTCCAGGATGATGAGGCGGTGTTCCGGGGAAGGGGCAAGCGCCTCGGGCATCAATGCCAGCGCTTCCATGTAGGCCTGCTCGACAGAGCGGCGGCGGTGGTGGTTCAGCAGCAGGCGCTTGGCGATGGTGGTCAGGTAGGCGCGCGGCTCGCGCAACGCGTCCAGTTCGTGCCGGTGCCGCAGCACGCGCACGAAGGTGTCCTGCGCAAGATCGGCGGCATCGAAGCTGTTGCCCAGCTTGGCGCGGAGCCAGCCGTGCAGCCATCCGTGATGGGTGCGATACAGCATGTTGACGGCGTCGCCCGAGGCGAGCACGGAATTCGGCACGGACGGCTCCCTGACTCTCAACTACAGAAACACAACTGAAAATTCATAACTACAAATAGCAATCGTTCTCATTCTAAATGCAAAACCATGATTTTGGTCAAGTCCGCGCGTCTTGATTGCGGAGATATCATCCGTACGACGTCCGCCGCCTCCCGCGGCGGCGCTTTCCACAGGCTGATCCCATGCTCTACGCCGTCCTGCAATTTCTCCACGTCATGGCCGTGATCCTCTGGGTGGGCGGCATGCTGTTCGCCCACTGTTTTCTGCGGCCGGCGGCCGCGAAACTGGAACCCCCCGTGCGGTTGCCGCTCTTGGCCTCGGTGCTGGGACCGTTTTTGAATGCCGTGCTGGCGGCCATCGTGCTGATTCTGGTGACCGGCGCCTGGATGATCGGCTCGTCGGCCAGCCAGGCCGCGCAGACGGGCGGCTCGTTCTTCATGCCCCGGAACTGGACGCTGATGGCCAGCGGCGGCATCGTCATGATGGCCATCTTCGGCCACATCCGGTTCGCGCTGTTCAAGCGGCTGGCTGCGGCCGTGGCTGCCTCCGATTGGCCCGCGGGCGGCCAGGCGATGGCCGGCATCCGGCGCTGGGTCGGCGTGAACCTGCTGCTCGGCATCGCCATCGTGGCGGTCATGTTTCTGGGGTAGCGAAGGCCATGTCCCGCACCGAACGTCTCCTGGATCTGCTCCAGACCCTGCGCCGCCATCGCCTGCCCGTCAGCGGCCATCGGCTTGCGGCCGAGATGGGCATCAGCCTGCGCACGCTGTATCGCGACATCGCCACACTGCAATGCCAGGGCGCGGAGATCGAGGGGGAACCGGGCGTGGGCTACGTGCTGCGGCCCGGCTTCATGCTGCCGCCGCTGATGTTCAGCACCGAAGAAATCGAGGCGCTGGTGCTGGGCACGCGCTGGGTGGCCCGCCGCTCGGACGAGCGCCTGGGGCTGGCCGCCCGCAATGCGCTGGCCAAGATCGGCGCGGTGCTGCCGCAGGAACTGCGCGACGAACTCGACGCCATTCCGCTGCTGGTTGCCCCCAGCGCCGTGGCCGTGACGGACCGCGTCGACGTGGCGCTTATCCGCCAGGCCATCCGCGGCGAACAGAAGCTGGAGATCACCTACCGCGATGACAAGGGGTCTGATTCCACCCGCGTCATCTGGCCGTTCGCCCTGGGCTTTTTCGACAGCGTGCGCCTGGTGATGGCCTGGTGTGAATTGCGCGGCGACTTCCGGCATTTCCGTACCGACCGCATCGCGACGCTGGCCGTCGGCGCCAGGTATCCGAAACGGCGGCACATCCTGCTCAAGGAGTGGCGCGCGCTCGACCACGAGGCGCGCAAGGACTGACGTTGACTACTGCCAAAAACTGACAGTACCCCTGCCTATCATGAGCGCGTCCATCACCCGGAGCGCATCATGTCAGACACCAATTTCGTCATTCTGTATGTGGAAAAACCGCAGGCCAGCGCCGCGTTCTACAGCGCCCTGCTGCAGCGTCCGCCCGTCGAATCGTCGCCCACGTTTGCGCTGTTTGCGCTGGACTCGGGGCTGATGCTGGGCCTGTGGTCGCGCTACACGGTGGCGCCGGCGGCGGCCGGACGCGGCGGGGCGTCGGAACTGGCGTTCACCGTGACCGACGCCGACGCCGTAAACCAGCGTCATGTGGACTGGAGCCTGCGCGGCCTGCCCATCCTGCAGGCGCCCACCGACATGGACTTTGGCCGCACGTTTGTCGCCCTGGATCCCGACGGCCATCGACTGCGCGTGTTTGCCCCCGCGCCTGCGCCGGCGCCGGCCGCGCCGCGGACGGAGCGCGCCGTCGCCGCCGTCTGAAAACAAGCGGCCGCGCCAAATGGCGCGGCCGCGGATCAAGCGTTACGCACGCTGCCGGCGCGCGTTCATGGCGACCGCTTCGCCGCGCTTCTTGAACAGCAGGTAGTACGCCGCCACCAGCAACAGCAGAAACGGCACGCCAAACACCAGCGTCAGCTTGAAGACGCTGGTGAAGTACGTGGTCAGCAAAATTGCCAACATCACGCCCGCGCCCAGCAGCGTCAGCACCGGAAAGCCCGGCATGCGGAACGACAGCTTCGCGCCGCCTTCGCGCACCCAGCGGCGGCGGAAAAAATAATGCGTCACGAAGATCATCATCCAGGTGAACAGCGCGCCGAACATCGAGATGGCCATCATCAGGGTGAAGGCCGTCTCGGGATACAGCACGTTCAGCACCGTGGCGATGGCAATGCCGCTGGTGGACAGCAGCAGCGCGTTCAGCGGCGTGCCATTGCTGGACAGCCGTCCCATCGCCGACGGCGCGTGGCCCGCACGCGACAGGCTGAACATCATGCGCGTGGTGATGTAGAGCTGGCTGTTCATGGCGGACAGCGCGGCCACCAGCACGATGAAGTTGATGACGCCGGCCGCGCCCGGAATATCAAGCACCAGCATGACCTGCACGAAGGGACTGTCGCCCTTGCCGGCTTCGTTCCATGGCACGATGGCCAGGATCAGCGCCAGCGTCAGCAGATAGAAAACGACGAGCCGGACGATGGTGGCGCGAAACGCCTGCTTGACGGCGCGCTCGGGATCCTCGGCTTCGCCCGCCGCCACGGCAATCATCTCGACGCTCAGGTAGCTGAAGATCGAGATCACGACCGCGATCCACATGCCCCACATGCCATTCGGGAAGAATCCGCCATGCGCGGTGTAGTTCGCCGCGCCGTACTGCGGATTGCCCCAGACCACGTAGGCGCCCAGGAAGATGAATCCGACAATGGCGCTGATCTTGATGGTCGAGAACCAGTATTCGATCGTGCCGAACGCCTTGACGCTCAGCGCATTGATCAGGATGAGGGCCGCGGAAAAGATACACACCCATAGCCATCCCGGTACGCCGGGAAACCAGAAGGCCATGTACTTGGCCACCGCCGTGACTTCCGTGCCCACCGCAAGCACCACGCAGGACCAATACGCATAGCGCACAAGAAAGCCCGTAAGCGGGCTGATGTAGTGTTCGGCGTACGCGCCGAACGAGCCGGATGTGGAATGCGCCACGGTCATTTCGGCCAGGCAGGCCATGAGCAGCAGCGTGATCAGGCCGCCGATGGCGTAGCTGATGAGCACGCTGGGTCCGGCAAAGCCGATGGCGAATTTACTGCCCAGGAACAGGCCCGTGCCGATGGCCCCGCCGATGGCGATCATGCTCATCTGGCCGGGCGTCAGCCGGCGCTTGAGCCCCTGTTCGCGTTCGGCAATCTGGCCGAACCCTTTCTGTTGTTGCATTGTCTCCTCCTGTACTGCGCTTTTTGTTTGACGTACGGCCCCCGGGGCCGGCGCGACTAGGTCTGATACAGGGATCAGGTCACGGCAGAACGCTGCTTGAACTCGGGCTTGTCCCACCCGCGCGTGTCCAGCACGTCCTTCAGGATGTCCACAGCGTCCCAGACGTCGGCGTAGCCGAAATACAGCGGCGTCAGGCCGAAGCGCAGGACTTCGGGCTCGCGGTAATCGCCGATCACGCCGCGCGCGATCAGCGCCTGCATGACCTCGAAGCCGTTGGGATGGCGGAAGCTGACGTGGCTGCCGCGATCGGCGTGCGTGCGCGGCGTCACCAGCGTCAGCGGATGGCCGGCGCAACGCGATTCGACCAGCTGGATGAACAGGTCGCTCAGCGCCAGCGACTTCTTGCGCACTTCGTCCATGCCGGCGGCATGCGCGACATCGAGGCCGCACTCGACCATCGACAGCGACACGATGGGCTGGGTGCCGCACAGGTAGCGGCGGATGCCGCCCGCGGGCTCGTAGGCCACGGCCATGTCGAACGGACGGCTGTGACCCCACCAGCCGGACAGCGGCTGCCAGAAATCCTTGGTGTGACGCGGGGCCACCCAGATGAAGGCGGGCGAACCGGGGCCCCCGTTCAGATACTTGTAGGTGCAGCCCACGGCGAAGTCGGCATTGGCGCCATTCAGGTCCACAGGCACCGCGCCGGCGGCGTGCGCCAGATCCCAGATGGCCAGCACGCCGTGTTCGTGCGCCTGGGCCGTGACGGCGGCCATGTCGTGCATCTGGCCGCTGCGGTAATTGACATGAGACAGAAGCATGACGGCAACGGAGTCGTCCAGCGCCTGGTCCAGCGGAAGCTCGTCGTCGATCAGGCGCATTTCGTAGCCCTGCTGCAGCAGGTCGATCATGCCCTGGATCATGTAGAGGTCGGTGGGAAAGTTGTCGCGCTCGGACAGGATAACGCGGCGCGCGGGGTGCTTGTGCTGCTGGATGCGCAGCGCGGCGGCCAGCGCCTTGAAGATGTTGAGCGACGTGGTGTCGGTGACGACCAGTTCGCCTTCGCGCGCGCCCAGCAGGCTGCCCAGCTTGTCGCCCAGACGCGCGGGCAGGTCGAACCAGCCTGCGGTGTTCCAGCTGCGGATAAGGCCCGTGCCCCATTCTTCGGTGATGACCTGCGCGGCGCGTGCCGCGGCGGTCTTGGGCAGCACGCCCAGCGAATTGCCGTCCAGGTAGAGCACGCCGGGCGGCAGGTCGAATTGTTCTTTCACGTGGGCCAGGGGATCCTGGCGGTCGGCGTTGACGCAGGCTTCACGAGTGTTCATGTTCCGTTCCTTCAGCAAATTTCTGGATACATGCTATCAGCGCCGTCGGTCCGAAAAATTGCAAATCCCGTCGTGACTTACCCGCGTTTTCCGCATTAAATTGCATCCACCATCATTTTTTCGAACTGGATTGCGCCATGCAGATCGACGTCATAGACCAGCGCATTCTCGCCCGCCTGCAGGAAGACGGCCACCTCAGCAACCAGGACCTGGCCGAACAGGTGGCGCTGTCGCCATCCGCCTGCCTGCGCCGCGTGCGCGCGCTGGAAGAAGCCGGGCTCATCCGCGGCTACCGCGCGCTGCTGGACGCAGAGAAACTGGGTTTCGAGCTGGAAGCCATCGTGCATGTGTCGCTGGATCAGTCGCGCGCGGGATGGCACGAGGCGTTCCTGGCGGGCATCGCGCTGCACGATGAGATCACCGAGGCCGCCATCGTCACCGGCGCGTCCAACTACATCCTGACCGTCCGCACGCGCAACCTGTCGGCGTTTTCGAATTTTGTCGAGGACAAGCTCAGCAAGATCCCGGGCGTGCGCGATCTCTGTTCGCATATCGTCATGCGCAAAGTGAAGGACCGCGAAGGCATGCTGCCGCTGGCGGCCTGGCGCTGAGGTGGCCAGGCCCCGCGCGTGACGCGGGGCGCGCTAGGCCGGCGCGTGCTCCAGAAAGCCAAAGACCGTCACGAAATGGCAGGCCGTGCCGCCCATGACGAACAGATGCCAGATGCCGTGCGCATGGCGCCAGCGTTTGTCGTTGGCATAGAACAGCGTGCCGGTGGTGTAGATGGCGGCGCCCGCCAGCAGCCACGTCAGCCCCGCCGTCGACAGCGCGCCCGCAATCGGCGCGGCAAAGGCCACGCCCAGCCATCCCATGACCAGATATAGCGGCAAGGCGGGCGGCGCGTTGCGCGCCCACCAGAGTTCGCGGCTGATGCCCACGAACGCCAGCAGCCAGATCGCCACCCCCATCGCGGCGGCCCAACGATGGTCAACGGGGCCGAACGCCAGCGGCGTGTAGGTGCCGGCAATCAGCAAGTAGATGGCGTAGTGGTCCGCCTTGGCCCACATCGCCTTGCGGCGCCCTTGCGAGCAGTGGAACAGCGATGACGACGCATACACCGCGATCATCGACGCCGCAAACACCGCGCAACTGACGATCTGCCGCGTGTCCACGCGCAGCTCGGCCGCGCGCGTGATCAAGGCGCCGGAAGCCAGCACCGCCAGCGCCAGCCCGGCCAGATGCGTCACGCCATTGAGTCGTTCGCCTTCCTGCATGTGCGCCCCCCGCGCCGGCGAGGTGCCGATGCCTGTCATCATGGCGGGCTTGTGTGACAGGCGCGGGTCAGCGGCGTCAGCCCACGAAATCCACCGCGGCGGGATAGCCGTCGATGGCGCGCGCGGACAGGATCGCGCGCTGCACCGCGATCGCCATGACCTCGGCAGCCATGACGCCCAGCAGCATCACGTTGGCGGACTTGCCCGACGCCCCCGTGCCCAGCGCGAAGATCGTGTCGCCGTCGAGCATCGTGTGGATGGGGTTGATCGTGCGCGCCAGGCCATCGTGCGCCATGCCGGCGATTTTCTGGGCTTCGGCCTTGGTGATCCGGGCGTCCGTGGCGACGGCGCCGATGGTGGTGGCCGCGCCCGCGCGCATGGACTTGGGCAGATCGCCCGCCAGGATGGCCGCACGGGTGTCGAACAGCATCTTGCCGTCTTCGGTGCGAGCGCCAGCCAGGATGCGCCCGGTGGCCGGGTCCAGCACGTCGCCCACGGCGTTGACCGCGACGATGGCGCCCACCGTGACGCCGGCCACCGTCATGGACGCGCTGCCGATGCCGCCCTTCATGGCGCGCTTGGGGCCATACAGCTTGCCGACCGTCGCCCCGGCTCCCGCGCCCACGTTGCCTTCCTGCGGCGCGTCGGCGGTGGCCGACCGGCAGGCCTGGTAACCGGCAGCGGCATCGGGCCGCACCGACGCATCGCCCACGCCCAGGTCGAACAGCACCGCGCACGGGACGATCGGCACGAAAGCCACGCCCACGTCAAAGCCGATCTTCTTTTCTTCCAGATAGCGCATCACGCCCGAGGCCGCGTCCAGGCCGAACGCGCTGCCGCCGGTCAGCACCACCGCGTGCACCTTGTCGACCATGTTGATCGGGTTGAGCAGATCGGTCTCGCGCGTGCCTGGCGCCGCGCCGCGCACGTCCACGCCGCCCGTCGCGCCGGCCTCGGCAATGATGACCGTGCAGCCGGTGGGCCGGCGCGTCTCGGTGTAATGCCCCACCCGCAGGCCCGCCACGTCGGTGATGCTGCCGCCGCCCGGGATCGGCCCTGCGCCGCTGGCGCCCTGTGCGGGCATCGTTCCCACCGCTGCCGCGCCCGCCGCCGCCATCATGAACGCACGCCTGTTCCATTGCTGTTCCACACCCGTCTCCATCGAGGTAATGCCTGAAGGATCCCGGTCCGACTGCGCCGGGCTTTCGTGCCCCGGGCGTTCGATACCGCTATATGACTTGTGGCTATATTTTTACTATTCCATATGCTTTGTGGAAAAATAGGCCGGTTGTTAGAGTGCCGCTACGCCGGAGGGCATTGCAGGCCCACATGCTCTCCACAATGATCATCCGTGGAGCATTGTCATGAAACTCTTCCGTACGCTTTTCATCGCCGGCCTCGTGCAGGTCGCCGCCCTGTCCACCGCCCATGCCCAGTCCGAACTGGACCAGATCAAATCTGCGGGCGTCTTCAAGATCGGCACCGAAGGCACCTACGCGCCTTTCACCTTCCACGACGCATCGGGCAAGCTTACCGGCTTTGACGTGGACATTGGCCGCGCGATCGCCGAGCGCCTGGGCGTGAAGGCGCAATTCGTCGAAGGCAAGTGGGACGGCCTGATCGCCGGCCTGGACGCCAAGCGCTACGACGCCGTCATCAACCAGGTGGGCATCACGGATGCGCGCCGCGCCAAGTACGACTTCTCCGATCCCTACATCTCGTCCGCCGCCGTGCTGATCGTGCGCGACGACAACACCAGCATCAAATCCTTCGCGGACCTGAAGGGCAAGAAATCCGCCAACACGCTGACCAGCAACTTCGGCAAGCTGGCGCAGAACCATGGCGCGGAAGTGGTCGCCGTGCAGGGCTTCAATGAAGCCATCGACCTGCTGACCTCCGGCCGCGTCGAAGCCACCGTCAACGACAACCTGTCGTTCCTGGACTTCAAGAAGCAGAAGCCCAACGCCCGCGTGAAGATCGCCGCCACCGACAAGACGGCGGAATTCAGCAATTCGGGCGTCCTGATCCGCAAGAACAATCCCGAACTGCAGGCCGCCATCAACAAGGCGTTGGCCGACATCAAGGCGGACGGCACGTACAAGACCATCTCGGTCAAATACTTCGGCACGGACCTGTCCGCGCAATAAACAACTGGAGCGCCCATGACGCTGCCCCCCTGGCTGCACGCCGTCCTGCCCGACTGGCTGCTGGCAAAAATAGGCGAATGGTCGGTGCCGGCCTGGGTGCAGCTGATGGCGGACTCGTTCTGGCCGCTGCTGCACGCGGGGCTGGTCTTCACGGTTCCGCTGACGTTGATGTCGTTTGCGCTGGGCCTGGCGCTGGCGTTCGTTGTGGCGCTGATCCGTCTCTTCGGCCCCGCGCCGCTGGTGGCGGTGGTGCGCTTCTACGTCTGGCTCATCCGCGGCACGCCGCTGCTGGTGCAGCTGTTCGTGATCTTCTACGGCCTGCCCAGCGTGGGCATCGTGCTGGACCCCTTGCCCGCCGCGCTGATCGGCTTCACGCTGAATGTCGGCGCGTACAACTCCGAAGTGATCCGCGGCGCGATCGAGTCGATCACCAAGGGGCAGTGGGAAGCGGCCTATTCGCTCAGCATGACGCGCGGCCAGGCGCTGCGCCGCACGATCCTGCCGCAGGCGGCCCGCGTGGCCGTGCCGCCGCTGTCCAATTCGTTCATCGCGCTGGTCAAGGACACGTCGCTCGCGGCGGTGCTGACGGTGCCGGAAATCTTCCAGGCCGCCCAGCGCATCGCGGCCGTCACGTACGAGCCGTTGATTCTTTATACAGAGGCCGCGCTGATCTATCTGGCGTTCAGCTCCGTCCTGTCCGCGGCGCAAGTGCGGCTGGAACGGCGCTTCGGCCAGCATGCGATGTTTAGCGAGAAGACCCGATGATCCGCCTTGAAAAAATCGAGAAATCCTTCGGCGGCAATCCCGTGCTCAAGCAGGTGGATGTCCAGATCGACGAAGGCAGCGTCACCGCCTTGATCGGTCCGTCGGGCAGCGGCAAGAGCACGCTGCTGCGCTGCGTGAACCTGCTGGAAGTGCCGGATCGCGGCCGGCTGGAGATCGGGCCGGAGACGGTCGAGTTCGAGCCCGGCCGCAAGCTGGCGCGCGAACAGGTGCAGGCGGTGCGCAAGCAGACCGGCATGGTGTTCCAGAACTTTCAGCTCTTTCCGCATCAGACCGTGATCGGCAATGTGATGGAAGGATTGGTGACGGTGCAGAAATGGCCCGCCGACCGTGCGCGCGCGCGGGCGGAGGAATTGCTGCGCAAGGTGGGGATGCTGGAGAAGGCGGAAGCATGGCCGGCGAATCTGTCCGGCGGCCAGCAGCAGCGCGTGGCGATCGCCCGCGCGCTGGCGCCCGCGCCGCGTGTCCTGCTGTGCGACGAGCCGACGTCGGCGCTGGATCCGGGACTGGCCGCGGAAGTGGTGGATGTGCTGCGCCAGTTGGCGGCGGAAGGCATGACGATGCTGATGGCCACGCATGATCTGCGGCTGGCGGCGAGCGTGTCGCGGGAGGTGGTGTTTTTGCTGGATGGCGTGGTGGTGGAAGCCGGCGATTCGTGG
>NZ_DAMCTG010000026.1:0-59353 GCF_032113835.1 Achromobacter sp. | reverse complement strand
CCATGATCTTTAGTCCTCATGATATGCCTCGCCCACAAAATCACGGATAGGCCCTTCCAGAACAGAACGACCAACGATATCTTCGTCTGCAAACGCATCAGAATCGCCCTCTGTATCCTCGGAACCCCAGGCGCTAGATTGTGTCTTCGCTAGGCCGGCGCCCGGGGCGGGAACATTAAACGAGGTAGTTTTACTGTTTCGCAAATGAGAGAGCGCATCAAAGCCCTCCGCGATCTCGGCATACAAGTTCCGCTTCTTCATCTTCCGCTCTTCCTTTTCATGAACCGATAGCCGTCTGAGCGCCTTCTTTCCTTACTATCCGGGAAATGGTTCGTCGTGCCCGGCAGCCCTACTCCTAATTATGGCCAGCCACTCTCCGTCGGTGAACTCCTTAGCCGCCAATATCAGACGACGGAACGGCTGGCTCTCCAGCTCAATTCGTTCGCTTCCGATGCACGGACCGACGTAACTCGGACCTCGCTTAGCGCTCAGGGCGAACCATTTCCTTATCCTCAATCCGCTTCGCCACCCACACCGTCGCCCCCCCACACCCGGCATCCTCCACCACATGCCGCACCACCTCAAACCCACCCCCCGCCAACAACTCCCGATACTCCGCCCCCTCCAAACTCCCGTGATACAGCGGCCGCCCTTCAAACTCCCCAATCGCCTCACCCAACCCAGTCCCACTCGTAAACATCAACACCGCCCCCGGCGCAGCCAACCGCCCGAACTCCCCAAACATCCCCCGCTGATCCTCTGGCGATAAATGAAAAAAGCTATGCCAAGCGATCAACCCATCAAACGGCCCCGCGACCGCCATCTGCCGCATATCCGCCGCAACCCACCGATGCTCAGGAAACGCCGCCTTCGCCCGATTCAATAACGGCACCGACGTATCCACACCCGTGATCCGGCAGCCTCGCTCAATCAGATACTGAGCAATCGGCACCCCAAACCCGCACCCAATATCCAACACCCGCGGACTCGCCCCCGGCAGCAGCGCCAGAAACGCATCCAGCCACGCGCGCTCGATCAGCCCCGTGCCTCGCTGCCGCACAAACGCATCGGCATGCTCCCGATAGATCGACACCACGTCATCAGCAGGCGACTTGGACATCTTCAAACTCCCGTAACGGCCACCACAAAACCCAGCCCCGTAGCGAGCGAATCAACCGCAAACGCCCGCGTCCCCATGGAAGCACTCCCAAGCCTCCGCTTCAACATCCTCAATCACCACCCCATCCTCACCCGCGATGGTGAATTGCTCCTGGCTATCGCCAATACTCGCCGCGCCATCCAACCCCAGCAGCAGCGAATACATCGTGTCCCGCAGCGCCAGATCCAAAATGCCACGCACCCCCTCAAGCTGCTCTGCCGACAACCCCAGCCCCCGCACCTTGGCCGCGACCGCACTGCCGCCATCCGCCGCCATGAACGTCTCCAACAGCTCACCCCGCAGCGCATTCCAGTTGCCAACAAATTCCTTCGCGTCCATTCGATTCCCTTAACGTGTCTCAACCCGCGGCCGCATACCCAATCCCAACCGCGATCCAATCAACCAAAAAACAAGGGCCGCATAATCGCGGCCCCTGCATTCACTACTTTCTAAAACCTCATCAAGCCTTGCGCACCTGAGCGATCAGCGCGTCCAGTTGCTTCAGCATCGAATCCACTTCCTCAGCCGTCACATTCAGCGCGGGCATGAAGCGCAGCAAATTCGGACGCGGCGCATTCAGCAGCAGACCTTCCGGCGCCTGATTACGCGCAGCCTCGACAATCGCCGGACCATCATCACGATCCATCACCAGCGCGCGCAGCAGACCCATGCCGCGTTCGCCCTTCATGCCGTACTTGGCCGAGATGGCCAGCAGGCCTTCGGACAGTTGCTTGGCACGCGCATTGACCGCGTCCATGAAGCCCGGCGCGACCAGCGCGTCGAAGACGGCGACGCCGACGGCGGTGGTCAGGGGATTGCCGTTGTAGGTGCCGCCTTGGTCGCCGTGCTGGAACACGCTGACTTCCTGGCGGGCCAGCAGGGCGGCCAGCGGCACGCCGCCGCCGATGCCCTTGGCCAGCGTCATGATGTCGGGGACGACACCAAAGTGCTGGTAGGCGAACATCTTGCCGGTGCGGCCCATGCCGGTCTGGACTTCGTCGACGATCAGCAGCAGTTGGTTTTCATCGGCCAGCTTGCGCAGGCCTTGCATGAATTCCTTGGTGGCGGGCAGCACGCCGCCTTCGCCTTGGACGGGTTCCAGCATGATGGCGACGGTCTTGTCGTCGATCAGCTTGCGCACGGATTCCAGGTCGTTCAGTTCGGCCTTGGGGAAGCCTTCGACCTGCGGGGCGAACATCTTGTCCCAGCCCGGCTTGCCCGACGCGGACATCGTTGCCAGCGTGCGGCCGTGGAAGCCGTGGTTCATGGTGATGATCTTGTAGGCGCCGTTCTTCTTGACCTGGCCCCACTTGCGCGCGAGCTTGATGGCGCCTTCGTTGGCTTCGCCGCCGCTGTTGGCGAAGAAGACGCGGTCAAAATCCGATGCGCCGGTCAGGCGCTGGGCCAGCTCGATCGAGGGGATGTTGTAGAACGCCGGCGACGGGTTCATCAGCTTTTGCGACTGTTCGACCAGCGCGCGCTGCATTTCGGGCGCGGAGTGGCCCAGGGTGTTCACCGCCCAGCCCTGCACGAAGTCCAGGTATCGCTTGCCCGCGTGATCCTCCAGCCAGGATCCCTTGCCGCTGACGAACACGAGGTCCGGGCGGGAGGTGATCTCCATGAGGGTGTCGACGTTGAACTGGCTGAATTCCATGGCGGTTCCTGCGGGATGTAAGGACAGGGGATGAGGGAAATTTCGGGGGATTCCCCCGGGGGGAAGCGCGAAAAGGCAAATGTAGCACCGACGGGGGGATGCTATCGTGACGCTACCCCTCCGATCTGCCCCGGGCCGGCCTCATAAGGGCTGCCAGCGCGGGCGCTCTATTTTATGCAGGCGATGCGCCCCTCGCGCGCAGTCCGCCGTCGCTTTTTACTGACCAATCATGAAACGTATTCTTTCCAGTCTTGCCGCCGGCCTGGCCTTGGCCGCCGCCATGACGCCCGCCCACGCGGAATATCCCGACCGTCCCATCCGCCTGATCGTGCCGTTCCCGCCGGGGCAGGCAACCGACATCTTTGCGCGCGCGCTGGCCGAGAAGCTGGGCGCGGCGGTCAAGCAGCCGATCGTGGTGGAGAACCGCGCGGGTGCGGGCAGCAATATCGGGATGGAGCAGGCGACGCGCGCGGCGCCGGATGGTTACACGCTGGTGATCGCGGGTAGCGCGGCGGCGGTGAATCAGACGCTGTACAAGACCATTAACTACAGCCTGACGAAGGACTTTGCGCCGGTGTCGGGGGTATTCTCGGTGCCGCTGATGTTCCTGGCGACGCCGGCCTCGGGGATTACGTCGCTGCAGCAGTTGGTGACGCAGGCGCGTGCGAATCCGGGCGAGCTGGCGTATGCCAGCGCGGGGATTGGCGGCACGCAGCATTTGTCGGCCGAGATGTTCAAGGCGGCGGCGGATATTGATATTCGCCACATTCCGTACAAGGGCAGCGGTCCGGCGCAGGCGGATTTTCTGGGGCATCAGGTGCCGCTGATGGTGGACTCGGTGACGGCGGGTTTGCCGCACGTGCAGAGCAAGAAGGCGGTAGCGCTGGCGGTGACGACGGCCAAGCGGCTGCCGCAGTTGCCGAATGTGCCGACGGCGGCGGAATCGGGGTATCCGGGGTTTGAGGCGATTGGCTGGGCGGCGGTGTTGGCGCCTAAGGGGACGCCTGCGGAGATTACCGATTCGCTTAGCAAGCAGATCGGGCAGGTGTTGAATACGCCGGAAATGCAGAAGTTCTTCCGGGATCGTGGCGCGGAACCGATGCCGTTGACGCCTGAGGCGACTGGGACGTTTATGACGGCCGAGGTCGAGAAGTGGGGCAAGGCGGTGAAGCAGTCGGGCGCGCAGGTGGATTGAGCGCGTTACTCGATTGACGTCGCTGCAAGCCGTCCCTGGATTAGGGACGGCTTTTTTGTTGGTGGCTTGGGGTCTGATTTCGGCGTTCTTTGGGAGGCCGGCGGCATCTTGCCAGGTGTCAGACACCCGTGCGGGGTCAGCTTGAACCTGCCGTGTTGTTTGCTGGGTGTCAGACACCTCCCGCCGTGGTTCTTGTGGAGGGGCTGGGATCTTGCCCAGGTGTCTGACACCCTTGTGAGATCCGTTTGAAATTGCCGCGCTGCTTGTTGGGTGTCTGACACCTTCTCGACCTTCGCACCGCGCGCCGCGATTGGGGGGTTTTTCTGGATGATCCATCCAGCTTCAGGTGGTTTATCGGGCGCGGGCGCTTGCCTAAGCTCGTAGCTCCATCGACACCTGAAGGAGATTTTCCATGGCGGACCATTCAATCAAGGGCAAGGTCGCGATCATTGCGGGCGGGGCGAAGAATCTGGGCGGGCTGATTGCGCGCGATCTGGCCGAGCAGGGCGCCCGCGCGGTGGCGATCCATTACAACAGTGCGGCATCGAAGGCCGAAGCCGAGGCGACCGTGGCGGCGGTGCAGGCGGCGGGCGCCAAGGCGGTGGCGTTGCAGGGCGACCTGACGACGGCAGCGGCGGTGGAGAAGCTGTTTGCCGACGCGGTGGCGGCGGTGGGCCGGCCGGATATCGCGATCAATACGGTGGGCAAGGTGCTCAAGAAGCCCTTCACCGAGATCAGCGAGGACGAATACGACGAGATGACGGCGGTAAATTCCAAGACGGCGTTTTTCTTTCTGCGCGAGGCGGGCCGGCACGTGAACGACAACGGCAAGGTGTGCACGCTGGTGACGTCGCTGCTGGGCGCCTTCACGCCGTTCTATGCGGCCTACGCGGGCACGAAGGCGCCGGTGGAGCATTACACGCGTGCGGCGGCCAAGGAGTTTGGGGCGCGGGGGATTTCGGTGACGGCGGTGGGGCCGGGGCCGATGGATACGCCGTTTTTCTATCCGGCCGAGGGGGACGATGCCGTGGCGTATCACAAGACCGCGGCGGCGCTGTCGCCGTTCAGCAAGACGGGGCTGACGGATATCGAGGACGTGGTGCCGTTCATCCGCCATCTGGTGAGCGACGGCTGGTGGATCACGGGGCAGACCATCCTTATCAATGGCGGCTATACGACCAAGTAGGCGGCAGACCAGGGAGAGCGGCATGCATATGGCAATGGTGATCGGAGGCGGCGCGGTGCTGTTGGGCGTGTTTCTGCTCTTCGGCAAGCTGTGGGGCGGCGATGCAGCGGCGCTGGCGGTGGCGGCCAAGGCGTTCATCCCCGTGTGGCTGGTGGTGTCGCTGGTGAACATGTGGGTGGGCGTGACCCACGCGGGCTACAGCGTGCGCGAGGAATTGCCGATTCTGGCGATCGTGTTTCTGGTGCCGGCGGCGCTGGCTGCCGTGGCGATTTGGCGTAGCGGCTGACGCGGCCTGGGAGTTGTCGGGCAGGCCACCATCGGGCGGTCAAGCAGGGGCCGCCAATCAAGCTCTCGCGTTCGGTTTCCACCAGACCGTCGAATCAGATCCCGATCAAGCTTTCGGCTTGGGTCTCCATCAGCCCGTCGAATCGGATCCCGATCAGCCCCCCAAATTGCGGCTATGCTTTTCATGCCCTGCGCGCGCGCCCCGTCAACGGGATGTGCGCGCTTTCCCGTTGCACCGTCCCACCGCATCGCCACATTCCGCCATGGACCGATTCGACCAATACCGCGTGTTTGCGCAGGTTGCCGAGATGGGCAGTTTCATCAAGGCGGCGCACGCGCTGGACGCGCCCCGGGCGTCCGTGTCCGCCGCCATCCAACAACTGGAAACCCAGCTTGGCGTGCGGCTGCTGCATCGCACGACCCGGCAGGTGCGGCTGACGGCGGACGGCGAGCAGCTGCTGGAGCGCGTGTTGCCGCTGCTGGCCGAGGTCGAAGACATCGACCAATTGTTCGAGGCGAGCGATCGCCAAGTGTCCGGCAAGCTCAGCATCGACGTGCCGAGCCGCGTGGCGCGGCGGTTGATCGCGCCCCAATTGCCCGGCTTGCTTCGCCGACACCCGCGCCTGCAGGTTGTTCTCAGTTCAACCGACCGCGCCATCGATCTGGTGCAGGAAGGGGTGGATTGCGCGGTACGCATCGGCGCGCTGCACGACAGCAGCCTGGTGGTGCGGCCGCTGGGCAGCGTTTCGCTCATCAATTGCGCCAGTCCGGCCTACTTGAGCGAACACGGCGAACCCGCGCGGCCGGAAGATCTGACGAGCGGGCATTGGGCTGTGGGGTATGCGTCGCCCACGACGGGACGGGAGCTGCCCTGGGAGTCGCCGTCAGCCGATGGCAGCGTCCGCCACGACTCGGTGCGCAGCCGGGTGGTGGTGAACAACGCCGAGAGTTATATCGCCTGCTGCCTTGCCGGGCTGGGTCTGATCCAGATTCCCCGGTTCGACGTGCAGCATCTGCTGGATGCGGGAGAGTTGGTCGAAGTCATGCCCACCGCACGCGCGGCGTCCATGCCGGTGTCGCTGCTGTATCCCCACCGCCGCCAGCGGTCGCGGCGGCTGGCTGTTTTTCATGAGTGGTTCGCGGGCGTGATGGCGCCCTATATCGACGGCTGACCCTCGACGCCCGCATCTCGACGGCCGCATCCGGAATTCTGATTCAACACCTGCCCCGCAGCGCGCACCGTCCAAAGCAGTGCCGGCATGCGCGCTCGCGGCGCATCGGCCGCACCATGACGGGGCGAGGAATGCACCACCCCCGCGTCGCGCCCAGTACATGAGACATGGCATGGAACTTGCATTGAATGCGTTTGTATACCGAATTGGTGTGCAACGCATTGACCCGGCCGGGCAGTGCGGGCCCTGGAGAGTTCCTCATGAAACGCAGATCCCTGTTGCTGTCCCTTTGCGCCGCCGCCACCCTGCTGGCCGCCCCTGTCTCGCATGCCGACGCGCTGGACGATATCGTCAAGGCGGGCGTGATCAAGATCGCGGTGCCGCAGGACTTTCCGCCGTTTGGGTCGGTGGGCTCGGACATGAAGCCGCTGGGCTATGACATCGACACCGCGCAGCTCATCGCCAAGCAGCTGGGCGTGAAGCTGGAACTGGTGCCGGTCACCAGCGCGAACCGCGTGCCCTACCTGCAGACCAAGAAGGTGGATCTGGTGATCTCCAGCATGGGCAAGAATGCCGAGCGCGAGAAGGCCATCGACTTCTCCGACGCCTACGCGCCGTTCTTCAACGGCGTGTTCGGCCCCGCTGAACTGAAGGTTTCTTCCGCCGCCGACTTGGCCGGCAAGACCATTGGCGTCACGCGCGGCGCGGTGGAAGACATCGAGCTGACCAAGATTGCGCCCGAGTCCGCCACGGTCAAACGTTACGAGGACAACAACGGCACGATCACCGCCTTTCTGTCGGGCCAGGTGCCGATGATCGCGACGGGCAACGTGGTGGCCGCGGCGATCCTGGCGCGCAATCCGCCCAAGAAGCCCGAAACAAAATTCCTGATCAAGAACTCGCCTTGCTATATCGGCCTGAACAAGGACGAACCGAAGCTGCGCGCCCGCGTGAACGACATCCTGGCGGCCGCCAAGCAGGATGGCTCGCTGTCGGCGATTTCGCAGAAATGGCTGGGCGCCGCACTGCCTAAGGATCTGTAGCCTAAGCGGCGGCCGTCATGGCTTACCAGTACGACTTCGCCTCGGTGTTCGAGTACACACCGGTGCTGCTCAAAGGCATCGGCGTGACGATCGAACTGATTGCGTTCGGCGCGGTGGCGGGCGTGGCGATCGGCATTGCGTGCGCCTGGGTGCGCACGCAGGGCCCGACGTGGCTGCGCGCGCCGGTCAGCGCGTATGTCGAGCTGATCCGGAACACGCCGTTTCTGATCCAGCTGTTTTTTGTGTTCTTCGGCCTGCCGTCGCTGGGCATCCAGCTTGGAGAAATGCAGGCGGCGTGCCTGGCGATGGCATTGAACCTGGGCGCCTACAGCACCGAGATCATCCGCGCCGGCATTGACGCCACGCCGCGTGGGCAGTACGAGGCGGGCGCGAGCCTTGCGCTGTCGCGGCTGCAGGTGTTCCGGCACGTTGTGCTGATGCCCGCGCTGATGCGGATCTGGCCGGCGCTGTCGTCGCAGATCGTGATCGTGATGCTTGGGTCGGCGGTGTGCTCGCAGATCGCGGCGGAGGACCTGACGTTTGCGGCGAACTTCATTCAGTCGCGCAATTTCCGGGCGTTCGAGGTGTATCTCGTGACGACCGGCATCTATCTGGCGCTGGCGGTGCTGCTGCGGCAGATCCTGCGTATGACCGGGCGGCGGCTGTTCCGCAAGGCGGCACGATGATCGAATTTTCCACCTGGGACATCGTGCGCAACCTGCTGCTGGCGGCGCGCTGGACGATCATTCTGTCTCTTGCAGCCTTTGCGGGCGGGGCGTTGATGGGCGTGCTGGCGCTGATGATGCGCACTTCGCGCGTGGCCGCGATGCGGCGCATCAGTTGGGCATACATCGAACTTTTTCAGGGCACGCCGCTGTTGATGCAGCTATTCCTGGCGTTCTTCGGGCTGTCGCTGATCGGCGTGGAGGTGCCGCCGTGGCTGGCCGCGGGCGCGGCGCTGACGTTGTGGTCGGGCGCGTTTCTGGCCGAGATCTGGCGTGGCTGCGTGGAGGCCATACCGAAGGGACAGTGGGAAGCGTCGGCCAGCCTGGCGCTGGGCTACGTGCAGCAGATGCGCTACGTGGTGCTGCCGCAGGCGCTGCGCATTGCGGTGGCGCCTACCGTCGGCTTTGCGGTGCAGATCGTCAAGAGCACGGCGCTGACGTCCATCATCGGCTTCACGGAACTGTCGAAGGCGGCCACGGTGATCACCAACGCCACCTTCAGCCCCTTCACCGTCTATGCCTGCGCGGCGCTGATCTATTTCGCGCTTTGCTGGCCCCTGTCGCGCCTCAGCCTTCGGCTGGAAAGGAAGTTGCATGCCCCTCATCGCCCTTGAAGACGTCCGCAAGCGGTTCGGCGACAACGAAGTGCTGAAAGGCGTGACGTTGCGCGTCGATCCTGGCGAGGTGATTGCCATCATCGGCAAGAGCGGCTCGGGCAAGAGCACGCTGCTGCGATGCATCAACGGGCTTGAGCAGATCGACGGCGGCGCGATCATGGTGGCGGACGCGCAGTTGGGCGATGACGAGCTGCGGCTGCGTGCGCTGCGGCTGAAGGTCGGGATGATCTTTCAGCAGTTCAACCTGTTTCCGCACCTGACGGTGGGGCGCAACGTGATGCTGTCGCCCATGGTGGCCAAGCGTGTGCCCGAGCGCGACGCCGCGGACATGGCGCGCGCCATGCTGACCCGGGTAGGGCTGGCGCACAAGTTCGACGCGTGGCCTGACGAATTGTCGGGCGGGCAGCAGCAGCGCGTGGCGATTGCGCGTGCGCTGGCGATGCAGCCGTTAGCGCTGTTGTGCGACGAGATCACGTCGGCGCTGGATCCGGAGCTGGTCAATGAGGTGCTGGCGGTGGTGCGCGAATTGGCGGCCGACGGCATGACGCTGTTGATGGTGACGCATGAGATGCGGTTTGCGCGCGAGGTCTGCGACCGGGTGGTGTTCATGCACCAGGGCCGGGTCCATGAGATCGGGCGGCCGGACGAACTCTTTACCGCGCCGGCCACGCCCGAGTTGCGGCAGTTTCTGGGGATGACGGATCTGGCGGCCGACCGGTAAAAATGCACCACCTGACCCGGTGCATGCGCCTCTATCGCGGGATGGGCGCGGTTCCTATATTGGGGTTGTCCGCAGCCGAATCTTGTAGTTTTTCTCCGGCGCGGTTTCACGCAACCTGAGCGATAAGGAGCGATGACATGGACAAGGACCGCATCAAGGGCACCGTCAAGGAAGTGAAGGGCGCCGTGAAGGAAACGGCCGGCAAGGTGACCGGCAGCACCAAGACCGAGGCAGAAGGAAAAATCGAGAAAACCGAGGGCAAGGTGCAGCGCAATGTAGGCGAGGCCAAGGATCAGGCACGGGACTTGCTGGACAAGTAATCGCGGCTGCCAGTTGGCATGACCCGCAACGTCCAATGAAACGCCCGAAGGAGAAGAAAATGACCCACCGTATTTGGCTTGCACTGTTGCTCGCGATCTCTGCCGTAACGGCCGGTTGCAACACGATGGAAGGTGCCGGCAAGGACATCGAACGGGGCGGGGAGAAGATCCAGAACCAGGCCAAGTAGGCGCAGGTGCCTGCATCCAAAGGTCGGCGCGTTGACGGCGCGCCGGCCTTTTTTCGTCTGTCCGGGCGGTAATATCTGCCGCGCGGCACGGCATTCGGACGGTAAAACGCAGACCTGAGACGGACCGTGGCTGCCGAATGCTGCCCGCAACGCCGGTGGGCGTTAGCGCGAAAAGCCCCGCGCGGCGATTTCCCAGATATCTTCCACGACGCCATCGCGCACGACCACCAGCCCGTCATGCAGGTTGAATGTTGGATCGACGTGCGACGGCACCAGTCGCAGCACCGCGCCCAGGTCGGGCGACTGCGCCCCCGGTTCCACACGCACGACGCCGTGCTCGTCGTTGATCGCGGTGTACGTGAGACCCGGTTCGCCAAAGATGGCGGGCGGGCCGCATTCCGCGGTGGTGGACTTGAGCCCCGCATCCAGGATCACGCGGTCGGGCGCCGGCTTGCTCATGACGGTGGCCAGCACGAAGAGGCTGTTTTCAAACGCTAGCGGGCCGTCCCATTCGTTCGCGCCGTAATCCCCATCCATGAAGGCATAGGAACCGGCCTGCAATTCGGTGAAGACGCCGCTGGCCGCATCGAATTCGGCGCTGCCGGTGCCGCCCCCGGTAATCGTGTCGCAGGCGATACCGCTTTCGCGCAGCAACTGCGCATAGGACGCCGCGATGCGCGCTGCCTGCCGGCACACTTCGGCGCGTTCTTCGCGCGTGCGGTAATGCTGCACCGACCCGTGATAGGCCTGCAAGCCGGCGAAGTTCACCCCGGGCAGGTCGCGCGCCTGCTGCGCCAGCGCCAGCACAAGGGCGTCGTCCGACACGCCGCAACGGCCCTGGCCGACGTCCACTTCGACCAGCACATCGATCTGCGCGCCCGCCTGCACCATGGCTTGCGATACCTGCGCCAGGTTGTGCGCGTTATCCACGCACACGCTGACCTTCGCCACGCGCGCAAGCTGCCCCAGCAATGCCAGCTTGGCGGGACCGACGACTTCGTTGCTGATGTGGATGTCCTGGATGCCGGCGGCCACAAAGGGCAGGGCTTCGCTGACCTTCTGGCAGCAGATGCCGCGCGCGCCCAGCTCAAGCTGTCGCAGGGCGATCTGCGGACACTTGTGCGCCTTGGCGTGCGGCCGCAGCGCGACGTCGTGGCGGTCGGCCCAGGCCTGCATCGCGCGCAGGTTGGCCTCGAAGGGCGTCAGGTCCAGCACGAGGCTGGGCGTATCGACGCGGGCCAAGGGATCGCCCGGTTGCGCGGGCGGGGGCAGCGCAATGCCGCGTATGACTTCCTGGGACATCCTGTTGACTCCGTAGTCTGACTGCTTGAGAGGTAACACGCGCATAACCAAAGCGGGACCACCCATAACCAAACGGGCGATGCACCCCCAGGTAAACGATAGCCCCGTAACCATTGGCTACCAGTGGGCGACATGACAGAATTTCATCATGAAAACGGCCCCCAAGGGGAGGCCCATTTCCGGCGCGGCAACGCTGCCGCGCCGGCGATGACAAAGACGAACCACGTCACCCGACAGACCTGTCAACAAGTACCGGAGAAGCTCGCATGAAACTCAAGCACTGGATCACCGCCCTGACCGTCGCGGTCGCCGCTGTCGGCGCCACCAGTTCGGCACAAGCCCAGCAGTTTTTCCGCATCGGCACGGGCGGCACCGCGGGCACGTATTACCCGATCGGCGGCATCATCGGCAACGCCGTGTCGCAACCCGGCAAGCTGATCGCCACGGCGGTTGCCTCGAACGGGTCGGTCGCCAACATCAACGGCATCATGGGCGGCTCGTTCGAAGCCGGCTTCACGCAGTCGGACGTGGCGTTCTGGGCCTACAGCGGCACCGGCACGTTCGAAGGCAAGCCCAAGGCGCAGGACCTGCGCCTGATCTCCACGCTGTATCCCGAGAGCATCCATCTGGTGACGCGCAAGGGTTCCGGCATCAAGGGCGTGGCCGACCTGAAGGGCAAGCGCGTGTCGATGGACGAGCCGGGCTCCGGCACGCTGGTCGACGTGCGCCTGATCCTGGGCGCGTACGGCATGACCGACAAGGACGTGAAGGCCGAATACCTGAAACCCAACCAGGCGGGCGACAAGCTCAAGGACGGCGGCCTGGACGCGTTCTTCTTCGTGGGCGGCGCGCCGGCCGGCGCCATCGCCGAACTGGCCTCCACGGGCAACATCGAGCTCGTGTCGCTGGTGGGTCCGGAAATCGACGCGCTGCGCGCCAAGCAGGAATTCTTCACGCCGGACGTCATTACCGCCAACACGTACCAGAACATCCCCGAGGTCAAGACCATCTCGGTGAACGCGCAGATGGTGACGTCGGCCAAGATCCCCGAGCAGACGGTGTATGAGGTGACCAAGGCGCTGTACAGCGACGCCACGCGCAAGACGCTGGACGCCGGCCACGCCAAGGGCAAGCTGATCACCCGCGAAAACGCGACGAAAGGCGCGGGCATCCCGTTCCACCCCGGCGCCGAGAAGTTCTACAAAGAAATCGGTTTGCTGAAATAAGCCCCCCCGTGCGCCTGCGGCGCTTCCCCCAGGGGCGCCGGTGGCGGACCGGCAGAGCCGGATCCGCGCGGCCCCGCTCGGACGGATCGGGTTCTTTATGCGGATTGCTTGCCTCTGAAGGGGTGGGCGAACTGTCGTAGTTCTTTATGTCGGCGGCGATTGCTTTCGCGCCGCATCTGAGCAGGGCCGCCGTTGTGCGGCCCTGCTTGTTGAATCATCTTGAGAATCACCGCGATGGAAATCGATCACGAGAAAACCCAGAAGCTGGCGGAAAAGTACGATTCGGAAATCCGCTTCCGGCCGCTGGACAAGACTGCCACGTGGATCGTCTCGGGCCTGCTGGTCAGCCTCTCGATCTTTCATTACTACACCGCCGGCTTTGGCCTGCTGCGCGAGGCGACGCACCGTGGCGTGCACCTGGCCTTCGTGCTGAGCCTGATCTTCCTGGTCTTCGGCTTTTCCAAGTCGCATTACCAGCGCGAACCCAAGTCGACCTGGTATGCGCCGGGCGGCATTCCGCTGTACGACTGGATCATTGCGATCGCGCTGGCCCTGTCGGTGCTGTACATCCCGTACATCTTCGAGGACCTGGCGTTCCGCGTGGGCAATCCGCTGCCGCAGGACGTGCTGATGGGCTCGATCCTGCTGATCGGCCTTTTGGAAGCCACGCGGCGCGCGATGGGCTGGCCGCTGCCGATCATTGCGATCGTGTTCATGGCGTACGCGATGTTCGGGCCGTACTTTCCCGGGTTGCTCAAGCACGCGGGCAATACGTGGTCGCAGGTCGTCAACCATATGTATCTGACCAGCCAGGGCGTGTACGGCGTGGCGGTGGGGGTGGTGGCGACCTACGTATTCCACTTCGTGCTGTTCGGCGTGCTGGCCACCCGCATCGGGCTGGGCCAGTTGTTCCTGGATGTGGCCTCGACCGTGGCGGGGCGTTACGCGGGCGGACCGGCCAAGGTATCGGTGTTCGGCTCGGCGATGTTCGGCATGATTTCGGGGTCATCGGTGGCCAACGCCGTGACGGTGGGGTCGCTGACCATTCCGGCGATGATCCGCGTGGGCTACCCACGCCATTTCGCGGCGGGCGTGGAAGCCGCCAGCAGCACGGGCGGGCAGATCACGCCGCCCATCATGGGCGCGGCCGCGTTCCTGATGATCGAGTTCCTGGGTATTCCGTACCAGCAGATTGCGATCGCGGGCATCTTCCCGGCGTTCCTGTACTTCTTCGGCATGTTCATGCAGGTGCACTTCGAGGCCAAGCGTGAAGGCCTGCGCGGGCTGACCGCCGAGGAAATGCCCAAGCTCAAGCAGTCGTTCAAGATGCGCTGGCCCACGCTGATTCCGCTGGCGATGCTGATCGGCATGCTGGCCAGCGGCCGCACGCCGTACCTGGCGGCCTTCGCGGGCATCACGGGCTGCATCGTGGTGGGCATCCTCAATCCGTACACGCGGCTGCGGTTGCGCGACCTGTACGAAGCCTTTGAAACCGGCGCGAAGTACGCGCTGGCGGTCGGCGCGGCCGCCGGCACGGTGGGCATCGTGATCGGCGTGGTGACGTTGACGGGCGTGGGATTCAAGATCTCGTACATCGTGATCGCCGCGTCGCAGGCGCTGGCGGCGGGCGCAGCGTTCTTCCTGCCCGAGGCCATGACGGACATGCAGTCGCTGACGCTGGTCGCAGCCCTGGTGATGACCGGCATCGTCTGCATCCTGATGGGCTGCGGCGTGCCCACGACCGCCAACTACCTCATCATGGTGGCGGTGGCGGCGCCGACGCTGGTGCAGCTGGGGGTGCAGCCCATTGCGGCGCACTTCTTCGTGTTCTATTTCGGCATCCTGGCGGACATCACGCCCCCGGTGGCGCTGGCCGCATACGCGGCGGCGGGCATGGCGGGCAGCGATCCCTTCAAGACCGGGAACACGGCGTTCCGGCTGGGCATCACCAAGCTGATCGTGCCGTTTGTCTTCGTGTTCTCGCCGTCGCTGCTGATTTCGGTGCAGGGGTTCACCTGGTACGAGTTCTTCGTGACCCTGCTCGGCTGCATGGTCGGCCTGGTGTTGCTGTCGGCGGCCCTGTCGCGTTTCATGCTGGTCGGCATGAAGAGCTGGGAGCGGTGGCTGTGCACCATTGGCGCGCTGTTGACCATCATTCCGGGATTGACCAGCGGCATCATCGGATTGGTGATTTGCATCCCCGTCTTCATCCGCCAGCTGGCGGGCCTGAAACTGGAGAACGCGCCTAAAGCCGTGTAACGCAGGACGCTGAAAGCAAAAAAGGGGCGGATCCGTGCGGGACCGCCCCTTTTTGCTGAATCAGCCATTTTGCCCGCATTTGGGTGCAAAATAGGCGTCCTTGCGTGCAAGGTGACGTAGTACAACATCCGCCTTTTCCCCGGTTGCCCGGCAAAATAAATCGGCGTAAAGTAAAATTCATGTTTGCTGGTCTGCCGATATGCGGGCCGACTGTGCAAACAGGCACAAACTGCGCCATATGTTCGATATCCTGGTCTATCTGTTCGAGAATTACTACACGCCTCAGGCCTGTCCTGCTGCCGATGTGCTCGCCAAGCGGCTCGCCGCTGCCGGTTTCGAGCACGAGGACATCGACGACGCGCTCGGTTGGCTGTATGGCCTTGCCGAGACCACCGAACGGTGCGTCGACCTGGCCCAGGCTCCCACGTCCGGAACCCGGATCTACACCGATAACGAATACCAACAGCTCGGCACCGAGTCCATCGGCTTCATCGCCTTTCTGGAATCGGCCGGCGTGCTGCCCGCGCCCCTGCGCGAGATCGTTATCGACCGAGGCCTGGCCTCGCCGGAAACGCCCGTGCCGCTCTCCAAGATCAAGATCATTGCCCTCATGGTTCTCTGGAGCCAGGAAGCCGAGATCGACAATCTGGTCCTCGAAGAGCTGCTCGACGAAGAAGGCGGGCGCCTGCTGCATTGAGCACGCGTTCCCGCGCCACGCTTTTCCACCCCTCAGCCCGCGCCTGATCGTGCGGGCTGAAGTCTTGTTCACGTTCCCTTGAATTACGTTGGCCGCTTCGCCCCAAGTCCCAGCGGACCGCTGCATGCGGGCTCGCTGGCGACCGCGCTGGCAAGCTGGCTGGACGCGCGCGCGCAGCGCGGGCGCTGGCTGCTGCGCATCGAGGACGTGGACACGCCGCGCACGGTGCCGGGCGCCGCGGACGTCATCATGGGACAGTTGCAGGCGCTGGGACTGGTCTGGGACGGCGAGATCGTCTGGCAGTCCCAACGCAACGAGGCCTACCAGGCCGCGTTTGATGCGCTTGCAGCGCAAGGCCTGATCTATGGCTGCGGCTGCACGCGCCGCGAAATCGCCGATTCGGCGCTGCGCGGCCAGACCGCGCCGGGCGCCGATGGCGAAAGACCGTATCCCGGCACCTGCCGTAATGGACTGCCGGCGGGACGCGAGGCCCGCGCGTGGCGGTTGCGCGTGCCCGACGGCGTGGAGCGCTTCGAGGATCGCTGGCTCGGCGCGCAGGAGCAAGACGTGGCGCAGGCAGTCGGGGATTTTGCGCTGCGGCGGGCCGACGGGCTGTGGGCGTATCAATTAGCCGTGGTGGTGGACGATGCCGCCCAGGGAGTGACTGACGTGGTGCGAGGCGCCGATCTGCTCAGCTCCACGGCGCGTCAGCGTGTGCTGGGGCGCCTGTTGGGATTGCCGCCACTGCGCTACCTGCACGTGCCGTTGATTCTGGACCCGGCCAGCGGTTTGAAACTGTCGAAGCAGAATGGCGCACCGGCGATCGACACCAGCGCACCGATGCCGGCCCTGCAAACCGCGTGGGCGGCATTGGGATTTACGCCGCTGCCCGCTGCGGATGTCGCGACCTTTCTGCAGGACGCCACCGCGCGCTGGGCCGAGCGGTTTCCCGGCTGAGCGGCGGCTTTGCGCGAGAGATTGAATCCGCGCGAATCCGGGTCAAACCGATGCCCGCCCGGAAACGCCCGGCACGCTTAACGCTGCACCCGTTCACAACGGCTGCAGATCCGCCCCCAGCATCCGCACCAGCAGCGCTTCCCCGTCGTCGGCCACGCGCAGCTCGCCGAAGCGCGCGACTTCATACCGCGCCGCTTCGCCTTCCGGGAAGAACCACGCGTTGGTCACGATGCGCACGCCATTGCCGCGCACGCGATAGCGCAGCGGCACTTCGGTTTCGGCGTGCGGATGGACATCGGGCTGGATGCGCACGGGCTGCGCCACGCCGCGCGCGTCCGGCGTCAGCATCACGTAGCCGTCGGGCTCATATCCCATCACGCCGTCCAGATCGTCCCGTTCACCGCCCAGCCGCAGCCGTGTCACCTCGCGCCCGGCGGCAAAATTCAGGGCCATGTAGTCGCCCTGCATGAGCGAGCGCGGGTCGACCGGGGCAAGCTCCAGAATGACCACCTTGCCCGAGGCCAACAGCTTTTCGCGCTCCCAGATGCCAAAGTTGGCCGCCGCGAGCACCAGCGCCAGACCGCCCAGGATCGCCGCAGTGCGCCAGCGCAGGGCCGGGGACACCGGTGGCATCGGGCGCGGCTGCGCGGGCGGCTGCGTGCGCATCAGGCGCGGCACGAGCCACACCGCGGCCCGCAGCACGAACAGCAGGACCGCCGCGCCGCTGAGCCACAGCGCCTTTTGCAGCAGCGGCAGTTCCAACTGGTAGTAATAGACGCCCAGGTACGCCAGCAGGCTGGCCGCGCCAAAAATCATGACGCGCGACTGGTTCAGGCCGAACCCCAGCAGCAGCCACGTCAGGGCGAACCCGACGCCCGGACTGGGCAGCCAGAACAGCGCCAGCAGCAGCAGACCGATCGGCACGCCCCAGGTGACGCCGCCCGTCAGCAGGCGGCGGCGCGGCCACAGCACGGCCAGCGCGGCAGCCACGGGCAGCAGCGCGCCTGCGACGATCAGCACAGCGGTTCGCGGCGCCAACTGCCAGATGGCGGGCAATTCAATGACGGAGATTCCGCTCGCCAGCCAGACCATGCCCTGCACGGACAGCAAGAAGGCCCACGCCAGCGGCTGCAGCGCATGGCCGCGCCGCGCGCCCACGCGATGGCTGACGGTCAGGATGACGGCCGTGGCCCACGCCCCGATCACGCCGATGGGCAGCCACAGGAAGGTGGCCCGGGTCGCGTCGAAGCGGATCCAGGCGTCCATCAGGTCTTCCTGCATGAGGTCGGGCGACAGGCCGCGCCAGATCAGCGCCGCGCTGGCCAGGGCGATCAGAAGACCACTGAGGAACCGCAGGATCACATCGGGACCCAGCGCATAGACCGCGGCCGCCATCAGCAGCACGAAGAAGCTGGCGCTGGCGAACGAGGTCGAACTGGACAGCCCGAAGATGATGAGGATCTGCCCCGTGAAGGCCATCGCCGTGCCGCATTGCCGCCAGAACGGACCGGCGTCGCTGCGCAACACCGCCACGCCCGCGGCGCACAGCACCAGCCCGGCGACCAGTGCGCCGCCTTCGGTGGTGATCAGATTGGAAAACGCGACGAACAGCAGCAGGAGCAGAGTGGCCAGCCAGGCGGACAGGCCCAGCAGGCACTGCACGTACCAGGGCGGCTCGGCGCGAGGCACGGCGGCGGGGGCCAGCTGTGCGACGGGCGCGCTGGAGTCGGCGGGGTCCACGGCATTGCCGGCCGACGCGCCAGCAGGCTCGGCGTCAGCGGCGGGCACGGGGACTGGCGCTTCGTTGCTGAGGCCACGCAGCCAGCGCGCGGCCACGACGGCCTCGGCCATGAGCAAGGCGGCCAGCGGCAGCGTCGCCCACACGCCGGGCTCCAGTCGCCACAACCATTCGCCGACGACGCGCAGCGACACGCAGATGACGCCGGCGGCCAGCATGGCCAGGATGACGAGATCGCGCCGGACGCGCTGATAGTAAAGACCAAGCCCCAACGTCGCGGCGACCCACGCAATGCCGTTGTAGGTGCCCAGGCCGTCGACGATGGAATCGCCGAACATCAGGGCCAGGACCAGCACGCTGATCGCGATGGCGGCCAGGATGCGCGGTCCGAAGACGGTGCTGGCGCGCCAGCGGCGCCCGGCCATTTCCCAGCCAAACAGCAACAGCAGGTTCAGGGCGGCCATGACAAGGCTGGGCAGGCCCGGGCCGCCGAAGATCATCAGCCAGGTGAAGACGCGTTCGCCCAGCCACAGCGCGGCCGCAAGATTGAGCACCAGCGCCCACAGCAGCCACACCGCCTGGCTGCCTGCGGCAAGCGCCCACGGCAGCAGCAGCACTGCCCACCAGGCGAACAATTCCCAGGTATCGGCGCCCGTCTGATATGTTTGGCCCAGCAGCGCGAGCAGCGCGCCGAGCAGAATGCCGGCCAGCGCCAGCAGCGCGCCAGGTATGCTGCGCCGCACGCCGGGCCGGGCGCGCAAGCGCAATCCGGACCACGCGGCGGCCAGCGCACACACGGCCAGAAGACCCTGCACGCCGGCAAAGCGCTGCATTTTTGTCATGTCCTGCCAATTGGCAGCAACCCAGCAAACGGCGGCGCTGCCCAGCAGCAAAACCCCTAGCCACAAGGTGCTTCGCGACAAAAATTGACGCCAAGCGTGCAGTTCGGATCCCGCTTTGCTTTCAGTGCCGACTTGCATCTGGCGAATCTCCGATCTTATTATCCGCGCTGATACGGCGGGACTACCGCCACTGGATACACATGAATAAAACGCTGATTATTGCCGAGAAGCCCTCGGTGGCCCTTGATATATCACGCGCCTTGGGAGGCTTTGCGCGCGAGGGCGACTATTTTGAAAGCGAACGTTACGTTCTCGCTTCCAGCATCGGCCATTTGCTCAGCTTGGTCGCGCCCAACGATCCGGTCAAGGGAAAGTGGAGCTTCACGCACCTGCCCGTGATTCCGCCTGCGTTCGAATTGGGCCCGACCGACAAGAAGTCCGCCGAACGCCTTAAGCTGCTTGTCCGCCTGGCCAAGCGCAAGGACGTCGACGCCATCATCAACGCCTGTGACGCGGGGCGTGAGGGCGAACTGATCTTCCGCTACATCGTTCAATATGCGGGCGTGAAGAAGCCGATTCAGCGTCTGTGGCTGCAGTCGATGACCCAGGCCGCCATCCGCGAAGCGTTCGCCAACCTGCGCGACGATACGCAGATGAAGCCGCTGGAAGCCGCGGCGCGCTCGCGTGCCGAAGCCGACTGGCTGGTCGGCATCAACGGCACGCGCGCCATGACCGCCTTCAACAGCAAGGACGGCGGCTTCTTCAAGACGCCGGTCGGCCGTGTGCAGACGCCCACGCTGGCCATCGTGGCCGAACGCGAAGAGCGCATCCGCCGCTTCGTGCCGCGCGACTACTGGGAAGTGCGCGCCACCTTCGTCGCGGCCGCCGGCCTGTACGAAGGCCGCTGGATCGACCCGCAGTTCAAGAAAGACGACAAAGATCCCGAGAAGCGCGAATCGCGCCTGTGGTCGGCCGCCGCCGCGCAAAGCGTGGTCGCCGCCTGCCGCGAGAAGCCGGGCAGCGTGACCGAGGAATCCAAGCCGTCCAGCCAGATGTCGCCGGCCCTGTACGACCTGACGTCGCTGCAGCGTGAGGCCAACGGCCGCTTCGGCTTCTCGGCCAAGACCACGCTGGCGCTGGCGCAGACGCTGTACGAACGCCACAAGGCGCTGACCTATCCGCGTACCGATTCGCGCTACCTGCCCGAGGACTACATCAGCACGGTGCAGGAAACCATGCGCGCGCTGGCCAAGGGCGGTTCCAACGCCGTGGGCGGCCTGGCGCGACATGCCGACACCGTCGTCAGCCAGCAATGGGTCAAGCCGAACCGCCGCATCTTCGACAACAAGAAGGTGTCGGATCACTTTGCAATCATCCCCACGCTGCAGATCCCGCACGATCTGAGCGAAGCCGAAGCCAAGCTCTACGATCTGGTGCTCAAGCGCTTCCTGGCGGTGTTCTTCCCCGCCGCGGAGTACCGCGTCACGACGCGCCTTACCGAAGTGCAGGGGCATCGCTTCCGCACGGACGGCAAGGTGCTGGTCAATCCGGGCTGGCTGGCCGTGTACGGCAAGGAAGCCCAGGGCGAAGACGCCAACTTGGTGCCGGTGGCGGACGGCGAGACCGTGCGCACGGAAGACATCGAAGCCGTCGGCCTGTCGACCAAGCCGCCGGCGCGCTTTAACGAAGGCACGCTGCTGTCGGCCATGGAAGGCGCCGGCAAGCTGGTGGACGACGAGGAACTGCGCGAGGCCATGTCCGAGCGCGGCCTGGGCACGCCGGCCACGCGCGCGGCCATCATCGAAGGCCTGCTCAACGAAAGCTACCTGCGCCGCGAAGGCCGCGATCTGGTGCCCACCGCCAAGGCGCGCCAGCTGATGACGCTGCTGTCGGGCCTGGATGTGGCCGAACTGACCTCGCCCGAACTCACCGGCGAATGGGAGCACAAGCTCAAGCAGATCGAGCAGGGCGGACTGGGCCGCGAGGCCTTCATGCGCGAGATCGCGCAGATGACGCAGGTCATCGTCAAGCGCGCCAAGGAATACGAGCGCGACACGGTGCCGGGCGACTACGCCACGCTGACCACGCCGTGCCCCAAGTGCGGCGCGGTGGTCAAGGAAAACTACCGGCGCTTTGCCTGCACGGCCTGCGACTTCTCGATCGGCAAGCACCCGGGCGGCCGCACGTTCGAACTGCCCGAAGTCGAAGAGCTGCTGGCCAAGCGCGAGATCGGTCCGCTGCAAGGCTTCATCAGCAAGATGGGCCGGCCGTTTGCCGCCATCCTGCGCATCAGCGATGAGTACAAACTGGAATTCGACTTCGGCCAGAACGACGAGGACGACAACGAAGCGGTGGACTTCTCCGGCCACACGCCGGTTGGGCCTTGCCCGAAATGCCAGTCGCGCGTGTTCGAGCACGGCATGAGCTACGTCTGCGAAAAGTCGGTTGGTCCCGAGAAGTCGTGCGATTTCCGGTCGGGCAAGGTCATCCTGCAGCAGGAAATCTCGCGCGAGCAGATGGAAAAGCTGCTGACCAACGGCCGCACCGATCTGCTCGATGGCTTTGTCTCCAGCCGCACGAACCGCAAGTTCAAGGCGTTCCTGGTGCGTCAGCCCGACGGCAAGGTGGGATTCGAGTTCGAGCCCCGTCCCGAGAAGCCGGGCCGTGCGCGTGCGCCGGCCAAGACGGCCACTAAGACTGCCACGAAGACGGCGGCCAAGACGGCTGCGAAGAAGGCGCCGGCCAAGAAGGCGGCCACCAAGACGGCAACCAAGACGGCCACTAAGACAGCCACCAAGACCGCCGCCAAGAAGGCCGTGAAAAAGGCCGCACCGAAGAAGACCGCGGCGTAATCCGCGCTAAGCCGCAAGACCGAACGCCCGGGAAACCGGGCGTTTTCCATTGTTGGGCAGCAATCGCTGGGGTATTGTTGACGCCAAACAGCTGCAACCCAGACACTTCGAGGACGACATGACCCGTAGCTCCGACTTCACCACCCGCCGCCGCGTGCTGGCTGCCGCGTCCGCCTTTGCCGGCATCAGCCTGCTCAACGGGCGCGTCGTTTTCGCACAGCCCAAGCTGGGCAAGGTCGTGTACGGCCAGGGCAGCATCGACCCCTTTTTCGCGGCCGGCTACGTGGCGCTGAAGAAGGGCTTCTTCGGAGAAGGCGGGCTGGAGGTCGAGTACCTGAATTCGCAGAGCGGCCCGCGCACCAACCAGCTGCTGGCCGCCGGCCAGATCGTGTTCGGCGCCACGGCGGCCACCGCCGCGCCCGCGCTGACCATCGCGGGCAAGCCCGCCGCGCTGGTGTTCGGCTTTGACCGCAAGCTGACGTATGCCAATGTCATCGTGCGCCGCGAAGACTTTGAAAGCGGCAAGATCAAGTCGATGAAGGACCTGGCGGGCAAGCGCGTCGGCGCGACGCAGCCGCAGTCCAGCACGTGGCTGATGGCGCTGTACCTGATGCAAAAGGCCGGTGTGGCCGACAAGGTCGACATCCGCCCCCTGGGCGACCTGGCGACCATGCTGGGCGCGCTCAAGACCGGCTCGGTCGCCGCCAGCATGGCCACCATGTCGATGATGGAACAGGCCCGCCAGGAAGGCTGGGGCGTGCCGATCTTCGACGCCACCACGGAAGCCTCGTGGAACGAGTTCATGGGCGGCGACGTTCCGGGCATTGCGGCGCTGACGCTGCAGGACACCATCCAGAAGCGCCCCGAGGTCGTGCAGGCCTTTGTGACCGCGATGGTCAAGGCGCAGGACTTCATCACCGCCAACAGCGCGGCCGCCATTACGGACGTGATCTACGACGATTACTTGAGCGCCTTCCCGCGCCCCGCCATCGAGAAGACGCTGGGCGTCTACAAGGAGACGGTGTTCCTGAAGGACAACATCATCACCGAGGACGCGTACAACCGCATGACGGCCATCATGGGCGACGGGCGCCAGTTCTCGAATGAAGAAATCAAGACCGTGCCTTACGCCAAGTGCGTGAACATGAGCTTCGTGCGAAAAGCCCGGGGCCTTTGATGATCACGCTGGACAAGGTAGGCAAGGCGTACCAGTCGCGCCAGGGCACGACGCACGCCGTCGGCGAGGTCAGCCTGACCATCAACGAAGGCGAATTCGTGTCCATCGTCGGGCCGTCCGGCTGCGGCAAGAGCACGCTGCTGAACATGATGGCGGGCTTTCTGCGTCCCACCACGGGCACCATCAAGGTGGACGGGCGCGTGGTGGATGGGCAGGTGCCGCCGGCGCTGGGCTACATCTTCCAGAAGGACACGCTGCTGCCGTGGTTCAGCGTCAGGAAGAACGTGGCGCTAGGTTTGAAGTTTCAGGGCGTGCCGGCCGACCGCATCGCAAAGCGTGTCGCCGAACTGCTGGAACTCGGCCACCTGAGCGCCTTCGCCGACGCCTTTCCGCATCAGTTGTCCGGCGGCATGCGGCGGCGCGTGGCGCTCTTGATGAGCCTGGCGGTCGAGCCGCGCATCCTGCTGCTGGACGAGCCCTTCGGCGCGCTGGACACGCACACCAAGACGCACCTGCATCGCGAATTGATGGAGATCTGGCGCAAGCTGGGCCAGACCATCGTGATGGTCACGCACGATCTGGACGAAGCCATCCTGCTGTCCGATCGCGTGGTGGTGCTGTCCGGCCCGCCCAGCCGCGTGCTGCTGGACGAGCGCATCCAGATTCCGCATCCGCGCGACGTCTTCACCCTGCGCGAAACGCCGCAGTTCGTCTCCCACGTGCAAAGCCTCTGGAGCGTGCTGGGCCAGCAGTTCCGCGCCGCCGCCTGAACCGATACGCGTCATGACCTCGATTGATACCGCCGACACCCTGCAGGACCAGCTACGCCTGGACCGCCGCGCCGCCGTCGCGCGCCGCGTGCGCATCACCTTGTGGCAGGTCCTGATCCTTGCCGTCATCCTGGGCTCGTGGGAAACGCTGACGCGCATCCCGTGGTTTGCCCAGAACACGCTCTTCGATCCCTTCTTCATCAGCCAGCCCTCGCGCGTCGCTGTGCGCCTGTGGGAATGGTTGCAACCCGGGCCACGCTCGGTCTGGCCCCATCTGTGGCTGACGCTGCAGGCCACGCTTGTCGGCCTGGTGGTGGGCGTGGGCAGCGGCTTTGTGGTGGGCATGACGCTCAGCCGCAGCCGCTTTCTGGCCGACGTGTTCAACCCGTTCATCGTGGCGTTCAACTCCATGCCGCGGATCGCGTTCGTGCCGCTCATCACCATGTTCTTCGGACTGGGGCTGGCGTCCAAGGTGGTCACCTCGTGGTTCGTCGTGTTCTTTCTGGTGTTCTTCAACACCTACAAGGGCGGGCGCAGCGTGGAACGTGAGCTTGTCGATTTCTGCCGCACGCTGGGCGGGTCGCCGCGGCAGATCCTGTGGCGGGTGCGTATTCCGACGGCGGCGGCGTGGACGTTTGCCGCGCTGCCCAATGCCATCAGCTTCGCGCTGATCGGCGTGGTGCTGGCCGAGTTCGTGGGCTCGACCACGGGCATGGGTTATCTGATGATCACCGCGCTGGCGACGCTGAACGCCACCGACATGTTCGCCGCAGTGACGCTGCTGTCCATCGTCGGCATCGCGCTGGTTTATTGTGTGACGTGGATCGAACGGCGGCTCTTGCACTGGGCGCCGGAGTTCCGGGAATGAGCGAGGCCCGATTGATGAAGACACTTCCGTATCTGCGCAATTTCGACCTGACCGGACAGGTGGCGCTGGTGACCGGCTCGGCCCGCGGGCTGGGCTTTTGTATTGCGCGGGCGTTGGCCGGCTGCGGTGCGCGCGTGCTGATCAACGGCCGCAATGTGGACGCGGTCAACGCGGCGGTGGCCGAACTGACCGGCGCCGGCCTGGACGCGCATCCGCTGCCGTTTGACGTGAGCAACGACGCGGCGATGGCCGAGGCCTTCGAACGCATCGACCGCGAACACGAGCGCCTGGACATCCTGGTGAACAACGTGGGCGCGCGCAATCGCAAGACGCTGCGCGACACCAGCCCGGCCGAAATCCGCGAGCTGATCGACACGGATCTGGTGGCCGGCATGCTGCTGGCCAAGTTCGCGGCCGAGCGCATGATGCGCCAGGGCGGCGGGCGGCTGATCGCGATCACGTCGGTGGTGGGAGAACTGGCGCGCGCGGGCGACGCGGTGTATCCCGCGGCCAAGCAAGGGCTGACCGGCATGGTGCGCGCGCTGGCCGCGGAATTCGGCCCGCACTACATCACCAGCAACGCCATCGCGCCGGGGACGTTTGCCACGGAAACCAATGCGGAGATGGTTGCGGACCCGCAATTCGGGCCGCGCGTTGCCGCACGCAACCCGACGGGGCGGTGGGGCGAGCCCGAGGAAATCGCGGGGGCTGCCGTGTTCCTGGCTTCGCCTGCTGCGTCGTATGTGAACGGCCACGTACTCGTGGTGGACGGCGGGTTATCGATCCAGTTTTGAAGACGGCGGGTGTCTTAAATCGTCATGAGGCGTTCTGGTGCCGGTGTCTGACACCCTGGAGAGATGATCTCCAGCCTGCAATAGCGTCTCAGCGGGTGTCAGACACCTAGGGAAGCGCAACGCCTCAACGGATGTCAGACACCTAAGGAAGCGCAACTCATCAACGGGGGTCAGATACCTAGGCAAGGAAGATCGCGTGCAGCCGCCGCCAGGTGTCTGACACCCGCATGAGCAGTTCTGCATATCGCGCGGCCGTCTCATGGGTGTCTGACACCGACTTGTTCATCGGTGTTGCACCGGTGTCTGACACCCTGGGGAGATGATCTACAGCCTGCCACAGCGTCTCAGCGGGTGTCAGACACCTACCTTGCAAGTGAGGCAGACACCCCCTTCCGCAAGTTCTCAGGTCGTCTCGTCCTGATACCAGACGCCTTCGGCCAGCATCATCTTCTGGTGACCATGGCCCGCCGGCATCATCGGGAAGCAGTTTTCCTGCGCCGTGACCGCCACGTCCAGAAAATACGGACCGTCATGCGCCAGGCACTCCGCCAGCGCCGCATCCAGCTTGGCAGGATCATCCACCCGCGCCGCCCCCCAGCCGAAAGCCCGCGCCAGCGCCACGAAATCCGGCAGTGACGCGTTATAGCTGTGGCTGTAGCGGCCGCCGTGGATCAGTTCCTGCCATTGACGCACCATGCCCATGTAGCCGTTATTGCACAGCACGACCTTCACGGGCGTCTCGTGCTGCATCGCGGTGGACAGTTCCTGGATGTTCATCAGCACCGACGCGTCGCCGCTGACGCAGACCACGGTCTTGTCCGGATGCGCGACCTGCGCGCCGATGGCGGCGGGCACGCCGTAGCCCATGGTGCCTGCACCGCCCGACGTCAGCCAGCGGTTCGGCCGGTCAAAGCGCAGGTATTGCGCGGCCCACATCTGATGCTGGCCCACGTCCGTCGACACGATGGCATCGCGATCCGCCAGCGCGGCGTTCAGGCGCGACATCAGGTGTTGCGGCAGGATGGCGTCGGGCGCGGGCGTGAAGCCCAGGCAGTCCTGCGCGCGCCAGGCGTCGATGCGCTTGAACCAGGGCGCCAGGCGCGCCGGCTCCAGCGGCGTGTCGCCCAGCTCGGCGCGCAGCGCGCGCACCAGCGGCAGGCAGTCGCCGACCAGCGCCACGTCCACGCGCACGACCTTGTTGATCGAGGCGGGGTCGATGTCGATATGGATCTTGCGGGCGTGCGGGCAGAATTCCGACAGCTTGCCGGTGATGCGGTCGTCAAAGCGCGCGCCGATGCAGACGACGAGGTCCGAGTTGTGCATGGCGAGGTTGGCCTCGACCGTGCCGTGCATGCCCAGCATGCCCACGAACTGCGGGTCGGACGCGGGGAAGGCGCCCAGGCCCATCAGCGTCAGCGTGCAGGGCGCGCCGGTGTGGCGCACCAGGTCGGTGAACGCCTCGCAGGCCTCGGGGCCGGCGTTCACCAGGCCGCCGCCGCCGTAGAAGATGGGCCGCTTGGCCTGCGCGATCAGCGCGGCGGCGCGGCGCACGGCCGACTGCGGCAGCTTGGCCGCCAGCTTGCCGGACTGGCGACGCGCGCGCAGCGCGGCCAGCTTGTGCTGCGACGGCGCGTCCAGGCCATCGCTGTCGCGCGGCACGGCAAGCTGCACATCCTTGGGAAAATCCACCAGCACCGGGCCGGGACGGCCCTGGCGCGTCAGTTCAAACGCTCGGGCCGTCACGCTGGCCACGTCGTCCACGGCGCGGATCTGGGTGTTCCACTTGGTGACGGAACGCGAGATGCCGATGGCGTCGCATTCCTGGAAAGCGTCGGTGCCGATGGCCGCCGTGGCCACCTGACCGCTGATGCACAGCACCGGGATCGAATCGCACATGGCATCCAGCAGGCCCGAGGTCGTGTTCGCCATGCCGGGGCCGGAGGTCACGAACACCACGCCCGTGCGGCCCGTGGTGCGGGCATAGCCCTCGGCGGCATGGACGGCGGCCTGCTCGTGGCGCACCAGCACGTGGCGCAGGCGCGGCTCGGCGTACAGGGCGTCGTACAAGGGCAGGACCGCCCCGCCCGGATACCCGAAGACCGTGTCGACACCATGCGCAATCAGCGTGTCGAGCAGAATTTTCGCCCCGTTTTCAGGGGCGGTTTCGATGGCGGTTTCGGTGGCGGAAAGCGCGGCGGCGGCGGTGGGGTGCAGGCGATCGTTCATGCTATCCATCTTATTGGTAGATTCGAAGAATTTTTATCTTCTTTTCCACGGATAACAGGCGAACGGAGTAAATTCATCTTTGATTTGGAGGAATCAAAGAAAATGAACCTCGACAAGTTCGACTTGGCCATTTTGAAGGTGCTGCAGGACAACGCGCGCGCCAGCCTGAACGACATCGGCGCGGCGGTCGGTTTGTCATCCACGCCGTGCTGGAACCGCATCAAGCGCATGGAAAGCGCCGGGGTCATCCGCGGCTACACCGTGGATATCGATCCGGCCAGCCTGGGCTTCATGGACACGGTCATCGTCCACGTAACGCTGGAGAGCCACAGCGAAGAGACGCTGTACGAATTCGGCCGCGCGCTGGCGCAGATTCCCGAGGTGCTGGAGGCGTTTCTGGTGTCGGGCGATTATGACTATTACATCCGCATCGCCGTGCGCGACACCCGCGACTACGAGCGCCTGCTGCGCGAACAGCTCTATCGCATTCCCGGCATCCGGCACAGCAAGTCCTGCTTCGTGCTGCGCCGGCTGAAGGAAACCAAGCTGCCGCTGACGGGGCCGGGGCCTGGGCCGGCGGCCTAGGCCGGCGCCAGCGCCACGGCCCGCATGCCAACTTCCTTAGCGCAGCACGTAGTCCACCGGCTCTGCCGGTTCCGGCAAGGGCCGCACGCCCAAGCCTTCGAGCAGATCGATCTCGATCACGCGGGCCAGCGCCGACAGCGGCAGGTCGTTCTCGTCCGCGCCGAAGGGATCCTCCAGCTCGTCGCCCAGCGCGTCCAGGCCAAAGAACGTGTAGGCCACGATGGTCACCGCAAGCGGCGTCAGGAACTCCAGCGTGCCCACCAGACCGAAGGGCAGCAGCAGGCAGAACAGCCACGCCGTGCGATGCAGCAGCAGGGAATAGGCGAACGGACAGGGCGTGAACTTGATGCGCTCGCAGGCCGCCTGGATCGCGGCGCACTGCGCCACGCGCTGGGTCAGGCCCTGATAAAGAATGTCGGTCAATTCACCGCGCCGCAGGCACGTCGCCAGGTCGCGGTTGATGGACATGAGCAGCGCATCGGGCACGTTGCGGCAGCCGGCCAGCGTGTCGAGCTCGTCCTGCTGCACCCACGGGCGCACGGCCTCGACCATGTCCTGCCCGCGCAGCCGCGCCGCCAGCCCGTAGCCGAAACCGATGCAGCGCCGCACCAGCCGTTCCTGCACGGGATTGGCGGTGCTGGCCGCCAGCAGCACCGCGCTTTCGCGCGCCAGGCTGCGCGCCTGCACGACGAGGTCGCCCCATTGCTTGCGGGCTTCCCACCAGCGGTCATAGCAGACGTTGTTGCGAAAGCCCATGAAGACGGACAGGGCCAGGCCGAAGAGCGAAAACGGCACCGCGGTCAGGTGCGCGGGCGAGAAGAACTGGCGGTGGTACATCCACACCACCACGCAGGAGAGCACCGTGATGACGACGATCCTGCTGAGGATGCGCGGGATGATGGAACCGCGCAGTACAAAGAACAAAGCCAGCGCGGAGGGCCGCGGACGGACGATCATGATGAATATCAAGCAAGGGACAAGGCGGCGGTCACTATACGCCTGTCATCGCGCAATGAAGCCGCCGATATAATTCTGTTTCGTCTCACCGCCACACTCGAGCCTCAATGACCACCGAAGACACCCCGATCAAGCCCTGGTATGCCGTCCGCCGCTCCAAGCTGCACGGCAACGGCGTCTTCGCCGCCCGCAAGATTCCCGCAGGCACGCGCATCATCGAGTACGGCGGCGCGCGCATCAGCGCCAAGGAAGCCGACCGCCGCCATCCCACGAATCCGGACGATCCCTTCCACACGTTCTTCTTCGCGCTCAGCTCCGGCCGCGTCATCGACGGCGGCGACGAAGGCAACGACGCGCGCTGGATCAACCATTCCTGCGAGCCCAACTGCGAGGCGCAGGAAGGCAAGCACGGCAAGCGCGTCTACATCGTCGCGCTGCAGGACATCCCGCGCGGCACGGAACTGTCGTACGACTACGGGCTGGTGCTGGACGGGCGCATCACGAAGGCGCTGAAGGAAGGCTACAAGTGCCTCTGCGGCACGCCGCCTTGCCGTGGCACGATGCTGGCGCTGCCTGCCAAGAAGGCGAAGAAGGCCGCCACGGCCGCCTGACGGAAAACGGGGCCGGGCGCCCCATTTCCCAAGACCACAACCGCAATAAGCATATTCAGCCCCGCTCTGCGGACAGGCGTACAATCGACCGGTCGTTAACACGACATGCAGTACGTCTTCAGGGCGGGGTGCAATTCCCCACCGGCGGTATGCCATGCAATGTGGCGAGCCCGCGAGCGCCCGGCCATGCTTTGGCCGGGGTCAGCAGATCTGGTGAGATGCCAGGGCCGACGGTCATAGTCCGGATGAGAGAAGATGTGCCGGCACATACTCGGCTGCGCCGGGCGCGTTTGCGCCTTGCCTGGCCGTATTGCGTTCGGCTGTCGATTAGCCCTGAAACGTTTTTCGCCCCATCCTTTTGCGAGAGCGTTTCAATGTCCAACGTTGCCTTCACCCAGCAGTCCCCCATCCCCAGCCTGGCTTCGCAGCCCTTCGCCGTGCGCCTGTCGCGCGCGCTGCATCATCTGCGCCTGGGCCGCCCCGTCATCCTCATGGACGACTTTGACCGCGAGAACGAAGCGGACCTGATCGTCGCGGCCGACAAGCTGACCGTGCCGGTCATGGCGCAGCTCATCCGCGACGGCAGCGGCATCGTCTGCCTGTGCCTGCCCGGCGACACGCTGGACCGCCTGGAATTGCCGCCGATGGTCCAGCGCAATCAAAGCCGCTTTGCCACGGCCTTCACCGTGTCGATCGAGGCGCGTGAAGGCGTGAGCACCGGCGTGTCCGCCGTGGACCGCGTCACCACGATCCGCGCCGCCATCGCGCCGTCGGCGCAGCCCGATGACATCGTCAGCCCCGGTCACGTGTTTCCGCTGCGCGCCCAACCTGGTGGCGTGCTGACGCGCCGCGGCCACACCGAAGGATCGGTGGATCTGGCCGTGCTGGCCGGCATGCGCCCGGCGGGCGTGCTGTGCGAACTGATGAATGCCGACGGCACGATGATGCGCGGCGCGGCGCTGGATCGCTACGCCGCCGAGCACGGGCTGGTGGCGCTGACCATTGCCGAACTGGCGGACCATCTGCAAAAGCTGAAGGACGGCCAGGCCGAGGCGATCGACGACGAAGTGCTGGAGATGGCGGCCACCGTCTGAGCGGCCGCCAGGGTTGCGCCCGCGGCATTCGCGGGCGCGGCCATCGCGTATCTGAGCGAATGGCATAATTCGCGCGAAGCGACGCAGCGCGTTGCGGTGGGGCCGCCTGGCTGCGGCGCCGCCGGACTACGGCCCGTTGGCCTGCAATCGCCTGCCGCACATTCCATGAGCCATTGCTCACGTTTGATATTCGCCTTTTGCCATTCATGACCGCCATTCCCCAGCCCCGGAAATCGCCGCGCCAGCTCAGATCGCAACAAACCGTCGACACCATTCTTCAGGCCACTGCTCACGTTTTGGCCACGCATGGGTATGCCGGCACCAACACCAATCTGATCGCGGAAACGGCCGGCGTGAGCGTGGGTTCGCTCTATCAGTACTTTCCGAACAAGAACGCGCTGATCGCCGCGCTGCATGACCGGCACGACAACCAGATGCTGGACGTGATCGACGACGTGCTGAACGGCAACCCGGCGGCCACGCTGCGCGAGCGCGTAGGGGCGATCGTGCAGGCGATGTTGCACGCGCATCTGCTGGAGCCCGCGCTGCACCGCGTGCTGGAAAGGGAGTTTCCGCTGTTCGACCAGCCGCACGAGCACAGCCGCGCGGACCAGGACATCCACCGCCGCATGCGGCATCTCCTGGAACTGCACCGCGCGGAGATCGCGCAGGCGGATCGGGATCTGGCGACCTACGTGGTGCTGCGGATCATGGAGTCGCTGGTGCACGCGGCCGCGCTGGAGCCGCCTGTGGGCTTCACGCCCAAGCAGTTGGAGGGCGCGGTGGTCGATGCGGTGATGGGGTATCTGGGCGCGCCTGGAAACGCCGCGCCGGGCAAGGCAAGTAAGTCAGTCAAAGCGGCCGCGAAAACGGTCAGGACGGCCAGCGCCGCCAAAACGACGAAGCCGGCGCGCGCCTAGCCGCCGGACTCAGGCCCGCTCGCGCGCCATCCTGGCCAGGCAGTCCGCCGGGCCGCCCGTCACAATGCGCGCGCTGCACGCCAGCATCAGGTTCAGGTTCAAACCGAAGTCCTCGACCGTATGGCCCTGCGCGTCGACCATGCGCGAGGCGCCGTCGTCAGCCGCCGCCCCCACCGCCACCTGATCGATCAGCGAGCCGGCCTGGCCGGTGTAGCCCCACACGGGCTTGCCGCAGGCGATGGCATAGCCCACTTCGAAGGCGGTGCCCGAATCGGGCTCGGCGCCGCGAAACGGATTCAGGTTTGCCATCACCATGTCGGCACGGCGGATCAGCGCGATGTTCGCGCGATAGATCCACTCTGCAAGCGCCTGCCCGGCCAGTTCCGGCGGCGCGGCGTTGTCCAGCGGGAACACGCCCTCGAAACCGTAGGTGGCGCACAGGGTCTTGAGCCGTTCGCCGTGCGCCACGGCATCGGGCAGAAAGACATCGAAACCCGCCAGGTAGACACTGCGCATGGCCCTTACTCCGGATCGGCGACGTTGAAGGCTTCGCCGGTGGCGAAGAAGGAGCCGCCGGCCAGGTAGTGCACCGACCGGCGCTCGTCGTCCGGAAAGTGCCAGCGGTTGCCGGAAAACACGTCCGGCGCCGCCCACGCGGCCACGACCTCGCCGATGAAGAGATCGTAGGCCTGCTGATTGTGCGGTTCGGAAATGACTTTGCATTCCAGCCAGCCCAGGCAGCCCTCGATGAGCGGCGCGCCGATCTTGCTGGCGGGAAACGTCGTCAGGCCGCTGGCCTGGAACTTGTCTTCGTCGCGCCCGGATTGCGAGCCCACGACCATCGTGGCGCGCGCCTGCGCCCGCGACGGAATGCACAGCGCGAACTCGCCCGACGCTTCGATGAGTTCACGCGTCCAGGTGTTCTTGTCCACCACGACCAGCATCTTGGGCGGACTGAAGTCCAGCGGCATGGCCCAGGCCGCGGCCATCACATTGCGGGCGTCGCCATGCGCGCTGGTGACCAGCACGGTCGGGCCGTGGTTCAGAAGGAGATAGGCGCGGGGCAGGTCAACGGGTTCGATCATGGACACCTAGAACATGCCGTTCTTGTTGGCGGGATTCTCGGGGATTTCCTGGCTCACGTCCCAATGTTCGACGATCTTGCCGTCCTGGACGCGGAAGATGTCGACCACGGCCTGGCCGCGGTCTTCCGGCGAATCGCGCCACAGGTTGTGGATCATGACGAGATCGCCCTCGGCGATGACGCGCTTGATCTCGACGATGGCCTGCGGATGCTGCTCGAAGTAGCGCGGGAAAAAGTCGACCATCGGCCCGACGCCGTCCTGCATGTACGGATTGTGCTGGGTGTAGTTCGGGCCGACATACAGGCGCACCGCCTCGTCGACGTCGCGGTCCTGGAACATCATGCGGAAGAACGCGACGGCGATTTCCTTGTTTGATTGCGGCGCGGCCGCAAGCGCCGGCGCAGCCGCCACGCAACTGGAGGCGACCAGCAGGCAGGCGGCCAACGATTTCCACTTCATACGCATACAGGACTACTCAGATGACGCCGGCTGGCGGCCTGCCAGTTTACAAACAAACGGGGCCGAGGATCAGTATCCGACGGTATAACGGCGGCGCGAATGCTGAGGCGTCTCGACCTCGTCGGCCAGGGCGATCGCGTAGTCTTCCATCGAAATCCAGCTCTTGCCGTCCTCGTCGGCCAAGAGGTGGTCGTCGCCCACACGGAACGTGGCGGTGCGCTCGCCGGGTTCGAACAGGGCCGAGGGCGACAGGAACGTCCAATTCAGCACCTTTTCCTGGCGCAGCGTGTCCAGGAACACGACGCCCGCGCGGGCCTCGGGCTTGTAGGCATCGGGGAATTCAGGGGTGTCGATCAGCATCTTGCCCGGGGCGACCAGCAGGCTGCCGGCGCCGCCCACCACGAGCAGACGCGGCACGCCGGCGTTCTTCACGGCGGCCAGGAGCGGCTTGGCGTCGGCGGACACGAAGCGCGAGGCGCTGATGACGGCGTCGTGGCCGGCCAGGACCGGGGTCAGGCCTTCGGGATCGGTGGCATCGCCCTGGCGGACGGTCAGGCCCGGCTGCTCATTGACCTCGGCCAGGTTGCGGGCGATGCCCGTCACCTGATGGCCGCGCTTGAGCAATTCGTCTGCCACGCGCGAACCCACGCGTCCGGTAATGCCGATCAATGCGATTTTCATGGTCTTGCTCCTGAGAGGAATGGGCCGGAGCAGCCGCCGCACGATTGCGGCGAAATCAGCTCTGGCTCAAGGCAAAGCCATACTATTCGGTCAAATACGAACGAAAAACCCGTCAATGAAGAAGAGTTTTTTGCAATCCATGCACCAATCCGGCGTAGGCAGCGCGCGGCTGGGGGTTTGACCCGGACGTGCACGCAGCGGCGGCACGCCCGATCAGTGTGCGCCCGGCGGCCCCGCTTGAACAGGGCCGCCCCCCCGCGATCAGCGGGCGGCGCGTTGCGCCAGATAGACCTGCAGGTGCGAATAGGCCACGCGCAGATACGTGGCATCCACGCCCAGCGTGCGGGCGCGGCGGACCATGTCGCCGACGATGTGGTCGGCCTCGACGGGCAGGCCCTGGCGCAGGTCGCGGAACATGGAGGCGGTCATGGGCTGGGTGCGGTCCGCCAGCAGCTTGCGCACGGTGGCGTCCGCCTCGGGACGCACGGTGTGGCCGGAGGCTGCGGCCACCGCTTGCGATTCCTGCAGCAGACCCAGCAGGATGTCGACGCCGTCGTCGGTGGACGCGATCTCGCCCACCGAGCCGCGCATCAGGCAGGTGGCGGCGGCCAGCGTCGTCAGCATGACGTACTTTTCCCAGATGTCCTGGTAGATGTTTTCGCTGAGGCGGCTGACGTATTCGCCGCCCGCCAGCGCCTGCTCCAGCGCCACGCAGCGCTCGCTGCGGGCGGGACCGGCGCGCTCGCCGAACACCAGGTTGGCATGCTTGCCCAGATGAACCACTTCGCCTTCGGGGCCGAGCGTGGCGTTGATCTGGCACAGGCCGCCCAGCACGCGATGCGGCTCGAATTCGCGGTCCAGCACGTCGTACTGGAGCACGCCGTTCATGATGGGCAGCACGGCGGTGTCCGGTCCCACGGCGGGGCGGATGGCCTCGATGGCGCTGTCCAGGTCGTAGGCCTTGCACGACAGCACGACGACGTCATAGCTTTCCTGCAGCGTCTGCTGCGTGACCAGCTTGGGATGCAGCGTGGCGTCGCCCAGCGGGCTCTGGATGCGCAGTCCGTGTTCGCGGATGCGCGCGGCGCGCGGCTCGCGCACCAGGAACGTCACGTCCGCGCCGGCTTGCGCCGCGCGTCCGCCAAAGTATCCGCCGGTGCCGCCGGCGCCCAAGAACAACAACCGCATGCCTGTCTCCTGTTGGCTGCCCGCGTCAGGCGCGGGCCGATGCGCGCATTATGCGCCCGGGCCACGCCGCCGCGCACACGCGGCGGCCGATGGATCATGCGCTGGACGCCTCAAGCCTGCTGTTCGCGTTCCACCCACGCCTCGTAGCCGCCGCGCAGCGCCCAGATCTTGCGGTAGCCCGCCGCCCGCAACCGCGAGGCGAGCAGGGCGGCCGACACCTCATTCGGGCACGCGCAATAGACCACGATGTCGGAATCGATCGCGCCGGGATCCAGCGTGGGCAGCGGCTGCTTCAGGTCCACGGCCACGGCGCCCGGGATGCGCGCCGCGTCGCGCTGCGCTTCGGGCCGCACGTCGAAGACCAGCGCCTCGCGGCCGTCCTGACGCCATTGCATCAGCTCGTCGACCGACAGCCGCGGAATCACGCGCAGGCTGCGCAGCAGGATCCTGCGCCGCAGAAAGCGCGCCACGATGTAGAGCGCCAGCACGGCCGCCAGCACTGCCAGCCCCATCGGACCGTAGGTGCCCAGGATGTCCAGCACATCGTTGATGACGCTGTGGAACAGGCCGCCCAGCAGCAGGGCCGAGCCCACCCAGATCAGCGCGCCGGCCAGGTCATAGAGGAAGAAGCGGCGATAAGGCGTGTTGGTCAGCCCGGCCATGACGGTGGACAAGGCGCCCGCGCCCGGCAGGAACTTGCACACCAGCAGCGCGCGCACGCCGATGCGCAGGTACAGGCGCTGCGTCTGGCGGATGCACGAGTCCTGCGACAGCGACAGCTTGCAGACCACGCCCAGCAGGCGCGACCCGTAGCGCCGCCCGGCCCAGTACCACAGGCTGTCGGCGATGAGGCACGCGGCCGTGGCGGCCAGCAGCGGCACGAGCCAGCCGGCGGCGCCGGCCAGCGCGCCGGCGGCGATCATCATGGGGTAGGCGGGCACCGGCAGGCCGGCTTGCTCGATGAGGACGTTGGCGAACACGAGCCACCCGCCGTACTGTTCGAGCAGCAATTGAATATCTTGCATTGGGGTTTCCAGCTTGCCGCGCGCGGCGCAGGCGCGGCTCATGCGCGCAATTTTAGGCGCGCGGCCTCGCGCCTGGGGCATAGACCCTGCCGTCCGCGCGGCAACACTGCGTTCCATTGCAGTGCGTCGCGCGACCCGCCGGTGTCCATCTATCGGGACACCACGCACCAAACTGGTGCCACGCTTCTCGGCGAGGGTGCCTATAATCCTGCCCGGCCATCAGGTTTCCCCGCCTTGTCGCGGGAACGCCCCGTGGCATACATATTGCTTCGCCAGGACAGGCTGAGAACTCGACCATTTGGCCGGGTGCGCCGCCTGGCGCTCCCATCCGATGACCGATCCCACGCCCCCGTTCAAGCACGATCTGCCCGGCACGACTGCCGGCGGCGGCTGCCTCCGTGCGGCGGGCGGCATTCCCCCATCCCTCCATTTCCTGTCCTTCTTCGCGTAGGAGTCACCTGCATGAAATCCCTTTCCCTTTCGTCGGCTAGCGGCATCGCCCGCCGCGGCCTGCTCAAGCTGGCGGCCGCGGCTGCCGGCGCGCTGTTGTTCTCGGGCGCGGCCCTGGCCCAGGCGCCCGCCAAGATCAAGGTCGCCGCCGTCTACACGGTGCCGGTCGAGCAGCAATGGGTGTCGCGCATCCACATCGCGCTGTCCGCCGCGCGCGACCGCGGCGAGATCGACTACACGTTCTCGGAAAACGTCACCAACGCCGACTACGAGCGCGTGCTGCGCCAGTACGCCGAGCAGGGCAACAAGCTGATCGTCGGTGAAGCCTTCGCGGTTGAAGCCGCGGCCCGAAAGGTCGCCAAGGACTATCCGCAGACCGCCTTCCTGATGGGTTCGTCGGGCAAGCCGCAGCAGCCCAACTTCTCGGTGTTCGACAACTACATCCAGGAACCGGCCTACCTGACCGGCATGATCGCCGGCGGCATGAGCAAGACCGGCAAGATCGGCCTGGTGGGCGGCTACCCCATCCCCGAAGTGAACCGCCTGATGAACGCCTTCATGGAAGGCGTCAAGGAAGTGAACCCGAAGGCCGAGTTCACCGTGACCTTCATCGGCTCGTGGTTCGATCCCCCGAAGGCCAAGGAAGCCGCCTTCGCCATGATCGACAAGGGCGCGGACGTGCTGTACGCCGAGCGCTTTGGCGTGTCGGACGCGGCCAAGGAACGCGGCAAGCTGGCGATCGGCAACGTGATCGACACGCAGCCGCAGTACCCCGAGACGGTCGTCGCCTCGGCGCTGTGGAGCATGATCCCGACCATCGAAGAAGCCCTCAATCAGGTGAAGGCCGGCGCGTTCAAGGCCGATGACTTCGGCCAGTACTCGCTGATGAAGCACAAGGGCTCGTCGCTGGCGCCGCTGGGCACGTTCGAGCAGAAGATCCCCGCCGACCTGATCGCCAAGGTCCAGGCCAAGGAAAAAGCCATCCTGGACGGCAGCTTCACCGTGAAGGTCAACGACAAAGAACCCAAGTCCTCGGCACGATGAACCAAGCGCCTCTCGCCCTGCAACTGACGGGGATCACCAAACGCTTCGGCACCCTCACGGCCAACGACGATGTCTCGCTCTCGCTGCGCCAGGGCGAAGTGTTGGCCTTGCTGGGCGAGAACGGCGCCGGCAAATCGACCCTGGTGTCGATCCTGTTCGGCCACTATGTGGCCGACGCCGGCAGTATCGAAGTCTTCGGCAAACTCTTGCCCGCCGGCCGGCCCGACGCCGCACTTGCGGCGGGCGTCGGCATGGTGCATCAGCACTTCACGCTGGCCGACAACCTCACCGTGCTGGACAACATCATGGTGGGCACCGAATCGCTCTGGAAGCTGGCCTCGGGCCGCGGCCAGGCCCGCAAGCGCCTTGTCGAACTCGGCCAGCGCTTCGGTCTGGGCGTGGATCCGGACGCGCGCGTCGGCACGCTGTCTGTCGGCGAAAAGCAGCGCGTCGAGATCCTGAAGGCGCTGTATCGCGGCGCCCGCGTGCTGATCCTGGACGAACCGACCGCGGTCCTCACGCCGCAGGAAGTGCAGGATCTGTTCGCGACGCTGCGCGGCTTCGTCGACGAAGGTTTGGCAGTCATCTTCATTTCGCACAAGCTGGACGAAGTGATGGCCGTGTCGCGCCGCGTGGCGGTGCTGCGGCAGGGCAAGCTGGTCGCGGAACGCGACACCGCGGGCACCAACCCCGCGGAACTGGCCGAACTGATGGTGGGCCGCAAGGTGGTCATGCCGCGCGCCGAGGCCGCGACGGCCGCCGAGCAGGCCGCCCCCGTGGTCACGCTGTCGCAGGTCACCGTGCGCGACAGCCGCGACGGCGCGCCGCGCCTGGACAGCCTGGACCTCGTGGTCCACACGCATGAAATCGTGGCCATCGCCGGCGTGGCCGGCAACGGCCAGCAGGCGCTGGTGTCGGTGCTGACCGGCCTGCGCCAACCGTCGGACGGCACGATCCGGCTGGGACCGGAGCACGCCGCCGCGCCCACCACGCCCGCCGGCTGGACCGCCGCGCGCGTGGGCCGCATCCCGGAAGACCGCCACGGCGAAGGCATGATCGGCGACAGCCCCTTGTGGGAAAACGCCATCGTCGAAGACCTGAAGGACAAGCGCTTCGCCCGTCACGGCCTGATCCGCGCCCGCGCGGGCAAGGCCTACGCCGCGTCGCTGGCCAAGCAGTTCGACGTGCGCGCCGCGTCGCTGGACGTGCGCACGCGCAGCCTGTCGGGCGGCAACATGCAGAAGCTGATCCTGGGCCGCACGCTGGCGCGCGAGCCGCGCTTCATCGTGGCCGACCAACCGACGTGGGGCCTGGACATCGGCGCCGTGGCCTACGTGCGCGAGCAGTTGCTGGCCGCCCGCGCGCGCGGCGCCGGCGTGCTGCTGGTGTCCGAGGACCTGGAAGAGATCTTCGCGCTGGCCGACCGCATCGCCGTGCTGTGCGGCGGCAAGCTGGTGGCGATCAAGCCGGTGGCCGAGTGGACGCCCGCCACCGTCGGCCTGGCCATGACAGGAACCCGGGCATGACGGTTTGCACCGTTCCGCCCGGCTTTCTTCACTATTGAGCATCCCATGAAACTGATCCTGGAACGCCGCCCCGAGCCCAGCCGCCTTGCGCTGGCGCTGGCGCCCATCGCGGCCATCCTCTTCACGCTGGCGGTCTGCACACTGCTGGTGGCCTGGGCCGGCGCCCCCGTCGGCCGCACCTACGCGCTGCTGTTCGAAGGCGCGTTCGGCACGCGCTTCGCACTGTCCGAAACCCTGACCCGCGCCACGCCGCTGATGCTGACCGGCCTGGCCTGTGCCGTGGCGTTCCGCGCGCGCTTCTACAACATCGGCGCCGAGGGCCAGCTGTATCTGGGCGCGCTGGCCGCTGTGGCCGTCGGCGGCCTGCACGGCGGCACGGGTTTCGATCTACCGATGCCGGTGCTGTTCGGCGGCATGATGCTGGCGGCCGCGCTGGCCGGCGCCTTGCTGCTGCTGATTCCGGCCATCCTGAAAACCCGCCTGGGCGTCGACGAGGTCGTGACCACGCTGCTGGGCAACTTCATCGTGCTGCTGTTCGTGTCGATGATGCTGGACGGCCCGATGAAGGATCCGATGGCGATGGGCTGGCCGCAGTCGGTCGCGCTGAACGGCGACCTGGAACTGGGCAAGCTCATCGAACGCACGCGTGCGCACACCGGCCTGTTGTGGGCCGCGGGCCTGGCGCTGGGCCTTTGGCTGCTGAACCGCTATACCGTCTTCGGTTTCCAGATGCGCGCGGTGGGCGCCAACGCCCACGCCTCGCGCTTTCTGGGTCTGCCGGTGAACCGCGTGATGCTCGGCACCGCCATGCTGTCCGGCGCGCTGGCAGGCCTGGCCGGCGCCATCGAAGTGGCGGGCCGCACCAGCTACGTCACGCTGGATATGTCGCCGGGCTACGGCTACACGGGTGTCGTCGTCGCCATGCTGGCCGGCCTGCATCCGCTGGGCGTGATCCTGGCCAGCATCTTCGTGGCCGGCATGCTGGTGGGCGCCGACAGCATGAGCCGCGCCATCGCCGTGCCCAACTACATCGCCGACGTCATCGTCGCCACCTCGTTGCTCGCCATGCTGGTCGCGACGCTATTCGCGCAGTATCGCCTGCGCCGCAACAAGGCTTGAGGAGCACGCCATGGAATGGATGGATCTGATGAGTTCCTCGGCCTTCTGGGTGGCCGTGCTGCGCCTGGCCACGCCGCTGATATTGGGCACGCTGGGCGTGCTGCTGTGCGAGCGCGCCGGAGTGCTGAACCTGGGCATCGAGGGCATCATGGTGGCCGGCGCCTTCACCGGCTGGCTGGTCGTCTACCTGGGCGCGCCGCTGTACGTGGGCGTGCTGGCGGCCGCGCTGGCCGGCGCCGTGTTCGGATTGCTGCACGCGGTGCTGACGGTGCCGCTGGGCCTGTCGCAGCACGTCTCGGGCCTCGGCGTGACGCTGCTTGCGACCAGCGTGAGTTACTTCGCCTACCGCGTCACGTTCCCCAGCGTGTCCACGCCGCCGACGATCACGCCGTTTGCCGAAATGAAGTTCCTGGACGGGATTCCGCTGATCGGCCCCGTGCTGGCCGGGCAGACGCCCATGACGCTGATCGCGCTGGCCGCGGTGCCTATTCTTGCGTGGGTGCTGAACCGCACGCCCGTGGGGCTGGCCGTGCGCATGGTGGGCGAGAACCCCGCCGCCGCCGAAGGCCAGGGCCTGTCCGTGACGCGCCTGCGCATCGGCGCTATCGTGGCCGGATCGGCGCTGATGGGCGTGGCCGGCAGCTTCCTGACGCTGGCCGCGTTCAATGCATTCTTCTTCAACATGGTCAACGGCCGCGGCTGGGTCTGCGTGGCGCTGGTGGTGTTTGCGTCGTGGCGGCCGGGCAAGGCGCTGCTGGGCGCGCTGATCTTCGCCTTCTTCGACGCGCTGCAGTTGCGGCTGCAACAGGGCGGGGCGGCGCTGCCGGGCCTGCCCGAACTGCCGTATCAGGTGTACCTGATGCTGCCCTATATCCTGTCCATCCTGGCCCTGGTGTTCATGGCGCGCCGCGCCGCCTACCCGCAGGCCTTGATGAAACCGTATCGCAAAGGCGAACGTTAAACCGCTGAGAACAACATGCTCGATCTGATCATCAAGAACTGCACGCTGCCCGACGGCCGCAAGAACATCGACATCGGCGTGGCCGACGGACGCATCACCGCGCTGGAACCGGCGCTGAAGGCCGAGGCCGCGCAGACCGTGGACGCCGCCGGCCAGCTGGTGACCTCGCCCTTTGTCGACGCGCACTTCCACATGGATTCCACGCTGTCCTTCGGACTGCCGCGCGTGAACCAGTCGGGTACGCTGCTCGAAGGCATCGCGCTGTGGGGCGAACTGAAGCCGTTGCTGACGCAGGAAGCGCTGGTGGAACGCGCACTCGCCTATTGCGACTGGGCCGTGGCGCGCGGGCTGCTGGCGATCCGCTCGCACGTGGACGTCTGTGATCCGCGCCTGCTGGCGACCGAAGCGCTGCTGCACGTGCGCGAGAAGGTCAAACCCTACCTGGATCTGCAACTCGTTGCCTTCCCGCAGGACGGCGTGCTGCGCGCCCCCGGTGCGCTGGACAACCTGAAGCGCGCGCTGGACATGGGCGTGGACGTGGTGGGCGGCATTCCGCACTTCGAACGCACCATGCAGGACGGCGCCGAATCCGTGCGCATCCTGTGCGAACTGGCCGCCGAGCGCGGCCTGCGCGTGGACATGCACTGCGACGAAAGCGACGACCCGCTGTCGCGCCACATCGAGACGCTGGCGTACCACACGCAGCGTCTTGGTTTGCACGGCCGCGTGACGGGTTCGCACCTGACGTCCATGCACTCGATGGACAACTACTACGTGTCCAAGCTGATCCCGCTGATCCGTGAAGCCGGCGTGTCCGCGATTGCGAATCCGCTCATCAACATCACGCTGCAGGGCCGCCACGACACGTACCCCAAGCGCCGCGGCATGACGCGCGTGCCGGAGCTGATGGCGGCGGGCGTGCCGGTCGCCTTCGGCCACGACTGCGTGATGGACCCATGGTACAGCCTGGGTTCCGGCGACATGCTGGAAGTCGCGCACATGGGCCTGCACGTCGGCCAGATGACGGGCCAGGACGCGATGCGCGCCTGTTTCGAAGCGGTCACCACCACGCCTGCCAAGATTCTTGGCCTGGACGAGACGGGCCTGGCGGTCGGCAAGCGCGCCGACCTGGTGCTGCTGCAGGCGCGCGACGCGGTCGAGGCCTTGCGCCTGCGCGCCACGCGCCTGATGGTGCTGCGCGCCGGCAAGGTGGTGGCGACCACGCCGCCCGCCACCGCCACGCTGAACCTGCCGGGCCGCCCCGGCGAGGTCAGCTTTCAGACACCGGCCCGCTGACGTATCCCGGCCGCGCGGCGGCCGTCACGATGATCTCCACCAGCAGATCAGGCGAGGCCAGCTTGGCCTCGCACGTGGCGCGGGTGGGCATCGCACTCGGCAGCGCCCACTCGGCCCACACCGCGTTCATGCCGGCAAAGTCGCGTTCGATGTCCTTCAGCCATATCTGCACGGTCAACAACCGCGACTTGTCGGTGTTCGCCTGCTTCAGATAGCCGTCGATCTTGGCCAGCACGTCGCGCGTCTGCGCGGCGATGCCGCCTTCCGCATTCGAGGTCACGCCCGCCACATACACGGTGTCGCCGTGGATCACGATGCGCGACAGGCGCTCGTTCGTTTCCTTGCGCACGATATCGTTCATTGGTCTTGCTCCTTGGTGGATGAGCCGGATGCCTTGCCCGCATCCGAGAAACGTTCGATCCGGAATGGCGCGATCGGCATGTCCGTCGCGCCGGTCGTGATCAGGTCGGCCATGATGCGGCCGACGATGGGCCCGAGCTCGAAGCCGTGCGCCGAGAATCCGAACGCGTGAAAGGCCGTCTCGTGCCGGCTGCTGCGCCCGATCACGGGAATCTCGTCGGGCATGGCCGCTTCGATTCCCGCCCAGCCTCGGTTCACGATCGCCTCGCGCATGTGCGGGAACAGGTCGACCACCGTGCGCGCGCCTTCGGCCAGCGAGCGGAAATCCAGTTCGGTCCATTCGGCATCGCGGTCCACCCACGCGCGCCGGCCGCCCCCGATCAGCACGGTGCCGTTGGTGCGCTGCTTGAACGACAGCGCCCGGCCGGTGCCCAGCACCACGGGATCCAGGAAGTGGTCCATGCGCAGCGTGACGAGCATCATGGGACTGATCGGCAACAGCGGCACCGGCTCGCCCCATTGCGCGGCGATGCGGTCGGCCCACGCGCCTGCGCAGTTCAGCACCTGCGGCGCGGTGTACACGCCGGCATCCGTCTCCACACGCCATTGGCCGTCCTGCCGCGCCACGCTGAGCACGCGCACGCCTTCGAGAAACTGCGCGCCCAGGCTCGCGGCCTTCATGCGAAAGGCGAGGGTGGTGCGATAGGGATCGGCCGCCGCGTCCTCGCGCGCGATCAAGCCGCCCTGCACCGTGGGCGCAATCGCGGGAATCAGGTCCAGCAGGTCTTCACGGCTTATCCACTGCTCGTGCGTGTAGCCGTGATCCGTCATGGTCTTGAGCCGCGCACGCAGCGTCTCGGCGTCGGCGGCGTTCTCGGCCACACGCACCTGCCCGTGCTGCTCGAAGCCGCAGTCGTCGTCCACCAGCTCGCCGATGCGATACCAGAGCTCGCGCGAGGCCAACGCCAGCGGCACCTCGGCCAGATGGCGCGACAGCGTGCGCACGCCGCCCGCGTTGACGCCGGAGGCATGGCGTCCCACGTAGTTCTTTTCGATGACCAGCGCGCGCACGCCGGCGCGCGCCAGATGCAGCGCGGCCGAGCTGCCGTGCAGCCCGCCGCCGATGATGATGACTTCAGCCGCCCGCGTTTGCACGGTCATGGCGTCCACCCGTCATTTCTTCAGGCGGACCACGGCCTGACGCGAATCGTCGGTCTGCGGCAGCGAGGCCAGTTCGCCCAGCGTCAGCGGCTTGGTCGGGAAGCGCAGCCGGTAATAGCCGACTTCCTCAGTCGGCACGCCGCGTTCCTCGGCAATGATCTCGGCCACCGTCAGGCCGCAGAAACGGCCCTGGCACGGTCCCATGCCGCAGCGCAGGAACGCCTTCATCTGGTTCGGCCCGCCGCAGCCCAGCTTGACGGTCTCGCGCACTTGCGCGGCCGTGACCTCCTCGCAGCGGCACACGATGGTGTCGCCGGTGGGGCGCCGGAAGGCTTCAGGCGCCTTGTAAAGCGTGTCGAAGAATTCCCGGCCGCGCACGGCACGCGCCAGCGCCTCGCGCGGTACAGCGGCCTCGCTGTCGCGCTTGCGCGCATCGATGCGTCCCAGCAGATGCGCGGCCTGCAAGGCAGCCAGCCGGCCCCGGTGCTCGGCCGCCACCGCGCCGGCGATGCCCGCACCATCACCAGCCATGCCGATGCCGATCACGGCCGTCGTGCCCCACTCGTCGACTTCCGGCTCCCAACAGTCCAGCGCATCGTTCCAGCGATGCGCCACACCCACGGCGCGCGACAGGTTCACGTTGGGCACGACGCCCTGATGCAGCATCAGCTGATCGGCGGGCAGCGTCTTGGTGACGCCGCCTGCGGTGTAGCGCACGCTTTGCAGCTTGCCGTCGCCCAGCGCTTCCAGCGCCGTCACGCCCTTGACGATGGGCACGGCGGCCTTGACCGCGCGCAGCAGCTTCAGCCCCTTGCCCAGATACGGCGAGCGCAAAAAGCCCCAGACCTTGGGCAGCGCCTGCCCCATGCGGCCGGGCGGCGTGGTTTCCAGCAGCGCGTCCACTTTCACGCCCGCATTCAGGTACTGCCAGGCCACCAGATACAGCAGCGGGCCGCAGCCGGCCAGCACCGTGCGGTCGGACGGCACGACGCCGGATGACTTCAAGAGGATCTGGGCCGCGCCCGCGGTGATGACGCCCGGCAGCGTCCAGCCGGGAATCGGAAATGGCCGCTCCTGCGCGCCGGTGGCCAGCAGCAGCCGGCGCGCGTGCACGATGCGCGCCTCGCCCGCCACCGAATACGCCACCTCGAAACCTTCCGCTGCTTCGGGCGCCGTGCGCTGGGCCACGGCCCACACCGTCGCGCCCGGCACGTAGCGCGCGCCGGACTGCTGGAACGGCGGCACCAGCGTCGCGCCGTGCCAATAGTCTTCGCCCAGGATGCCGCGGTCGGTGACCGGCGTGGTGGTGATGGCGCGGTAGATCTGGCCGCCCGGCGCGGGCTGTTCATCCAGCAGCACGGTGTCCACGCCCAGGTTCGCGGCCAGCGTGGCGGCCGCCAGACCCGCCGGACCCGCGCCCACCACCAGCAAATCGCATTGCGTCGTGTCGATCATGCCTGCACCTTGCGCGCACCCAACTGGCGCTCGATCTTCATTCCTTCCCGCACGGGCGTCATGCAGCCCTGCTGGTTCGCTTGTCCATCGATGGTGACCAGGCAGTCGTAGCAGACGCCCATCATGCAATACGGGCCGCGCGGCACCTCGTTGACCGCCGTGTCGCGACAGGCCTGCACGCCGCCCGCAAAGAGCGCCGCCGCCACGCTGTCGCCCTGGCGGCACAGCATCTCGGCCCCATTGACCGTTACCCGCACCGGCGCGCCCTGCGCCTGCCGCTGCGCCTCGTCAAGCCGCTTGAACATGAAACCTCCGGGTCGAGAAGGGCGCCATGTCGTCGGCCAGGATGCCGGCGGCGATCATGGGCGCCAGATTGAGCGCATGGGCGGCGGCAAGCGTCACGCCGCTGTGACAGGTGGCGACGAAGGCCCCTGGACACGTTTCGGACTGCTGATAGATCGGAAAGCCGTCCTTGGACATGACGCGCAGCGCCGCCCAGCTGCGCACCACGCGGACCTCGCGCAGCGCGGGCAGCGTGCGGACGGCGCGGTCGGCCAGCGTGCCGAGGATCGGCAGGCCCACCAGGTTGTCCACATAGCCGGCCTCTTCCTGCGAGTCGCCGATCAGCCAGGTGCCTTCGTCGGTCTGGCGCAGCGTGGACAAGGGCGTTTCCAGCATGCGGCGCGTGCGCTCCAGCACGATGATCTGGCCGCGCTGCGGGCGCACCGGCACGTCCAGTCCGACCTGCTCGCCAAGCTGCTTGTTGGACAGGCCCGAGGCGAGCACCACCTTGTGCGCGCGCACCGTGCCGCTGGGCGTGGCGATTTCAAATATCCCGTCGCGCTGACGGATGTTCTGCGCCGGCCGCTGCGGCAGATAATCCACAACCCGCTGTGCAAAACTCATGTGCAGCGCACGCAGAAGCTTGAGCGGATTCGCAATGCCGTCCACCGGCGTCCACGTCGCGCCACGAACCTCGGGCCCGATGCCCGGCACCAAATCCGCGACTTCGGCGCGATCCAGCATCTTCCAGTCGTACTGCGCCATGCCGGGCTGCGCGAGCAGCGTGCTCATGAAGCGCGTGCGCGCCTCGACCTCTTCGTCGCTCAAGAGCGCGTGCAGGCCGCCGCGCTGCTCCAGATGCACGTCGACCCCGGTCTCTTCCTGCAACAGGGCGGCAAGCTGCGGCCAACCCTTGGCCGAGGTCATCGTCCACACGCCGTAGCGCGGCAGGCCCATGCCCTTGCTCTGCACCCACACCAGCCCGAAGTTCCCACGCGAGGCCCGATAGGCCACGTCGCCCTCGTCCAGCACGGCCACGTGGTCCAGCTCGCGCCGCAGCCCGTAGGCCACGGCCGATCCGACCAACCCGCCCCCGATCACCGCCGCATCGTAGATGCCGCGGTGCGCGGGTGCGCGCGGCGCCAGTTCTTTCTCGTCCGTCATCAGCGTCCCTTTCCTACAAACAGCTTTTCCAGGCCGACGGCGCGGTCCAGGATGAATATGGCAATGATGGTCACGTAGATCAGCACCGCCGACACGGCTGTGACCAGCGGGTCGATGGTGTCTTCGATGTGCAGGAAGATCCGGACCGGCAGCGTCGTGTTGGACGGCGAGGCGATGAAGATCGACATGGTGAGTTCATCGAAGCTGGTGATGAACGCGATCACCCAGCCGCTCACCACGCCCGGCAAGAGCAATGGCAACACCACGCGCCGGAAGGCCGTCCAGTTGGACGCGCCCAGCGATTGCGCCGCGCGTTCCAGCGCCGGGTCGATGCCCGCCGCCGACGCCAGCACCAGCCGCAGCGCATACGGCATGACCAGGATCACGTGCGCCACCACCAAGCCGAAGTAGGTGCCGGCCAGGTCGACGGTCGTGAAGAACTTCAGGAACGCCAGGCCCAACACGACGTGCGGAATCATCAGCGGCGACAGAAAGAACGCCACCAGGGCCTCGCGGCCGGGAAAACGGTTGCGCGCGATCGCCAGCGCGCTGGGCACCGCCAGAGCAATGGCGAGCGTGGCCGACAGCGTGCCCAACCCCAGGCTGAACCAGAACGCGTCGACAAAGCGCGGGTTGTCCAGGATGGCGCGGAACCAGCGCAGCGACAGCCCGCCCGAGGGCAGCGAAATGAAGCCTTCGGACGTGAACGCGACCGCGCACACCATGACGATGGGCGCCAGGATGAAGAGGATGAACAGCGTGTGGAAGACGAGGCCGATGGGGCCGTTGCGAAATTGCATGTCAGCCTCCGGCCTGGTTGAACACCGCGCCGTAGCGGCGCTCGATGATGCGGTTGGCGGACAGCAGCACCACCACGGTCGCCACCAGCAACACCACGGCAAGCGCCGCGCCCAGCGGCCAGTTCAGGGTGTTCAGGAATTCGTCGTACGCGGCGGTGGCCACGTTCTTTAAGCGGCGTCCGCCGATGATGGCGGGCGTGGCAAAGGAGCTGGCTGCCATCGCGAACACCATGATCGCGCCGGACAGGATGCCGGGCATCACCTGCGGCACGATCACGCGCCGGATCACGGTGAACTGGCTGGCGCCCAGCGACAGCGCGGCGGCCTCGGTGGCCGGGTTGATCCGCTGCAGGGATGCCCACACCGAGATCACCATGAAGGGCACCAGCACGTGCGTGAGCGCAATGCCCACGCCCAGATTGCTGTACATGAGGTCGATGGGCGTGGAGATCAGCCCGATGCCCATCAGCGCCTTGTTGATCAGACCCGTCGAGCCGAACAGCAGCGCCCAGCCCAGCGTGCGGACCACCACCGAAATCAGCAGCGGCCCCAGCACCACCATCAGGAACAGGCCCTTCCACGGATTGGCCATGCGAGACAGCACGTACGCTTCCGCCGTGCCCAGCACCAGGCACGCGACCGTCACGGCGGCGGCGACGCCGAACGTGCGCGCGTAGATCTCGTAGTAGTAGCCGTCCGAGAAGATCTCGATGTAGTTCTTCCAGGTAAAGGTGGCCTGCATGCCGCCATAGAACTGGAAGTCGAAGAAGCTGATCAGGAACACCAGCGCCATCGGCACGACGAGGAACGTGGCGTACACCACCAGCGCCGGCGCACTCAACACCCACGGATTGGTGCGCGCGGTCATGACGCTTTGCCTTGCGGCGCAGCGGCCGGATCGACGGTGCACATGTCCTGCGCGCGCCAGCGCAGATGCACGGGTTCGCCTTCCGCCGGGACCGGCACGCCGTCGTTCTGACGGATCACCATGACTTCGCCAACCGACGTTTCCACCTGGCACAGCCAGTGATTGCCCTGAAAGACGCGCGTCTTCATGCGGCCGGGCAACGCACAGGCCGCGGGTTCGGAGAACAGGATCTTCTCGGGCCGCACGATCACCGCGCCCTGCGGCACGGGCGCGCCTTCCAGGCCGATGTGCGCCTCGCCGATGCGGGCGCGCATCTCGCCTTCGTATTGCTCGGCCTGCGGAGTGAAGACGTTGGCCTTGCCCAGGAACCCGCCGACGAAATGGCTGGCGGGGCCTTCGTATGCGGCGAAAGGTTCGGCCACCTGTTCGACGCGGCCCTGGTTCATGACGACGATGCGGTCCGACAGCGCCAGCGCTTCGGACTGGTCGTGCGTGACAAGAATGGTGGTGGTGCCGACCGTGCGCTGGATGCTGCGCAGTTCAAGCTGCATTTCTTCGCGCAGCTTGGCGTCCAGGTTGGAGAGCGGTTCGTCCAGCAGCAGCACGCTGGGCCGGATGACCAGCGCGCGCGCCAACGCGACGCGCTGCTGCTGGCCGCCCGACATCTGCGCCGGATGCCGGTCGGCCAGATGCGACAAGCCCACGAGCTTGAGCGCATCCGCCACGCGGGCCAGCCGCTCGTCCTTCTTGACGCGCTGCATCTCAAGGCCGAACGACACGTTCTCGGCCGCGGTCATATGCGGGAACAGCGCGTAGTTCTGGAACACCATGCCCAGTCCGCGTTTATTGGCGGGTACCTTGCTGACGTCTTTGCCATTCAGCACGATGCTGCCGCCGGAAGGCTCGACGAAACCCGCGATCATCTGCAGCGTGGTCGTCTTGCCGCAGCCGGACGGGCCCAGCAGCGAGATGAACTCGCCTTGCTTCACGGACAGGCTCAGGTTTTCAACGGCAGTGGTGTCGCCGTAGCGCTTGCTCAGGCGGTCCAGCACGAGATAGGTCATGAATGCTCCCGGTGGGCGGCGCCAGCGCCGCCCTTATGCACACGCAGTCAGCGCTCGATTTCCCGCGTCCAGCGCTTGTTCCAGTCATCCCGGTTCTGGTTGACGGTGTCCCAGTCGATCACGATGAGATCGGCGGCGCGCTTGCCGATGGGCAGCGGCACGCGGGGATCGTCAGCCACCTTGGCTTTCTTGTTGACCGGACCGTAGCCGTAGGCGGACGCGAGCTTCTCCTGCACCTCGGGCGACACCAGGTATTCGACGAAGGCCTGCGCCTTCGGATTGGCGTTGGACTTGGCGATCGGACACACGGACGACAGGAGCGCGTACGCGCCTTCCTGCGGATAGACGAAGCCCACCGGGAAGCCCGTGTCGGCAAAGGCCTTGACGCGGCCGCTGCCCCACACCGCGATGGTGGCCTGGCCGCTGGAGAAGAGTTCGGTCATCTTGCCGGGCGAGGGCTCATAGACCAGGACGTTGGGACCGACCTCGTTCTTGAACGTGGTGAAACCGGGGTCGATCTTCTTTTCGCCGCCGCCGCCTTCGCGGGCATACTCGACGAGGGTGTGCAGGCCGTAGGTGTTGTTGAGCGGCGGGATGACGAGCTGCTTCTTGTACTTGGGATCCTTCAGATCCTTCCACGACGTAGGCGGGGCCCATTTCTTTTCGTCGAAGACCTTCTTGTTGTACATGATGCCGGTGGCGACGATGCCGATGGCGACGGCCTTGTCGTCCTTGTAGCGCGCGGTGGTGTAGATGTCGTCGGCGGGCAGGTTCTTGATGGGTTCGCAGAAGCCCAGCGCAATGGCCTGGTACATGGGGCCGTCGTCGATGATGGCGACGTCGATCTGCTGGTTGCTCTTTTGCGCCTGCAGGCGCGCGACGGTGTTGGTGGAGTTGCCGGCGACGTAATCCAGCTCGACACCGTGCTGTTTGGCGAAGGGCGGGAAGATGTCCTTGCGCATGATGTCTTCGAACGATCCGCCGTAACCGGCGACCACCAGTTTCTGCTGCGCCTGTGCGTTTGCGCCCAGCCCGGCTGCTACCGCCGCTGCCGCGAGCACTGCAAGTACCTTGCTCATGAGAACCCCCGAATATTGGAAGAGAACTGCAAGAACCGACTGATTTGTTGCCCGGCGACCTCATGTCCGCCGTACAATTTGTCCGTACATGAATGTCCGGACAAATAATGGATCCGGCAAGACTGCCTTGTCAATCGGTTATTGTCCGGACAAACCCTATAAAACCAATCAAGGAGGCTTCCCTCATGACCCGAACTTCCGAGCGCGCTGCCAGTTCCGGCGGGGAGCGGGAAGCGCGCGGCCGGCCCGGCGCGGCGCTCCCGGCAGACGCGGCGGGTGGACCGCGCTACAAGAGCATCTACCAGTCGCTGTCGCAGGACATCAGCTCGGGGCGTTATCCGGTGATGACGCTGCTGCCGACTGAACATGAACTGTGCGAGCAATTTGGCGCGAGCCGGCACACGATTCGCGAAGCGATTCGAATGCTGACGGTGGCGGGCGTGGTGTCGCGGCGGCCGGGCGTGGGTACGCGGGTGGAGACGGCGCGCGCGACGACGCGCTTTACGCAGCGCATTTCGCAGTTTCCCGATCTGCTGCAGTACGCGCGCAATGCGGCGCTGCTGGTGCAGGACGTGCGCACCGTCAAGCTCACCAAGCGCCTTGCGGAAACGCTGGGTTGCGAGCCTGGCCAGCAGTGGCTGCACATCAACTCAATCAAGACGCTGGACGACCCGGACGTTGCCGCGGCCTGCACCCTCATCTACGCCGATCCGGCGCATTCCGACGTGCGGGTCGACGTGAAGTCGCGGATTTCGCTGCTGCGCCTGATCGAGGATCACTTCGGGGACCGCATCACCGAGGTCAACCAGGAGTTCTCCGCAACGCCTATTGGGGCTCCTATTGCGAGGCAGCTTCAGGTCGATACGGGGACGCCGGGTTTTGTGATTACGCGCCGCTATTACGGCGATGGCGGCGCGCTGCTGCTTGCCACCATCACCACGTTTCCGCACGACAAGATGAAGTATTCGATGACGCTCAACGTGAGTTGAGGCGCGCTGTCTTATCTGCGCTGTCTTATCTGCGCTGTCCGATCCGCACTATTTGAGCGGCAGGCAGATGCGGGTCTGCAATTGGGCGGGCGGCGTGGTGCGCGGGTCGTTGAGGTATTGCTCGAACATGGGGAAGTCGGCGGGGGTCATGCCGCTGGCGGGTAGCCATTCGGAGAAGAGCCAGTCGTAGGGCTTGCGCAGTTCGTTGTAGGGGCCGGTGTAGGTAAGGATGGCGCAGCGGCCGGCGGGGATTTCAAAGCGCTCCAGTTCCTGGCCGATGTCGGCGTCGGGCGCGACGGGGACACCGGCAAGCGAGCGCAACTGGCTTTCGGGGACTTGATCGGGGTCGTCGAAGTAAATGCCGATACCGGGGGTGTCGGGGGTGGCGATGCCTCTGCCTGTGGCCAGCATGAAGGCTCTGGAGAAAACGGGGCCGATGTCCTGGTAGTTGCCGCGGTGGTGCAGGACGGCCAGGGTCGTTCCGGGGAAGGTTTCGATGGCGATGGGGTACATGGCTAGCTCCTGGGGGGTGGACAGCTGGGAACGGGCGGTGCGGTATTTGCCCGGAGGGATGCCGAAGGCGGCGTTGAAGGCTCGGTTGAAGGCGGCGTCGGAGTCGTAGCCGGCGCGCTGGGCGACGTCTTTCAGGGCGGTTTGCGTGCGGGTTAGCGCTGCGGCGGCGCGGTGCATGCGGATGCGCTTGACGGTGGCGGCGACGGTTTCTCCCATCATGGCGCGGTAGACGCGGTGGAAGTGGTAGGGGGATAGGCAGGCCAGGTCTGCCAGCTGGTGCAGGTCTGGATCGGCGTCCGGGTTGGCGATTAGCCAGCGTAGGACCGGGTCCAGGCGTTGGGCGTAAAGGGACCGCGTTTCAGGCTTCAATGTTTGCTCCTTGTTAGGGGCAATTTAGCTTTTGGGGGTTTGCAGATTTTGCGGTTTTTTTTGGCGGGGCGGGCGTTGGGTTCTTTAGGCGCACGGTGCGGCGGCGGCCTTGGGGCGCGGGGCTACGATTGCGGTCCGGAGCCTTCGCTCCGGACTGCCCCGTTGTCATCTTCGTCCGCCTTCGGCTCCCTTCAGATTCCCTCGGGCGCATCTACACGCCCCGCACCCCAAGGCCGCCGCCACACCGTGCTCCGTTAGTTCGGGTATCCGCATCGCTGGGGCGGGCGGGGTGCTTGGCGTTTTTTTGCTCGGGCGGAGCTTGGGATGGAAGATCTTGCGGGGCCCGCTCCACGGCGGCCGCGCGGGCGGCCTGGTGGAGCTTACGCGGTGCCTTGCGTCATCCGTTGGCGCTACGCGCTGCGCTGGGTGTCGTGAAGGTTTGCCGTCTTGCCGACTTTCGCATCACGGCGAATGGGCGTCAGTAGCCGCGCTGAGGGTCGTAGATGTTCGGAAGCGCTTCGCCGCGCTCGTTGGCTGCGATCAGCAGCGCGGTGTGACGCGCGCGCTCCTTACGGTCGGGGATCGCGGCGCAGTGGGGCGTGATCGTGATTCCTGGGTGGGTCCACAGCGGGGAGTCTTCGGGCAAGGGTTCCTGTTCAAAGACGTCCAGGATCGCCTGGTCCAGATGGCCGCTGTTCAGCGCGTCCAGGATGTCCTGCGTGACCATGTGGGTGCCGCGCCCCGCGTTGATGAGGCTGGCGCCTTTGGGGAGCTGGGACAGCGTAGTGCGGTTGAGGATGCCGCGCGTCGTTTCGGTGGCGGGCAGGAGGCAGACGAGGAGGTCGGTGTTGGCGAGGAAGTCGGTGAACTGGTCCTGGCCTGCGTAGGACGGCATGTCGGGGAGCCTGCTGGCGCCGCGCGACCAGCCGCTGACGGGAAAGCCCGCGCGGGACAGGAGTTGGGCTGAGGCAACGCCCAGATGCCCCAGACCCATGATGCCGACGCGCACGTCTGCCGCCACGCGCAGGGAGTCGAAGATTTCCCAGTGGCGGCGGGACTGGTTGTCGGTGATGCGTTTGACGTTGCGCGTAATCATCAGGGCGCTGGTGAGCACGTACTCGGCCATCTCGGTCTGCGTGCGGGCGGTGACCATGCGGGCGATGGGCAGGTGGCGCGGCAGGGTGGGGTCGGCGAGGATGTGGTCGACGCCGGCGCCGGCGCTGATTATGAGTTTGAGGTTGGGGAAGGTGGCCAGGCGGCCGGCGTCGGGGGCCCAGACGAGGGCGTAGTCGATGGTGGCGGGGTCGGGGTCTTCATGCCAGCCGACGACGTCCAGGTTTGGCGCGAAGCTGCGGAATTGCGTGCGCCATTCTTCGATCGCCTGGGGGCCGCCGGAATTGATGATGAGGCGCATGCGTGTCCTTGCTGGTGTTGCGGGCGTGTATGCCAGGCGCGAGAGTCAAGCGCGTATATCCGGCGTATTGCCCGGCGCGGCGCGCCTGCGGGTTGTCCACAGGGAGCGCCGCGCGGTGTCGTCAACGTTCGACCGTGCGGTTCCAGCGGGCGTTGAAGGCGGGCCGGGCCGCGTTGATCTGGTCCCAGTCCAGGATCTTAGCGTTGGCCATGTAGCCTTGGAAGCGTTTGAGGGACTCGGCGTTGTCGGCGGGGGCCTGGACGTTCTTGTTGGACGGGAAGTGGCCGCCCATTTCGAGCGCCTTGGCCTGGGCCTTGGCGGACAAGAGGTACAGCGCGAGCTTCTGCGCGAGTTCGGGTTCGCTGTTCTTGGCGATGACGCATTCGCCGACCATGAGGATGACGGAGCCTTCCTTGGGCTGGGCGTATTCCACCGGGATGTCGCGCTTTTTCAAGCGGGCGATGGCGGTGGGCGTGAGCGGGAAGATGGCGGCCTCGTCGGACTGGATCATCTCGGCGAGCTTGGCGGAGTTGGGGATGTACTCGAGGACGTTGGGGCCGATGGTGGAGGGCCACTTCTTGAAGCCGGGCTCGTAGTTCTGGTCGTTGCCGCCTTCGATGCGGTTGAACATCAGGAAGCCGTGCAGGCCGAAGGTGCTGCCGGACGCGGACTGGAAGACGACCTTGCCTTTGTACTTGGGGTCGGCCAGGTCCAGCCACGAGGTGGGTGGGGTCCAGCCGTTTTTCTGGAAGAGGCGGGTGTTGTAGCCGATGCCGGTCATGCCGATGTCGATGCCGGCGGCCATGCGGTCTTTCATCAGGGCGGTGGGATACAGCTCTTTCAGGACGGGGTCGTCGTTGAGCTGTTCGCACAGGCCCATGGAAATCGCGCGGGCCATGATGCCGTCGTCCAGGAACATGACGTGCATCTGGGGCTTGTCCTTGTAGGCTTGCGCCTTGGCGAGGACGTCGGTCGAGGTGCCGGGCACGACGACGATCTTGACGTTGTTGGCCTTTTCAAAATCGGGGAAGACGTGCTGCGTGAAAGCGCGTTCCATGTCGCCGCCGTTCATGCCGACGTACAACGTTTTCTGCTGCGCCATCGCGCCGGCGGACAGCAATGCCAGCATCGCCGCGCCCAGCAGTCGTTTCCCCTTGCTCAGGCGCTGCGCGCCCTGTTTCTTGTGCATCATGGTGACTCCAGCGTTTGCTCACGAAGACGATCAGGCCGGGCCGCGGCGCCGTGAGCGGCGGGCGCGTACCGTTCAATGCGGAAGGCATCGATAGGGATGGGGGATCGGCCGTGCACGACCAGGTCGGCCAGCACTTCGCCGATGGCGGGGCCAATCTGAAAGCCCGCGCCGGACAGGCCGAAGGCGTGAAAGAGACCGGGCACGGTGGCGCTGGGGCCGAGCACGGGATTGTGGTCGGGCATGTTGCCTTCGACGCCCGTCCAGAAGCGGATGATCTGGGCGCCGCGCAGCACGGGCAAGAGCTTGACGGCGTTCGCCATGAGGGCGCCCAGGTTGGCGCGGCCGGGGCGGGCGTAGTCGGGGTCGGCGGACACGCCGCGTCCGCCGCCGATGACGCAGTTGCCGCGCGCGACTTGCCGCGCGTAGATGCCGCCGCCCTGCATGCCGAGGCTGACGTCCATGAACAGCGGCAGGGGTTCGGTCACCATCATCAAAGGATGAATGGAGGTCTCGGGGACCGGCTCGCCAAAGCCTTCGGCAAAGCGGCCGGCCCAGGCGCCCGCGCAGTTCAAGAGGACGCGCGCGCGCACTTCGAGCGTGTCGCCGGCGCGCACGATAAAGCGTGTGCCGTCGTGCGTGGCGGAGGTGACGCGCACGCCTTCCCGCACGTCGGCGCCCAGCGCGGCCGCGGCACGTCCGAAGGCCGGAGACACGAGCCGCGGGTTGGCGTGGCCGTCCTGCGGGCAGAACGAGCCGCCCACCACGCTTTCGCCCAGCCAGCCGAAGCGCTGGGCGAGCGCGCGGCGGTCCAGGATTTCAAGGTTCAGGCCAAAGCCGCGGGTGCTGTCGCGATAGGCTTCGAGCTGTGCGAGATCGGCTTCGGAGGTGGCCAGCTTGAGATGGCCAGAACGCACGTATTCGCCGTCGATGCCGATCAGCGCGGGCAGTTGGCCCCACAGTTCGTGCGCGCGCCGCGCGAGCGGCAGCTGTTCGATACCGCGTCCCTGCCGGCGCACGCCGCCGTAGTTGACGCCGCTGGCCTTGGCGCCGCATAGCGCGGCTTCCAGCAGCACGACGGGCACGCCTAGTCGGCGCAGAAAGAGCGCGGCGCTGCCGCCGACGATGCCGCCGCCGATGATCGCGACTTCGGTGTCGATGCGTTCCATCAGGCGGCCTTTTTCGCGGGTCGTTCCAGGCAGACGACGCTGACCGGAATGGGCTTGACCGGCGGCTGGTTGCGCAGCCGTCCAACCGCCTGCGGCGCGCAGCCGACGGCACGCGCCAGGACTTCAGCGCCGGCCACGCCGCACATGCGGCCCTGGCAGCGTCCCATGCCGACGCGCGTCAGCGCCTTCAGGCGATTCATCTCTTGCACGCCGTTGTCGCGCACCGCCTGGCGGATGGTGCCGGCGGTCACTTCCTCGCAGCGGCAGACGACGGTGTCGTCGGCGATGCTGGCTGCCCAGTCCGCCGGAAACGGAAACGCGCGTTCCAGCGCGTCGCGCGCGCGGCCGTTTGCCGCAAGTTGCGATTCCAGTATCCGCGCGCGGCGTGCGTCGCGCGGGTGGCCGGTGTCTTCAAGCAGCGCCAGCGCGGCGCGTTCGCCGGCGAGTTCCGCTGCATCCGCCCCGGCAATGCCCGCGCCGTCGCCCGCGACGTACACGCCCGCCACGCTGCTGCGTCCGGCGGCATCGCGCCGCGGGATCCAGTTTCGGTCGCGTTCATTGAATTCGAAGTCGCAGCCGATCAGGCTGGCGAGCTGGGTTTCGGAGCGCAGCGACAGGCCGAAGCCCACGGCATCGCAGTCCAGCGCATGCGTCTGCCCGTTCTGGGTGTACGACAGGCCCGTGACGCGATCGCCGCCCTGCACGGCGACGGGGCGCACGCCGCTGCGCAGCGGCACGCCGTGCGCGCGCAGCCACGCCATGTAATACAGGCCTTTGGCCAGCAGCGCGGGCGCGCGCAACATGCCGGGTAGCGCGGCGACGCGGTCCGCAAATCGCGACGTGTCCAGCACGGCGGCGACCTGTGCGCCGGCCTTCGCGTATTGATACGCCACCAGATAAAGCAGGGGACCGGTGCCCAGGAACGCGACGCGCGATCCGATGGCGCAGCCCTGGTGCTTCAACGCGACCTGCGACCCGCCTAGCGTGTAGACGCCGGGCGTCAGCCAGCCGGGGAATGGCAGGACGCGATCCGTTGCTCCAGTCGCAAGAATCAGGTGGGTGTAGGGCACCGTGGTGCTGACGCCGTCGCGCAGCACGTCCAGCGTCTTTCCCTCGGCGTTCCAGACCAGGCACCCGGGACGGTACTCGACGCTGCCCTGCAGGTCCTGCATGGTGCGATGCACGGCGTCGGCCTTGCGGTGTTCAAACCCGTACAGCGCGGATTTCGGGCGCGAGAAACCGGGCGGAGGCTGTCGGTAGATCTGACCGCCGGGCCGCAGCCCTTCATCCAGAATCACGGGCCGCAGGCCCTGCGCGGCCAGCGTCTGGGCCGCGCGGATGCCGGCGGGCCCCGCGCCCACGATCACAGGCATGACGATGCTCATGACGCGTCATCCTCGGGCCAAGCGGCCGTCAGCGTGCCGGGCGCGGCAGCGGGCGCCAGCGCGGCGCTCTGCAGCCGCATGCCGGGCTCGATGTAGGTGGAACAGGCGCGCACACGTTCGCCGTTTTCAAGCTGGACCCAGCAGTCCTGGCACGCGCCCATCATGCAGAAGCCGGCACGGGGGCCGCCGCCGAATTCCGAGGTGCGCAGGCGCTCGGCCTGCGTCAGCACGGCGGTCAGGACGGTGTCGCCGGCCAGCGCGGTGCAGGGCTGTCCGTCAAAGGTGAAGGTCAACGCAGGCCGGCCGGTTTCGGCCAGGCGTTTCAGGATTGCCATGGCGCGCGCGGCTCCTTTGCGGCTGTCGGCAGTGAATTCATTTCTGGCCCACCAGGACGCGGTCCAGGCCATACACGCGGTCCAGCAGCAGCATCGTCACGGCCGTCAGCGCGATCACCAGTGCAGACACGGCGGCCATCATCGGGTCGATGGATTCGGTGGCGTACATGTACATGCGCACCGGCAGCGTGATGGTCGACGGCGCGGTGATGAACACCGACATCGTCAGTTCGTCGAAGCTGTTGATGAACGCCAGCAGCCAGCCGCCGGACACGCCGGGAATGATGAGCGGCAGGGTGACCGTAAAGAACACCGTCGCGCGGCTCGCGCCGAGCGACAGCGCCGCGTGCTCGATGGAGCGGTCAAAGCCCACCAGCGCGCCGATCACCAGCCGCATCACGTACGGCGTGATGACGACGACGTGGCTGGCGACCAGCCAGGGAAAGCTGCCGGCCATGCCCATCAACGCAAAGAAGCGCAGCAGGGCCACGCCCAGCACCAGATGCGGGATCATCAGCGGCGACAGGAACAGGCCGTTGAGCACATCGCGCCCCGGAAAGCGGTAGCGCGTGATGGCGATGGCGGCGGGCACCGCCAGGCACACGGCGATACTGGCCGACAGGAACGCGAGCCACAGGCTGTTCTTGAACGCCTGCATGAAGTTGGGGTGGTCGAAGACCGCGTAGAACCAACGCAGCGAGAAGCTGGTCGTCGGCACGGTCAGCGTCGAGTCCGGCGTGAACGCCACCAGGCACACGATGACCAGCGGCGCCAGCACGAACG
>NZ_DAMCTG010000025.1:0-59471 GCF_032113835.1 Achromobacter sp. | reverse complement strand
GCAATCGTGGGCGATCGTGCCCACGGTGACCGCGGCGTCGGGCGACCTACGAAGATCTGATGCAGCTACGAAGATCTGATGCAACCACGAAGATCTGATGCAACCACGAAGATCCGATGCAGCCACGAATATCTGACGCAGCCTGAGAACCCCTGCCTCAGCATCTCAAACCAGCACGCCTCCAAATCCAGCCCCCACATGCCCCTCCGGCAATCTCCCCCTCCCCTCGCCAAACAACTTCTCCCGCAATGACCCCTCCGAATACGCCCGCTTATACGACCCCCGCTCCTGTAACTCAGGCACCACGATGTCGATGAAGTCCGAATAGCATTCCGGCGTCACCGTTCTCGCCAGGTTGAATCCGTCGATATCCGTCTCGGCCACCCACGACTCCAGTTCGTCCGCGATCTGCGCCGCGCTGCCAACAAGCGCCGGATATCTGCCCCCTAGGGCCATGTCGGCCAGCAGGTCGTTGACCGTGCGGTCGGTACGCGCCACGGTCAGGTTCTTCACCGCCGATTCGATCGCGTTGTTCTTCACGTAACGGATAGGTTCATCGGGCGCATAGCGCGAGAAGTCGATGCCTGTGGAGCTGGCGTAATGCGCCATGCCCGCTTCCGGGTTGGCATAGCGCAGGTATTCAGCGTGCTTCTCGCGCGCCTCGGCCTCCGTTCTGCCCGGCACTACTGTCACGCCCATGAAGAACTTGATGTCGCGTGGATTGCGGCCCTCGCGGGCCACCGCGTCGCGGACGTCGGCGACGAGTTTGCGCAGGCCTTCCTTGGTCTGACTTGAGACGAACACGCACTCCGCATGGCGCGCGGCGAAGGCCTGGCCGCGGCCGGAGGAGCCTGCCTGGTAGAGGACCGGCGTGCGTTGGCGTGAGGGTTCGGACAGGTGGTAGCCCTGCACACGGTAGTACTTGCCTGTGTGGTCCACCGGGCGCACGGCGGCCGGGTCGGCGTAGAGGCGGGTGCGTTTGTCGGCGTGCACCGCGTCGTCGTCCCAGCTGCCTTCCCAGAGTTTGTAGGCGACCTCCAGGAATTCATCGGCGCGGTCGTAGCGTTCGTCGTGGGCGATCTGTTCCGACAGGCCCATCGCGCGCGCCGCGCTTTCCAGGTAGCCGGTGACGATGTTCCAGCCGATGCGGCCGTTGGTCAGGTGGTCCAGCGTCGAGAAGCGGCGCGCCAGCAGGTACGGCGCTTCGTAGGTCAGGTTTACCGTCACGCCGAAGCCCAGGTGCCGCGTGGCGGCCGCCATCGCGGATACCGTGAGCAGCGGATCGTTGACCGGTAGCTGGATGGACTCGCGCAGCGTGATGTCGGCCGAGTCCTGGTAGACGTCGTACACGCCCACGATGTCGGCCAGGAACAGGCCGTCAAAGAGGCCGCGTTCCAGCAGCTTGGCCAGATCCGTCCAGTACTCCAGGGTCTTGTACTGGGTGGACGTGTCGCGCGGATGCGTCCACAGGCCGTGGTTGATGTGGCCGACGCAGTTCATGTTGAACGCGTTCAGAAGAATCTGCTTTTTAGCCATGGCAAGCCGCTCCGGCGTATCAGGTGGTGCCCACGCGCGCAGGCGGGGCGTCGTTGAGGTAGTAGTTGCCGACGGCGTGCACCTTCCAGCGCACCGGGTCGTGCAGGGTGTGGGTGCGGGCGTTGCGCCAGTGGCGGTCCAGGTTCAGGTGGTCCAGCGTGGATTGCGTTCCCGACAGTTCGAAGAGCTTGGTGCCGGCGGCCAGCGACGCCTCGGTGGTGAGCGCGCGGGCCTCGGCCACGGCGATGGCGGCGGCCGCGATGTGTTGCGGGGTGGCATCTGCAGTGGCCGTGTCCAGGATCCGGCCGGCGCGCGCCACCAGGGCGCGGGCGGCCTCCAACCGGACGGACAGGCGGCCGAACTCGCTGATTGTCAGCGGATCGTGCCGCGCCTCGTCGACGCCAGCGTCGATCCACGGCCGCGAGCGTTCGCGCACGAAGTCGACGGCATCGGCCAGCGCGGCCTGGCCGAGCCCTAAGTCAATGGCGGCGTGGATCAGTTGCGCCAGCGGCTTGATCGTGTTGGCGGGCGCGGACGGATCGGCAAGCAGCAGCACGTCTTGCCGCGGCACCGCCACGTCCTTGAAGACCACCGTGCCGCTGCCGGTCACGCGCTGCCCGAAACCGGACCAGTCGTCGATGACTTCGACGCCGGGGCTGTCGCGGCGCACGAAGGCCAGGCGCTGGATGCCGTCCTCGTCCACCGTGGCGGTGGGGATCCACTGCGCATAGAGCGCGCCGGTGCAGTAGAACTTGCTGCCGTTGATGCGCCAGCCTTCCTGGCCGTCGGGCGTCAAGCGCGTACGGCGCTCGGCGGCGGTGCGCGTGCCGACCTCGGCCAGCGCGTTGCCGAAGCGGTCGCCAGCGAGCGCGCGGGCGTAGAAGCGGGCCTGCTGGTCGGCGTTGCCGTTCACGCGCAGCACTTCCAGCGCGTAATAGTGGTTCTGCGGAATCTGGCCCAGCGAGCCATCGGCGCGCGAGATGATCGCCGTGACGGCGGCGAGCGTGACGCGGGAGACGCCGGCGCCACCATGCTCGCGCGGCACCGTGATGCCCCACAGGCCCGACTGCGAATAGCGCTCCAGCTCCGGCAGGGGCAGGCGGCGTTCGCGGTCCCGCACCGAAGCCTCTTCGGCGAATTCGGCGGCCAGCGCGTGGGCGGTCTCGATGGCCTGCGCGTCGTTCTGGATGATGGCGGCGCGGCGGGGCGCCAGCGTGGACACGTTCTGGTGCGGCATGAGGTCAGATCCAGGAATGGCGGTTGGGACGCTGGCCGTTCAGCACATGGTTGCCGATGGCGTGGTACTTCCAGCGCACGGGATCGTGCAGCGTGTGCGTGCGCGCATTGCGCCAATGGCGGTCCAGGTTGAACTCGGCCAGCGACGCGCGCGAGCCCGAGAGCTCGAAGAGCTTTTCGCTGGCGGTCAGCGCGATCTCCGTGGTCAGCGCCTTGGCGCGCGCCACCACGATGGAAGCGGCCGCCACGGCATCCGCGTCCAGCTCGCGTGCCGCGGCGTCGTCCAGGTGTTGCGCGGCCTCGGTCAGCAACGCTTCGGCGGCATGCAGCTCGATGTACAGGCGCCCCACGTCGGCGATGACGTACGGGTCCTGCGTTGCGCGTTCGACGTTGGCCTCCACCCAGGGGCGCGAGCGTTCACGCAGGAAGGTCACCGTGTCGTTCAAGGCGCCCTGTGCGATGCCGGCGTCGATGGCGGCCTGCATCAGCTGCGCGAAGGGTCCGATCAGCACGGGGCTTTCCTGCACGGTCCAGGCGGGCAGGATGCTGTCCGCTTCCACGCGCACGTTGTCCAGCAGCACCGTGCCGCTGGCCGTGGTGCGCTGGCCGAAGCTGGACCAGTCGTCCACCACCGTCAGGCCCGGCGCGCCGCGTTCCAGCACGACCGTCACCAGCCTGCCCTGCGCGTCCAGCACCTTGGATGGGATCCAGTGCGCGAACAGCGCGCCGGTGGAGTAGAACTTGCGGCCGCTGACGCGAAACCCGTCGCCGTCGGGCACCAGGCGCGTCTGGATGTCGCGGGTATGTCGCGTGTGGCGTTCAGGGCCGGCATTGCCCAGCCGCCGCCCCGCCAGCACGCCCTCGTAGTACCGCCGCTTCTGCGCTGGCGACCCGGTCAGGCGCAGCAGGTTCAGAAAGCCGAAGTGATTCTGCGGAATCTGGCCGAGCGACGGATCCACCGCGCTGATGATGCGAAAGACCTCGGCCAGCGTGACGTGAGACACGTCCGGCCCGCCGTACTCACGCGGCACCGTGATGCCGCCCAGCCCGCTCGCCGAATAGCGTTCGATCTCGCGCCACGGCAAGCCGCGCTCGCGGTCCCGCTGCGCCGCGCCTTGTGCGAAATCGGCGGCCAGCGCATGCGCGGCGTCGATGGCTTGCGCGTCGCCGGCGATGCGGGCGGCAGGCACGACCCGCGGCGCTTCGTCGATGTCGGGCGTGGTGGAAATGCTTGAAGCGTGCGGCATGGAATGCCCCGGCGTTGAGAAGACATGCAGCCTACGTCGCGGCCATGGCGCAGCGGAAGAACTGATTTTGCATTGGCTTATTTGAAATCGGCATATGCGGCCGAACACGGCGCGCGCCCTTGTTAGCGAGGTGCGGCGCGCATATCCAAATCACCAAAGAATGTTTGTGGCGGGCATTGGCGCTTGCTTAGAGTCGAGTCTTTCCGCCAACCACCTTGCTGCCGCCATGCCCGAACTGGATCTGCCCCTGTCCCTGCATTACGACGGCGCGCTTGAAGCGCAGCTGTTTGACGATCTGCGGCTTGTCGTGGCGCCGAACATTCCAGCCGCGCGCATCGATGCGCCGCGCGACCTGGCGAACGCGCAAGAGCGCGAGGCCGCCGGCCGCTACGCTGTGTGGAACACCGTGCATGACCTCTTCATCACGCAGGTCGCCGCGCATGCGATATCGGGCCTGTTCGACGACGACGTCGAGTTTCAGTTTGCGCTGGCGCGGCAGCTTGGCGACGACGCCGCGCACGCGGAGTTCTCGCGCGGACGCGCCGCAATATTGCTGGGCGCCGATCCGCTGCCCCTGGTCGAGGACGGCGTGCGTGACGCGTGGGACCTGATCGGCGGCTTTGCCTTACGCAACTGGCAGAACTTCCTGGCGTGGCAATTCCACTACGAGCACTACATCCTGGCGCGCCTGTTCGTGAACCGGCGCACCGCGCAGGTGCTGGACTTCGGCCACCGCGAGTTCGGCGAGAACCGCATCCTGCCCGACGAGGAAGCGCACCGTATCCGCATCACGCAGTGGTGGCTGAACAAGCTGGAACGCGCCGACCCGGCCCAGCGTGAAGATTGGGTGGAAGGCCTGATCCAGGCCGACGAGGATGCGCAGCGCATCCTGGGCCCCTATCTGCGCGACTCCTGGCAACTGAACCAACGGGCCACACGCCTGGACACCCGCAACCACGTCGCGCTGTACGACGCGTGGCGGCGCGAGCTGCTGGCCACGCTGTTGCGGCGCGATCCGGCGGATCTGCCCGCGTTGACCAGCCTGGCGGCGTGACCCCGCACATCTCCCCCCTTTTCTGCACGACGCCCCATTCCCCCTCGCAAGGACACCACGATGACGCAGTCTCTCCCCCCCGCCGCGGACGATCAGGATCAGCCCGCCAGCCCGCTGCGCCGCTGGCTCATGGGCGCCGCGGCGCTGATGGGCTCGGGCGCCCTGTTTCCCAACGTGATCTTTGCGCCCGCGCACGCCGACACGAACAGCCTGCCCAACACGGTGGACGGCGCGGTGCGCGGCGGCGTGCTCAATGCGGTGGTGCATCCGGAGCCGCCCACGCTGGCGTTCTACCTGAACTCGTCCACGCCGACCGGCGCGGTGGTTAGCAAGATCTTCGATGGACTGGTGGAGTACGGCCCCGACCTCAAGCCGCGCCCCGTCCTGGCCGAAAGCTGGACCGTGTCGGAGGACGGCAAGACCATCACCTTCAAGCTGCGCCAGGGCGTGCTGTGGCATGACGGCAAGCCGTTCACGTCGGCGGACGTGAAGTGGTCGGCCGAGGAAGTCTGGCTGAAGCACGCGCCCAGCGCGCGCCGCGTGTTCCAGTATCTGCAGAAGGTCGAGGCGCCGGACGACCACACCGTGGTGCTGCACCTGTCCCAGCCCACGCCGGTCGCGCTGAACGCCATCGACTCGCTGGGCGCGCCGATCCTGCCGCGCCATCTGTTTGAAGGCACGGACATCCAGAACAATCCGTACAACAACAAGCCCATCGGCACGGGCCCCTTCGTGTTCAAGGAATGGAACCGGGGCAACTACATCGTGCTGGAGAAGAACGAGAAATACTGGCAGCCGGAGCGCCCGTACCTGGACCGCATCGTCTGGAAGATCATTCCGGACGTCTCGGGCCGCGCCACCGCGCTGGAAACCGGCGGCGTAGCCTACGGCGAGCGCAATCCGGTGGCCTTCACCGATGCGACGCGCCTGTCCAAGCTGCCCAAGCTGGCCGTGGACACGTCCGGCTACAACGGCTTTGCGGCGTGGCTGTGGCTGGAAGCCAACCTGCGCGATCCCATCCTGTCGAACCTGAAGGTGCGCCAGGCCATCGCGCATGCGGTGAACAAGCAGGTGCTGGTCAAGACCGTATGGAACGGCTATGCCGAACCGTTCGTCAGCCCGGTGCCGTCGCTGGTCAAGCCGTACCACAACCCCAACGTGCAGCAGTATCCCTTCGACCCGGCGCTGGCAGAAAAGCTGCTGGACGAAGCCGGCTACCCGCGCAAGGCCGACGGCTGGCGCTTTGCGCTGACGCACGACTACATCCCGTTCGGCGACGACTACCGCCGCACCGGCGAGTTCGTGCGCCAGGCGCTGCGCAAGATCGGCATCGACGTGACGCTGCGCGGACTGGATCTGGCGACGTGGACGCGCAACGTGTTCACCGACTACAACTTCCAGCTCATCAGTTCGTGGGGCACGGTGCTGATCGATCCGCAGCTGGGCGTGGAGACGCGCTACTGGAGCAAGGCTGAGGCCAAGGGCACGCCCTGGTACAACGTGTCCGGCTACAAGAACGCCGACATGGATCGGGCCATCGAAGCCGCGCAGATCGAAACCGATCCGCAAAAGCGCATCGAGCAATACAACGAGGTGCAGCGGCTGGCGCAGCGCGATCTGCCGCTGATCGGGCTGTTCGAATTCCGCTGGTTTGGCGTGTGGGACAAGCAGGTGCGCAACGTGACGGACGCGTCGTCCCATTCGCGCAACAACTTTGCCAACGTCTGGCTGGGCAAGGCCTGACGGCCGGGGAAAGATCGCCATGTCCCTGCGCCTGCCCCGTCCGCTGCGCTACCTGCTGCAGATCCTGTTCGTGGTGGGCGTCACCGCGATTGCCAACTTCTTTCTGCTGAAACTCGTGCCCGGCGATCTGGTGGACGTGATCGCCTCAGAAAACAGCGGCATCACGCCCGAGCACGTCGCGCAGTTGCGCCAGGCCTATGGCCTGGACCAGAGCGTGTTCGCGCAGCTCGGCTATTACCTCAAGAGTCTGCTGTCGCTGGATCTGGGCTATTCGTTCCGCTATGGCGAGCCGGTGTCGGACCTGATCTTCAACCGGCTGCCCGCGACGCTGGCGCTGATTGGCACGGGACTGGCGCTGTCCGTGGCCGTCGGCGTGCTGCTGGGCGTGCTGGCCGCCCGGCGTCCGCAGGGCATCCTGGACACGCTGCTGTCGGGGCTGGCCACGGCAGGCTATTCCGCGCCCATGTTCTGGACGGCGCTGATGCTGATCGTGGGCTTTGGCGTGCATCTGAACTGGCTGCCGGTCGGCGGCATCCGCGACGTGGGCGCGGCGCATCAGGGCTTGGCGCTGTGGGTGGACTATGCGCGCCATCTGGCGCTGCCGGTCACCACCGTGGCGATCTACTACGTGGCCATCTACGCCCGGCTGTCGCGCGCGTCGATGATCGAGACCCTGCAGGAAGACTACATCCGCACGGCCCGCGCCCGCGGCAACGGCGAGGCGCGCGTGATCTGGCGCCATGCCCTGAAGAACGCCATCCTGCCGGTCATCACCATGCTGGGTCTGCAAAGCAGCGCGCTGCTGGGCGGCAGCATCGTGGTCGAGACGGTATTCGCGTGGCCGGGACTGGGGCAGTTGTCGTTTGAGGCCATCGCCAGCCGCGACGTGAATCTGCTGCTGGGCATCCTGCTGATGAGCGCGGCGCTGGTCGCCCTGATGAACATTGCCGTCGACGCCTGCTACGGCCTGCTCGACCCCCGAGTGAGAAAGACATGAAAGCACCCGCCCTTGCCGCGCTGCGCCTGCTGCGCACGCCCTCGGCCGCCGTCGGCGCGGTCATTCTGGCCATCGTGATCGGCGCGGCGGCCAGCGCGTCGTGGCTGTTTCCCGACGATCCGCTGGAGATGGTCGGCGCCCCCTTCACGTGGCCCGGCGAGGACGCCGCGTTTCCGGCGGGTACCGACCTGATGGGCCGCGACATCCTGGCAGGGCTGTTCCACGGGGCGCGCGTGTCGCTGCTGGTGGGCGGCGCGTCGGCGGCAATTGCGCTGGGCATCGGATTGCTGGTGGGCGCCTTTGCCGGCTATGCCGGTCCGCGCACCGACGCCGTGCTGATGCGCATCACCGAACTGTTCCAGACGGTGCCCTCGTTCCTCTTGGCGATCGTGCTGGTGGCGATTCTGGGGCCGTCGCTGTCGACGATCATCTTTGCGCTGGGCATCACGTCGTGGACCGGCATTGCGCGGCTGACGCGCGGCGAATTCATTTCGCTGCGCGAGCGCGAATTCGTGCGCGCCGCGCAGACGTTGGGCGCCGGCCACGCCCGCATCATCTTCCGCGAGATCCTGCCCAACGCCCTGCCGCCCATCATCGTGACCACGGCCGTGCTGGTGGCCCACGCCATCCTGTCCGAAGCGGGACTGTCGTTTCTGGGACTGGGCGATCCCAACGTGGTGAGCTGGGGCAGCATGGTCGGCGCGGGCCGCGAGGCGCTGCGCACCGCGTGGTACATGACCGCGCTGCCCGGCCTGACCATCATGGCGACGGTGCTGGCGCTGAACCTGCTCAGTGACGCCGTCAACGATGCGCTCAACCCCAAGCTGCGCCGCCGCCGCGTGACGGCGCAGCCCGCCGCCGCCGGCCGGCCGTAACCTCATCTCCTGCCATGACCACGCTGATCGACATCCAAGGATTGAACGTCGCCTTCCCCGGCCATCAGGCCGTGCGGAACCTGGACCTGCAACTGCGCGCCGGCGAAACGCTGGCGCTGGTAGGCGAGTCCGGCTGCGGCAAGTCCACCACCGCGCTCGCGCTGCTGGGACTGCTGCCGCGCCATGCCAAGGTGCAGGGTCGCGTGCTGTTCGAGGGCCAGGACCTGCTGGCGCTGCCGGAACGCCGCCGCTGCGCGCTGCGCGGCGACCGCATTGCGATGATCTTCCAGGAGCCGATGACCAGCCTGAATCCCGTGCTGACACTGGGCGACCAGATCGGCGAAGCGCTGCGGCTGCACCGCGGCGCGTCCGCCCGCGCGGCCCGCGCACGCGCCATCGAACTGCTCGACCTGGTGCGCGTGCCCGAGCCGCAACGCCGCGTGGACGACTATCCGCATCATCTGTCCGGCGGCCAACGCCAGCGCGCGATGATCGCCGCCGCCATCGCCTGCCAGCCCGCGCTGCTGGTGGCAGATGAACCCACCACCGCACTGGACGTGACGGTCCAGGCGCAGATCCTGAAACTGCTGGACGACCTGCGCGGCGAGCTGGGCATGGGGCTGTTGCTGATCACGCACGACCTCGCCGTCGTCGGCGAGTGGGCCGACCGCGTGGCGGTGATGGTGCAGGGCGAAAAGGTCGAGGAAGGTGCGGCGTCCACGCTGCTGAGCCAGCCTCGCCATCCGTACACGCGCGGCCTGCTTGGCGCATCGCTGCGGCTGGACGACGCCACGCATTACAGCAGGCTGCGCCTGCCGGAAATCCGTACGCGACTGGACCCGGCGTCCGGCAAACCGATATTCGGTCTGGTGACGCCGCCGCGCGCCGTGGCGGCGGCCAACGATCCCGCTGCCGGCGCCAGCGGGCCGCTGCTGCAGGTGCAGGACCTGCGCGTGCAGTACCGGACTTCCCGAGGCATCACCACTGCGGTCGATGGCGTGTCGTTCGAGATCGCGCCGGGCGAGACCGTGGGTCTGGTGGGCGAATCGGGCTGCGGCAAGTCCACGCTGTCACGCGCGCTGGTGCGGCTGCTGCCGCCGGCCTCGGGCCGCATCCTGCTGGGCGGCGAAGACACCACCGAACTGGACGCCGGCCGGCTGGCCGCCTACCGCCAGCGCGTGCAGATGATCTTTCAGGATCCGTACGCGTCCCTCAATCCCCGGCACACCGTCGCGGACATCCTGGAGGCCGCGCTGCGCATCCACCGCGTGAAAGATCGCGACGAGCGCCGCCGCCGCATTCACCACATCCTGGACGCCGTCGGCCTGCCCCGCGAGGCGCTGGCGCGCTATCCCAGCGAGTTCTCGGGTGGCCAGCGTCAGCGCATCGGCATTGCCCGGGCGCTGGTGCTGCGGCCGGCGCTGGTCATCTGCGACGAGCCCGTGTCGGCGCTGGACGTTTCCGTGCAGGCGCAGATCCTCAACCTGCTGGTCGACCTGAAGGATGAGTTCCGCCTGTCCTACCTGTTCATTTCGCACGACCTGTCCGTCGTGCATTACTTGGCGGACCGGGTGCTGGTGATGAATGCGGGGCGGATCGTCGAGGAGGGACCAAACGCCACGCTCTGGCGCGACGCCCGCCACCCGTACACGCGCAGCCTCATCGCCGCCCTGCCCCGGGGATTGGAGCCCCGGGACGAGGCGCAGCGGCGGATCGCCTGACGCCGCCGCGGGCTTCACCCGCGTACTCCCCCCGCGTACTCCCCCATATGGGGGCTGGCTTGCGCCTGCCCGCAGGCCTATACTGGATTCGCCGTTGCTGGACATTCCTTTACCTAAAGGAGAGGCAACATGTACAGGCACTTGCTCATCGCCGTGGACGGATCCCTGCTGTCCGAGTCGGCATTCAAGCGCGCGCTCGTTTTCGCCAAGGAAATGGGCGCCACCATCACCCTGCTGCGCGCCATTCCGGAAGACCACCTGCTGGTCTACCAGGCCGAGATGCTGGGCGCCACCGAGGGCCATCACACCGACCAGGCTCGCAAGAACGCGCAGGCGTATCTGGACGGGCTTGAGACCGAGGCGCGGCACGCGTTGGTGCCTTGCGAAGCCATCGTCACCGTGAACGACCATCCCCACGAGGCCATTGTGGACACGGCGCAGAAGTCCGGGTGTGACCTGATCGTGATGGGTTCGCACGGCCGGCACGGCATGACGGGCTTCTTGCTGGGCAGCGAGACGCAGCGCGTGCTGGCGCGCACGCGGCTGCCGGTGCTGGTGTATCGCTAGACCGGGTGCCGTTATGCCGGGGCGAGCGCGTGCTGGAACGTGAAGCTGTCCGCGTACATGTGGTCCAGGCTCGCGCCGCGCTCGGCCAACAGGCTTTTGGCCTGGCGAATCATCTCCGGCGCGCCGCATAGATAGAAGGCATGTTCCGACAGGTCGCCGTGGTCTTCCAACACCGCCTGCTGCACGTAACCGCGCCGTCCCTGCCAGTCCGCCCCCGCGCGCGACAGCACGGGCACGAAATTGAACTCGTACAACCGCCCGGCCCAGCTTTCGATCTCGTCGCGCAGATACAGGTCCGCCTCGGTGCGCATGCCCCAATACAAGGTCACGGGCGGGCAGTCCTCGTTGTCCAGCAACGATTCAAGAATCGCCTTGATCGGCGCGATGCCGGTGCCTGTGGCCATCATGATGAGCGGGCGCCAATCTTCCTCGTGATAGCTGAAGACGCCAAGCGGCGCCTCGATCTCCACCGGCGCGCCCGCGCTGGCCTGTCCCAGCCACTGGTCGGTATAGCGGCCGCCGGGAATGCGGCGCACGTGGAAGTCGATCAGGTTGCCCGCCGGCGCCGATGCCATGGAGAAGCTGCGCGTCTCGCCGTCTGGGAGCACCACGTTCATATACTGTCCCGGGACGTAATCCAGGCCGTCGCCGGGTAGCGCCAGCGTCAGGTGGATGACGTCGTCGCAATAGCCGTCGATGCGGAGGATCGTGGTGGGGATGCGGCGCGGCTCGGGAAAGACCTGCCGGCTGCTCGCCACACTGATGCACAGGTCGGCCGTCGGACGGGCCTGGCACGCCAGCGCGTATCCCTGCTCCGCCTCTTCCGGCGTCAGCGCCATGGGAAACTCGTCGTACCGGACAGTGCCCGATTCCAGCTTGATGCGGCAGGTGCCGCAGCCGCCGAACGTGCACTCGTGCGGCAGCTTCACCGCCGAGCGCTCCGCGGCTTCCAGCACGGATTCGCCTTCGTCGACGACAAAGGCTTCAGCGGTTTCCAGGATGTGCACGCGGTATGCCATGGCGCCCTCGCCTATTTCTTGATGTCCGCTTCGACCAGCACCTTCATGCCGCGCGGCTCCAGCAGTTCGCCCAGCGCGGCCAGCGCCGCCAGGCCCGCCTTCGTGTCCTGTTCGCCGTTGCCGCCGCTCAGGCCCACGCCGCCGATCACCTCGCCGTTCACGACGATGGGAAAGCCGCCGACGAACACTGCGAACTTGCCGTCGAAGCTCCACTGGATGCCGAAGGCTTCGTTGCCGGGCAGTGCGGGACCGTTGGGCGGGGTGTTGAACAGGTGGGTCGAGCGCTTGTGGCCGGCGGCGGTGAACGCCTTGTTCCAGGCGATCTGCGGGCCCGTGATGCGGGCGCCGTCCATGCGCTCCAGCGCAATCGGATAACCGCCGTCGTCCACGATGCAGATCGACTCCAGCACGCCGATTTCCTGCGACTTGGCGATGGCGGCGCGCACCATGACGCGCGCCTCTTCAAGTTCGAGCCGATAGATCTGTTTCATGTGCAAAGCCTCTTTGGATGGATGAGCCGTCAGCCGGCGCGGTAGACGGTCTTGATCTGTGTGTAGAACTCCAGGCCCACGCGGCCCGATTCGCGGAACGTGGAGGTGCTGGAATGCTTTAAGCCGCCGAACGGCGCGTTGATCAGGTTGCCGGTGGTGGTGCGGTTGATCTTTACGGTGCCGGCCTGGATGTCGCGGGCAAAGCGATGCGCGTAACGCGCGTCGGTGGTGGCAATGGCGGCCGACAGGCCGTATTCCGTATCGTTGGCCTGCGCGATGGCGTCTTCATAGCCGTCGACCTCGATCAGTGCGATCACCGGACCGAAGATCTCTTCTCGGGCAATGCGCATCTGCTGGGTCACCCCGGCAAAAAGCGCAGGCGTCACGTAATAGCCGCGGTCAAAACCCGGGCCCGTCAGTCGATCGCCGCCGTGCAGGTGCTTGGCCTCCTGCTTGCCCAGTTCGATGTAGCCCAGCACGTTGTCGAGCTGGCGTGCGGTGGCCAGCGGGCCCAGGTCGAAGTTGCCTTCCAGGCCGTTGCCGATGGTCAGCGTCTTGATCCTGGCGAGCAGCTTTTCCGTATAGGCCTGGCTCACCTTGCGGTCGACCAGCACGCGGCTGGTGCCGGTGCACGCCTGGCCGCTCAGCGAGAAACCGCCCTTGACCGCCAGATCCACCGCGCGGTCCAGGTCGGCATCGGCCAGCACGATCAAGGGGTTCTTGCCGCCCAGCTCCATCTGCGTGCGCGTGGTCAGGCCCGCTGTGCGGTGGATCTGCTCGCCGGCGGCCGTGGAGCCGGTGAACGAGATGGCGCGCACCTGGCTCGCCCCCGTGATGGCCTCGCCTACCGCGCCCGCAGGACCCGTCAGAAAATTCAGTACGCCGGCGGGCAGGCCGGCCTGCACGAAGGCCTCGGTCAGGCGATAGCCCGACATCGGCGCGTCGGACGAGGGCTTGAACACCACCGTGTTGCCCGTGATGAGCGCCGGCGCGATCTTGCGCGCCGGAATCGAGATGGGGAAATTCCAGGGGGAGATCACCGTCACCACGCCCAGCGGCTCGCGCTGGCTGTAGACGATCATGTCCGGATCGTCGTTGGGGTAGGTCTCGCCGGTGAAGGACTGGCCCTCGACCGCATAGAAGCGGATCGTCTGCGCCGAGCGCAGGACTTCGTCCTTGGCCAGATTCAGGCCCTTGCCTTCTTCGCGGGTCAGTTCGCGGGCGATCAATTCGGCATTGTCTTCCAGGTGCTGGGCCGCCCGGAACAGGATGGCCGCGCGCTTGGAGATCGGCGTGTCGCGCCACGCGGCAAAGGCCGCTGCGGCGGCCTGCACAGCCCTCTGCGCGTCCTCGGCGCCGGACACCTGGAAGTGTCCGACCACGTCTTCGGTGTCGGCCGGATTTCGGTTCGGTGCGGTTTTGCCCGAGACGCCGGGCGTCCAATTGCCGCCGATGTAGTTCAAAAAGGTCTGCTGCGAGAGATCGTCCACGGAAGCGCTTCCTTGATTGAGTCTGGGCCGGCCTGGCCAGGCGCGAGGCATTTGGGCCAGTTTCAGAACATTGTATACTTTAATCACTGAGCGACGATCGGTGGAAACCCCACCGCGGCGCCAGCAAAAAGGCTCCCGCGCGGGAGCCTTTTTTCATTCAGCCGTGGCGCTCAGCTCCAGATCAGCACGGCGCAGATCGTCGAGACGAAGAGCGCCAGCAGCACGGGCAAGAGCAGCGCGCGCACCAGCGACAGCACGTTCACCCGCGCAAACCCCGCCACCGCGATCAGGGAAGACCAGGCGATCAGCGTGCCGCCGCCCGTCCAGACGGCGCCCATCTGGCCAACCGCCGCCAGCGTCGCGGGGTCCACCCCGACCACCGGGCCCAGCGCACCGGACAGCGTGCCGGTCAGCGGGAGACCGGCAAAGCCGGATCCGTCGATGCCGGTGATCATGCCGACAAGCAGCACACCGAAGGCGACGAGGAAGTGGTTTTCCGGGATCAGGTGCTGGGCGGCCGAGATCACCTCGAACAGCAGGCCGGGCGCCTGCGCCGCCGGCACGCCCAGGATCTGCGCGGCGGTCTCATTGGCGCCCACGAAGAAGAAGCCGGCGATGGGCAGCACGGAACCCATTGCCTTGAAGGCGAACACGAAGCCGTCGGTCACGTGCTCCGGGCAAACGTCCAGCATCTTGCGGGGACCTTCGGCGGCCAGCGTCACCAGCATCATCACCACGAAGGCGACGCCGCCGACCAGCGCCGCCGCATCGCCGCCGCGCAGGGCGGGCAGCGACGGAAACAGCCGGGGCAACACCATCACGGCGATCACGGCCAGGAATGCCAGCGGCGTCACCACGGCAAAGACCTTTGACCAGCGGACGCGGCGACGCTCTTCCTCGCTCAGCGCGGGGCCGGCGGGCAGAGCGGGATCGGCGCCCATCGTGCCGCGGGCAAGTTCCGCCTTGTCGAAGGAGCCGGCCTGCTCGATGCGCGCCAGGCTGCCGTCCTGCGCACGGGCCTGCCAGGCCGACAGCAGCGCCGGATCTGCCGGCACGATATGACGGCGCACCAGCAGGTAGGCAGCCGTCAGCGCAACCGCGCCGGTGATTAGCGACAGCACCAACGCGCGGTCGGCCACCACGGCGGCGCTGACCGCCGCCCCCGCCGCCTTGGCGCTGATGCTCGGCGCCACGCCGATCACGTAGTCCGACGACAGGGCCATCCCCTGCCCCGCGATGGCGATGGCCATGGCGCCGGCCAGCGGCGGCAGCCCGGCCGCGATGGCCGCCGGCAGCAGGATGGCGGACACCAGTGGCACGGCGGGCGTGGGCCAGAAGAACAGCGAGATCACATAGGTACAGAGGGCGATGATGACGAACGACGAATGCCCGCCCCGCATGACGCGGCGAAACGGCTGGACCATGCGCACGTCCGCCTGCAGCGTCTTCAGGGAATTGAGCAGCGCCGTCATGAACGTGATGACGAGAAAGATGTTGAAGAGCTCTTTGGCGGCGACGAAGCTGGCGGAAAAGATGCCGATGAGCCCGCTGATCGGATTGCCGGTGATCGCCAGCACGACCAGGAATGTGCCGATGACCGATGGCACCACGACATTGGCGCGCAGGATCATCGTCAGGATGATGGCGGCCACGCTGATCAGGTAAATCCAATGAGCGGCAGTGAGCACGACGTCGGATTGCATGCGCTATTCCCCTTGTATGCGTGGCTGTTGGGTCGCCACACTCGGTATACTATATTTCGTTGTAAGGCATACCAATCGAAATATGCACCGCCTAGGGAAACCGATAGTGCTGGTTTCAGCCTGATTTTTAACTGAAAAACAAGGGATTACCCGGGGATTTTAGGAATTTGCGGTCAGCGTCCGGATTCATCGATAGACTATCGTATACAGAAATTACAAAATCCTTAGGCATGTCGTCTCCCTTGGAATTCCCCGATCTTTGGCACTACGCGGCCATGGCGGCTGTTGTCTTCGGCGCGGCCGTCGCGCAAGGCGTGGGCGGCGTGGGGTTTGCGATGTTCGCCGCGCCGGTCGCGGCGATGTTCTTCCCGCAACTGGCGCCCGGTCCGCTCCTGACCCTGGGCGGCTTCATTTCGCTCTTGACCGCCCTGCGCGAGCGCGCCGCCATTGATTGGCCGGCGGTCTCCTATGCCCTGGCCGGGCGCGCCGTCGGCACCCTGATCGCGATCTACGCCATGGCGCGCTTTGCGCCGCAGGCGCTGGGCGTGCTCTTTGCCTGCATGATCCTGGCCGCCGTCGCGCTCAGTGTGGCGGGACTGAAATTCTCCGCGACACCGGGCCGCGTGTCCGGCGCGGGGGTGGCCTCGGGGATCATGGGCACGATGACGTCGGTGGGCGCGCCGCCCATCGCCATCGTGCTGCAGCACGCCGCGCCGCCCCGGCTGCGCGCCACGCTCGGCATGGTGCTGTTTCTGGGATCCATTTTTTCGCTCGCCATGCTGGCGCTGGCCAATCGCTATACGGGTTACCACGCCGGGCTGGCGCTCAGCCTGGCGCCGTTTCTGCTGGCCGGTTTTGCGGTCTCCAGCCGGCTGCGGACCCTGTTGCCTCCCCGCGCCGTGCGTGGCGTGCTGCTCGTAGCCTGCGCCATGGGCGCGGTGGGGGTGCTGGTGAAGTCATTCTGGGTGCACTGATGCGGCAAACCGCCGGCGACGGCCGGCTACACCCGGTAATACAATGCCGACTATATCCATTACGCCAAACCTGCTCGCCATGACAACCTCCCCCGTCAGCCCGCAAGCCGTCGAGACGCAGCATTCCACCTCGCTGAAGATCGGCGAGCAGCACCCGCAGCTGTTTGCCGTCATCCGCGACAAGCTGCGCGAACGCATCCTGAGCGGCGAGTTCACGCCCGGCGACCGCCTGGTGGAAGGCCGCCTGTCCGAAGAAATGGGTGTATCCCGTATCCCGGTGCGCGAGGCGTTGCGCGCGCTGGCGGCCGAAGGCCTGGTCACGATCGAGCCGCGCCGCGGCGCGTCCGTATCAGTGCTGTCGGATGCCGTGGCCTACGACATGGTGGAAGTGCGCGCCACGCTGGAAGGCTTGAACGCCAAGCTGGCCGCGCAGCGCCGCGACGAAAAGACGGTGGAGCGCCTGCAGGCGTTTCTGCGCGAAGGCACGGAAGCGGCGCGCGACGAGAAGCTGGACAAGTTCCTGGCGCTCAATTCGCAATTCCACGAAATGCTGGCCACGATCGGCGGCAACGTGGTGCTGACCGACCTGATGCGCTCGCTGCGCGACCGCACCGCGCTGCTGTTTGCGCCCAGCAACATGCGCCGCGCCAAGCAGAACTGGGACGAGCATTCGCAGATCCTGAATGCCGTCATCGCGGGCAACGGCGATCTGGCGGCACTGCTGGCCAGCCAGCACGTGCACAACGCGGCCAAGGCCTACACCGAGGCGCAACAGCCGCCGCAGCAGGCATCGGTGGCCTGAGCGCCTGACCACTGACGCGCGGCTATCACCGCCGCCGCGCCGCGCCCCCGCCTTCCGTTCATCCTGTCGTGGCCGTCTCCACCGCTCCCGGCGCCGCGCCGACCACGATCCCCTTGCCGTTCTGCACCACCCACGACACCTTCACGTCGCCATTCACGAACGTCTGGCAGGCCATGCGATAGCCGGCCTCGAAGTCTTCCGGCCGCAGGTGCTTGCGCTCCTTCGGCTTGATGGCATCGGTGTTTTCCAGCCCCTCTTCGATCCGGCACTTGCAAGTGCCGCACAGGCCGCCTCCGCACTTGAACGGGATGCCGCCCTTTTCCTTGAGCGACACGCGCAGCAGGTTGCTGTTTTCCGGCGCGGTGGCGACCATGCCGCCGTTGGATATGAACGTGATCTGGACCATGTAATCAGTGCTCCGCGGCGCGCGCGCCGGACCGCAGCGTCAGCGTCGACGCCATGCTGCCAAAACGCGTCAGGTGCGCCAGCTCCTTGCGGGCCGCGTCCACCGACGAGAACTTCTCCAGAAACTTGGACGGCACATGGTTGACCACGTAGGGCGGCGTCTCTTCGGTGACCACCAGCTTGATCTCGCGGTCCAGGCGGGCAATGCTGAACACCGCCAGCGCGCGCCCGTAGAACACGTAGTCATAGGTCTCGATGATGTCGGCGCCGTCGCCCGCCTCGGTGCGGAACACGCCGGGCTTGGAGGTCAGGATCACGTAGGTGGATTCGGTCGCCATCATGCCTCCACGTCCTGCGACAGCTCGATGTCGCTGCTGAGCCAAAGCTGGCACGCCAGCCGGTAGCCCTGGTCGACGCGGTCGCCCAGCTGCTTCTTTTCCTTCCAGTTCACCGGCGGCAGATGCTCCGCCCCGGCGATGATTCGGCACGCACACTTTGCGCACTTGCCCATGCCGCATTCGTAGCGCAGATGCGGAAACGGAAACTGCTTGATGCCGGCACGCACCACCAGGTTGGTGTTGTCCTTCACCACGTCGGTGTAGGTCTGGCCGCCTTTATGAAACACAACGGTAGGCATGAGGTCTTCGTCCAGGTTCTGCGGTGCGGCCACCGCCCGGGCGCGCCGGACGGGCTGGGCGGGCCGGGCTGGGTGGATATGCGCAATCAGGCGGCAAGGCCAAGTTCGGGCAGCTTGATCTCGTCCTGCACGTAGTCGGTGTAGAGCGCCGTGGTGTACAGCAGCCGCATCTGCGCGCCGATTTCGCAGATCTTCAGGCAGCGCTGCTGCAGGTCCACCGTGTTGGCGTGCTCCAGCACGATCTGGTAACCGCGCTCGCCGTGGATCTCGTCGGACACGATGTGCAGATCGAAGAATTCCACTTCCTCGTCGGTGAAGCCGTATTTCTCGCGCAGGGTCGGCGTCTGCTTGCGGTAGATGGAGGGCACCTGCGATTCCAGCCCCACCACCAGACCGGCCACCGCCACGATCGGATCCTCGCGCATGGCCACGGCATAACACCAGCTTTGGAGGGCTCGAGTCGTGGGCGACATGTTGTCCGGGTTGGTGACCCGTTCGCGGGTGGTGCCGCAGGCTTCGGCAAAGCGGATCAGCAGATCGGTGTGACGGTCGCCGCCGATTTCCTCTTCGTACATGTTGGCCAGCAGGAAATCCTTGGCCTCGGTGTAGGTGTCCGGCGTGCGGGCGTATAGATAGCCCAGGTAGTCGGCAAAGGGGCCGACATAGTGATAGTGGTTCTCGGCCCAGCGCGACAGATGCTCGCGGCTCAGCTTGCCTTCGGCCCAGGCGATCGAAAAGGGCGACGCGTTGGCGCTCTTGCCCTTGATCGCGTTTTCCAGTGCCGTGCGGAATTCATCTCGGTTCATCAGTTCTGCCATGACTCGCTCCAGGTCCAGTGGGAGAAATTCCAGGCCTGTGTCAGCCCGGGCATGATGAACATTGTATACCGTCTACTGTTTTGGACCGCTAGGGCAATCCCGAACTACGCCAGCTAAAAGAGGGACAGTTTCAAGCAGATCAAGCACTTGGCGCTCACAGGACGATTTGGCGCGGCAAGGTGCATGGGCGTACAATGAATACAATTTCAACGCAATACGGAAATACCATGAACACCCGCCACCCGCTGGGCGACGCCCCGATCGGTCAACAACTGCTCACCCACTACGCCCGCCGCGATGCCGTGCGCCACGCGACACCGTTGTTCCCATCGTCCTGGGCCGAATTGCTGGCTCCGTTCCGCAATGCCCGTCTGCAACCGCTGCGCGCAGCCGCACCCGCCGCGCGCACGCAACGCGACGACGCGGTCTGCCAAGCTGGCTGAAGGGAAAGCCTGGGGCTGAACGCCCCGGCGTGAAAAACCCGTGTGAAGACGTCCGGGCTTCAATGCCCGGGACGCTTTCCCGGGCGCGCGCTGCGCCGTCAGCGCCTTGCGCGCAGACTCACCTGCATCCGGGCGTTCTGCAGCGCCGCGTTCCGCTGGCGGCGGGCGTTGCCGCCGGCAAGCGCCAGCACAATCGCAAAGCCCACGGTGTAGGCCAGCACGTCCCACCAATCCGGCACGCTGCCGAACACCACGCGCAACACCTGCTGCTCGATGCGCCAGCCGAAATGCCGCGCCAGATACTGACCCAATTCGACGGCATACCCCGTGAACAGCGCCGCCAGTGCCAGCGGCAGCACGCCCGCACGGACAAAGCTGCGATACAGCAGATAGGCCCACCCCACCGCCACGACGTCACCCACGAATCCGCGCAGGAAGGGATAGGGCGCACCCACGGTGGCGATCAGCGCCAGGATGGCGGTCACGGCAAGCAGGGCGGCGAACGCGCGCCCGTTGAAAGTCAAAGTCATTGAATCAGCAAACGTAAATAGTGAAACAGGGAGGGCGTGAGCGGCGTGCGCAGCGGCTCGGCAACGTCATCCGGAGCTGCCTGAATCCGCGCAAGTATTTGCGCGGGAAGCACCGCTACGCCCGCGCCCCGGCCCGTAACAAGGCCAGCGCGCAGGTTACCGGAAAACCGAATACCGCCCTCCTCGCCCGCCTGCCTTGGGCGTACCATTGAGCGACCCCGACCCAGCCCAGAACGGGCGCGATCCTCGCGTCCGGCCACGTTCCCATGCTGCAGCCCGTTTCGGCTTCGACCGATCTGCCGGCGGCCCCTCCGGCCGCGCCCGCGCCTGTCCTCCAGGTCAGCACGCTTTCCCCTCTCGCCTTTCCCGCCTTTCGCGTCATCTGGATTGCCAACCTGTTTGCCAACCTGGGCACCTGGGCGCAATCGGTGGCCGCCGCGTGGGTCATCACCACGGAGCAAAGCAGCCCGCTGATGGTCGCGATGATCCAGGTGGCGGCGGCGTTTCCGCTGGTCGCCCTGTCGATCCTGACCGGGGTGCTGGCCGACAACCACGACCGGCGCCGCGTCATGCTCGCGGGCATGCTGCTGGAGCTGGCGGGCGGCGTCTTCATCACCATCCTCGCCTTCGCGGGGTTGCTGCACCCGATCACGCTGATTGCATCGGTCTTCTGCATCGCCATCGGCAGCGCGATCGTCACGCCCGCGTGGCAGGCCGCCGTGGGCGAACAGGTGCCGCGCGAGCACGTCGGCAGCGCCGTGCTGCTGAACAGCGTCAACTTCAATGTGGCGCGGGCGGTGGGGCCGGCCATCGGCGGCCTGCTGCTGGGCGCGTTGGGCACGTCCTGGGTCTTTCTGCTGAACTGTTTCTGCTACGCCGGGCTGATCTGGGCGATCTGGCGCTGGAAGCGCGACCTGCCCGTGCGCCGGCTCCCGCCCGAAGGACTCTTCGAAGGCGTGGTCGCTGCGCTGCGCTACACGCAGCATTCGACGGTGACGCGCGTGGTGATGCTGCGCTCGTTTGCCTTCGGCCTGTCGGCCAGCGCGCTGTGGGCGCTGTTGCCGCTCTTGGCGCACGAGCACGAAAGCGGCAGCGCGCTGCTGTACGGCTACATGCTTGGGGCGCTGGGCGTGGGCGCCATTCTGGGCAGCGTGCTGGTGCGCCGGGCGCGCGCGGCGTGGGGATCGGGCGGTTTGATCAGCGTGGCCGCTGCCCTGCTGGCCGCCTGCCTGCTGGCGCTGGGCCTGACCGACACGCTGTGGGTCGCGTTTCCGGCGCTGCTGCTGTCGGGCGGCTGCTGGATCGGCGTGCTGGCCACCTACAACACGACCGTGCAGCTTCTGGTGCCGGACTGGGTGAAGGCGCGCGCGCTGGCGCTGTATCAGACCGCGATCTTCGGCGGCCTGGCGGCCGGCTCGTTCATGTGGGGCCACTTCGCGGGCACGATGGGCGTGGCCGGCGCGCTGTCGGCTGCCGGCATCATGCTTGGCGTGACCGTGGCGCTGCTGTACCGCTCGCGCCTGCCGGAACAGGTGGACGCGCGGTCGCTGACCCGCGCCGACGACACCGAACCGGCGATGGCCGCCGCCGGCTTCAACACGCAGCGCGGCGCGGTGCTGGTCGCCGTCGAATACCTGGTCAACCCGGACAAGCTGTCCGCGCTGATCCACGCCGCCCGGCCGTTGCGCCTCCTGCGGCTGCGCAATGGCGCGCAGCAGTGGCAGCTGTTTCGCGACCTGGAGCGCGAGGGCGTCTGGCGCGAGGTCTTCCTGGTGGAAAGCTGGATGCAGTACCTGCGGATGATCGACCGCATGACACTGGCCGACAAGATGGTGCTGGACGAGGTGCGCGCACTGCACGCGGGCGACAAGCCGCCGGTGGTGTCGCGCAACGTCAGCTACCAGGCGATGAACGAGGCGCAGGGTTTCTCGCTGCGCCGCGCCCCCGATTCCCGATGACGCGCGAGGCCCGACCATGCTTACCTCTTTGTGGCGCAACTGGCGGGCTTGGCGGCGTGGCGGGCCGCAGCTCGACGTCATCCTGTCCAATGCCGATCCGCAAGCCCCGCTGGCCGAACGCAATCTGTGGCTGGTCGACCTTGGCCGATGGCTGAACCGGCCGGACGGCGAACCGGCGGACGGCGAACCGGCGCAGGACGCCGCAAGCGATCCTCGCCACGCCCGCCTGCGCTACCTGCTGCAGGTGCTGGAACGCAATCCCGCCATTGCGGCCCGCACGGCGGCCACGCTGCGCTCGGTGCTGGTGGACAACGACCCCACCGCCCTGCTGTGCGACACCGGCGTCGCGTCACGCCCCGGATTCTGGGGCGAGTTGTGGCGCCGCGTCGTGGCCTGGATGCTGCCGCCAACCGTCAATCAGGGCGATATGTCGGGCCTCTTCACGCTGCTGTTTCGCCGCGCCGGCGACGCGCAATGGATCGAGTCGCTGGACGACGAGACCCTGGCGCGCGTGCGCGCGCTGCTGCGTCTGGAAGAAAACAGCCAAATGCCGGAAGCAGAAGCGCAGGCCGCCCCGAGCCCGCAGGCTCTTGCCCGGCGCTTGGAACACGCCCTGACCAGCAGCATGCAGGTCCTCATCAGCCAGGTGCGCGCGGTCGGCCTCAGCCAGGACATCCGCTCGCGTCTGCCGGGCAGCGTGGACGAGTCGCCGTTCTTCACGCTGGAGGACGCGGCGGCCGAGCTTTTCAACAGCACCCCGGACACGCCGCACGACGTGGTGGGCCAGCGCCTGAACGTGTTGCGCGCCATGCTGGACGACTGCCGCGCGGCGGGCGACGCCGTCTACGAAGAACTCAAACGCAACGGCGTCGCGGTCGACGTGGTCTACCAGATCGAGTGCATGAAGCTGCGCCTGACGCGCATCGAGCTGCTGCTGGGCGTGTGGATCGACCCCACGCAACGCCACCGGTACGCGCACCTGATGGCCGAGCTGATCCGCTGCACGCTGGCGCGCAGCAGCATCCGGCATCTGGCGGCGTCGTCGCTCTTCCAGTTGGCGCGCCGCGTGATGGACCGCAGCGCCGAAACCGGCGAGCACTACATCGCTCGCGACACGCTGGAATACATGGACATGCTGAAGGCGTCCATGGGCGGCGGCTTCGTCGTGGCGTTCACCGTCTATGTAAAGTTCATCATCACGTCGGCCCACCTGGACAAGTGGGTGGAAGGCCTGCTGAATGCGCTGAACTATGCCGGCAGCTTTCTCGTGATCCAGTTCGCGCATTTCACGCTGGCCACCAAGCAGCCGGCCATGACCGGACCGGCGCTTGCCCGCCGGCTGGACGCGGCCTACACGCCCGACGGACGCGAGGCGTTCGTCGACGACACGCTGGCGATGCTGCGTTCGAACGCAGCGGCCATCGCCGGCAACCTGGCGGTGGTGTTTCCGCTGGCCTGGGCGATTCAGTGGCTGGCCATGCGGTTTCTGGAGCAGCCCCTCATCGATGCCGACAAGGCGCACGACACGTTGCAATCGCTGTCCTTCTGGGGACCGACGCCTTTCTATGCCGCTGTCACCGGCGCGCTGATCTGGCTGTCCAGCCTGATCGCCGGCTGGGCCGACAACTGGTTCGCGCTGCATCGCGTGCACGACGTGATGGCGTACGGCCGGCGCACGCGGCAGCTGCTCGGCGCGCGCGGCGCGGTCAGGTGGGCGGGCTTCTGGCGGCGCAACGTGTCGCAGATCGCCGCCAACGTGTCGTTGGGACTGATGCTGGGCCTGCTGCCGGCGCTCGTCAGCGCGCTGGGATCGACGCTTGAAGTGCGCCACGTCTCGCTCAGCGCCGGCCAGATCGGGGCCGCGTTTGCCACGCTGGGCTGGGAGCTCGTGCATACGCAGGTGTTCTGGATGGCCGTGGCGGGCACGGCGGCGACAGGCGCGCTGAACGTCATCGTCAGTTTCGCGCTGGCCTTCAATGTGGCGCTGGCGTCGCGCGACATGCGCCGGGACGACCGCATGTCGCTGACCGCCGGCGTGCGCCGCCGCATCCTGCGGCGGCCGGCGGCGCTCTTCTGGCCGGTCAAGCCGCGCGCGGCGCCCGTGCAATCTTGATGCGGCCCGCGTGGACGCCTGACTGACGCGGCGCGTGTGAACGTCTGACCGACGCGTCGCGCCCGGACGCCTGACCAGCCGCGGCCGCTGCGCGCCACGCTCAGAACGTGATCGTGGCGGTGACGACGTCGCGGTACGTGCCGGGCCGGGGCGTCGTCTGCGCAGGCACGCGGCCATACACCGTAAACGTCTGGTTGGCGCCCGTGCCCACGCCCGCCCTCGGCGCGCCGCCCGAGGCATCGCCCCAGACGGTGCCGTAGGCCGCGTCCTGGTAGAGCTGATAGTTGACGGTGTCGGCGGCGGTCGTGTGCTTCATCTTGCGCGCCAGCACGTTGCCCGCGACCGAACCGCCGTTCAAGGCCACGGAGAAGGCGTTGGCATTGGTGCACCGGACGGTGATCTGGCTGTTGGCCGTGACCGCGGCGTTCAGCACGCCGCGCGGGGGAAACGCCATGTCCGTCGCGTTGATGGTGCAGTTCTTCTGCACGGTCGTGCGCACCACCAGCGGAATCGTGATGCGCTGCGTCGGCGCCGCAAGCGGGCAGTTGGACAGGCCCGACAGCAGGCCGAACAGCACGTCCAGGCGGCCGGTCGTCGCATAGGTCTCGCTGTAGACGGTATTGGCGTTACCGACCGTCGGCACCGTGGTCTGTCCGCCCGGAAGCTTGCCGTAGAACCGGAAGGTGGTCGACACGTTGCCGCCCCCCAGCAGCGGGCCGGTCATCGTCTGCGAAGTGGGTTGCCCGGCTGTCGCCGCCCCCCATATCTGGGTCCGCGCCGCGTCCGTGTACAGGTTGTAGTTCATCCGGTTCGTGCCGGCGCCCAGGGCGCGCGCCGCGATGGACGGACTGGTATTGCCGACGCCAAGGCTGAAACACAGCCGCGCGCCGATGGCCAGCAGCGAGAAATTGCAGGTCACGGCGACCGTTCCGTCCGCCACCGTGTCGCCCGGCAGCAGCGGATTGACCGTACCGAAGTCCAGCGTCGCTGTCGTGCCGGCCGACAGCGCGCAGGTGTTTGCCTGCGCCGCGCCGGCATAGCCCGCACAGACGCCCATGGCGGCAAGCAGCAGGGCGATCTTCATGGTTGCCCCCGATCCAACGGCTTGCACACGATCGGTCCGATCGTCGGCAGCGGATCGGCATCCGAGCGCACGTAATCGAACTCAGCCTCGCACGCCACGCCGCCGCCGCGCACCCGCAACCGGTTGGTGGCCGCCACGTCCTCCACGAACGTCAGGCCGTCGTAGCCCACCACCGTGCGCTTGCCGCTTTCGATGTGGGCAACCTCCGCCCCGACCGGCACGAAGGCTCCGTCCGGCAAGGTCAGGACCACCGAGGCCGCGTCGTACTTTTCCACCGTGAACGTGGTCAGCACGCCGGCGCCGGACTGCGGCACGACGACCGCCCGCGTCGAGTCCAGCCGCACGTCCACGGGCAGGTCTTCCGGGTCGATGGAAATGCGGTTGGTCTGGTAGGCGTTCAGGTCCGGCACCAGCAGATGGCCGCTGCCATTGGTGCGGCCCAGCCGGCGGTTCTCGTGCAGCACCGCGACGTCGGGCGTGCCCTCGGTGGAGACCAGCGCAAAGCTGTCGTTGATGCGGCGCGACGGGATCACGGTGCCGTCCATCATCACGAGCGACCCCGAGGCCTGCACGGACGCCTGCGTCCGGCCGCCGTAATCCTGAACCAGCCCGCTCACCAGCCCGTACTGGCCCAGATACTGGAGCTGCCCCTGGTTGAGCTGCATGCCGCCGCTGCGGCCGTTCTGCACCGCCCACCCCCAGCCGCCCTCATACGGCACGCTGCTCTGCGCGTTGACGCTGTAGGTGTCCTCGCCGCCTTGGCGGCCGACCGACACGCCGGCCTGCGCGCGCTCGCCCAGCATCACCGCCAGCCCCAGGAACACGCCTTCCGAATTCGATTGCGAAAAGTCCTTGTACGCGCTCAGCGTCAGGACCACGCGGCTGTGCAGGTTGGCCGTGTACGAGGCCGACCCCAGCTTTGCCATCGGCACGTTCGGCATGCGGTAACCGATATAGCTGAGCGCCACGCTTTGCGAGCGGCCCAGCGGCATCGACACCGTCACGCGCTCGGTCTGGCGCGGCACCGGCGCGTCCTCGCGCGAGCCCAGGTCGCCGTAGTTGCCGATCAGGCGCGTGGCCTGCGTATCCACGCTGAATTCCGGCCGGACGTACTGGTAGCCCAGGCTGACCTGGCCGCCGCTGAAGTCGCCCGCGCTGCCGGAGAGCGATCCGCTCAGCACGCCAAGCTGCCCCATCTTCACCATCGCGCCGGCGCCCGCGTTGTACAGCCCCGGGCCGGCCTCGGTGTGCGCTTCCAGCGTCAGGTTGTCGGTGTAGCCATAGCGGCCCGATGCCGTCAGCACCGGCTTGCTGTCGTAGTCGAACGAACGCACGCTGAACTGGCGGCGCACGAAGCCCGCCTCGACCGACCAGCTGGACAGCCCCGCCGCCAGCATCCGCGGGTCGATGTACAGCGGCACCGACGTGCTGACGGTGCGGCCCAGCGCGTCGCGCGTGATGAGCGTGGCCTGGCCCGCGCCGGTGATGCCCGGAATCTGGTTCACCACGAACGGCCCCGGCGGCACGTTGCCCGAATACTGCTGCACGCCATTGACGAACAGGGACACCGACGACGGCACGACCGACGACGCGCTCAGCGACGACACGGGGAAGGTGACCAGATCGGGCCGCAGCGCGAAGTTGCGGCCCCATTGCACGCCGGCCACACGCACCGAGCGCGACCAGTTCAGCGACGAGGTGATCGTGTCGCCCAGGCGCAGCGTGCGCAGCGTCTCCTGGTCCGAGCGCGTCCAGAACGTGTCGTAGCGCACGTATTCATCGCCGCGGCCACCCACGTAGGCCGTGCCCGAATTGCTGAACACGCCATTCGGATCGAAGTAACGCTGTTCGGAATACAGCGACAGCCCGTACTGGGAGTCGGTCTGCGCATAGGCGTCGTAGTTCACCACCACGCCGCGCCCGGCCGTCGCCAGCGGCGTGGCCGGCAGCCCGCGCGTGTTCACCTCGTACGGCATGCGCAGCGTGTCTGGCAGCACCAGATCCACCGTCTGCGCCGCCGGGTTGTACACGTAGCGCAGGCCGGCCACGGCGTCCAGGCTGACTTCGCGCGTGGCGGACATGCCGATCACGGACAGGTCCACGCCCAGCGAGCGCAGCGCGGCGCCGCTGACGGACAGGCGGCCGTGCGTGTCGTGAAAGCGCAATAGCTGGGATGTGTTGACGCCGTTGATGCTGACCTCCAGGTACACGTCGCGCTCGGCAATGCTGCCGAACGAGACCAGTTGACCGGGCACATCCGCCGCCTGGGCCGGCGCACCCAGCAGGAAGAGTGCGATTCCCAAGGCGCGTTGCCCGCGGAGACGGGTAGCGCGCACTGCCATAGACTGCCCTTCTGTGGTTGCCGGCGGGCCGTGGGGTTCGCCGGACCGCGGTCATGCTTTCATCGCGGGCTGACAGTGAGCGTGTCGCCGTTGACCAAGGCCCTGATCTTTACCGGCCCGGTGGCCCCCTGCTTGGCCGGGATGCTCCATTGGCGCGCGCGATTGGCCAGCGCATAACCCAGCAGTCCCTCCACCTGCGCCACGGGCTTGCCTGCCGAATTCAGGATCTCCAGCGCGGCCACCTGCGCATAGCGGGTGCCGCTGTTCGACACGCGCACCACCCAGTCGCCGCCTGAACGTTCCGCGCGCCAGGCCAGCTCGGGCTCGGGCGACGGCGTCGTGCCGGCCACGAACACCGGCACCGAATAGCGCAGGCGCAGCACCACGCCATTCACGCCGGGCGAGGACGGGTCGGGAATCTCGTCGATGATGAGGCGGAACCCTTTCTGCAGCGACGGCGCGTCCTTGGACACGCGCACCAGCCGCACCAGCTGCTCGCCGCCGGGCGGCACCTGGATGATGGGAGGACTGGCCTGGATGTCCTCGGTCGGCGACAGCACGTCGTCGCCGTCCGCCTGCTCCCAGCCGTAGATGCGCACCTGCCCGTAGATCGGCGTGGACCCAGGATTGCGCAGCATGATGCCGCTTGCGCCCTGCGTGGGCGCAAGCTCGACCAGCACTGGAGAGATCTGCAGGGCAGCCGCCACCGCGGCGCCGCCCCAGCCTGCCAGGCAGGCGGCAAGCAGCGCCCGAAAAAACATCCGCATCGGACTGCTCCCTTAGAAGTAGACCGTCGCGGTGACTGTGGAGGAATACGTGCCGGGCGCCGGCGTGGTCTGCGCGGGCACGACGCCGTTCACCTGGATGGGCTGCGCCGCGCCGGTGCCGGTGCCGCCCACGCGGGCCGCAACGTCGGCATCACCCCACACGACGGTCGTGCTGCCTGGCTTGTAAAGCTGATAAGCGACCGTCGCGGTATTGGCGCCGGTGCCGCTCAGGAATCGCTGGGCTTCCGTCGATCCCGTACCCGTGCCCGCGTTCAGCCCGACGGTATACGGGGTGGTATTGCTGCACGTGACGGACAGATTGGTATTACCGGTGACCGCGGAATTCAGCACGCCTTGACTTCCGAAACTGAGATCAGTCGCGGAAATGACGCAATTGGCGGTAATGGTGAGTGTGACGTTGAAATTCGCGGTGGCGGTCTGAGCGAGCGCTATGCCGGGCGCCGCTCCACCGATAAACAAACACAAAGTCGCTGCGCGCAAGGTCGGGCGTTTCATGAGGAATGCCTCCAGGTATACGGTTGCACCATCAATCCTGCTGGCGATAATCGTACGTCCAAATATTGGTATGCGGCACCAAATAGTTTCTTATTCCGGGGGTATTTATTACGATTATTAACCAATGAGTCCGGAATATCGCACCGCAATATCCGACCGCTCCTATAAGACTGTCGGAATTTTCGCTGTACATATTGTTGTGATTGAATTTCCGTTGCGGTTTCATTAAGTGACAATTCACGGCTGATTATCCGATTGGATAATCGCTTCGCGTGGACCGGTTTATTCGGACACGCACATTCCGATTGCCGCAGCCGGCGCGCCGGCATCATCGAGCGTCCCGCCCGGCAAAAACGATGAATTCAAACGGCGCATTAGAATCAGTCCCTACGACTCCGGACGCTCCGCCCGGACGCCCTCGCAGCGCAGCCCACTCATGCTCTCGTTCTCCCGCAGCACCGTCTATCCGGCCGGCGTCGGCCTGCCCGCCGCCGAACGTCTGGGCGCACTCATCGCCGTCATGCTGGCGGTCTGCATGGCCAGTCTGGACACCGCCATTGCCAACACCGCGCTCCCGACCATCGCGCGCGACCTGCAGGCCAGCGAGGCGGGTTCCATCTGGGTGATCAGCGGTTATCAACTGGCGATGGTGGCCGGTCTGCTGCCGGCGGCCGCGCTGGGCGAGATCCTGGGACACCGGCGCGTCTACATCGTCGGGCTCGCGGTGTTCACGCTGGCCTCTCTGGCAAGCGGCCTGGCGCCGTCGCTGCCCGTGCTGGTGGCCACGCGCATTCTGCAAGGGCTGGGCGCGGCCGGGGTGATGAGCGTGAACGGCGCGCTGCTGCGCTTCATCTATCCCTCGCACATGCTGGGCCGCGGCCTGGGCCTGAACGCCATGGTGGTCGGACTGTCGTTTGCCGGCGGGCCGACCGTGGCGTCCGCCATCCTGCTGCTCGGGTCCTGGCACTGGCTGTTCCTCGTCAATTTCCCCATCGGCATCCTGGCGGCCGTGCTGGCCTTGCGCGGCCTGCCCGACACCACGCGCTCCGGCCACGGATTCGACGGCCTGGCCGCGCTGCTGTGCGCCATGGCGCTGGGGCTGCTTGTGCTGGCGACCAATGAACTTGCGCACGGCGCACCGTGGCCGCGCGTGGCGCTGGAGGGCGGGTTGGCGGCGGCCAGCCTGTGGCTCCTGATGCGGCGCCAGGCCGGCCACCCCGCGCCCATCCTGGCGGTGGACCTGCTGCGCCGCCCCCTCTTTGCGCTGTCCGCGGCGACCGCCGTGTGCGCGTTCGCTGCCCAGGCGCTGGCCTTCGTGTCGCTGCCGTTCCTGTTCCAGTCGGTGTTGGGCTACAGCCAGGTCCAGACCGGCTTTCTCATCACGCCGTGGCCCGTCGTCGTGGCCTTCATGGCGCCGATCGCGGGGCGGCTGTCCGACAGCTACCCGGCGGGCATGCTGGGCGGCGTGGGGCTGGCCCTGTTGGCGCTGGGCATGGCTTTGCTGGCGCTGATGCCGGCCGACCCGTCGGTGCTGGACATCTCCTGGCGCATGGCGATCTGCGGCGCGGGTTTCGGCTTTTTCCAGTCGCCCAACCTGCGGGCCATCATGACCTCCGCCCCGGCGTCGCGGGCGGGCGGCGCCAGCGGCATGATCGGCACGGTGCGCCTCTTGGGACAGGCCTCCGGCGCGGCCATGGTCGCCGCGTGTTTCAACGTGTCGTCCACGCACGGCGCCATCGCGGCCTTGTGGCTGGGTGGCCTGTGCGCCGGGCTGGCCTGCATCGCCAGCTTTGCCCGCCTGCGGTTCGACGCGAGCGAACCGGTGCAAACGCCGGCGGCGCGCTGACGCGCCGGCAGTCCCATGACAACGTAATCACGCAACACTATTGCCGTTCGTGTCGATATATTCGACCGCCGGATCGACATATTCGTAAGATGTGCAACATCCGCTAAATAAGGTTCTGGCGGGGCCGTTGTCCTTATGCAGGCTTGCTGCACCTTTGGGACGACGCGCATGACACAGTTTCTGAAAAACATCACCATCCGCCGCATGATCCTGGGCACCTTGCTCGTGATCAGCCTCTTCATCGCCGGTCTGTCGGCCATCAGCGTCCATGGGCTGCGCAGCGCCGAGGAAGCGCTCGCAGCCAGCAACGAACTCCTGCACGAGGTATCGGCGCTTTCCCGCGTCAACGACCAGGTCATGCGCGCGCGTCTGCGGCTGTCGCGCCAGCTGGAATACGTGGCCGAAGGCCAGAAGGATCAGGCCGCGGCGGAAGGGCGCAGCATCGACACCGCGCTGACCGAAGCGAAGAAGCATCAGGCGCAATTCATCGAACTGGCCCGGCGCGACGCCCCGACGGCGTTGCTGGACGCCATGCGGTCGGGCTTTGACGCGCTGGCCGACGGCATTGCCGTGCAGCGCCGGCATCTGGATGCGGGCGAGGTCGACAAGGCGCGCGCCCAGGCGGCCGGGCCGGTGGTCACCGCCAGCCGCAGCTTCGGCAAGAGCATGGAGGAGTACGAGGCGTACGCGCAGGCGCGCGAGGTCCAGCTGCTGGCCAATGCCGACGCCAACCGCCGCCAGGCCTATATCGGCATGGGCGTGGTGCTGGGCATCTGCCTGCTGCTGCTGGTGCTGGGCGACCGCTATGTCGTGTATTTCGTGAAGCGTCCGCTGGATTCGCTCAAGGGCCATTTCCAGCGCATCGCCGGCGGCGACCTGACCACGCCGATTCCGTCCTTTGGCAAGAACTGCGTCGGCCAGATCATCCCCTTCCTGCAGGACATGCAGGCCAGCCTGGTGCGCACCGTGCATGCCGTGCGCGACGGCGTGGTCGAGATCAACACGGGCTCCAGCGAGATCGCGGCGGGCAACCAGGACCTGTCCAGCCGCACCGAACAGCAGGCGGCGTCGCTGGAAGAAACGGCGGCCAGCATGGAACAGTTGCTGTCCACCGTGACCAGCAACGCCGAAAACGCCCGGCTGGCCAACGAAATGGCCAGCACCGCGTCCGAGGTGGTGCAGCGCGGCGGCGACGCCGTGCAGGCCGCGGTCAGCACGATGCGCGAGATCGCGCAGGATTCCAGCCGCATCGAGGACATCGTCGGCGTGATCGACGGCATTGCGTTCCAGACCAACATCCTGGCGCTGAACGCGGCGGTGGAAGCGGCCCGTGCGGGCGAGGAAGGCAAGGGCTTTGCCGTGGTGGCCGCCGAGGTCCGGTCGCTGGCGCAGCGCAGCGCCAGCGCCGCCAAGGAGATCAAGCAGCTGCTGGACGCCTCCGGCGCCACGGTGCAGGCCGGCTCGGCGCAGGTCGAGGCGGCGGGCCTGACGATGACCGAAATCCTGGAAACCATCGAGCGGCTGACGATGCTGGTGAACGACATCGCCACCGCGTCCAACGAGCAGGTGACCGGCATCGACCAGGTCAATACCGCCGTGACGCAGATGGACCAGGTGACGCAGCAGAACGCGGCGCTGGTCGAGGAAGCCGCGGCGGCCGCCTCGTCGCTGGAAACGCAGGCGCAGCGGCTGCAGTCGGCGGTAAGCGCATTCCGGCTGCCGGCGCAGGGGCAGGGCGCCGCGCAGCAGGCGGTGCAGCCCTACGGCCAGCCGGCGCTGCTGCCGGGGTGATGGCGCAATGATCCGGCACGGGCGCGTTTCCAGGCGCCCGTCCCTGGGCTATTCCTTCACGTAGCAGGGATACAGCGCCTGCTGCGCCCGCGACCGGGCGGGGTCCACGTCGAACGCCACGATGGACTCCGTGTCGGTGCTTTGCGCCAGCGGATCGCCGCCCGGTTCGAACGCAAACGCCACCCCCCCGAACACCTGCCCCTCGGGCGTGCGCCCGGCACGGTTGGAACTGACGACATAGCAGCCGGACACCAGCGCGGCCATGGCGCCGGCGGTCAGCCAGCGACCCCGCGACGCGCCGCTGGCACGCGGCACGACGATCAGCTCGGCCCCGTCGCGGCCATAGCGGCGCGCGCGTTCGTTGAACATCAGCTCGGTGCAGAGCAGCACGCCGACACGGATGCCGCCCACGTCGGCGACCTCGAATCCGTCGCGCGCGCTGTGGAACCACGTTGCCTCGAAAAAACCCGGCTCCTGCGGAAAATACTGCTTGTGATGCAGCGCCGCATAACGCCCGTCCTGCAGTGCGAAGGCTTCATTGGCCAGACGCTCGCCGGCAAACACGGGGCGGGACGACACGATCGCGGGCAGGTTCAGCGCCGCCAGCGCGGCAAGGCCCGCCTCGTGCATGCGCACGGACTCGGCGGCCAGCGCGGCGTCATAGGCCGGCGACGCCGCCAGCCAGGGACCGAACGGCATTTCGTTGGTGACCAGCAGGTCGGGCGCCAATTCGTGGATGCGATCGGCGATGCCTTCCCAGTTCGCGCCTTCCGGCATCAGCCCGGCCGGGCCTTCCATCATGCAGATCCGCATCCCCGCTCCTGTCATGTCGCGCTGTTGCCGTGGCTTTGACGCGTTGTTTTCCCCACGCCCCGCACGTCAGACCGCGCGTGGCGTCATTTCAATCACGCACGCGTCAACGCCGTGTCCGGCGCTCAGGCAATACCGGCCAAGTCCGTCCCGCCCTTCGGCGTGCAGGCAATCGTAGCGCGAAGCCAACCGGTGCTCTGCGCCGTCCAGCTCAACCGTCAGGTCGGCGCCGGCATTGAACACCAGCACGCTGGGCGCGCTGCTGTGAAACACCCAGGGCTCCGCCCCGCGCACCCACTGCAGGCGGGCGTGCCACTGGTCGGGCGCGTAGATCAGATTGAAGTCGCGGATCGGGCCGTCGAGCAGGCGGCACGCCACCTGTGCATCCCCGGAGAACGCATACGCGATGCGCGGTTCCAACGGCGGCTGGCGCTGCCCATCCACCGTCAGTTCGATGCCGCGGCCTTCCAGCACGGTAATGATCCGTTGATATCCGCCAAAGACGGAAAAGCCGCCATCCTGCGCGACGTCGGCCAGCGAAAGACGCCAGCCGAACGACGCCGTATGGCCGCCCGGATTGCAGGCAATCTCCTGCGTCGTGCCCCCGCCGTTGCGCCACGGCATGCGGGGATAGTCCGCGGCCCGGTACAGCCGCACGTCGGAGGGATTCATGGTCAGTCCTGTAGGGTCGGGCGGAAGACAGGCGGAATTATAGGTGCCGCCTGGACGCGCCGCTTCGGAATCCGTATACTCCCCCCCTGTATCGAATCGGAGCCTGCCGTGCCGCACTCCCCAGAAGAAAAGAAGCGCGTTGTCACCCGCCTGCGCCGCATTCAAGGGCAGGCGTTAGCATTGGAACGCGCGGTGAACGAAGGCACGGAATGCGGCGCGCTGCTGCAGCAGCTGGCGGCGTTGCGCGGCGCCACGAACGGCCTGATGGCCGAAGTGCTGGAAAGCCATCTGCGGGAAACCTTCCTGCAGTCTACTCAGGCGAATCCGCCCGACCCCAGGCCCGAGACCGAATCGCAGATCGATGACCTCATGCGCATCGTCCGTTCTTATCTGAAATAACCCCCTCTACGTGGAGCATCGCTATGAAATCACGCGCAGCAGTCGCATTCGGCCCCGGCAAGCCCCTGGAAATCGTTGAAATCGACGTGGCGCCCCCGCAGCGCGGCGAGGTGCTGGTGCAGATCACGCACACGGGCGTCTGCCACACCGACGCCTTCACGCTGAGCGGCGACGATCCCGAAGGCCTGTTCCCCGCCGTGCTGGGCCACGAAGGCGCGGGCGTGGTGGTGGAAGTGGGCGAAGGCGTGACCTCGCTGAAACCCGGCGATCACGTCATTCCGCTCTACACGGCCGAATGCCGCGAGTGCAAGTTCTGCCTGTCGGGCAAGACCAACCTGTGCCAGAAGGTGCGCGCCACGCAGGGCAAGGGCGTCATGCCGGACGGCACGTCGCGCTTCAGCTTCGAAGGCAAGCCGCTCTATCACTACATGGGCTGCTCGACGTTCAGCGAATACACCGTCGTCAACGAAATCTCGCTGGCCAAGATCAACCCTGCCGCCCCGCATGAAAAGGTCTGCTTGCTGGGCTGCGGCGTGACCACCGGCATTGGCGCGGTGCACAACACCGCCAAGGTCAAGGAAGGCGACACGGTCGCCGTGTTCGGGCTGGGCGGCATCGGCCTGGCGGTCATCCAGGGCGCAGTGCAGGCCAAGGCCGGCCGCATCATCGCCGTCGACACCAACCCGAACAAGTTCGTGCTGGCCAGCGCCATGGGCGCGACCGACTGCATCAACCCCAAGGACTACGACAAGCCCATCCAGGAAGTCATCGTCGAACTGACCGACGGCGGCGTGGACTTCTCGTTTGAATGCATCGGCAACGTGCACGTGATGCGCGCCGCGCTGGAATGCTGCCACAAGGGCTGGGGCGAAAGCATCATCATCGGCGTGGCCGGCGCCGGTCAGGAAATCAGCACGCGTCCGTTCCAGCTGGTGACGGGCCGCGTGTGGCGCGGCTCAGCCTTCGGCGGCGTGAAGGGCCGCACGCAGCTGCCGGGCATGGTCGAAGACGCGATGAGCGGCAAGATCGACCTGGATCCCTTCGTCACCCACACGCTGCCCCTGGACCGTATCAACGAAGCCTTTGATCTGATGCATGAAGGCAAGTCGATCCGGACGGTGATCCACTACTGACGTAAGCGTTCTCGCGGTAGACGCGTTCGGTATTGCCGACGAAGGTCGCCAGCGAGAACTCCTTGAGCGCCGTGCTGCGCGCATCCACGCCCATGGCGTGCAGCACGCCGCGGTTCGCCAGGATCGCCGACAGCGTCCGGGCCACCGCTGCCGGGGACTCGGGCGGCACGATCCAGCCGTTGCGGCCCTCGGTCACGTTTTCGGGCAGGCCGCCCACGGTCGTCACGATGACCGGCTTGCCCGCGGCCATCATCTCGCGGCAGGCGAAGGAAATCGTCTCCACGCGGGTCGACAGCACAAATCCCACATCCAGCGCCGCCAGCACCGGCTCGACATTGTCGAGCATGCCGGTGAAGACCACCTGATCCTGCATGCCCAGCGCGGCGACACGGTCCAGCATTTCATCGCCCGGCATCGCCCCGGCGATCAACAGCGCGACCTGCCTGCGTTGGGACTCGGGCAGCAGCGACACGGCGGCCACCATGGCGATCCAGTTCTTGTAGTCGGCCGTGCCGGCGTTGCTGCCGATCACCAGCCGGTCACGCAGCGCCGGCGGCAGGAAGCGGGCGCGCGCCTTCGCCGTTTCGGCATGGCAGGCGGGACGGTACTTCGCGGTGTCCACGCCGTTGTGCACCACGCGCAGGTCTTCGTTTCGAAACACCGACTGCCGCATGCGCCGGAAGGTATGGCTGCAGACGCAGATGACGCGATTGGTGCCCCACTTGGCGCGCAGGCGAGCGCCAAAGCTGCTGGGGTCGCGGTCGTTGTGCTGCGTGTACACGATGAAGGGACGCTTGCGGCCCATCCCCACCGTCGCCAACATGCACAGCCGATGATCGGCCGAGCCATTGACGTGGATGACGTCGAATCGCTCCTGCCGCACCAGCGCGCGCAGGCGGCGCAGCGCGGCCAGTTGCTCGAACACGTTGCCCTTGAACTCGAGATCGATGGTGCGCAGGCCGGGCTCGGCCTGCGCTTCGGCCAGCAGCCGGCTCTTGCGCGGCGCGCCAACCGTGACCTGCGACTTCTGGCACAGGATGCGCGCCAGCGACATCACGTAGGTCGTGTGACCGCCGCCGTCGCCCTGGTGGAAATTGGTGTAGAGGATCTTCATGATTCGGGACTCGTCAGCACTTGCGAAGGGGCCTGCAGCAGGCAGCTCCAATGGCGCTTTTCAAATACGTCGTCGCCCAGCCGGCTGAGCAGCGACAGGTTGTAGACCTGGATTTCCCGCGCGCGCAGCAGCTTGCCGGCCTGCCGGAACGCGGGTTCGATATGTCCGGCGAACTGCCGGTCCAGCGCGGTGGCCAACTGCGCGCCAGTGCGCTCGTAAAAGCGGGGGCCCGCCGTGGCCGACAGGTCCAGCCCGTGCAGATAGACCGTCCTGGCGCCCAGCCAGGCCAGGAACTGCAGGGACGTGTAGGCCACCGTCCCGCCGCCGAACAGGCCGCGGGCGGGGTTCAGGCTGAAGCCGTGGGCGTGCATCGGATGGTGCGCGTCGAACAGCACCAGTTCCTGATCGCCGCCCAGTTGCGCCTCGAGTTCCTGCGGTTGCGGGCGCGGCCGCTGGGCGCGCTGATGCACTTCCTCGAACAGCGCGATGCGGCATCGCACCGACCGATGGTCGAACAGCAGCGCAATCCAGCGGTAGACCTCGGGCGTCACGAAGAGGACCAGGTCCTGCGCCAGGACTTCAGCCACGAGGTCGCGGCGACTTTTGACGAAGCCCGCGTCCAGCATGGCGTAATAGTGAAAGCGCAGCGCCGGATGCCGCGCGCGCAGGGCGATCGAGCCGTTCACGCCCATGACGGTGCTCATCCTGCATTGGGCGTAATCGATCTGCGCGACGGAAGGGCCGCTGAGAATCAGGTGCGCATCACCGTCGATGCCGCGAGGCAAGTGGTCCAGCGCCACGGTGGCCGGGCCGCGCACACCGAGCAGGTCGCAACCGGCCAGCCGATCCGATCTGTCGCGCCGCACATTCACGAATGGCCACAGCGTCTCGTTGTGGCGATCCGCCTTGGGTCGCGTGTGACGGTAGAAATAGCGCAGACCCTTGTTCAAGGGACGTGAGCGCAGCAAGCGGGGGACGAGCGCAAGTTGGTGCATGTGGGATTGCGCGGGTACCGCGGCTTGGCCTGACAACGGCCTGATTCTACGCAGCGCCCCCAGGCCGAAAAGCGAGGGGATTATGTGAGATGTAACGCTTTAGAAGCCCGCATTTATCCGCCCCCAAATATGCATTTCGGCCATCGGCGCCGCTTTCGGCCTGCGCCAGAACGCGTCCGCGCCCACGAGGCCGCGCCATCGCAGTGGCGCCCCGCATCATGCCGATGATGTCCCCCAGACGGACGAGGCGTTTGCTGCCGATTACGTTTTGCGCCAAAGAAGACGTCGTCTGATATCGTTCGAACCATTGCCTTTTCGCTTTCCACGTCCCCCCATGAGCGCCATCCGCCCCGACCACCCCGACCTGCAGGACGCCATCGCGGATGCCATCAGCACCGCCACGCGCGGCGCCGGCCGCGTCAACATCCTGGTCGCCGGCAAGACGGGCGTGGGCAAGAGCACGCTGCTCAACGCTGTGTTTCGCGGCGATCTGGCCCGGACGGGCGCGGGCAAGCCGGTCACCCAGACCACGCAGGAATTCACCCGGCCGGGCCATCCGCTAACCATCATCGACACACGCGGCCTGGAAGTCGGCGACTACGAGGCGTCGCGCGCGCAGCTTGCCGAGCTGATCCAGGAACGCTCGGCGTCCGACGACCAGGACCGGCATCTGCACGTGGCGTGGCTGTGCATCCAGGACAGCAGCCACCGCGTCGAGGACGCGGAAATCGAACTGTGCGACATGCTGGACAAGGCCGGCATCCCTGTCGTTGCCGTGCTGACCAAGGCACGCAAGAACAGTCCCTTCGTCGAAGACGCGCGCAAGCTGTTGCCGCGCGCCCGGCAGGTCGTGGCCGTGCGCGCGCTGCCGGAATGGATCGACGAACTGGACGCCGAACTGCCGCCCATGGGGCTGGACCGCCTGATCGAGGTGACGGCCGAACATGTGCCCGAGGCGCAGCAACGCGCCTACGCCAACGCCCTATCCACCCGCAACAAGAAGGCCCTGGAAGTAAAAAAAAAGCGGGCTGAGATCGAAGTGAACGTGGCCGCGGGCTTGGCCGCCTCGGCCGCTGCCGCGCCCATTCCGTTCTCCGACGCCTTCGCGCTGGTGCCGATCCAGGTCGGCATGATCGCGAAGATCGGCATCACCTTCGGCATGGAACTGAATACGACCGCGATCACCACGCTGGTCACGTCCACGCTGGGCGCATCCGCCGCCACGCTCATCGGGCGGTCGGTCGTCTCGGGCATGTTGAAGTTCATCCCGGGTGCGGGCAGCGCCGTTGGCGGCACCATCGCGGCCACCACGGCCGGCGCCATCACCAAGTTGCTGGGCAATGCCTACATCGCGGTGCTGCACGACTTCTGCCTGAAGAATCCGGGCAAGGACATCGACGTCCCGATGATCGCGCAGGCGCTCAAGCAACGCGTCAAACTTTGATCGCGAACCGATGCAATTAAATGCGTTTGTGCGACACGATTCGATAGATTGGTCTTTTTCGTGACAGTAAGGTAAATATTGCCGGCTTCACGACGTAAATCCGTATAACCCCTCTAGTCATTCAGGGCAGATCCGCGCAGGCGCGTTGCCCGACAACGCGGCCAGTGCAAGCCCGCCGCATCCAATGATCCTCGCCAATTCCGACGTCATGTACCGCCACCTGGTGCAAGGCGTCGTCGACTACGCCATCTACATGCTCAATCCGGATGGCACCGTCGCCAACTGGAACGCCGGCGCGCAGCGCGCCAAGGGCTACACCGCCGCCGAAATCGTCGGCCGCCACTTTTCCTGCTTCTACACCGAGGAAGACCAGGCACGCGGCGTTCCGCAGCGCGGCCTGGCCACCGCGCGCGAAACCGGCAAGTTCGAGGCCGAAGGCTGGCGCGTGCGCAAGGACGGCACGCTGTTCTGGGCGCACGTCGTCATCGATGCCATCCACGACGACACGGGCGCGCTGATCGGCTTTGCCAAGGTCACGCGCGACAACACCGAACGCCGCGAACGCGAGCAGCAGCTGTTGAAGGCCAAGCAATTGGTCGAGCACTACAACAGCGAGCTCGCGTCCATGTCGACCTTCCTGCAGGCGGTGGTGTCGCACATCCCCTCCTGCGTGCTGGTGCTGGATGCCGTGTCGCGCCAGTTCCTGCTGGCCAACCGGCAGGCCGAGGAAACGTTTGGCGGCAAGCCGGGCGGCCTGCAGGGCAAGACCGCGCAAGAAGCCCTGCCCGAACTGGTATGCGCGTTCTTTGACCGCCTGACCAACGACGCGCTGCGCTCGGACGGCGCCATGCGCGAAGAGGAAGAGGAACTGGCCACCGCGCGCGGTCCGCGCACGCTGCACACCAAGACGCTGGCGTTTCACAGCAACGACCCGCGCTCGCGCTACGTGCTGCTGATCGCGGACGACGTGACCGACGAGAACGCCGCGCACGCGCAGGTGCGCTACATGGCGCACCACGACACGCTGACGGGCATGCCCAACCGCCGCCTGTTCCGCGACCGGCTGCTGAGCGCGCTGGGCGCCAGCCGGGACCGCTCGACCGCGGTGCTGTGCCTGGACGTGGACAACTTCAAGAGCGTGAACGACACGCTGGGCCATCAGTCCGGCGACGAACTGCTGCGCCTTCTGGCCAAGCGCCTGCCCAAGCACCTGCGCGAACAGGACACGCTGGCGCGGCTGGGCGGCGACGAATTCGCCGTGGTGCTGCCGAACATCGCCGAACAGGACGACGTGCGCAAGCTGGCCGAGCGTCTCATCGAGGCGGTGCGCCAACCCTTTGAGATCGCGGGGCACACCGTGCCCGTCAGCATGAGCATCGGCATTGCCATATCGGAATCGCAGTCGCTGTCGGCCGACCACCTGCTGCGCTACGCCGACATGGCGCTGTACGAGGCCAAGCGCAACGGCCGCAACTGCCTGGCGTTCTTCGAGCCGGAAATGGAAGCCGCGGCGCTGCGGCGCCATGAGGTCGAGATGGATCTGCGCCAGGCGATCATCTCGCATCAGCTGCAGCTGTATTACCAGCCGATCATGGACGTGAGCCACGTGCGCATCGTGGGCCGCGAGGCGCTGATGCGCTGGCAGCATCCCAAAAAGGGGCTGATCATGCCGCAGGACTTCATTCCCATCGCGGAAGAAACCGGCCTGATCCACGAACTCGGCGCCTTCACGCTGCACGAGGCCTGCGTCGAAGCCATGCGCTGGGACGACCATGAAACCGTGGCGGTCAACCTGTCGGCCAGCCAGTTCACCAACGGCGCGCTGGTGTCGCTGGTGGAGTCCGCGCTCGCCAAGTCCGGCCTGCCCGCGCGCCGGCTGGAACTGGAGATCACCGAATCGGTGCTGCTGACCAATTCCTCCGGCAACCTGGCCACGCTGCACCGCTTGAAGGAACTGGGCGTCAAGGTGGCGCTGGACGACTTCGGGACGGGTTATTCGTCGCTGGGCTACCTGCGCACCTTCGAGTTCGACAAGATCAAGATCGACAAGTCGTTCACGCAGGACGTGGAATCCAGCCGCGAGGCGCTGGCCATCATCCGCGCCATCAACGGCATCGGCCGCAGCCTGGACATTCCCACGACGGCCGAAGGTGTGGAAACACCGGAGCAGCTGGAACGCCTGACGGCGGAGGGCTGCTCGCACTTTCAGGGGTATCTGCTGGGCCGCCCGGTGTCGCACGGGGACGCTACGCCAGCGTGGACCGGCCCCGGCTCGCCCCCCCTGAAATAAGACGTCTGCGGCGCGCGCCGCAGACCTATACTTTGAAAACACCGGCCGCGATGCGACGCGCCATCGCGCCGGTGTGTTGCGCCTGGCGCGCCGGCTGTTCAAGCACGCAATGCCTATGCAGGCATGCGCGGGGAGAGCCCCATGACACGCAAGTACATCGATTGCCGCGAGTATCCGAGCGAGATGAACTGCTCGGTCGCCTTGTCCGCGGACTCGGACGAGGAATTGCTGGAAGCCGCGGTGCAGCACGCCACCACGGTGCACAAGCACGCTGACTCGCCGGAACTGCGCTCGCAGCTCAAGTCCCTGTTCCACAACGGCACACCGCCCGCCGAAGCGCCCCGCCGAGGCTGACGGCAACGCCTGCGGGCGCGCCGGGCCGGGGATATTCCTCCGGCACGGCGCGCCCGCCTCCCATTTCCGTATTTCGAAGGCGTCACGCTGACCGCGCGCTACACGTTCTGACCGGCCTCGGCGACCCAGCACAGCGTGTTGACCAGCGCCATCTGTTCCGGCGTCTGGCAGCGCACCGACAGCAGGGCGGGGCTGGCGACCAGGATCGCCAGCGCCTTGGCGCGCGACACCGCCACGTTCAGGCGGTTCCTGCTGAACAGGAATTCCATGTCGCGCGGCATGGTCTCGCCGCTGGAGGTGGCCATGGAAATGATCACCACCTGCGCCTCCTGGCCCTGGAACTTGTCGACGGTGCCTACCCGCGCGCCCTCGGGCAGCGCCTGCCGCAGCGTGTTGACCTGCACGTTGTAGGGCGCCACCACCAGCACGTCGTCGGGCGTCATCAGCACCGCGCGTCCGCGCTTGTCCAGATAGCGCTGCCGCATCAGGCTGGCGTACAGCGCGGCCACTTCGCGCGCCTCTTCGTCGCTGGACTGCGCGTTGCCTTCGTGCACGACCGGCACGTAGCGGATGCCGCTGGCAGCCAGCGCCTCCGCCGCATCCGCGCTCAGCACCAGGCCCTGTCCCGCCGCCGATTCCGCGGCCCGCAGCCGGCCGTCGTAGATGGCGTCCGAAATGAAGCCGCAGATCGCCGGGTGCATGCGGTATGACGTGTCCAGGAAGATGCCGCGGTCGGCGGCGATGGTGGCGTGGCCGTTCAAGAGGTATTCCAGCGTGGATTCGCCCGAGCGGCCGGGGTGCGTGCCCTTGGTCGGCTGGCCGAGCTGCATCTGGTCGCCCAGCAGCACGATGTTGCGCGCGCATTGGCCCAGCGCGACCAGATTCGCCAGGCTGACCTGGCCGGCTTCGTCCACGAACAGGTAGTCGAACTGCTGCTGGAAGTCGGCGCGGCTGAACAGCCACGCCGTGCCCGCCACCAGTTGATGGCGCGCCAGGTCGATCTTGTCGTTGGCAAAGACGTCTTCGATGAAGTCGCCGTTGAAACAGGAGTCGTCGCCCTCCTTGCCCGACTTCTTGGCGCCGGTGAACGCCAGGCCCGCCTCGCGCGCCGCCGTTTCCAGGCCAGATAGCAGATTGTTGATGGCGTGATGGCTGTTGGACGTGACCGCGATGCGCTTGCCCTGGCGCAGCAGGTTCACCAGCACGCGCGAGCCGGTGTAGGTCTTGCCCGCGCCGGGCGGGCCTTGCAGGAAGAGGGTGGTCTCGTCCATGCGGCCGACGATATCCACGACCTGATCCAGCAGATTCGCGCCCGGGTCGGCCAGCGGGGTCCCGGGCGGCACGCCGCCGATGCGCGGCGGCTCGTGCCGCAGCAGCGCATCCACCGCGCGAAACGGCGTGCTGGCGCCATCATCCGATGCGAGCAGCGCGTCGCCGTAGCGGAACATGGCGTTGGCCAGCTCATCGATGCTGACCGGCCTGCCCGGCCCGAGCGACAGGCGCTGCGGCGGCGTCGCCTTGCGCGACATGGTGAAGGTGGCGACGCCAGCCGTTGGATCCACCGTCAACCGGCTGATCGCCGGCCCGCCGCGCACGTCCGTACAGGCCGCCCCGGTGCGCAGCTTGGTCTGCTGCGCGGGAAAGCGGTAGGTGTAGCGCAGCGACTGCGCCACCGCTTCCGGCGCCACGGTGTCGTCCCGCACCAGTCCGCCCAGGCATTCGTTGTCTTCCACCAGCTCGGCATCGGTGGCCTCCATGCGGGCGAACATGGCCCACCATTCCGGCTTCTGTTCGCGGCGATGAAAGTCCAGCAACTGATAGACCAGCGCGCGAAAGCGATCGCGGTCGGACCAGTCCAGCTCGTCGGGGGGCAGCGGGCCGAGCAGCGCGGCGCGGTACGGCTCCAGACGCAGCTCGGCCGCGGTCTTTTCGCCGACCTGGAAGCGCGCGGCGTCGATCTGCTCTTGCGTGTCGCGGCGATTCGCCCACGGCATGCCGTCGGGACGCAGCGCGCACAGCCATTCGCGCAGCTTGTAGGTGGACAGCACGTCGTCGCGGTTGTAGTCGGCGATGTCCTGCAGCAGTTGCGCCTCGCCGGTGCGCTTCCAGCGTTCGTAGTAGACGATGCTGGCGCCCGCGTTGGTCACGCCGCCCTCGCGCTGCGGCAGGTAGAAGTGTTCGATGTTCTTGATCGAGTAGCCGGGTTCTGACACGCGCACGCCTTCGCGCACGACCTGGTACAGATCCACCAGCTTGTTCATGCGCAGCAGGTTGTCGACCTCGGCCTCGCGCGTGGCGTGCACGGACATCAGCTTCTTGATCGCCGTCGTCTCGTAGGGCGCGTAGTGGTAGATGTGCGCATCGGGATGGCGATGCAGGCGCGCCACGACGTAGTCGATGAAGGCCTCGAAGGCCAGCTTCTCTTGGCCGCGGTTATGCGCCCAGAACGGCACGAAGCGCTCGTGGCCGTCGTCGATGACGTACAGGCCAAACAGATATTCCAGTCCGCCTTCCTCCAGCGGATCGCCTTCCATGTCGAAGAACATGTCGCCCGCGTCCGGCTGCGGCATGCGTTCGAAGCCGCGCAGCGCCGTGTCGTCGGGGTCCTTGGCGATGCGATCCCAATGGCGGCCGCCGTCGGTCCGCGCGCGCAACTGCAGCGCCGCCTGCGCGCGCAGCTTGTGCAGGATGGCGGGTTCCAGGCGCGTGACCGCGGCATCCGGCGCCAACGTGCCCAGTTGTTCCAGCGTGCGGATGCCCTGCGCGTTCAGCTTGCGGATCTGCTGCCGCGTGATGTTGGCGACCAGCGACAGGTGATCGTCGTCCGCGCGCCGCGCCTTGCACAGCGGATCCCAGCGGCACTGGGCGCACTTCTCACAGGGGTCGGGATAGGTGGACGCGGCGCTGCGCTGATCGGCGTGCGCCTCGAAGCGGCGCATGACCTGGCGGAAGTAATGGGCATAGTCGGCCACGCGCAGGGACACCTCGCGGCCGCTGCCCAGCACCACGTGCATGTGCAGCGGCGCCGCGCCCTGTTCCAGGCCCAGCAGCCATGAATAGAACGAGAGCTGGATCGCGAATTTGGCGCGCGCCGACCGCGCCAGCTTGGTGTCGCTGGCCTCGTAGCTGTAATCGCCCAGGCGCGAAGGGCGTCCGGTCTTCAGCAGGAAGTCGGCATGGCCGATGTACTGGCCGTGGCGAAACGCCGCCTGGTAGATGACATCCGCGCCATCGGCCATGGCCTCGCGCGTGCGGGCCAGACGCACGGCCAGCCCGTCGCCCGCGTCGCTGACGTCCACGATTTGCCGGCCGCTGGCGCGCAGCCGTTCTAGGTATGCGCGCTCGTGGTCCAGCCCTTTCTGCTGAATCAGTTCAAGCTGTTCGTCCTCTTGCGCGGCCGGCAGCGGCGATTCAAGGTTGAGCAGATCGAGCGTGGTGAGGTGCTCGCATTCCAGGAAGCCGACCAGGTCGGATGCGGAAAACAACAGGCGGTCGCCGGTCTTTTGCATGGTGGGGAAATGCCGGGTCGAGATTGCGGAGGCCAAGAATAGCAAATGGCGATTCGGACATTATCAGGCCGAATATTCCCGCGTAATCGCCTGAAATCCGTTCCGATTAATTCAACCCTCAAATGTCCAAATGCGGTTTCATAATCCAGGCTGTTTCAGTAAATGGAAGCGACATGCCCGGTTTGTTCGATACGTTTATCTGCAGCCTTGGCCGCGACGCGGCTCTTTCAGACGGCGGGCGGTTTGCATGAAACTTCGCACCCTCGATATTTCCGATTCCCTGGTGCAAACGCTGCGCGCGGCGCGCCTGATCGTCGTGCTGACCGGATCGGGCCTGAACCCGGCCAGCCGCCTGCCGCAAAGCCGCGACGGCATGCGCGGTCTATGGGCGCGCTACGATGCCGCGGCGCTGGCGACTGCGGATGGGTACCGCGACGATCCGTCGCTGGTGTGGGCCTGGCACGAGGAAAGGCGGCGCCGCGCGCTGCTGGCCACGCCCAACGCCGCGCACCGCGCCATCGCCGCGCTGGCCGAGCGCGTGCCGGGCACGTTTGTCGTGACGCAGAACGGCGACACGCTGCACGAACGGGCGGGCAGCCCGCGCATCCTGCATCTGCAGGGCCGGTTCGACCAGCCGCGCTGCTCGGGCTGTGGCATGCCGCATACGCTGACCGCTCCGCCGGAAAAGTCCTCGCGGCACGGCCCGCATCCGGCGCCCCCCGCCTGCCGCATCTGCGGCGACCTGGTGCGCCCGGGCCGGCTGTGGCACGGCGAGGCGCCCGCGCCCGCCGTCTGGCGCGTCGCCAAGGGGCTGGCCGCCAATGCCGATCTGGTCGTGACGGCCGGTACGTCGTGCCAGACGTCGGCGGCGGCCGAACTTTGCTACGAGGCCGTGGGGTGTGGCGCGCAGCTTGTGCAGATCAACCCCAATCCGACAACGCTGGATCGCGTGGCGACGCACAGCGTCCGGGGTGCGGCCGACAAAGTGCTGCCGCTGCTGATCGCGCGCGCCTGGCCCGCCGATTGAAAGCGGGCCGGCGCGCTAGAGGTAGCGGCGCGCCAGTTCGCGGGCCTCTTGGGCGAAGCGGTCGCGGATGTCTTCCGGTTCCAGCACCTCGATCGAGGACGCGTGCCCGTGCAGCAACTGCCACAGCATGACCGACGGGCGCACGGTGGCGGTCAGCGTGAAGCCGCGCTCGTCCTCGTCGATCAGCTGGTCCGCCGACAGCCAGAATTCGCGCAGCGGATGACGCTGGCGCCGGCCATCGTCCAGCACGGGTTCGGCGGCGTGCAGGCGAATCCGGGTTTCCTCGCCCGGATCGAAGTTCAGGGCTTCCTCGCGCCGCACGTAGTCCTGCAGATCGAACGTGGGATCGATGTCCGCCGCCTCGTCCAGCAGCCGGACCTCGGACAGCCTGTCCATCCGGAACAGGAACCGCTTGCCGGGCTGACGCACGCCCCACGCCACCATGTACAGCACGCCCGCGCGGTCGACCATCGCCAGCGGCGTCATGACATACAGGCGGTCGGCGGGCGTCTTCTCGCCGAAGGGCGTGTTGCGAAACGACAGCTTGCGGTTGTAGTACAAGGCGCCGCTGACCTGACGGTAGACCTCGGCAGGCACCGTGGGCAGCACGGTGGGGTGGGTGCCGTCGATGCGCAGGATCTTGCGCGCCCAGTCATGCGCCGGCCCGATCGTGGGCTGGGACCGGTGCGTTTCCAGATAGCGCCAGGCGCTGTCGAAGGTGGTTTCCAGATCGTCCAGCACGACGGCGGGCAGGTGGCGGTCGGCCACCTGCTTGAGCGCGCACATCGCCATCGCCATGTTCGCGTTCATGTTCTGGATGTGGAAGTCGGCGCGCTGGATGGTGCGGTACCAGAGCTTGCCGCGCGTGGCGCCCACGCTGCCGACACTGTCCAGCTTGAGCAGCGTGCGGCGGATCTGCTTGTCGACGGGCACCGGGTTCTGCAGCACGGCCAGCCGGTCGCGGATTTCCGCCATGCCCATGCCCTTCGCCATCGCATCGGTTTCTTCGTTCTGGACATACGGCAGGATGCGCAGCAGATTGTCGACGAGCGTCTGGTTATGTCCCATGGCAGATACAGCAAATTAACCCGTTAAATACCGCCCGCATTCTATCTGTAAAACCAGCTAATAATGATTTTCCGCATTCCGGATAATGCGGCCGGCGTCATCGCATCGGACGCTCCGCATTATGTCGGTTGTCGCAAAAATAAAATGGACATACGACAACCGGTCCGCCGGCGGTCAATCGGCCACGATGTCGGCAAGCGGAACCGGACGGCCGAACAGCCAGCCCTGGCCGACCGCGGCGGGCTGGCGGGCCAGCAGATAACTGGCCTGCGCCTCGGTTTCAACGCCCTCGATGATGAGGTTGATGCCCAGTTCCCGGGATATTGCGATGACGTGGTCGACGATCAGGGTGCCCGCGTCCTCGGCGCCGATCGCGCTGGTGAAGCTGCGGTCCAGCTTGATGGCGTCGGCCTGCATTTCGGCCAGATAGTTCAGGTTGGAATGGCCCGTGCCGAAATCGTCGATGAACACCTTGAAGCCCTTGCCACGCAAGGCCTTGACCATCGCCAGCACGTGGCCGTCGGACAGCGGCGTGCCTTCGGTGATCTCCAGCGCCACGTTGCCGGGCTGCAGACCGCGCTCGCTGACGACGTCCAACAGGAAATTCCGGTAGCCCGCGTCTTTCAGGTCCGCCGCCGACACGTTGATGCTGACATAGAGGGCGGGGTCTGCGCGCAGGCGCTCGTGCAGGTCGCGCAGCGCCTGCGACGTCACCAGCCGGGACAGCGCGCGGCCCAGCCCCATGGCTTCGGCCAGCGGCACGAACAGGAGGGGCGACACGTCGCGGCCACGGGCGCGCCAGCGCGCCAGCGCCTCGAAGCCCGCCAGTTGCCGCGTGGCGAGCTGGCGCAGCGGCTGGTAGTGGACCTGGATGTCTCCGCCCAGGATGGCCTTGCGCAGCTCGCTCTTGGCGCTGCCCGCGTGCATGCGCCACAGGACGCAAAGGCCCGCCAGAAAGGCAAGGGCCAGGGCGCCGACCACGGACAGGACCATCGCCGGAAGCTGGAACCACGCGTCGGACCGCAGCCGCGACACGACGCAGATGTCGGGGCCGCCGTCCGGCGCGCACAGCGAAGCGCGCCGTTCTGGCGCGAAACCCTGGTCGTCCACGTTCTCGCGCGGCATGTCCAGGTCGTGCGCACGGCCGAAGCGCCGGTACACATGGTCGCCGTCCCGCGTCACGATCTTGGCGTCGATGCCTGAGCCCGGTTCCGGAAAGCCGTCGAACGCGCCCGGCGCGGTGAATACGATGATGTCGCGCATCGCCGCCATGTCGCCGATGATGCGGCGGTCGACGATATTGGCAGCGCCCACCCAGAGCTGCAGCCCGCTGGCCAGCGTGAAGGCCGGCGGCGGCAGGGTCAGCGGATCGGGCAGCTTGCCCCAGGCCGCGGAACAGCGCAGCATGCCGCCCAGCGTGCGGCCGATGTCCCGGATATAGGTGGAATTGAAGAGCAGCACGCGCAGGGTCGCCACGTCCGCTTCGGAACACAACGCGCCGCCTTGCGTGGCCGCGGCCATGAGGCGATGGCTTTCCTGCGCTACGCGCAGCGCGTGCGCAAGCAGCCGGGCGTTATGCCCGGCTAATTTGTCGTCGGCCTGGTTCAGTTCGATCTGGCGTCCAGCCAGCACCCCCGCGAGGAATCCAAGCGCCGACAACAACAACACAAAAGCCGCAATTCTGGAACGTGACATGGGGGACCGGTGCACATGGGCGGCGCGTTGCATGCAAATCTGCGCGTAAGGCAATGTAACCGAACTTCCAAGGGCTTAAACCGCAAATTCGCCCCTCCTGACCCGCTAATTGTGGCTTTCGGAAATAGAAGCGTTGCTAGGAAAGCCGGCGGGCGATCCGCGCCAGGCGGCCCCCGCGAGACCGGATCTACGGGGAAACCCGATATAAAACTTTGCGCGACGCCCATGATCCCGCGTTATGCACAGGGGGGTTGGCAGTGGCGCGGCTTCTCGGGTTTTCCCATGCAGATCAGTGGGTTGCGTGCCTGGACGCGGCCGGCGCAGTGCGCCGCCAGGCGGGCGGACCACAGTTTCGGATCGGACCGCACGCGGGCATGCTTGCGCCTTCGGCCTTGAACGCGCCCCCCGCGCGACGGCCCCCCGCAAGATTCTGGAGACTTTCGTGAACCCCTCATCCCCGTCCCGCAAAATGGGTCTGGCCGTCGCCCAGATGGGCGCGGTCAATCTGGCCGACTCCCGCGCGGTGGTCGTGCGCCGCCTCGTCGAGATGATGCGCGAGGCCGCCGCCCGCAAGGCCGAGTTCGTCGTGTTTCCCGAACTGGCGCTGACGACCTTCTTTCCGCGCTACTGGATGGATGACGCCGAAGCGGTGGAGCGCTATTTCGAAAAAACCATGCCCAACGCCGACGTGCAGCCACTGTTCGACACGGCGCGCGAGCTGGGCATCGGCTTTTACCTGGGCTACGCCGAGCTGACGCCGGAAGGCCGTCAGTTCAACACGGCCATCCTGGTGGACCGCAGCGCCAGGATCATCGGCAAGTACCGCAAGATCCACCTGCCGGGCCACTCGGACCACAAGGTCGACGCCCCCTTCCAGCATCTGGAAAAGAAGTTCTTCGAAGTCGGCGACCTGGGCTTTGGCGTGTGGGAGACCAACGACGTCAAGATCGGCATGTGCCTGTGCAATGACCGCCGCTGGCCCGAGACCTACCGCGTCATGTCGCTGCAAAGCGCCGAACTGATCGTGCTGGGCTACAACACGCCGTCGCTGAACATCCACTGGAACGAGCCCGCGCACCTGCGCACCACCACGCACGAGATCGTGCTGCAGGCCAGCGCCTACCAGAACGCGGTGTGGATCGGCGCGGCGGCCAAGTGCGGGCACGAGGACGGCCATCACATGATCGGCAGCTCGATGATCGTCGCACCGTCCGGCGAGATCGTGGCGCGCGCCAGCGGCGAGGAAGACGAAGTCATCACCGCGCGCATCGACCTGGCGCTGGGCCAGACCTTCCGCGACCACGTCTTCAATTTCGCCAAGCATCGCAGCCCGCATCATTACAAGCTCATCGTCGAGCGCACCGGCGCGGGCGATCCGCTGCCCCGGCCCGACGTCGACTGACGCAGTTCGCCTGCGGTAAACGACCCATTGCCCGCGACATCGCGGGCAATTTCTTTTTGGCGGCCGCGCCCCGCACGCTGCTAGACTGCCCGAGGCCCCTTGATTGACCGACCCTGCAGGCAACGATCCGATGCGCTTAATCGACACCGAACAGACCCGCAACGCCCTGTCCTTCGACACCGTCATCCCCGCCCTGCGGGACGCCTTTCGCGAAGATGCCACGGTGCCCGCCCGCCACGTCCACGCCATCCAGTCCGGCAACGCGCACGGCACCTCGCTGATCATGCCGGCGTGGAGTGATCGCGGGTACTTTGGCGTGAAGATCATCAACATCTTTCCCGAGAACACGCATCAGGGCCTGCCGGGCCTGCACGCCACGTACAACCTGTACAGCGCCACCACGGGCGTGCCGGTTGCGCAGGTCGACGGCGATATCGTCACCGTGTACCGCACCGCAGGCGCGGCCGCGTTGGGCGCGGACTACCTGGCGCGCGCCGATGCCCGCACCCTGCTGATCGTGGGATCCGGCCGCATCGCTGGCTTGGTGGCGCAAGCCATGCGCACGGTGCGCCCGATCCAGCGCGTGCTGGTGTGGAATGTGCGGTCCGCGGGCGCCGAGACGTTGGCGGCCGGCCTGCGCGAGCAGGGCTTCGATGCGCAAGCGGTCACTGACCTGCAGGCAGCCGCTGGCCAGGCCGACATCGTCAGCTGCGCCACGCTGTCCACCGAACCGCTCATCCGTGGCGCGTGGCTGCGTCCCGGCACGCACCTGGACCTGATCGGGAGTTTCAAGCCGGAAATGCGCGAGACGGACCCCGCGTGCTTTGACGGCACGACGGTCTACGTGGACACGGACGAGGCGCCGACCAAGTCCGGCGACCTGCTCTCGGCATTCGACGCCGGCGTGCTGACGCGCGAAGACATTAAAGGCAACCTGCACCAGCTGGCCAAGGGCGAACGCCCCGGCCGAAGCAACGATCAGGAGATCACGGTGTTCAAGGCGGTCGGCAGCGCGCTGGAAGACCTGACGCTGGCGACGCTGGTGTATGAAGCCGTGAAGGAATGATGGCAGGTGGTGCTTTACCCATAAATCAAAGGAGACAACGCATGGCGCAGGCACGTTCCATCCAATTGACCGAGTTCGGCGGCCCGGAAGTCATGCGGCTTGTCGACGCCGACCTGCCGCCCCCGGGGCCGGACGAAGCGCAGCTGCGCCAGACGGCCATCGGCTTCAACTACATCGACATCTATCAGCGCGCTGGCAAGTATCCGCTGCCCACGCCGACAGGCCTGGGGCATGAGGCCGCCGGCGTGATCGAAGCGGTGGGCGCAGGCGTGACGGACCTGCGCGTGGGCGACCATGTCGTCTACATGAACGCGGGCGTGGGCGCCTACGCCGACCGGCGCAACGTGCCGGCCGCCAAACTGGTGAAGATCCCGGCGGGCATCTCCGACGAAGACGCTGCCGCCGTGTTCTTCAAGGCCATGACGGCGCAATACCTGGTCAAGAAAACTTATGCGGTCCAACCCGGCGACATCGTGGTGGTGCACGCGGCCGCAGGCGGGGTCGGACAGATTCTGAGCGGCTGGGCGCATGCGCTGGGCGCCCGGGTCATCGGCACGGCGGGCTCGGCCGCCAAGTGCGAGGCCGCGCGAGCAGCCGGCTGCGATGTCGCCATCGACTACACGCAGGAAAACTGGGTGGAGCAAGTTGTGGCGGCCACGGGCGGCAAGAAAGCGCGGGTCGTCTACGACTCCGTGGCCCGGCACACGTTCATGGGGTCGCTGGACTGCGCCGCGCCGTTCGGCATGGTGGTGCTCTTTGGCGCGGCATCCGGCCCGGCCCCGGCCATCGATCCGGAACTGCTGAACAAGAAAGGCTGCCTGTTCCTCACGCGCCCGTCCGTATTTCCGCACAACGCCGACACGCAGACGTTCCGCGCCAATGCGGCGGACGTTTTCGACGCCATGCGATCCGGCGCGGTTCGCGCGGCCATCGGGGCGCGCTATCCGCTGGAACAGGTCCAAGACGCCCACCGCGCCGCTGAAAGCCGCGCGGTCACCGGCGCCATCGTCATCACCCCCTGATCGGCGGCGCGGGGGCCGGCGCCACGCGAAGGTCAGGCCCCCGCCAGCTCCGCCGGCAGATGCTCGCGCATGATCTCGATGAAGCGCCGCAGGCGTGCCGGCTGAAAGCGCGACGGCGCATAGACCAGGAAGACGGGCAGGGCATCCGCGCGCCATTGCGGCGCCAGGTGCACCAGCCGGCCGGCGGCCAGGTCGGCCTGCATGGCCCAGGCCGATCCCAGCGCAACGCCCAACCCCTGGATGGCCGCGTTGCGCAACGCATGCAGGCCGTCGGTGGACAGGCGCGGCTGGATGTCGAAGCACTGCCTTTCTCCGCTGCCGCAATGCGTCAGGCTGACCTCGGTGCGATAGAAGGTGCGCAACGCCAGCCACGGCAGGCGCGCCAGGTCCGAGGCGTCCTGCGGCACGTCACCGCCGGCAAGCAGGTCCGGCGACGCCACGACGATGCGCGGCACCTCTCCCAGCTTCACGGCGATCACCGACGGATCCGTCAGGGCGCCCACACGGATTGCGCAATCGACGTTTTCGGCGATCAGATCCGGCATGCGGTCGTGCAGCAGCCACTCCACCCGCATGTTCGGATAACGCTTCAGGTACTTGGCCAGCGGCTCGATGAACTGATCCTGGCCGAAGACGTGCGGCGCCACCACACGCAGCATTCCGGCCGGATCGTCGTCCGCGCCGCGCACCTCGCTCTCGAAGGACTGCCAACTGGCCAGCAGCTCCTTGCCCCGCTCGTAGCAGCGCTGGCCGTCTTCGGTCAGGCGGATGGCGTGGGTGGAGCGCTTCAGGAGCCGCACGCCCATCGTGCGCTCCAGCAGTTGCAGGCGGCGGCTGACGGTGGGCTGGGTGCCGCCCATCTGGGCGGCGGCGGCGGACAGGCTGCCGGCCTCGACGATGCGCACGAAGGTTTCGATCAGCAGCATGCGGTCGGTGCCGGCTGCGGCAGAAGGGGCGGGGGTGGTCATACGCCTATCGTATAACGCATGTACCCGAAGGTCGGCTACCAAAACCTCGGCGGCAAGCCCAGAATTTGCCCCGTACTCAAAGCCACCGGACACCACCATGTCATCCCCCACTTCCCACCCCACCCTATCGCGCGGCCTGGTCTTCCTGCTGGCCGTGGGCGCCGGCCTGGGCGTCGCCTCCCTTTATTACAGCCAGCCGATGCTCGGCGTGCTGGGCGCGGACATCCATGCCAGCGCCGAAACGCTGGGCTGGATTCCGACGCTGACGCAGCTGGGCTACGCCTTCGGCATCCTGATGCTGGCGCCGCTGGGCGACCGCTACGACCGCAAGCGCATCATCCTGATCAAGGCCGCCGTGCTGAGCCTGGCGCTGCTGCTGGCCGGCGCGTCGCCCACGATCGGCCTGCTGCTGGCCGCCAGCTTCGCCATCGGCCTGTCCGCCACGCTGGCGCAGGACATCGTGCCCGCCGCCGCGCACCTGGCCCCGGCCGACCAGCGCGGCAAGATCGTCGGCACCGTCATGACGGGCCTGTTGCTGGGCATCCTGCTGTCGCGGGTGGTCAGCGGCTTTGTGGCCGAGCAGTTCGGCTGGCGCATGATGTTCGCGGCCGCCGCCGTCAGCATCGTGGCGCTGGGCGCGGCCCTGTGGCGCGGCCTGCCGCGCTTCGAGCCGTCGACGCGGCTGGCCTACAGCGCGCTGCTGGGTTCGCTGCTGACGCTGTGGCGCCAGCACCCCGGCCTGCGCCGCGCCGCCACCGCACAGGGTCTGCTGTCCTTGGGCTTCAGCGCCTTCTGGTCCACGCTGGCCGTGATGCTGCACGACGCGCCGTTCCATCTGGGCGCGGGCGCCGCCGGCGCGTTCGGTCTGGCCGGCGCCGCAGGCGCCCTGGCTGCGCCGCTGGCCGGCCGCGTCGCCGACACGCGGGGTCCGCTGGCCGTCGCCAGCCTGGGCGCCGGCCTGACCATGGTGTCATTTGCCGCGATGATCTTCCTGCCGTTCCTGCCCACGCATGCCGCGCTGTGGCTGATCGGCGGCGCCGCGGTCGGCTTCGACCTGGGCATCCAGACCTCGCTGATCGCGCATCAAAGCATCGTCTACGGCATCGATCCGGCCGCCCGCAGCCGCCTTAACGCCATCCTGATGACGGGCGTCTTCATCGGCATGGCCGCCGGCGGCGCGCTGGGCAGCCTGGCGCTGGCCCACTGGGGCTGGACCGGCGTGACGCTGACCGCAGCCGGCGCCGCGGCCGCCGCCCTGGCCCTGCGCCTGTGGCCCGCCAACAACCGCAATGGCGAGGCCAGCCGCTACGCGGCGTGAGAATCGGGCCGGCGTCTCGCACGCCGGCCCGATCCGCTACACCAGCACCGACACGGTCTGCGTGTTGGTGTATTCCAGCAGTCCGTCCAGCGCGTTTTCCACCCCCACGCCGGACTGCTTGTGCCCGCCAAAGGGCACGTCCGGCGACATGACGTGGATGTGGTTGATCCACACCGTGCCGGTCTCCAGCCGCCGGGCTATCGACTGCGCCAGGGCCACATCCCTGGACCACACCGATCCTCCCAATCCGTACTCGGTGTCGTTGGCCCGGCGGACAACCTCGTCGATGTCGCGGTACTTCAAGAGCGGCAGCACCGGCCCGAAGGCTTCTTCGACCACGCTGCGCGCGTCATCGGGCGGATTGTCCAGGATGGTGACGGGCACGAAGTAACCCTTGCCCTCCGGCACCTCGCCCCCCGTCAGGAAGCGCACGCCGGTCCGATGCGCATCGGCGATCAGGTCCTTGACGCGCTCGAACTGCGCGCGGTTCTGGATGGGGCCAAGTCCCGTACCAGGCTGCGAACCGTCGCCCACCACCACGCTGGCCGCCTCGCCCGCGAGCGCGTCGGCGAAAGCGTCGTAGATGGACTCGTGCACATACAGCCGCTTGGTCGCCAGGCAATACTGCGACGAATTGCGGAAGGCGCCCCAGAACAGCTTGGCGGCCGTTTCCTTGACGTCGGCGTCGGGCAGCACGATGGCCGCGTCGTTGCCGCCCAGTTCCAGCGTCACGCGCTTCAGCCGGCTCGACGCGCTTTGCATGACGCGGCGGCCGGTCACCGTGGACCCGGTGAAGGCGATCTTGTCGATGCCGGGATGCTCGGTCAGCCACGGGCCGAGGCGGTCTCCGCCGCTGACCACGTTCAGCACGCCGGGCGGCAGCAGGCCGCGAAACAGTTCGCCCATCTTCAGCGACGTGAGCGGCGTGTACGGCGAGGGCTTGAGCACCACCGTGTTGCCGGCCAGCAGCGCCGGCGCGATCTTCCAGATGGCCAGCGTCATCGGAAAATTCCACGGCGCAATGGCGGCGACCACGCCAATGGGCACGCGACGCGTTTCGAACCGATGGCCCGCGCCGCTGTCGTGATGCTCCACCGGCAGGTCGCGCGCGGCAAAGGCGCGCAGCCATGCAACGCAGCGGCCGACCTCGGCGCGCGCGTCCGCGTGCGGCTTGCCTTGCTCGCGCGTCAACAGCCGCATGAAGCCGTCTGCGTGCTGCTCGAGTTGATCGGCCATGTTGCGCAGCGCCGCCTGGCGCTCGCCGATGGGCCGGTCGCGCCACGGCCCGAAGGCCGCGCGGGCCGACGCGATGGCGGCATTCAACTGGTCCAGCGACGCGTCGGGCGCGGCCGCGATGCGTTCCTCGGTGGCGGGGTTCAGCACGTCGAACGTCTGCGGCGACGTTTCCGCGCGGCCGTTCACCGTCATCGTGTAATCGGAATCCAGATTGAGACTCATGGTTGTGTTGCCTGTTCAAGAGTGACCGGGGAAGCTTCAGAAGCCGTGCCATCAGCGGGCGTGAGCAGCAGCCGTCCCACCACGCGGCCCGCGGCCAGATCCGCCAGCGCGGACTGCGCACCGTCCAGGCAGCGGCACGCGGTGGGAATGGCGATGGGCTTGCGTTCGCGCACCAGCGCCATCAACGCCTTCAATTCATCGAGATTGCCGATGTACGAGCCTTCGATGCTGATGGCGCGCATGGGCACCAGCGCGGGCGACAGGGACAGCTCGCCGCCGAAAAGGCCCACCAGGATGAGCTGGCCGCCTTTGGTCAGCAGGTCCAGGCCCAGTTGCACGGTGCTGGCGGCGCCCACGCAGTCGATCACGGCCCACACCGCGCCCGCCGCCTGCCGCACCTGCGCGGCGGCATCGGCTGCGCCGGCGTCGATGGCCGCATGCGCACCCGCGGCCAGTGCGGCGCCCCGGCGCGCGCCGTCCGGCTCCACCACGACGACGTTGGCGCAACCCAACGCGCGCAGCAGCGTGACGCCCATCAGCCCCAGCCCGCCCGCGCCGATCACCACCACCGATTCCTCGGCCAGCACGTCCTCGGGAATCTTGCGGATGGCGCTATACGTGGTCAGGCCCGAGCACGCATAGGGCGCGGCCTGCTCGGGCCGCAGATCGCCGATATCGACCAGATAGCGCGCGTGCGGCGCCACGATGTGATCGCTGTAGCCGCCGGGGCGGAAGATGCCCAGAAAGCGCGGCGACGCGCACAGGTTCTCGCGGCCGCGGCGGCACACCTTGCAGTCGCCGCAGCCGATCCACGGGTACACCAGATAGCGCTGCCCCGGCCGCACATCGCCGGGCGCGTCCGGTCCCACGGCCACCACTTCACCCACGGTCTCGTGGCCCAACGTCAGCGGCAGCGACACGCCGCGTTGCTGCATGCTCAGCCGCTTGCTGCCGCCCAGGTCATACGAGCCTTCCCAGGTGTGAATGTCGGTGTGGCAGACGCCCGCGGCCAGCACGCGCAGCAGCACCTCGCTGCCCTGCGGCGCGGGCGTGGGGCGTTCGGCGCGCGTCAGCGGTTCGCCGAACGCCGTGACCTGATAGCTGATCATTCCGCGCCTCCGGACTTGGCCAGCGCGCAGCCGCCCTTGTCGAGCGGACGGAACGCCACGTTGCCGGGAATCACCGCGACCTGCTTGTACAGGTCCCACTCGCCCTTGGAGTCGGCGGGCTTCTTCACTTCAAACAGGTACATGTCGCGCACCACGCGGCCGTCCACGCGCAGCTTGCCGTCCTTCGTCATGAAGTCGTTGATCGGCATCTGGCGCATCTTGGCCATGACGGCGTCGGCGTCCTTGGTCCCCGCGGCCTTGACCGCGTTCAGGTAGTGCGTGACGGCGCCATACGTGCCCGCCTGTGTCATCGTGGGCTTGCGGCCGACCTTGTCCTGAAAGCGCTGCGACCACGCGCGCGTGGCGTCGTTCTGGTCCCAGTAGAAGGCTTCGGTCAGGAGCAGCCCCTGGCCCAGCGGCAGGCCGATGGATTTGACGTCGGACAGGAAGGCCAGCAGCGCCACCAGCCGCTGCGAGCTGCCCGGCCGGCCGATGCCGAAGTCCGCGGCCTGCTTGATCGCGCTGATGACATCGTTGCCGCCCAGCGCCAGGCCGATGATGCCGGCCTTGGAGCTTTGCGCCTGCAACAGGTACGAACTGAAGTCGGGCGTGTTCAGCGGCGAGCGCACCGCGCCCAGCACCTTGCCGCCGTTGCGTTCGATCACCGCCGACGCATCGCCCTGCAACGCGTAGCCGAACGAATAGTCCGCCGTCATGAAGAACCAGTTCTTGCCGCCCTGTTCCGTGACGGCCGCACCGGTGCCGTTGGCCAACGCGTAGGTGTCGTAGGTCCAGTGCACCGTGTAGGGCGAACACGCCTTGCCCGTCAGTTCGGACGTGGACGCGCTAGTCACCATGACCACGCGCTTCTTTTCGCGGCCCAGTTCGCTGATCGCCAGCGCCAGCGCGGACGTCGGCAGGTCGGTGATCATGTCCACCCCATCCTGGTCGAACCAGCGGCGCGCGGCGGCGCTCGCCACGTCCACCTTGTTCTGCCCGTCCGTGAAGACCAGCTCGATCGGCTTGCCCAGCACCGAGCCGCCGAAGTCCTGCACCGCCATGCGCGCGGCCTCGACCAGCCCCTTGCCGCCGATGTCCGAATACGCCGAACTCATGTCGGCCATGATGCCTATCTTCACGGGGGCCGCCGCGTTCTGCGCGTGCGCGCCGCTTGCGGCCAGGATCGCGCCCGCCAGCGCGAGCGTCAGTTTGGGGATTGCCATGGACTTGTCTCCGTTATCGGTTTACGCCGTCTTTGCGGCGGTGTGCGTATTGCTCCGGGGAGCGTCCTTTTGTATCGTAGGCACGCGATTTCGCCTTCGTCCAAAGCGACGATTTTCCAGCGCCGCGCGGGTTTTCCCGCGGCCCGCGCAGAACCGCAACTCCACACAGGCACTCATGCGTCATTCGTTCTCGATGGAACACGCGCTGGCCAGCGGCAAGCTCAACGCACCGGCCGCGCATGGCGATCACATCGCCCGGCTGGCGCTGTGCGAGCAGATCTGCCGCCCCGACGGGCCCAAGGTGGTGGTGGCGCGCGGGCCCGCCGGCTACGGCAAGACCACGCTGCTGGCGCAATGCCAGGCGCGCTTCCAGGCGCTTCCCATGCGCACCGCCTGGCTGACGCTGGATCGCGCCGACAACGATCTTTCCCGCTTCCTGCGGTGCCTGACCGCGGCGCTGGGTTCGCTGGCCGGCGCCGCGGGCCTGCCACCCGGCGGCCACGATTCCGAAGACACCCTGGCGCTCGCGCTGGTCGAGGCCGTGGCCACCCACCGGGGGCCGTTCGCGCTGGTGCTCGACGAGTTCGAAGCCATCACCGCGCCTGCCGTGCTGGACCTGGTGCAGGACCTGATCGGCCGCCTACCCGCGCAAGGCCGGCTGCTGATCGGCTCGCGGCATTCCCCGGGCCT
>NZ_DAMCTG010000024.1:0-61673 GCF_032113835.1 Achromobacter sp. | reverse complement strand
ACCACTCGCACAGCAGCCTGACCTGCTTTTCCGTGTAGCCCTTCTCCACCATCCGGTCGACGAAGCTCTGGTGTTTCGACTTGTCCTCGGCCGAGGCCTTGGCGTTGAACGAAATCACCGGCAGCAGGTCTTCCGTATTCGAGAACATCTTCTTCTCGATCACTTCCCGCAGCTTTTCATAGCTGGTCCAATTCGGATTGCGGCCGCTGTTGTTGGCGCGCGCCCGCAGCACGAAGTTCACGATCTCGTTGCGGAAGTCCTTCGGATTCGCAATGCCTGCGGGCTTCTCGATCTTTTCCAGCTCATCGTTCAGCGCGCTGCGGTCGAAGCTTTCGCCGGTTTCAGGATCGCGGAATTCCTCGTCCTGAATCCAGCAGTCGGCAAACGTCACGTAGCGGTCGAAGATGTTCTGGCCGTATTCAGAGTAGGACTCCAGGTAGGCAGTCTGGATCTCCTTGCCGATGAACTCCGCGTAGCGCGGCGCCAGGAAGCCCTTGATGAACTCCAGATAGCGCCGGCGGATTTCGTCGGGATAGTCTTCGCGGCCGATGCGCTGCTCCAGCACGTACATGAGGTGCACGGGATTGGCGGCCACTTCGGTCTGGTCGTAGTTGAAGACGCTGGACAGGATCTTGTACGCGAACCGCGTCGACACCCCGGTCATGCCTTCGTCGGTGCCCGCGTAGTCCTTGTATTCCTGCAGCGCCTTCGCTTTGGGATCGACGTCCTTCAGGCTTTCGCCGTCGTAGACCCGCAGCTTGGAATAGATGCTGGAATTCTCAGGTTCCTTCAGGCGCGTCAGCACCGAGAACTGCGCCATCATGTCCAGCGTTCCGGGCGCGCACGGCGCTTCGGACAGCGAGCTGTGATGCAGCAGTTTTTCGTAGATGCGCACCTCTTCGGACACTTGCAGGCAGTAAGGCACCTTGACGATATAGATACGGTCAAGGAACGCTTCGTTGTGCTTGTTGTTGCGGAAGGTCTGCCACTCCGATTCGTTCGAGTGTGCCAGGATCGTGCCGTTGAACGGGATGGCCGAGAAGCCTTCCGTACCCTTGAAGTTGCCTTCCTGGGTGGCCGTCAACAGCGGATGCAGCATCTTGATTGGGGCCTTGAACATTTCCACGAACTCGAGCAACCCCTGGTTCGCCAGGCACAGACCGCCGGAGTAGCTGTACGCATCCGGGTCGTCCTGCGAATGGCGGTCGAGCTTGCGGATGTCGACCTTGCCCACCAGCGAGGAAATATCCTGGTTGTTTTCGTCGCCCGGTTCGGTCTTGGCGATGGCGATCTGGCGCAGCACCGACGGATTCAGCCGTACGACGCGGAACTTCGAGATGTCACCGTCGAATTCCTTCAGGCGCTTGACTGCCCACGGCGACATGATGCCGGTCAGGTAGCGCTTCGGAATGCCGTATTCCTTTTCGAGCGTGTCGCCGAATCGTTCGGGATGGAACAGCCCGAGCGGCGATTCGTTCACCGGCGATCCCTTCAACGCGTAGATGGGAAAACTCTCCATCAGCGCCTTGAGCCGTTCGGCGATGGACGACTTGCCGCCGCCCACCGGTCCCAGCAGATAGAGAATTTGCTTGCGCTCTTCCAGTCCCTGCGCGGCGTGCTTGAAGAACGCGACGATCTGTCCGATCACGTCCTCCATGCCGTAGAACTCCTGGAACGCTGGATAGCGCCGGATGGTCCGGTTGGAAAACAAACGGGAAAGACGTGGGTCGTTGCGCGTATCCACAACCTCAGGGTCGCCGATCGCGGCCAGCATGCGCTCAGCGGGGCTGGCGTAGGCCATGGGATCACGCTTGGCGAGGCTCAGATACTCCTCGAGCGAGAGCTCCGATTCCTGCTCTCTTGCATACTGCGACTTGAAGCCTTCGACGATGTTTTGCACGGAAACCTCCTACATACAACACGCGAAAAATTCAATACGTCCCTTACATGCCCATTGTGCATCAGCGCCTGCGAATTACTAAACAACTTCGCGGTTGGCGTTTTCGGCAAGTTGTTATGTTGCTTTCGCCACACATCAACCATAAGCACGATCGGACCCTTTCTGTTTAGGCTGCACCCCTTACGCACTAGTTCCGTCAGGGATTGCAACTAACGTGAGCAAGTTAACTCGTCGTTTCGAGCATAGACCCGCATATAGCGTGCCTGACGCAACCGCACATGAAATGGTCGGCAACGAAACGACGGAATGAGCGATATCCGATGGATTCTTGTTGGCCCGGGATAAACCCGGAGCGTTCGCCATGCGATCGCAGCGAACGGGCTGAACGGCGCTAGGCGACTTCGTTCAGTGGCGTGCCGGCCGGTGTTGAACTGCGCCGATTCGCGGCACGGGAATCCGTGGTGACGTGGGCGCGCGGCGGCTGTGCGGGTGGTCCGTGAGCGCGTAGCGCCAAGTCATGCTGCTTATGCTAAGCCTGTGACTCTTTTGTGGCAATTCATTTTGCGCGAATATTCACTCGCGTAATCACGCGAAACGTCTTCGTGCGCGAAGCCGCACACGCCCATTGCGCATGTCGAACAGCCCGCCTCGACATGGTGCATCGTGCAGACGCAAGCTGCGCGCGGCGTTCAAGGGATTGGCAGCCGAGCGCGCGGAGTGCTAACAGCAAACCCGTTACGACAACGTGGGCAACGCAACGCTTTCCATCAACTGGCGCCACGTGCCGGCCACGCGCGCGCGCACGCACAGATCGGCGCCGACGCGCGCGGTTTCGGTGAATTCGTAGCGCCGCGCGGCGTCCAGATGTTCGAGCATCGGCAAACGCACCATGCCCGCCGCGTCGCCCAGCAGCACCGGCGCCAGATACAACAGCAGTTCGTCCACGCAACCGGCAGACACCAGTGCGCCGCTCAGGCCCGCGCCAGCCTCGACGTGAACCTCGTTGAACTGCTGCTCGGCCATCCAGCGCATCATCGCGGGCAGATCGACGCGGCCAGGTTCCGCGCCCGGCAGGCACACCACGCGGGCATTCCTGTCCGCCAGGCGCGCTGCCTTCCCGGCATCTTCACGCGCGGTGAACACGATGACTTCCGCGCCGTCGAACAGCCGCGCGGTCTCCGGGATCTGGAAATGGCCGTCCACGACGGCCTTGCGCGGCTGGCGCGGCGTATCGACGTCGCGCACGTTCAGTTGCGGATCGTCCTTGAGCACGGTGCCCATGCCGGTCAGCACGACGCAGCTGCGCGCCCGCCAGCGGTGCCCGTCAGCACGCGCTTCCGGTCCGGTGATCCATTGCGACATGCCGTTATGCAGCGCACTGCGGCCGTCCAGCGACGCCGCCATCTTCATCCACACCCACGGCAGGCCGCGGCTCATGCGCGAGATGAAGCCGGCGTTCACGGCCAGCGCTTCTTCGCGGCAGACGCCGGTCGTCACCGCGATGCCCGCTTCGCGCAGCCGCGCCAGGCCCTGCCCGTTGACGAGCGGGTTCGGATCGCCCATGGCGACCACCACGCGCGCCGGCCGCGCCGCCAGCACCGCATCGACGCATGGCGGCGTGCGGCCGAAGTGGCTGCACGGCTCCAGCGTGACGTACAGCGTGGCACCGGCGACCGACTCGCCGCGCGCTTGCGCGTCGCGCAGCGCGCAGATTTCGGCGTGCGGACCACCCGGCGGCTGGGTCGCGCCTTCGCCAAGCACGCGGCCGTCACGCACGATCACGCAGCCGACCCGGGGGTTGGGCGAGGTGGTGTACATGACGGTGTGCGCCAGCGCCAGGGCGCGTCGCATCCAGAAGAGGTCGTCGGAGTCGCGGCTAATGTCCATGCCGAGGATTGTATGTCCGGCGCGCGCTGTTCTGCCGCGCGGCGCGGCTGCGCGCCGGCCGCCGCCCAGGCATGTCCGTTTTGGGCCGTCGGCCGTCTTGGAACGCGCTCGCGGAGCCGGCCGATCAGGAGTAAAAATGGCGTCACCCCCACAAATCCACGGCCAGGAGGCCCGGAAATGAAACAGGCACTTATCGTCATCGACGTCCAAGAATCCTTCCGTCAACGTCCGTTTTGGGACGAATCGGAGTACCCGGCGTTCATTTCGCAGATCCAGCCGCTGATCGATGCCGCCGCCGCACAGGATATTCCCGTCTTGCAGGTGTTTCACACCAGCCCGTCCGACGACCCGGCCAATCCGTTTTCGGTCGCCTCGGGACACGTCAAGACGCTGAAGGAATTGCGGATTGCGCCCACGGCGGTGTTTCACAAGACCGTGCATTCGTCGCTGTACGCCAAGGACGAGAACGGCGCCTCGCTGCACGATTGGCTGCTTGAACACGGCGTCGAAGGCATCATCGTGGCCGGCATCCGCACGGAGCAGTGCTGCGAAACGACGTCGCGCCATGCCAGCGACGCCGGCTTCAAGGTGGTGTTTCCCACCGACGCCACGCTGACCTTCGCCATGCAAAGCCCGTCCGGCAGGAACTACACGCCGGCCGAGATCCGCGACCGGACCGAGCTGGTCTTGCAAGGCCGCTTCGCCCGCATCGTGCGCGCGGCCGACGCGCTGGCGGCGTAGCGCCCGGCGGGAGGGGCAGATGATCCCGGTGTATTTCGTGGTGCCGCGAGGCATCGTCCTGCTGGACCTCGCCGGTCCGGCGGAAGCCTTCCGCGTGGCCAACAAGCTGTGTCCGGGCACGTTCGTCCAGCATTTCTGCGGCCCTTCCCAAGACGTCGAGAGCGGCATTCCCGGCCTGCATCTGGCGCATGTGCAACCGCTGCCAGCCGCGGTGCCGCGCAACGCGCTCGTCATCATCTCGGGCGTGGTGGGCAAGCACACGCGGCTGGAAGACGACGATGCCCGCGCCATCGTCGACTGGTTGGCGGTCCGCCATCCGGCAGACGGCTTTACCTTGATGACGGTCTGCGCGGGCGCGCTGTTCGCGGCGGCGGCCGGACTGACGCGGCAGCGCGAATGCACTACCCATCACACCTGCCTGGAACAGCTTGCCGCGCTGGACCCCAGCGCCCGCGTGCTGGACAACCGCATCTTCGTCGAGGACGGCAACCTGGTCAGCAGCGCGGGCATCACGGCCGGGATCGATCTTGCGCTGCACATGGTGTCGCGCCACTGCGGCCCGCGCGCGGCCAGCGAGGCGGCGCGCGATATGGTCGTCTACCAGCGCCGGGCGGGCTCGGATTCTGCGTTGTCGCCCTGGCTGGACCATCGCAGCCACCTGCATCCGGGCGTGCACCGGGTCCAGGACGCCGTCATCCGCGATCCGGCCGCGCCCTGGTCCGCCCAGTCGCTGGCGGATCAGGCGCACACCAGCGCCCGGCACCTGACGCGCCTCTTTCGTGAGCACGCCGGCTGCACGCCGATGGACTATCTGTATCAGATACGCGTGGCGCTGGCGCGCGACCTGTTGCGCGACACCCGGCTGGACCTGGAACGCGTGGCGGAAAAGTCCGGATTCGGTTCGGCCCAACACATGCGCCGCGTATGGCGCAAGTTCCAGCCCCTGACGCCCAGCCTGATGCGCGGGGAGTCCATGCCGGGGGAGTCCCTGCGCGGGGCGCCAATGCAATGAACGGCGCACCAGGCGCCGTTCATGACCAGCCACACCGCGCCGCGCGGCGTCAGTCCTTGCGCAGCTTGCCCGGCAGCAGCGGCCCCTGCATCTCGCGGATGGCCTCGACGAATTCGCCGATGTCCTCGAAGCTCTTGTAGACCGAGGCAAAGCGCACGTAGGCCACCTTGTCGAGCTTGCGCAGTTCGGTCATGACCAGTTCGCCGATGTGTTCGGACGGCACTTCGCGCTGGCCGCTCGCCAGCAGCTGTTCCTCGATGCGCGCAACGGCCGCATCGACGTCTTCGGTGCTGACCGGGCGTTTGCGCAGCGCCAGGCTCAGGCTGGCGCGCAGCTTGACCGGATCGTATTCGCTGCGGCTGCCGTTGCGCTTGACGATCGAAGGCATGGCGAGTTCCACCCGTTCATAGGTGGTGAACCGCTTGTCACAGGACAGGCAGCGGCGGCGACGGCGAATGGCGTCGCCCTCTTCGGAGACCCGGCTGTCGACGACCTGCGTTTCGGCATTGCCGCAAAATGGACACCGCATGTGTGATCCCTAAAGTCGCTGAAGGCAATAATTGAGCATATTGTAACGACGGCATGATGCAAAGCGGCATTAGGGACGAATCCCCCGCCGCCGCCGCATCGCCCCATCGTGCGGCAGGATGCCCCCCCCTGCCCCGCCCATAAAGACCAAGGGACGGCGCCTTGCGGAGCCGTCCCTTGGTCTGTGTTGCCCGAAGGCGGCTAGGCCGCGCCCGGGTCACCTGCTTACTTCTTGCCGTACACCGGCAGGCGCGCGGTCAGTTCGTTGACCTTGGCGCGCACGGCGGCGATGTTCGCTTCGTCGCGCGGGTTGTCCAGCACGTCGGCGATCAGGTTGGCGGTCAGCTCGGCGTCGGCTTCGGTGAAGCCGCGAGTCGTCATGGCCGGCGTGCCCAGACGGATGCCGCTGGTCACGAAGGGCTTTTCCGGGTCGTTCGGGATGGCGTTCTTGTTGACCGTGATGTGGGCCTGGCCCAGCACCGCTTCGGCTTCCTTGCCCGTGATGCCCTTCGAACGCAGGTCCACCAGCATGACATGGCTCTCGGTGCGGCCGGAGACGATGCGCAGGCCACGCTTGACCAGCGTGTCGGCCAGGACCTTGGCGTTCTTGACCACTTGCTGCGCGTAATCCTTGAACCCGGGTTCCAGCGCTTCCTTGAAGGCCACGGCCTTGCCGGCGATGACGTGCATCAGCGGACCGCCCTGGATGCCGGGGAAGATCGCCGAATTGATGATCTTCTCGTGCTCGGCCTTCATCATGATGACGCCGCCGCGCGGGCCGCGCAGCGACTTGTGCGTGGTCGAGGTGACGAAGTCGGCGTGCGGAACCGGGTTGGGGTAGGCGCCGCCGGCGACCAGACCCGCGTAGTGGGCGATGTCGACCATGAACAGCGCGCCGTTTTCACGGGCGATGCGGGCCATGCGCTCGAAGTCGATATGCAGGGCGTAGGCCGAAGCACCCGCCACGATCAGCTTGGGCTTGTGTTCCTTGGCCAGTTGCTCGACCTGCTCGTAGTTCAGGACTTCGTTTTCGTCCAGGCCGTACGAGATGAAGTTGTACAGCTTGCCCGACGCGTTGACCGACGCGCCGTGCGTCAGGTGACCGCCTTCGGCCAGGCTCATGCCCAGCACGGTGTCGCCCGGCTTGAGCACAGCCATGTACACGCCCTGGTTCGCCTGCGAACCGGAGTTGGGCTGCACGTTGGCGGCCTCGGCGCCGAAGATCTGCTTCAGGCGGTCGATGGCAAGTTGCTCGACCACGTCCACGTATTCGCAACCACCGTAGTAGCGCTTGCCCGGATAGCCTTCGGCGTACTTGTTCGTGAGCTGTGTGCCTTGCGCTTCCATGACGGCCGGGCTGGCGTAGTTCTCCGAAGCGATCAGCTCGATGTGCTGCTCTTGGCGCTGATCTTCCTTCTGGATGGCGGCCCAAACGTCCGGGTCAGCCTTGGACAAGGTGAGGTTGCGGTCAAACATGACGGGGTTTCCTGAGGCGGTAAGAGAGGAGAAACGAGGAGAAACGGCAGAAATGAAAACAGCGTCGGGTGGGTAAACCCGCAGAATGCTGAGTAGTTTACCCCGTCACGCGGGATCATTTGCGCTCAAAACGGCCGGAATCGGGCCAAATTCCGGTGGACGGGCGCGAAAACCACGGCATCGCCACCGGGCCGGAAATGCCCCTCATGACGACTTGAGAAACATTCATGCAAACGTCGGCGGGGCAATAAAAAGGGCCGCGCTTGGCGGCCCTGCGTACATGGCGGCGGCGATCAGGCCGACGTGGCCCCGATTTGCTTGGGCGCCAGTTCCGGATTGAGCGTATATGTGCCTGTCAGCGACGCCTGCGCCAGCACGTGCTTCTGAATGGCCCGAAGCGCGTCTTCGCCGGTGAACGAACCCTGCAGGTTCAGGCTGGGCACATCCAGCGCGTACAGCGTGAAGATGTAGCGATGGACCAGGGCATCGTTCCAGGGCGGGCACGGGCCGTCGTAGCCGAAGTACTCGCCGCTCATGTCGTGGTCATTGGCAAACCACGACGAATAGGAATTGATGCCCTGGCGCGCGTCCATGGGGGCCAGGGGACCGCCCTTGCCGCGCGGCGTGATGCCGTTGGAAAACGCGCCTTCGTCGATCTCGCGCAGGTCGGCCGGCAGATCGACCAGCACCCAGTGGAAGAAATCCACGCGGGCCAGATCGGCGGGCACTTCACGGCCTTCCTGGTTGACGTCGTCGGGACGCGAGGGCACGTCGGGATCATGGCAGATCAGTGCAAACGACTGCGTGCCCGCGGGGACGTCGTCCCAGGAAAATTGCGGGTTGCAGTTATCTGCCAGCGCGACGTGCGATTGCGCATCGATCTTGCCGAAAGCGTAGCGTTCGGGAATCGACTCGTGATCGGAAAAAGACAAACTCGAAAGTTCCATGTCGTGCTCCTTTAAATGCCGCAAAGGCGCCAAGCGCCTGTGTGTACCCTGAGCGTATCAAAACTTCGCATTTACGGGTTCAAGTTAACACGCGCAAACTTGCGCTTGCCCACCTGAACGACGTAAGTCCCGGCCGGCAATTGCAACGATTTGTCTTCCACGCGATCGCCGTTGACCCGCACGCCGCCTTGCTCGACGTTGCGCTGCGCTTCCGAGCCGGAAGCGACCAGACCCGCTTCCCGCAACAGCTTCAGGATGCCCACCGGCGCGCCGCCGATGTTGACTTCGGGCATGTCGTCGGGAATGGCGCCGTCGCGGAAACGCGCCTCAAACGAGGCCAGCGCATCGTCCGCCGCCTTGGCGGAATGGAAGCGCGCGATGATTTCCTGGGCCAGCATGACCTTGGCGTCGCGCGGGTTGCGGCCGCCGTCGATCTCCCGCTTGAGCGCCGCGATATCCTCCAGCGAGCGGAAGGACAGCAGCTCAAAGTAGCGCCACATCAGCGTGTCGGAGATCGACATGAGCTTGCCGAACATGGAATCGGGCGACTCCGAAATGCCGATGTAGTTGCCCTTGGACTTGGACATCTTCTCTACGCCGTCCGTCCCGACCAGCAGCGGCATCGTCAGGATGCACTGCGGCTCCTGTCCATATTCCTTTTGCAGTTCGCGCCCCACCAGCAGGTTGAACTTCTGATCGGTGCCCCCCAGCTCCAGATCGGACTTCAGCGCGACCGAGTCGTAACCCTGCATCAGCGGATACAGGAATTCATGCACCGAGATCGGGATGCCGCCCTTGAAGCGCTTGGTGAAGTCTTCGCGCTCCATCATGCGGGCCACCGTATAACGCGATGCCAACTGGATCATGCCGCGCGCGCCCAGGGGATCGCACCACTCGGAGTTGTAGCGGATCTCGGTGCGGGCCGGATCCAGCACCAGGCTGGCCTGGGCGTAATAGGTCTTGGCGTTGGCCTCGATCTGCTCCCGCGTGAGCGGCGGACGCGTGCTGTTGCGGCCGCTGGGGTCGCCGATGGTCGAGGTGAAGTCGCCGATCAGGAAGATGACGTTGTGTCCCAGATCCTGAAGCTGGCGCATCTTGTTCAGCACCACCGTGTGCCCCAGGTGAATGTCTGGCGCGGTCGGATCCAGGCCAAGCTTGATGCGCAGCGGCACGCCAGTGGCGCGGCTCTTGGCCAGCTTGCGGGCGAATTCGGACTCGACCAGCAGTTCATCGCAGCCGCGCTTGGCTATACGCAGATCTGCGTCGACTTCGGGGGTGATGGGGGCTTCGGTGGGTGACATGACAGGGGGCCCAAGGCGGCTTCAGCCGACAAAAAGGTGTAAAAAGTGACGAAAACTATCGTAAATTCTAGCCGAATCGGCTAGGATACCGGCCTAATCATACGCAACTGCCATATGTACGCAGGGGCGTTCGCTCTACCATCCCTTGTTCACAAGATGCGCCCCGCGCCAGCCCTTGCCCCGGAAACGTGGCGCGCGAGGGCCGTTCGTGTACCGCACCCTGAGAGTTCAAGCCACCTGAGAGGGTATTTTCACGATGACTCGTGGCCTCCACGAACTGGCGAGTGGCCTCAAGCGCAAAGTCGCTGCCGTATTTGCGCCCGTTGAGCCCAAGCCCCATCGCTCGGGACTTTTCCGCCGCACGCTTCTCGTCACCGCAATCGGTCTGTTCGCAGGCGCCGCCGCTCTCGGCATGGTGCAGCAACCCGACCGCACCGAACTTCCCCCCTCGCGCGTCATCCAGAGCATTCTGCCGCTGACCGCCGAGCAAGTCGAAGTCAGCACGCCCAGCGCCGCCCCCTACATCAGCGAAACCCGGATCCGTCCGGGCGACACGCTGTCGGCAGTGTTGCAGCGCCTGGAACTCGACGCGCCCAACCTGCAGTCCTTCCTGACGCACGACGCCAGCGCCCGCAGCATCTACAAGCTGTACCCGGGTCGCTCGGTGCAGGCCGCCACGGACGAACAAGGCAAGCTGGTCTGGCTGCGCTATATCCACACCCCGGGCAATGAGTCCGACGGCCAGGTTGTGACGCGCATGCTGCACGTGGCGCCGTCCGCCGACAGCTACAAGGCCGAGGAAGTCACCGAAAGCACCGAACGCCAGACCCGCGTCGCCGTCGGCACCATCAAGTCCTCGCTCTTTGGCGCCACGGACTCCGCCGGCATCCCGGATTCGGTCACCATGCAGATGGCCGACATCCTCAGCGCCAAGATCGACTTCCTGCGCGACCTGCGCCAGGGCGATCAATTCCGCGTGGTCTACGAAGTGCGTTCGCACGACGGCCGCTACGCCGGCGCCGGCCGCGTGCTGGCCCTGGAATTCATCAACGGCGGCAAGACCTACAACGCCGTCTGGTTCAGCCCCGACGAAAAGTCCGGCTCCTACTACGACTTCGACGGCACCAGCCTGCGCGGCGCGTTCCTGCGCACCGCCCTGAAGTTCAGCCGCATCAGCTCGACGTTCGGTATGCGCATGCATCCCATCCACAAGACCTGGACGGGACACAAGGGCGTCGACTACGCCGCGCCGTCGGGCACGCCGATCCACTCCACCGCGGACGGCACGGTCGAATTCTCGGGCTGGCAGAACGGCTACGGCAACGTGGTCATCGTCAAGCACCACGGCAAGTACTCGACGCTGTACGCGCACCAGAGCCGCATCGCCGAAGGCGTCACCAAGGGCTCGAAGGTGTCGCAAGGCCAACTGCTGGGCTATGTCGGTTCCACCGGCTGGGCCACTGGCCCGCACCTGCACTACGAATTCCGCGTCGACAACCAGCCAATCGACCCGCTGTCGGTGGACCTGCCCGTGGCCCGCGCCCTCGAACCCGCGGAAGTCCGCGCGTTCAACCAGGCGGTCGACCCCTACAAGCAGCAGATCCAGTTGCTGACGCAGTTCCAGCAGACGCTGCCCGATGCGCTGACCAACGTGGCCAGCCGCTAAGGCGAGTCCGCAATAAACAGGCCCGCGCGCAGCGGGTGCGGCGGCGGGGCGACAAGCCCCAGCCGCCTTTTTTATTTGGAGGCGCCCGTGAATGCCACCCTGCCCTTGCAGCAAGACCGCCGCACGCTCTACATCGGCCTGATGTCGGGCACCAGCGTCGACGGCGTCGACGGTGTGCTGACCCGGCTTGAAGACGGCCAGCCGCCGCAAGTGCTGGCCAATGCCAGCCTGCCGATGCCTGAAAACCTGCGGCGGGAGCTGCTGGCACTGAATACCCCGGGCGGCGACGAGCTTGCCCGCGCCGCACTCGCGGCCAATGCGCTGGCGCGCGTGTATGCCCAGGCCGTGTCGAAGCTGCTTGCGGATGCGGCCGTGGCCGCGGCCGACGTCAGCGCCATTGGCGCACACGGCCAGACCGTGCGGCACCGCCCTGACCTCGGCTACACGCTGCAGCTCAATGCGCCCGCCCTGCTGGCGGAACAGACCGGGATTGCGGTGGTGGCCGACTTCCGCACGCGCGACGTGGCCGCAGGCGGCCAGGGCGCGCCGCTGGTGCCGCCGTTTCATGCCGCCATCTTCGGCGCCAGCCACGGCCGCGCCGTGCTGAACCTGGGCGGCATTGCCAATGTGACGCTGCTGGCGCCCGGGCAGCCCGCGCGCGGCTTTGACACTGGTCCGGCCAACGTGCTGCTGGACGGCTGGTGCCAGCGCCATCTGGGCCGCCCGTATGACGCCGGCGGCCGCTGGGCCGCGTCAGGACATGTGCTGGCGCCCCTGCTCGAACAACTGATCGGCAGCGAGCCGTGGTTCGGCTTGGCACCGCCCAAATCCACGGGCCGCGACCTGTTCAACATGCAGTGGCTAGACACTCGGCTGGCCGAGTTCGACGGCCCCGCGCCCGCCCCGCAGGACGTGCAGGCCACGCTGCAGCGGCTGACCGCCAGGACGGTCGCCGACGCGATCGACCGGGCCGCCGCGGGGACCCAGGAAGTCTTTGTGTGCGGCGGCGGGGCTCTCAACGCCGGCCTGATGCAGGAACTGGCGTATTGCCTGCAACGCCCCGTTCGTCCAACCGATGCGCTTGGCGTGCCGGCGCAGCAGGTGGAGGCCTTGGCATTTGCGTGGCTGGCGCATGCGTTCATGATGGGCAAGCCGGCCGGCCTGCCCAGCGTGACCGGCGCACGTGGCCCGAGGATTCTTGGGGCGCTGTACCCGGCTTGACGCGGGCGGCCGCAAGGCGCACCGCTTGCCGGCTGCCGGCTGTTGGACACCCAAGCAAGCGTGTACCACCCAGCCCCACGTCAGCGGCACGGAATCGTGCACGCCAATGCAAAAAGCCCTTCGGAAAACCGAAGGGCTTTTTTCTTTCCTGCCTGGGCGATTACACCGAGAACGAGGAACCGCAGCCGCAGGTGGTGCTGGCGTTGGGATTGCGGATGACGAACTGCGCGCCTTCCAGGTCTTCCTTGTAGTCGATCTCGGCGCCGACCAGGTATTGGAAGCTCATCGGGTCGACGAGCAGTTGCACGCCGTCCTTGTCCAGCACGGTGTCGTCTTCGTTGACGACTTCGTCAAACGTGAAACCGTACTGGAAGCCGGAACAGCCGCCGCCCTGCACGAACACGCGCAGCTTCAGTTCGGGGTTGCCTTCTTCGGCCAACAGGTCTTTCACTTTGGCGGCAGCCGAGTCGGTGAACACCAGGGGGATAGGCGGGGGGGCCTGAAGGTCGACGGTTTCGGTCACTGCATTCATGGTTCACTCCTGGCCGATTCGGCCATATTTCAGTGAGCGGCGTCGCCGCTCGTATAGTGTCACTATAGCGCAGGGCTTGACCAGACTCAAAGTTCCAGTTTGACACTGCGTGACGCGCGGACGGTTTCACCCTCGAGGACGCTGACGGTCACACTTTCGGGGACGAATCCGTCTGGCACGGCCAGGATGCCCTGGCTGCGCTGGTATTGGTCGAACTGCAGGGCGAGCGAGGCGGCGGCCAGGTTTTCGCCCGTGGCCGTGACGGGACCGGTTTCGGCCTTGACCTGCATGGGTGCGAGGTCCACGGTGACGGTTTCGCCCTTGAGCACGCCGGTGGCCTGAAAGCGCAAGGCCCCCGCGAAGGGCGTGCCGCCGTTGCGGCCGCTGCGCATCAGCAGGACCTTGTAGCGCAGCCCCCCACCTTCGCGGTCGATCTGCACACCGCGGATGTCCACAGACCCTTCCGGACCGGGCGGCAGCAGTTGCTCGTAGAACGCGAGTTGGTCCCGCACGCGGCCGACTTCGGCTTGCGCGGCGTGGAGCTGGGTTTCGAGTTCCTGGCGGGCGGATCGCTCAATGACCAGTTCACCATCGGCGGTATCGAGCTGACCACGGATGTAGCGCAGCTGGGTGGCCTGCTGGCGCATGGCCTCGTCCTGGGCTTCGGCCTGCTGGACGCTGATGACCACGGCATCCTGCGGACGGTAAAGCTGGCGCGCGTGAAAGAACCCGGCGGCGCCACCCACCAGCACACCCAGCAGCAGCATTGCGCAAAGACGCACGATGGCGCCATGACGTGCGCGAGACGGGGAGCTGACTGACGGATCTGCAGGCATAAAGAGCAATGTTGGCGGCCCGCCGGGCGGGCCGCCTTGGCCTTACGGCAGGATGGCGACCTGGTCGAGGCCGACCGTTTCGGAGATGCCGAACATCAGGTTCATGTTCTGCACGGCCTGGCCGGCGGCGCCCTTGACCAGATTGTCCTGCACCACCATGACGATCAGCAGGTCGCCGTTGCCGGGACGGCTGAGCGCGATGCGCAGGTTGTTGGAACCGCGCACCGAACGCGTTTCGGGATGGCTGCCGGCAGGCATGACGTCCACGAACGGTTCATCGGCGTAGCGCTGTTCGAACAGGGCCTGGAAGTCGGTGTCGCGCGCTTCGGGCTGGATGCGGGCATAAATGGTGGAGAACATGCCGCGGATCATCGGCACCAGATGCGGCACGAACGTCAGGCCCACCTTGCCGCCAGTCAGCTTTTCGAGCTGGGCGGAGATCTCGGGGTGGTGACGATGGCCCGCCACGCCGTAGGCCTTGAAGTTGTCGGAGGCTTCGGAGAACAACGAGCCCACTTCCGCCTTGCGGCCAGCGCCGGACACACCCGACTTGCAGTCGGCGATCAGCGTTTGCGTATCGACCAGCGCCTTGCCGCCTTCAAGCAGCGGCGCCAGGCCCAGCAGCACCGTGGTCGGGTAGCAGCCGGGGTTGCCGATGACGCGCGCCTTGGAGATGGCTTCGCGGTTCAGTTCGACCAGACCGTATTGCGATTCGGCCAGGATGTCCGGGCAGGTATGGGGAATCTTGTACCAGCGCTCGAACGTGGGGATGTCCTGCAGGCGGAAGTCGGCGGCCAGGTCGATGACGCGGGTGCCGGCGGCGATGAGCTCTTGCGCCTGCGCCATGGCCACGCCGTGCGGCGTGGCAAAGAAGACGACGTCGCAGTCCGTCAGCGAGGCCTTTTCCGGGGCCGAGAAGGCAAGCTTCACACGGCCGCGCAGGTTGGGATACATGTCGGCGACGGGCAAGCCGTCTTCCTTGCGGGACGTGATGGCAGTCAGTTCCACGTTGGGATGCTGCGACAGCAAGCGCAGCAGTTCGACGCCGGTATATCCGGTGCCGCCGACGATACCAACCTTGATGCGGGTGTTCGATGCTTGGGCCATGATGGATGCTCTTCGGAGAACGAATAACGATTGTATCGCTCGGGAAACGGCGGATTGCACCGGCGTGCCGGATTTGGCACTGCAAACCTTTTTTCCGACCGGGCGGCTGGCGCGGAGTTCCACGCAGGGCCGGCGATGACGCCGCATTGCCGGCCCAAAAACAAAAAGCCCGCCGAAGCGGGCTTTTTGCAGGGCATTAACGCTTGCTGAACTGCTTGCGACGACGCGCCTTGCGGAAGCCGACCTTCTTACGTTCGACTTCACGGGCATCGCGCGTGACGAAGCCAGCTTGCGACAGCGAGGGCTTCAGCGTGGCGTCGTAATCGATCAGGGCACGCGTGATGCCGTGACGGATTGCGCCGGCTTGGCCGGTTTCGCCGCCGCCGTGCACGTTGACCTTGATGTCAAACGATTCCAGGTGGCCGGTCAGTTCCAGCGGCTGGCGCACGACCATACGGCCGGTTTCACGAGCGAAGAACTCGTCGACGGGCTTGCCGTTGACGACGATCTTGCCAGTGCCCTTCTTGATGAAAACGCGAGCCACCGAAGTTTTGCGACGGCCGGTTCCGTAATTCCAGTTACCGATCATGGCGTTTCCTTAGAGATCCAGCGTCTTGGGCTGCTGGGCGGTATGCGGGTGCTCGGCACCGGCATAGACCTTAAGCTTCTTGATCATGGCGTAGCCCAGAGGACCCTTGGGCAGCATGCCCTTGACGGCCTTCTGAATGGCACGGCCGGGAAAACGCTCTTGCATTTTCTCGAAGTTCGTTTCACGGATACCGCCCGGGTACGTCGTGTGGCGGAAGTACTTCTTGTCCTTCGCCTTGGCACCGGTAACAACGATATCGGACGCGTTGATGATGACGATGTAGTCACCAGTATCAACGTGAGGCGTGAATTCAGGTTTGTGCTTGCCACGCAGACGACGTGCGACTTCGCTGGCCACACGACCGAGGACTTTGCCCTTGGCGTCGATCACAAACCAGTCACGTTGGACTTCATGCGGCTTGGCCACAAAGGTCTTCATGATGGTTCCTAAGAATAAAAATTTGCTCTGGCCGGAACATCCCGCCAGTGTTCTTTCCCAAACTAGGCTGCAAATCGCAGCCCCTGGGCTACAAGCCCCTGAGCTACAAATTCCGGCCCTTAATCGCCCCCCGCCTAAGCGTTATGAATCCGCCCGTGCAAAGGTCAAAATGAGGGAAAGCCTGAAATTCTAACACGGATGCTCAAAAAATGGGCAAGCGGAAAGAATCCAGGTGGCTTGCGGCTGACCGCTAGAGGGCGGCAGCCGCGAATTTTTTCAAGGGGACAGGTCAAGCCCCCTGCCCGCTCAGGCGCCCAGGTAGGCTTCCAGAACGCGGGGATGGCCCAGCAGTTCGCGGCCGGTGCCCGTCAGCGCCAATGCGCCGTTTTCAAGCACGTAGCCGTGCTGCGCGATCTTCAATGCCTGGCGCACGTTCTGTTCGACGAGGAACAGCGTGAGGCCGTCGGCGTTGATGGCGCGCAGCGAACGGAAGATTTCCTGGACGACGATCGGCGCCAGGCCCATCGACGGTTCGTCCAGCAGCAACAGGCGCGGCTTGGCCATCAAGGCGCGGCCGATGGCGAGCATCTGCTGTTCGCCGCCGGACAGGTTGCCGGCCATGCCGTTGATCCGTTCCTTCAGGCGCGGGAACAGGTTGAACACGTATTCCAGATCGGTGGCGACGTTCTTCAGGCCACGGCGATAGGCGCCGAGTTCCAGGTTTTCCAGCACCGTCATGGTGGTGAGGATGGCCCGGCCTTCCGGCACCTGCACGATGCCGCGCGCGACCAACTGGTTCGGCGCGAGGTTGGTGACGTCTTCGCCCTCGAAGAGGATGCGGCCGCGCGCCTTGGGCAAGAGGCCCGACAGCGCCAGCAGCGTGGTCGACTTGCCGGCGCCGTTGGCGCCGACCAGGGCGGTGATTTCGTTGGCGTTCAGGTCCAGGTCGATGCCGCGCACGGCTTCGATGTGGCCGTAGTTGACCTCGAGTCCGCGGACTTCCAGCATGGCGCTCATTTGGCGGCCTCCGCTTGTTCGGTGTCTTCGTCGTCTTCGCGGCCCAGGTAGGCCTCGATGACCTGCTCGTTGTTGCGGATTTCCTCGGGACCGCCGCAGGCGATGATCTTGCCGAAGTTCAGCACCGCGATGCGTTCGCACAAGCCCATGACGAAGCGCATGTCGTGCTCGATCATGAGGATGGTGTAGCCGCGGTCGCGGATCGCCAGGATCTCGCGCATCAGTTCGGCGCGTTCGCCGGTGTTCATGCCGGCGACGGGCTCGTCCAGCAGCAGCAGCTTGGGCTCGGTGGCCAGCGCGCGCGCCAGCTCCAGGCGGCGCTGTTCGCCGTAGGACAGGTTGTCGGCCAGATCGTTGGCCTTGTGATCCAGGCGCATCCACGTCAGCAGTTCATGCGCGCGTTCGCGGGCGCGCTGCTCGTGCTCGCGGTAGCCGGGCAGGCCCAGCAACAGGCTGGGGAAACCGTAGTTCATGTGGCGATAGGCGCCCACGACGACGTTTTCCAGCAGCGTCATTTCCTTGAACAGACGGATGTTCTGGAACGTGCGGGCGATGCCCATGCGCGTGATGCTGTGCGGCTTCTTGCGCAGGACGCTTTCGCCCTGGAACGTGATGGCGCCGCCGCTGGGCGGCAAGAGGCCGGTGATCAGGTTGAAGACGGTGGTCTTGCCAGCGCCGTTCGGGCCGATCAGGCCGAAGATGGCGCCTTCGGGCACGGACAGGCTGACGTCATGCAGCACATGCAGGCCGCCAAAGCTCTTGGAGACGGAGGACAGCTCAAGCATGACGCTTCCCTCCCTGGCGGCCTTGACGCATCCAGCGCTTGAAGCGCGCCGGATCCCAGATGCCTTGCGGCAGGAACAACACAATCACCACCAGGATCACTCCATTCGCGATCAGGCGCAGATCGGCGAATCCGCGCAGCAATTCCGGCAAAACCGTAATGATGAAGCTGCCGATCACGGGACCGGCCAGGCCGCCGATGCCGCCGAGGATCGCCATCGTCAGGATTTCGACGCCGCGGTCGAAGCCATATTCGTTGGGACCGATGAAGAACGTCAGGTGCGCGTTCAGGGCGCCGGCCAGGCCGGCGATCATCGCACCGGCGACAAACGCCAGCATCTTGTTCGAACGCACGTTGATGCCCATCAGGCCAGCCGCCGTCTCGTCGCCACGGATGGCGTCGAAGGAGCGGCCGATCTTGGAAGCGCGCACGCGCCACAGCACGAACAGCACGATGATGACGGCCAGCAGCACATGCCACCACTGCGTGAGCTGCGGAATGCCGTTCAGACCCAGCGCGCCGCCGGTGATGGACTCGGTGTTCAGGATGGTCACGCGGACCACTTCACCAAAGCCCAGCGTGGCCATCGCCAGGTAGACCCCGGACAGCCGCAACGTCGGCAGGCCGATCAAGCCCGCCACCAGCGCGGGCGCGGCCATGCCGCCGGCCAGCGCCACGGCAAACGGGGCGTCGTAATTCATGGTGAGCAGCGCGGCGGTGTACGCCCCGATGCCCATGAAGGCGGCGTTGGCCATGGCCAGCATGCCGCAGGCCAGCGTCAGCCAGATGGAGAGGGCCAGGAGTGCATTGGTGCCAAGCGTCAGCACCAGGTTGCCGTAGATGGCCCAGAAATTTTCGAATCCGCTCATACCTTAAGCCTTGCGTTGAACCACTTTGCCGAACAGACCTTGCGGGCGGACCAGCAGGATCAGGAACAGCAGGCCGAAAGCCACCGCGTCGCGCATGGTGGAGCCGATGTAAGCCACGGACAGCACCTCGGCGAAGCCCAGGAAGAGACCGCCCAGCATGGCGCCGCGGATGTCTCCCATGCCGCCCAGGATGATGACCGCGATGCCCTTGTGCAGCATCGGTTGGCCCATCAGCGGGAACAGCGCGTTCGAGTACAGGCCGATCAGCACGCCGGCCACGCCGCCCAGGGCGGCCGCGGCGAACGAAGTGGTGATGAACAGCTTTTCGACGTTGATGCCCAGCAGCCAGGCCGCCTTGGGCGATTCGGCGATGGCGCGCAGCGCGCGGCCGAATTGCGTGCGGCGCATGACGTACATCAGCACGGCCATCAGCGCGAACGACAGGAAGATGATGCCCAGTTCGATGACGGTCAGGTGCAGGCCGGCGACTTCGATGACTTCCTCGGGCACGGTGCCGTGCGGGAAGCGCAGGTTGCTGGCGCCAAAGATGCTTTGGGCGCCGTTGTTCAGGATGATGCCGACACCGATGGTGGCGATCATGGGAATCAGGTGAGGTGCGTTGCGCTTGCGCAGCGGCTTGAGGACCAGGTAGTCGATGATGACCCCGGTAAAGCCGGCGACGAAGAACGCGACCATCAGCGCGGCCCACAAGGGCAGGCTGAACTGCTGGACCACGACGAGTGCCGCGTAGGCGCCAACCATGAAGACGGCGCCATGCGCCAGGTTGATCACCCCGAGCACGCCGAAGATCAGCGTGAAGCCGAGCGCGAACAGTGCATACACACAGCCCAGCGACAAGGCATTGACGAATTGTTGTTCGAACATGATGGGACTTTCCAGATCTGAGAGGGCCACCTCGCCGTGCCCACAGCGAGGTCTTTTCTGCTTCCAGGGAAGCCTTCTACTTGGGACGGCCCTGCGATAAAAAGCGCCTTGCAGACGGCCGGCAGGCCATCCGCAAGGCGCATCCCCCCGCGCGGGGATGCGTACTGCTTACTTCTCGATGACGTACTTGCCGTCCTTGGTCACGCTGACGATCGGCGCCTGGTCGGCGTCGTAACCGGCCGGCTTGCCGGCGCGGTCGTTGGCCTGGCGGAACTTGAACGGGCCGGTGGCGCCGGTCCAGGTCACGGCAGGCAGGGCGTCGCGCAGGGCAGCGCGATCCTTGGCCAGTTCGCCGGTGATCTTGGTGTTCTTCAGGGCCTGGGCGACGATGTACATGGCGTCATACGACTGCGCCGCGAACTGGTCGGGGGCATTCGTGAACTTGGCCTTGTAGGCGTCGATGAACTTGACGTTCTCGGGGGCCTTGTTCTCGATCGACCACGGGCTGCCGATCCAGAGATTGTTCGACGCGCCGCCGGGGGCCAGGTCGAAAATCTTGACCGAGTTCATGCCGTTGCCGCCGATGACGGGCACGTTCAGGCCGAGCTGGCGGGCCTGGACCATGATCGGGGCGCCTTCGGCCAGCAGTGCGGACAGCACGATGGCGTCGGGGTTGGTGCCCTTGATCTTGGTGAGCTGGGCCTTGAAGTCCACGTCGCCCTTGGCGAACGTTTCGGTCGTGGTGACCGGGATCTTCTGGTCTTCCAGGGCCTTCTTGAAGTTGTCGTAGCCGCTCTTGGTGAAGACGTCGTCGTTGCCGTAGAGCACCGCAACGTTCTTCAGGCCGGTCTTGGCCTTGACGGTGGAAATGGTGGCGGGCAGCACGTCGGCTTCGGTGACCGAGTTGCGGAAGACGTAGTTGCCGATGGAGGTGATGCCGTCAGCGGTGTTGGAGGTGCCGAAAGCGACCGTCTTGGCGGCCTGGGCGACCGGGTCGGCGGCCTGGGCGGAGTTCGACAGGGTGGGACCGAAGACCATCAGGACGTTGTCCTTGAAGATCAGCTTCTTGAAGACGTTGATGGCTTCTTCTTTCTTGCCTTGTTCGTCTTCGATCACCAGGACGATCTTGTTGCCGTTGATGCCGCCTGCGGCATTGATTTCGTCGGCAGCGAGCTGGAAACCGTTGCGGATCGACACGCCGTACTGGGCGGCGCCGCCGGACAGGGCTTCAGCCACGCCCAGCTTGATGTCGGCAGCGTGGGCGGCCGGGACGATGCCGGCGGCGATCAGCGCGGCCAGCAGCTTTTTGGTCTTGGATTGCATGGTTGTTACCACCTTTAAGTCTGTCTCGGAATATTGGTAATCCGGGCTGATGTAATCCTGCCGGATTGACGTCGATGCCGCCTAAAGGCCGCATGTATGCGCGTCAAGACCCGGGATATTACTCCTTTGTATCAGGCCGAAACTCGAATGCCGTTCAACAAAAGCCTCAAAACCGCCCATTTTTTTGTAAAAAACGTGTGGTTACTAGCACAAACCCTGAAACTCACCGAATGCCATTCGGCACCGGCTTCCTCCTAACTCCTGGCCGACAACGCCACGCCCAGATACTGGCCGAACGCGCCCTCAGTCAGGCGAAACCACGGCATCTCACTGTCGCGAAAGCCCATGTAACTATCATGCAATGCCTTGAATCTGGGGTCTTTGGCGCCCAAGTCCTTGTAGACCTGCTGAGATGCCTCAAACGCAGCGTCCATGATCGACCGGGGGAATGCCCGCACTTGCGCGCCATTCGAGGTCAATTGCGCGAGCGCCTGAGGGTTCAGCGCGTCGTATCGCGCCGTCGCAGTGGTGTGCGCGGCTAGCGCGGCGGACTGCACCACGGCCTGATAGTGCTTGGGCAGTTGGTTCCAGGCCTCGTCGTTGATGTAGAGCGAGAGCTGTTCGCCGCCCGCCCACCAACCGGGTGCGTAGTAATACTTAGCTACTTTATTCAGTCCGAGCTTGGCGTCCTCGTACGCGCCCGCCCCCGCCACGGCCTGCAAGCCATCCTTTTCGAAGGCCTCGGCCAGCTTGGCCAGGTCGGCCTGCTGCGGGAGGACGCCCAGACGGGACAGCACGTCGCCGGCCAATCCGCCGACCCGCATCTTCAGATCTTTCAGGTCGCCGGGGCGCTTGATTTCCTTCACGTACCAGCCGCCCATCTGGGCGCCGGTATTGCCCAGCGGAAAATTGATGATCTTTTCGGGCTTGAAGAGCTCGCGTGTCAGGCGCAGACCCCCGCCTTCGCTCATCCAGGCGTTCATCTGGCGCGCGTTCAGGCCGAACGGCACGGCCGCGTCGAAGCTGAAGGCGGGATTCTTGGCGTAGTAGAGGCGCGAGGAGACGTGGCCGCATTCCACCTTTTTGGTGGACACCGCTTCCATCAGGTCGGCGGCGGCAACGACTTCGCCGTCCGGAAAGTGGCGGATGTTGAACTTGCCGCCCGTGGATTCGGCGACGAACTTGCAGAAGGTTTCGGCGGCGCCGACGCGCAGGTCCAGGACGCTGGGAAAGCCGGAAGACAGGCGCCAGCTGACCGAGGGCATGTCCTGGGCGAACGCGGGCGCGCTGACGGCGGCGCCAGCGACGGCGCCCAGGCTGGCACGCTTCAGGAATGAACGTCGTTGCATCACTTTGCTCCTATACGGCAACACCCGGGACTTTGAGCAATACCCGCCGGATATTACACGGTGGCTATGGCCGGAACGGCTAGAGGAAATCCCGAGCAAAAAGGGGTTGCAATGCCGCGGGGTTGCAATCCCGGGGGGTTGCAATGCGGAGGGATTGCAAAGCGGGCAAATTGCAGGAAACCGGCGGCGCGTTGCGCGCCGCCGGCTCGCGGGATCAGATCCCGGCGATCGCCATCTGCTCGATGAGGATCGAGCCCGTGGTCTTGGTGCCGCGCGAGATCGTGTCGGCGCCGATCGCGACGATCTGCTTGAACATGTCGGCCAGGTTGCCGGCAATGGTGACTTCCTGCACCGCATGCTGGATCTGACCGTTTTCGACCCAATAGCCGAAGGCGCCGCGCGAGTAGTCGCCCGTCACGTAGTTGACGCCCTGCCCGATCAGTTCGGTGACGAGAAAGCCCGTGCCAAGCTTCTTGAGCATGGCTTCGAAATCGTCGCCGCGGCGGGTCTGGGTGGAGCTGAACACCAGGTTGTGCGAGCCGCCGGCGTTGCCGGTGGTGGTCATGCCCAGCTTGCGGGCGGTGTACGACGACAGGAAGTAGCCTTCGAGTACGCCATCCGACACCACGTTGCGGCGGCGCGTGCGCACGCCTTCGTCGTCGAACGGCGAACTGCCCATGGCGCCGCGGATGTGCGGGTCTTCGACCAGATTGATGTGCTTGGGAAAGAGCGGCTTGCCCAGCGAATCGACCAGGAAGCTGGCCTTGCGGTACAGGGCGCCGCCGTTGACGGCCTGCGTCAGCGCGCCGACCAGGCCGAGCGCCAGCGGCGCTTCGAACAGGACCGGGAACTTGCCGGTGCGCACGCGACGGGCCGACAGGCGCGACAGCGTGCGTTCGGCGGCGTAGCGGCCGATGGCCTCGGGCGAGGCCAGCTTGGCGGGATCGCGCTCTGACGTGTACCAGTAGTCGCGCTGCATGCCGTTGCCGCGGCCCGCGATGGGCGCGACGGACAGGCTGTGGCGGGAATACGGATAACCGCCCAGGAAGCCGCGCGTGTTGCCCATCACGAACTGGCCTTCGTACGTGCCGACGGTGGCGCCGTCGGTGTTGGTGATGCGCGCATCGACCTCGCGGGCGGCGCGCTCGGCGCGCAGCGCCAGTTCGGCCGCTTCCTCGGTGGAGACGGTCCAGGCGCGGTGCAGGTCCAGGTCGGGGAATTCGGTGGCCAGTTGATCGGCGTCGGGCAGGCCGGCGGCCGGGTCGGCGGCGGTATGGCGGGCGATGTGCCAGGCGGCTTCGACCGTCTGGCGCAGGGCGGCCTCGGAAAAGTCGGACGTCGACGCGGAGCCGCGGCTTTGGCCGGCGTAGACCGTCAGGTCCAGCGCCCGGTCGCGCGTCTGCTCAACGGTTTCGATGTCGTTCTTGCGGACCGAGACGGACAGTCCCAGGCTTTCGGAGACTTCCGCGGCGGCGTCGGAAGCGCCGATCTGGCGCGCGTAGGCCAGGGTTTGTTCGACAAGTTCGGAAAAACGCGCGTGATTCGCCGCCAGCGGCAAGGATGAGGAGGTTTTAACCATTGCAGTCCAATTTGCAGAGACGGTTATCATAGCCAAGTCTGTCATTGCGCAGTTTTCCATGAATTCCCATCCCCAAGAAGATTCCGTCGACGACGGTTACGACGAGAACGGTTACGACCGTCCCAGCAAGTCCCAGGTCAAGCGTGACATGCACGCCCTGCTGGACCTGGGCAAGCAATTGATCGCGCTGTCGCCCGAACGTCTGAAGCAGTTGCCGCTCGCAGAGCGGTTGTACGAGGCCATCCGCATGGCCCAGCGCACCACCGGCCGCGAGGGTTTGCGGCGTCAGGTCCACTTCGTGGGCAAGCTGATGCGCGACGCGCCGGCCGACGACATCCGCAAACAGCTCGATGTCTGGGAGAACGGCTCCCGCGAGGAAACGGCCGCCATGCACCGTCTTGAGGGGCTGCGTGACCGCCTGCTCGATGACGACGACGCCCTGACCCGCCTCCTGTCCAACAACCCGCAGGCCGACGTGCAGCAATTGCGCACGCTGATCCGCGCGGCGCGCAAGGAAAAGCTGGCCAACGCGTCGCTGCTGCAGGGCCAGGAGCCGCAGAAGAAGCACTACCGCGCGCTGTTCCAGGCACTCAAGACCCTCACCCTCTGATATTCCCTACGGCCCGTCCATGACCGCACCCGACCTGCTCGACTGCATCGAGATCGAAACCGCTCCCAACCCCACGCATGCCGTGATCTGGCTGCACGGCCTGGGCGCCGACGGCAACGATTTCGCGCCCATCGTGCCGGAACTGCGCCTGCCCGCCGGGCGCGGCGTGCGTTTCGTGTTCCCGAATGCGCCGGTTCAGCGGGTCACCATCAACAACGGCATGTCGATGCGTTCTTGGTACGACATCCTGGTGATGGATCTGGTGCGCGTGGAAGACGGCCGCGGCATCCGCGCCTCGGAAGCCGCCATCCATCAATTGATCGCGCGCGAAAACGCGCGTGGCATCCCGACGTCGAACATCGTGCTGGCGGGGTTCTCGCAAGGCAGCGCCATGACCTTGCACACGGGCCTGCGCCTGAAAGAGAAGCTGGCCGGCATGATGGCGCTGTCTGGTTATCTGCCGCTGCTGGACACGGCTGAAGCCGAGCGCCAGCCCGCCAACAATGCCACGCCCATCTTCATGGCTCACGGTCAGTACGATCCGGTGGTGTCGCTGGCGCGGGCGGAAGCGTCGTTGGCGGAACTCAAACGCCTGGGCTACGACGTGCGCTGGCACACGTACCCGATGCCGCACTCGGTCTGCGCCGAGGAAGTGGCGGACATTTCGGACTTCCTGAACGAAGTGCTGGTCTAGCGCAGCACGGACCAGGGACGAGGACGGGCGGCGCGCAAGGCGCGGCTCGTGTTCCTGGCCGATGGGCGCGCATCGCCAGCGCGCCTACGATGGGTGAACCACCCGCGTTGGCTCGACAGCCCGAACGCCCCAAAACATCATTTTGTATACCAACTGGTATTCCAGCTGCGCATTTTCGGCGCTTGGCAGATTCGCGTCCATAGAGAAAAACGCCAATCGTAAAAGGCTTGTCCCCCGCTTGTCTTGAATATAGTATTCGATCCAAGCCTCACCGGCCCGGGCCTCCTCTGTTCGGGCTTCCCTGTTGTTGCAGTCGATCCATCCCATTGGCCGTGTTGCGCCGATTCATCGGCGCATTCAAGACGCAGGAGAAAGTCCCGTGAAGACCTTGCCCTTGCCCCACCTGGCAGGCGCGGCGCTGCTCGCGCTGCTTGCCCCTTTGGCCGCCCAGGCTGAAGCCCTGAATCCCCCCGTGAAGGTGCGCTACGAAGAAGTGGTGCGATCCATCCTGTACGTGCCGAAGTACGTCGCGCTGTCGCAGGGGTACTTCAAGGACGCCGGGCTGGACGTGTCCATGAAGACCTCGCAAGGCACCGACAAGGGCATGACCGCCCTGCTGTCGGGCAGCGCAGACATCGTGCTGATCGGACCCGAGGCGTCCATCTACGTGCAGAACAGCGAATCGCCGGTCAAGCCCAAGATCTTCGCGGGGCTTACCGCCACCGACGGCTTTTTCCTGCTGTCGCGCAAGCCGGTCGACAAGTTCGACTGGTCCATGCTCAAGGGCAAGGAAGTCATCGGCTTTCGTCCGGGATCGAATCCCATCGTGTTCCTGGAGACCGCGCTGCGCAAGCACGGCCTGGATCCGCAGAAGGACGTAAAGCTGCTCAACAACATCGGCATCCCCGCGCGCGCCGGCGCCTGGATGGCAGGCCAGGGCGAATACGGCATCTTCCTGGAGCCCGAGGCCGGCGAGCTGGTGCGCAACGGCAAGGGGCACATCGTCGCGTCGGTGGGACATGAGGTCGGGCAAGTGGACTACACGGTCTTCACCGCCACCGACAAATACATCCGCGACAACCCCAAGGTCATCCAGGCCTGGACCGACGTGGTGGCGCGCGCCGAGAAGTACGTGAAGGACACGCCCGCCGCCACGCTGGCTCCGCAGATCATGACCTTCTTCCCCGGCATGGACCAGGCCGCGGTGACCGAGGCGATCGAGCGCTACAAGCAATACCAGATCTGGAAGACCACGCCACTGGTGACCGCGCAGGCGATGACACAGCTGCAGGACATGCTGGTGGCCAGCGCCGTCATGAAGGACAGCGCCCGCGTGAAGTACGAGGACGTGGTGATCACCGACTTTGCCAAGAAGGCGCAATGATGGGCGCCGCCATCCACAACCTGAAGCCGGCGCCCGCCACGGCCAAGATCGAACTGCGCGAGGTTTGTCTTTCGTACTTCACGCCGGAAGGCGAGACCGAGGCGCTATCGAACGTCTCGTTCAGCCTGGCGCCGGGCGAGTTCGTCAGCCTGATCGGGCAAAGCGGCTGTGGCAAGAGCACGCTGCTGTCGTTGATCGCGGGTCTGATCCCGCCAACCTCGGGCGCGGTGCTGGTCGACGGGCAGGCGGTGACCAAACCGAACGCCCGCATCGGCTACATGCTGCAGCAGGACTACCTGTTCGAGTGGCGCACCATCCTGGACAACGTGATGCTGGGCGCCGAGATCCAGGGACGGCGCGACGCGCGCAGCGAGGCGCGGGCCGTGCACCTGCTTGAAAAATGCGGCCTGGGCGCGTTCCTGTCGCACACGCCGCGGCAACTGTCCGGCGGCATGCGCCAACGCGCGGCGCTGGCGCGCACGCTGGTGACCGAGCCCGACGTGATCCTGCTGGACGAACCGTTTTCGGCGCTGGATTCGCAGACGCGGCTGGCGATCTCCGACGAAGTCGTGGACATCCTGCGGCGCGAAGGCAAGACGGTGGTGCTGGTGACGCACGACATCGGCGAGGCCATCGCCATGACCGACCGCGTGATCGTGCTGTCGCGACGGCCCGGACGACTGAAGAGCCAGTACCGTATCCATTACGGTGACGGTCAGGTCCGCCCCACGCCTTTCCAGGCGCGCTCGCGGCCAGAGTTCAACACCTACTTCAAACAGCTCTGGGACGAGCTGGATGTCCACGTGGAGGGCTGACCCATGAACGCGCCGATTGCCAATACCGTTCCGCTGCGCGCCGTGCCCGGGCCCAGCGAGAAATACCTGAACTACCTGCGCCGCGACCGCGCGCGCCGCCGCAATATCCGCGTCGCCCAGGCGCTGCTGCTGGCGGTCTTTCTGTGCGCGTGGGAAATCCTGCCGCGCATGCACATCGTCAATCCGCTGCTCACCAGCTATCCCAGCGCGCTGTGGCCCACGTTCCTGGAACTGTGGAACCACGGCAGCCTGGGCAAGCACATCATGACGACGCTGTCGGCGACGCTGGTCGGCTTTGTGCTCAGCATGGGCATCGGGATCGTGGTGGCGGCCGCGCTGTGGTGGTCCGACTTTCTGTACAAGGTCCTGGACCCCTTCCTGGTGGTGGCCAATGCCATGCCGAAGATCGCGTTCGTGCCGATCTTCTATCTGTGGCTGGGCTCGGACTACGCGGTCTACGGCATGGCGGTCGCCATTGCGGTGTTCGTGACCATCATGGTCGTGTATGCGGGATTCCGCGGCATCGACCTGAACAAGGTGAAGCTCGCCCACACCTTCGGCGCCAGCCGCTGGCAGGTGCTGACCAAGGTCGTGCTGCCGGGCAGTGTGCCCACGCTGATCGCCGCCGTGAAGATGAACATCGGCCTGGCGCTGGTGGGCGTGATCGTGGGCGAGTTCCAGTCGGCGGATTCGGGCCTGGGCTTTCTCATCATGAACGGCAGCCAGGTGTTCAAGCTGAACATCGTCATGACCGCCATCGTGATGCTGGCGCTGATTTCCAGCGTCATGTATCTCATCATCTACCGCGTCGAGTCCGTCGTGGCGCGGCGCTACGGCTAAGGAGGCAGCATGGATTTCCCCCAGTGGGTGAAGGATCGCGTCGTGGCCCGTCAGGGCTGCCTGCATCCCTATGACGAACTGCCGGCCGCGCGCACCGCGGTGCTGGTGATCGACATGCAGCAGTATTTCCTGATGCCGGGCTATCAGGGCGAATGCGCACCGGCGCGGGACATCATCGCCCCCATCAACCGCCTGTGCGGCGCCGTGCGCGATGCGGGCGGCGTCGTGGTGTGGGTGCAGACGGCGTCGGACAACGCGGACGTGTTCTGGTCGCATCATCACGGCGTGATGCTGACGCCGGAGCGCAGCGCGCGCCGCCTGGAGACGCTGCGCCGCGATTCGCCGGGTTTCGCGCTGCATCCGGATCTGCACGCGCAGGCCACGGACCTGCGCGTGGTCAAGCGCTTTTACAGTGCGATGGCGCCGGGCTCGTCGGAACTGGAGCCGCTGCTGCGCGGGCTGGGCGTGGATACGCTGTTGATATCCGGCACCGTCACCAACGTGTGCTGCGAATCCACCGCGCGCGACGCGATGATGCGGGACTTTCGGACCATCATGATCGACGACGCGCTGGCCGCCGTGACGCCGGCCGAGCACGAAAACGCGCTGCACGGCTGGATGCTGTTTTTTGGCGACGTGCTGTCGGTGGACGAAGCGGCCGCGCGGATAAAGCCCGCGCAGCCGTCGCGCCGGACCGCCTGAAGCGACCCGGCGCGCCGGGTTTCGAGCACAGGCCCAGGCGCAGACCCAGGCACAGATCCCGGCACAGACCTAGGCTCAGCCCGGGCTTGGACTCACCCCAGATCCAGCCAGACCCGGCGCATCGTTGGATCCTCGGGATCGCGGTCGTTGGTGAAGCCCAGGCTCGTCATCAGCGCCAGCATGGGCCGGTTCGTCGACAGCACCAGCCCGTCGATGTATTCCAGGCCCTGCTCGCGCGCGGCGTCGATCAGCGCGGTCATGAGCTGACGTCCCAACCCGCGCCGTTGCCAGTCGTCGCCGATCACCAGCGCGTATTCCGCGCCCCGGCCGTCGGGATTGCGCAGGTAGTGGGCAAAGCCCACCAGCACTTCGCGCGGATGGCCGCGATTGGCGGGATTGGGCACCTGTGTCGCCGCCACCAGCGCGAGTTCGCGGTGATAGTCCACCTGCGTGTAGCGCGACACCATGCGCGGCGTGAGTTCGCGCATCATCGACACGAACCGCATGTACCGCGACCGCTCCGACAGGCCGCGGATGAATTCCTGCAGCGCCTCGCCGTCTTCGGGGCGGATCGGGCGCAGGACCCACGGGATGCCGTCGTCGAAGCGGCGCACCTGCACCAGCCGCGCCGGATACGGGTGGATCGCCATGTGCGGGTAGCCGGTGGTCTGCGGCGAGGCGCAGCCCGGCGTATCGGTCAGCGTCATGCGCAGGCCGCCGGCGCGCAGATGCGTTTCGCCGGCGTAGAGCGGATCGATGTCCAGGGATTCGATGTCGGGCAGTTCCGACACCAGCTCGGACACCAGCACCAAGGTTTGCTGCAATGCCTCGGCGGCCAGGTGGCCGACCCGGGGGGCCAGCACGCGGCGCCACAGCCGGCTGCGTTCAATGAGCTGGCGCGCCAGATACCCGTTCAGCGGCGGCAGATCAATACCGCGCTCGGCCAGCGACAGCACCGCGTCCGGACCGCCCGCGCCAAAGCGGATGACGGGACCGAACTGCGGATCGCGCCGCACGCGGATCGCCATGGGCCGGGACTCGGCGTCGGCAGCCGCAACCGGCGCGGCGGCGTCGGACAGCGGCACATAGAACAGCGACAGCAAGGTGCGGATTTCAGCCGTATTCAGTTCGCGCCGGCAATCGGCGCGCACGCGCGCGACGATCTCGCGCGCCGCGGCCAGGTCCGGCACATGGCTGGCGGGTTCGGGCGGCTGCGTCTGCAACAGCAATTGCTGGTTGTAGTGGTGCGACGCCAGCACGCCGAACGCGTCCGCGGCCGACTCGGGCGTGCGGAACGCCGACGTGCCCGCATCGTCCAGCATGCGCCGCAATGGCCGCATGCCGGCGTCGCCCATGAAGCAGGTCACCACGGGCTTCTTGGCCGACGGTGCGATCTGCGCCAGTTCGCGAGCCACCGCGGGCATGTCGGCCAGGGCATCGGGCGCCAACAACACCAGCACGCCGTCCACGCCGGCGTCGTCCAGGACGGCTTCGAGCATGGCGCGGATGCGCTCGGGCGTCATCGGCAGATAGGTGATGACGGGGTTGGCGGTGCCGGCGTCGGGCTCCAGCATCTCGGCCAGCGCGCGCTGCGTGGCGGGCGCCAGGTCGGCGCGCAGGACGGCGGCGTCGGGGCCGATCAGGTCCATGGCGAGCTGCGGGGGGCCGCTGCCGTTGGAGATGAGCGCCACGCGGCGGCCCTTGGGACGGCGCGTGTAGCCCAGCACTTTCACAGCCGAGAAGAGCTGCACGAAGTAGCGCACGCGCACCGCGCCCGCCCGGCGCAGGGCCGCGTCGAAGATGGCGTCGCTGCTGTCGGCGTCTGAGCGGCCGGCCTTGAGCACGATGACCGGCTTGATGCTGGCTGCGGCCCGCAGCGTGCTCATGAATTCGCGGGCGGGTCCGACGTCTTCCAGGTAGAGGACGATGCTGTCCGTGCGCGGATCGCTGGCCAGGTAGTCCAGCAGCTTGGGCAGGCCCACCACGGCTTCGTCGCCCAGCGACACGGCGGTGGAAAAGCCGATGTGCACGTCTTCGGCCCAGTCCATGACGGCGGCCATGATGGATCGCGACTGCGCCACCAGCGCCACGCGGCCGCTGCGCGCCAGCACCGGGTGCTGGCTGAAGTTCAGGCCGGCGTGCGGCCGCTGCGCGCCGAAGGAGCGCGGGCCCAGCAGTTCACAGTGGTTTTCCTCGGCCCAGGCCCGGCACAGCGCCAGCGTGCCGCGCGGATACGGGTCGGGCAGTTCGTGGGGCAGCAGGATCACGGCGCGGGGCGACAGCGGCGCCAGGCGGCGCAGCGTTTCGGGCAGCACGGCGGGCGACACGCAAACCAGGGCCAGATCAGGCCGGTCGCCTTGGGCCAGGCCTTCGAGCTTGTCCGGCAGGTCAGGCGCGGCGCCGGGTTCGACGGCGACAACCGTGGTCTTCGCCTTCAGGGCAGGAGACAGGGAACTTGCCGCGGGCAGCGGCCGATCGGCCACGATCACCAGCGAGGCGGGTTCGAACATCGGCGCAAGAGCGTGTCTCAACATGGGGAGGTCGGGCCAGGGCCTGTTCACACTAATCTAAAATAGCGTTCATCGTATCAAGACAAGCCCGCTGTCCGCTTGATGAGGACACTGCCCGACGCCGCTTTGTGGCGCCGCAGCCGCTAACACTGCCACCTATGACTTCCAACGCCACTACTCCCATTCGCACCCGCTTCGCGCCTTCGCCCACCGGTTTCCTGCATTTGGGCGGCGCGCGCACCGCGCTGTTCTCCTGGGCCTTCGCGCGCCATCACAAGGGCACCTTCGTGCTGCGCATCGAGGACACGGACGTCGAGCGGTCCACGCCGGAAGCGGTGCAGGCCATTCTGGACAGCATGGAATGGCTGGGCATGCAGCCGGACGAAGGCCCCTTCTATCAGATGCAGCGCATGGACCGGTACCGCGAAGTCGTGGCCCAGATGCTGGCCGCCGGCACCGCCTACCATTGCTACAGCTCGCCCGAAGAAGTCGAAGCGATGCGCGAGGCCGCCCGCGCCCGCGGCGACAAGCCGCGCTATGACGGCACCTGGCGCCCGGAACCCGGCAAGACGCTGCCCGCCATCCCCGAAGGCCGCAAGCCCGTCGTGCGCTTCAAGAACCCCCAGGACGGCGCCACGGCCTGGAACGACATGGTCAAGGGCACGATCAGCTTCGACAACACCGAACTCGACGACCTGATCATCGCGCGCCCGGACGGCACGCCCACGTACAACTTCTGCGTCGTGGTCGACGACTGGGACATGGGCATCACGCACGTGCTGCGCGGTGACGACCACGTCAACAACACGCCTCGCCAGATCAACATCCTGCGCGCGCTCGGCGCCACCCTGCCGGAATACGGCCACGTGCCGATGATCCTGGGCCCGGACGGCGAAAAGCTGTCCAAGCGCCACGGCGCGGTCAACGTCATGGAGTACGACAACGAGGGCTACCTGCCCGAGGCCATGATCAACTACCTGGCCCGCCTGGGCTGGAGCCACGGCGACGACGAACTCTTCTCGCGCGATCAGCTGGTGTCGTGGTTCGACACCAAGCATCTGTCCAAATCGGCGTCGCAGTGGGATCCCAAGAAGCTGAACTGGGTCAACGCCCACTACATCAAACAGATGGACAACGCCGAACTGGCCGAGCGCGTGGCCACGCGCGTGGCGTCGCGCGGCGGTTATCCCGAGAAGATCGATCTGCCGGGCGTCATGGGCCTCCTGAAGGACCGCGCTGAAACGCTGGAGCAACTGGCCGACGGCGCCATGCTGTTCTGCGGCGAGTTCAAGGGCGCACCGGCCGACCTGGCCGAACAGCACCTGACCGCGCCGGCTCGTGAAGCGCTGGCCGACTTCGCGCAGCGCGCGCAAGATGCGGAGTGGACGCGCGAAGCGCTGTCCGCGCTGATCAAGGGCGTGTTGGCCGACCGCGGATTGAAGATGCCCCAACTGGCCATCCCGCTGCGCGTGGCGGTCACCGGGCAGACGCAGACGCCTGCCGTTGATGCGGTGTTGGCGCTGCTGGGCAAGGAAACCGTGCTCAAGCGACTGTCGGCGATCTGAACCCGGGTGTCTGACACCCTTTGATGAGCCGCCGCAACGCCACGGGCATCTCACCAGGGTGTCAGACACCCTCCGAAAGCCTGCTGCCAAGGTGTCTGGCATGCCTACTGCCCAGGTGTCTGACCTGCCTGCTGCCCAGGTGTCTGACACCCTGGTGAACGCCACCTACAGGGTGTCTGACACCCCCATAAAGCAAGGGCCTTTTCATCCAACGATGAAAAGGCCCTTTCTGTTTTCAGTCCGGCATGGCGAGAAGTCCGTTCACGCCTGCTGCATCGCCGCCCTCGCCTTCAGCGCTCGGGCAAAGAACGCCCCCAGCAGCGGCAGCAGCACGGCCGAGCCGCCGAATAGCGCGCCCGGTCCGATCTCATCCACCACCGCCCCCGCCAGCGCGACGCCGGCCGCCTGCCCCATGAACAGGCACGACGCGAACCACGCGACCGCCGTGCCGCGCGCCGACGGCACCATCTGCGTTGCATTCGTCTGCAGCGTCGCGTGCAGCAGGTAATAACCAAAGCCCGCCAGGACGCTAGCCAGCAGGCTCCACATCCACACCGGCCCCAACAGGTACGACAGGAACGCCACGCCCAGCACCAGCCCGCCCGCGACAGCCAGGCCGCGCTCGCCGAGCCGCTTGAGGATGCGCCCCGCCACAACCGTGTAGATCAACCCGCCCACCGCGTACACCGCGACCAGCGCGCCGGCGGCAGTCAGCGAGATATCGAATCGCTCATGCAGGTATGAGGGCGCGAAGGCCAGCGCGCCGAACACCAGCAGGCCTTCGATGAACACCGTCGCCAGCACCACGCGCGCCCACGGTGTGCCCAGCACCAGCCGCGCCTGCGCGATGAAGCCTTGGCGTGGCGCGGAGGGATCGACCTGCGCGAATCCGGACGCCCGCTGGCGCCGCACTTCCAGATGCAGCAGCACACCCACGATCAGATACCCCGCCACCAGCGCAGCGAAGGCCCAGCGCCAGCCGACGGTATCGGCGAACAGGCCGCCCGCAAGCTGGCCGGCGGACATGCCGAGGATGGTGCCCGTCAGAAAACGCGCCAGCGTAGCCTGCCGGCGTTCGTAGGGAACGTTGTCGCCGATCCAGGCCATGGACAGGGGCACGATGCCCGCGCCGGCTGCGCCCGACAAGGCGCGGCAGAACACCAGCATGTCGAGCGAACCAGCCATCACGGCGCCGGCGCTGCCCAGCGCGCACGCCACAGTGGCGACGCTGACGACGCGGTACTTGCCATAACGGTCGCCCACCGGACCAAAAAACATCTGCAGCACGCCATAGGCCACGGCAAACGCCGTGACCGCGCGGGCGGCCTGCCCGGTGGTGGTGCCGAATTCCGCCGCCAGTTGCGGCAGCATGGGATCACAGATACGGAAAGCGCTGGCGCTGACAAAGGCGGCCAGCGCCAGCAGCGCGATCGCGCGTGCTTCGGAGGACAGGGCGGGCATGGATAACCGGCGGCGGGGCGAAAGTCGAAGCCCGCACCTTACCGCAGCCCGGCCCGCTTGGCGAAGCCGCCGGGCGAAGTGTCCGCCCGGCGCAACGCTCAGTAGGCGAGGCGGTAGCCCGCCGGCATGCGGCGCGCGGTGAGCTGCATGCCGCCGGTCTTGAGCTCGCGCAGCGACAGCTTGGCCTTCTCGACCTTTTCAACGCGGTAGCGGTTCAGATAGATCGGATCGGTGGGGTCCACCGGCTCGCCCGCCGACTTGGTGGTGCGCATCGTATAGACGCCGTCTTCCACGCTCCAGCAGCCCGTCTCGCGCAGCGCGGGACGCGTCTTGCGGCCGATCTTCAGCAAGGATTCGTAGGACATCGTACCGTCGGCCGACAGCACGATCAGCGCTTGCATGTCGCCGGCCACGTCGCGCGGACGCGAATTGGACAACCAGGTGCCGACCATCGGGTCACCGGCCTTGGCGGGCGTGCAAGCCACCGGCTTGGGCGGATCCGCGGGCTGGGCCTCGGTGATGGCGGCGGGCTTCCTGGCGGCGCAACCGGCCAGGATCACGAGGGCGCAGGCAACGCCTGCCGTACGCAAAAACACACTGCTCATGACTTCCTCAAGACGTCCGCCGACGCGCCGCGCCGATCACACCGGCACGTCCCAGGCGCAGCGGACTTCACGCACTCTAAATAGGCGCCAGGGAAGAATCAACGAGGATCCGCGCCATGTGCAAATGCGCAACAGTGCGGCCGCGAGCGCGCCCGGAATCCGTTCGGAAACCGCAAAAATGCGTTGGTTTCAAGCGACACCTCTCTATATATAGAGCGCGCTTGTCGCGCCCTAGAGCGGCAGCCGCTGTTCGTGCTTGATCTCGCGCAGCGCCACGATGGTGCGCGTCTGCCGGATGCCCGGCATGTTGAAGAGGAACCGGTGCAGGAATCGGTCATACGCTTCAGGGCTTTCCACCAGGATCTTCAACAGGAAGTCGGAGTCTCCGGTGACCGCATAGCACTCCAGGATTTCCGGCGCATCGCGCACCGACCGCTCGAAGTTTTCAACGGTGTTGGCCGAGTGCCGCTCCAGGCTGATCTGCGCAAACATGCAGCCCAGTCCCACCTTGCTGCGGTCGACCTGGGCGCTGTAGCCCTGGATCACCCCGCTCGCCTCCATCGCCTTCACCCGCCGCCACACCGGCGCGGCGGACAGCCCCACCTTCTCGGAAAGCTGCTGCGCCGAGGCCCGGCCGTCTTCCTGCAGGGCCTTGAGGATGCCGATATCGGTCTTGTCCATTCGTTTGTCTCCTGATTTTTTTGGAATACGAAATGTTCATTGCGAATTATAGGGATAGCACGATCCAAAAACGCAATAAACCTGATCCCTCGCGAACCTATCATGGTGCCAAATACGAGGAGCATTGACTATGGACGGTACCCCCGCCGCCGCACCCGAGCTGGACCTTGAGTATCAGCTCGCCGACAACCTGACGCGCGAGTCCGGCCGCATCTTTCTGACCGGCACCCAGGCCCTGGTGCGCATGATGCTCACGCAGCGCCGGGTGGACCGCGAGCGCGGCCTGAACACCGCCGGCTTCGTGTCGGGGTATCGCGGATCGCCGCTGGGCGGTGTCGACATGGCCATGTGGAAGGCGCAGAAGGCGCTGGACGCCAACCAGATCACCTTCCTGCCGGGCATTAACGAAGACATGGCCGCCACCGCGGTCATGGGTACGCAGCAGGCGGGCGTGCGCGACGACCGCAACGTCGATGGCGTGTTTGCCATGTGGTACGGCAAGGGCCCGGGCGTGGACCGCGCCGGCGACGCGTTGCATCACGGCAATGCCGCGGGCGCCTCGCGCAACGGCGGCGTGCTGGTGGTGGTGGGCGACGACCACACCGCCGTGTCCTCCTCGATTCCGCACGCCAGCGAGGCCTCGCTGATCGGCTGGCAGATGCCCATCGTGCATCCGACGTCCATCGACGAATACGAGACCTTCGCGTTGTGGGGCTGGGCGCTCTCGCGTTACGCCGGCACCTGGGTCGCCTTCAAGGCGGTGTCCGAGACCATCGAAAGCGGCCACTCCTTCACCCCGGCCCCGATCCAGACCTACGACATGCCCGCGGATCCGGACATGCCGCCCGGATCGCTCGAGTATTCGGCACGCGACTTCCTGTCCCTGGCGGTCGAGACGCGCATGAACCAGCGCATGAAGGCGGTCGCCGCCTTCGCGCGCCGCCACAGCCTGGACAAGCTGACCTGCCCGGCGCCCAAGGCAACGGTGGGCATCGTCACGGTGGGCAAGGCGCATCTGGACACCATGGAAGCGTTGGCGCGCCTGGGCGTGGATACGGTGACGGCGAACGCGCCCGTGCGGATCTACAAGCCGGGTCTCACCTGGCCGATGGACGAGGGCCGCCTGCTCGAATTCGCGCGCGGCCTGTCGCACATCCTGGTCGTCGAGGAAAAAGGCGCGGTCGTCGAAAGCCAGATCAAGGACATGCTGTTCAATTTGCCGCAGCGCCCGACGGTCGCGGGCAAGAAGGGTCTGGACGGCGAGCCGATGGTGACGTCGGCCGGCCAACTGCGCCCGTCGCTGCTGGCCGCGCCGCTGGCCTCCTGGCTGTCGCGCGCCGCAGGACTTCCCGTGAACCGCGACCTGTCGGCCTTCGAATGCCAGGCGCCGCTGTCCAACGACGCGGACGGCATGCGCCGCCGCCCCTACTTCTGCTCGGGCTGTCCGCACAGCACGTCGACCAAGGTGCCCGAGGGCAGCCAGGCGCTGTCCGGCGTGGGCTGCCACTACATGGCCGCATGGATGGACCGCGACACGGGCGGCCTCACCCAGATGGGCGGCGAAGGCGTCGACTGGATCGGCCTGTCCCGCTACACGAAGATGCCGCACATCTTCCAGAACATGGGCGAAGGCACCTACTACCACTCGGGCTATCTGGCCATCCGCCAGGCCGTCGCGGCGCGCGCCAACATCACCTACAAGATCCTGTTCAACGATGCCGTGGCGATGACGGGCGGGCAGCCGGTCGACGGCCCCATTTCCGTGCCGCAGATCTGCCAGCAGCTGCGCGGCGAGAACGTCGCACGCATCGTGGTCACCACCGACGAGCCCGAGAAGTATCAGGGCGTGGACCTCGGCCCCGGCATCAAGGTGCACCACCGCCGCGAGCTGGACGCGCTGCAGCGCGAGCTGCGCGAGATTCCCGGCGTGACCGTCCTGATCCATGACCAGACCTGCGCCGCCGAAAAGCGCCGCCGCCGCAAGAAGAACCAGTTTCCGGACCCGGCGCGCCGCATGCTGATCAACAGCGCGGTGTGCGAAGGCTGCGGCGACTGCGGCGTGAAATCGAACTGCCTGTCCGTCGTTCCGTTGGAAACGCCGTACGGCCGCAAGCGTGCGATCGACCAGTCCAGCTGCAACAAGGACTATTCGTGCGCGGAGGGCTTCTGCCCCAGCTTCGTGTCCGTGATGGGCGGCAAGCCGAGAAAGAGCGCGGCGCCGAAGGCCGACCAGGAGCGCCTCCAAGGCCTGATCGCCGGCCTGCCGCAGCCCGATATCTTCGCGCTGGACCATCCCTATCGCCTGCTGGTCGCCGGCATGGGCGGTACGGGCGTCATCACCATCGGCGCCATCGTGTCGATGGCCGCGCACCTGGAAGGCCTGTCCGCAGCGGTGCTGGACCTGACCGGGTTGGCGCAAAAGGGCGGCACCGTCGTCAGCCACATCCGCCTGGCCCCCGCCGGCGCGACCGCCGGCCCCGTGCGTCTCGACTGGCAGCAGGCCGACGCGGCCATCCTGTGCGATCCGGTCGCCGCCGTCGCGCCCGATTCGTTGGGCGCCCTGCGCCGCGGCCACACCAAGGTCACGGTGAACACCTACGTGGCGCCCGTCTCCGACTTCACGCGCAATCCTGACGCGGCGATGCGCCCCGAAGCGCTGCTCGCCAAGATCCGTCACGCGGCCGGCGACACGCACACCGCGGCGATCGACGCGCACGAAGCCGCCCTGGCGCTCTTCGGTGACAGCATCCTGTCGAACATGTTCATGTTGGGCTATGCCTGGCAGCGCGGCGGCGTGCCGCTGTCGCAGGCCGCCATCTACCGCGCGATCGAACTGAACGGCGTGGCGGTTGCAGCCAACCGCGCCGCCTTCGACAGCGGCCGGCTCGCCGCGCATCAACCTGACGCGCTGGAAGGCGCGCTGCGTCCGCGCGCGCAGGTCGTGCAGCTCCACGTCCCCGAAACGTTCGAACGTGCCGTGGCGCGCCGCGTCGAAGATCTGACGGCGTATCAGGACGCCGCCTATGCCCGCGCATACCGGGAGGTCGTCGAAGCCGTCGCGGCGCGCGAGCGTGAACTGGCGCCGGAGGCCAAGACGCCCCGGCTGGCGATGGCGGTGGCGCGCAGCCTGTACAAGCTCATGGCCTACAAGGACGAATACGAAGTGGCGCGCCTCTACACCGGCGACGCGTTCAAGGCGCAACTCGAGGGACAGTTCGAGGGCGAGTACAGCCTGCGCTTTCACATGGCCCCGCCGATCTTCGCGCGCAAGGATCCGCGCACCGGCGTGCCCCGCAAGATGACGCTGGGTCCGCGCACGATGTCGGCACTGAAATTGCTGACGCGCTTGAAGGGCCTGCGCGGCACGTGGTTCGATCCGTTCGGCCACACGGCCGAGCGCAAGATGGAACGGGCGCTGGTTCAGGAGTACCGCCAGACCATAGACCTGCTCGTCGCAGGGTTGACCTCGGACAAGCTCGCGCAAGCGGCTACAATCGCCGCCCTGGCAGAAAACATTCGCGGTTTTGGCCACGTGAAGGCCGCGAATGTCGACAAGTATCGGACCGAGTTGGCCCGACACCTGCAGAGCTATGCAGCACCGGCTTCGCACGCCATCCCCTTGCGGAAAACCGCATAAACAGCCGGTCTGAGTGGTCACTGACCTGGGCGCGCCTTGCGGGGCGCGCCTAGTGCATTTGGTTACAATCTTTTGTGGGATTCGTCTTATCTTCTTCTTGTCCCTGTAAACCTCGATCACTAGAATTAGTGGCCAACGAGGGGTGCTACACTACATCTTGTGGTCGCCTAAGCGCTGATTCCCGCCGGCCACGCCTTACGGACTAGCCTGTCCGGACGTTGCGACCCCCATTACAAGATCCAATTTTGACCCGACATGACGCCGTCATGCCGTTATCTACGCGCTTTTTCGCACAGGAGCTTCCATGCAGACTACGATCGCCTCTGTGACTCGGCCTTCGGCCGTGCCGCCCTCCCAAACCGACTCCCCCGCCGACGCCAATAGCGGCAAATGGGCCAGCTACAACATCATCCGCCGCAATGGTTCGGTGGTTGGTTTTGAGCCCAGCAAGATCGCCATCGCCATGACCAAGGCCTTCCTGGCCGTCAATGGCGGCCAAGGCGCCGCATCCGCCCGTGTGCGTGAACTGGTCGAATCGCTGACCGGCCAGGCCGTCAACGCGCTGGTTCGCAACCGCCCCAACGGCGGCACCTTCCATATTGAAGACATCCAGGACCAGGTCGAACTGGCGCTGATGCGCTCTGGCGAGCATGACGTCGCGCGCGCCTATGTCCTGTACCGTGAAAAGCGCACGCAGGAACGCGCTGCCGCTGCTGCCGCCGAAGGCCAGCAGAAGGCCGCCGCCGCGCCGCAGGAACATGTGCTGAACGTCACCGACGGCGGCGTGCGCCGTCCGCTGGACGTCGCCGAACTGCGCGCGACCATCGTCGCCGCTGGCGAAGGCCTGTCCGAGTTCATCGACGCCGAAGCCATCCTGAAGGAAACGGTCAAGAACCTGTACGACGGCATCCCCGTCGACGAAGTCTTCAAGTCCGCCATCCTGTCCGCGCGTGCGCTGGTCGAAAAGGATCCGGCCTACAGCCAGGTCACCGCCCGTCTGCTGCTGCACACGATCCGCAAGGAAGTGCTGGGCGAAGAAGTCTCGCAAGACGGCATGGGCACGCGTTACGCCGAATACTTCCCCACGTTCATTGCCCGCGGCATCGAAGGCGGCCTGCTGTCGCCCGAACTGGCCAACTATGACCTGACCAAGCTGGGCAAGGCGCTGAACGCCAAGCGTGATCTGCAATTCGGCTACCTCGGCCTGCAGACGCTGTACGACCGCTACTTCCTGCACATCCGCGGCACCCGCATCGAACTGCCGCAGGTCTTCTTCATGCGCGTGGCCATGGGCCTGGCGCTGCGCGAGACCGACCGCGAAACGCGCGCCATCGAGTTCTACGAGATCCTGTCCTCGTTCGACTTCATGAGCTCGACGCCGACGCTGTTCAACTCGGGCACGCTGCACTCGCAGTTGTCGTCGTGCTACCTCACCACCGTCTCCGACGACCTGGAAGGCATCTACGACGCCATCAAGGAAAACGCGCTGCTGGCCAAGTACGCCGGCGGCCTGGGCAACGACTGGACCCCGGTCCGCGCGCTGCGCAGCCACATCAAGGGCACCAACGGCGAAAGCCAGGGCGTCGTGCCGTTCCTGAAGGTCGTCAACGACACGGCCGTCGCCGTGAACCAGGGCGGCAAGCGCAAGGGTGCGGTCTGCACGTACCTCGAGTCGTGGCACCTGGACATCGAAGAATTCCTGGAACTGCGCAAGAACACCGGCGACGAACGCCGCCGCACGCACGACATGAACACGGCGAACTGGATTCCCGACCTGTTCATGAAGCGCGTCATGGAAGGCGGTGAGTGGACGCTGTTCTCGCCGTCCGACTGCCCCGACCTGCACGACAAGTACGGCCGCGCGTTCGAAGAAGCCTACGTGGGCTACGAAGCCCGCGTCGCCAGCGGCGAACTGAAGCTGTTCAAGAAGATGCCGGCGCTGACGCTGTGGCGCAAGATGCTGTCGATGCTGTTCGAAACCGGCCACCCGTGGATCACGTTCAAGGATCCGTGCAACATCCGTTCGCCGCAGCAGCACGTGGGCGTCGTCCACAGCTCGAACCTGTGCACCGAGATCACGCTGAACACCAACGAATCCGAAATCGCGGTTTGCAATCTGGGTTCCGTGAACCTGGTCGCACACATGAAGCCGGCTGCCGGCGGCGGTTTCGAACTGGACCACGACAAGATCAAGCGCACGGTCAGCATCGCCATGCGCATGCTCGACAACGTGATCGACATCAACTACTACGCCGTCGACAAGGCCCGCAATTCCAACGCGCGCCATCGTCCGGTGGGCATGGGCATCATGGGCTTCCAGGATTGCCTGCAGATGATGCGCGTGCCGTACGCATCGCAAGCCGCTGTTGAATTCGCGGATCGTTCGATGGAAGCGGTGTGCTATCACGCCTACTTCGCGTCGAGCCTGCTCGCTGAAGAACGCGGCCGCTATCAATCGTATGAAGGCTCGCTGTGGTCGCGTGGCATCTTGCCGCAAGACACGTTGAAGATGCTGCGTGATGAACGTGGTGGTCACGTTGACGTTGATGAATCGAGCACGCTCGATTGGGATACGTTGCGCACGCGCATCAAAGAACACGGCATGCGCAACTCCAATTGCATCGCAATCGCCCCAACCGCCACTATTTCCAATATCATTGGCGTATCTGCGTGCATCGAACCCACTTTCCAGAACTTGTACGTCAAATCGAATCTCTCCGGCGAGTTCACGGTCGTTAACGATTACCTCGTGCGTGACCTGAAGAAACTCGGTCTCTGGGACGAAGTCATGGTCGCCGACCTCAAGTACTTCGACGGCAGCCTGTCCCGCATCGATCGCGTTCCTTCCGAACTCCGCGAACTCTACGCCACCGCGTTCGAAGTCGAACCGAGCTGGCTGGTTGAATGCGCGTCGCGCCGCCAGAAGTGGATCGATCAAGCCCAATCGCTGAACATCTACATGGCCGGCGCATCGGGCAAGAAACTGGACGACACCTACAAGCTGGCATGGACGCGTGGCCTGAAGACCACGTACTACCTGCGTACCCTTGGCGCCACCAGCGCCGAGAAATCCACCGGACGCGGCGGCGAATTGAACGCTGTCAGCGCCAGCGGCCAGTCCACGGCTTCGGCCATGGGCGCAGCACCTGTTTTGCCGGAACCCGAAGTTCTCGGAGCGGTTTGCACCATGCGGCCGGGCGACCCCGGCTTCGAAGAGTGCGAAGCCTGCCAATAACCGCATCCGGAGAATGAATCATGATTAATTGGGACGACGACACCACCGCCACGCAACCTGCACAACCTGCCGCGCCCGCGGCGGGCGGTCAGGCTGCCCCGGAAGTCCGGGCGGCGACGGGTGTTTTCGGCGACACCGCCATGCCCACGCCCGCTGCGCCTGAACACGCGGCCGGCTTGGCTGCCAGCGGTTCCGCCACCTCGCAGCGCGTGAAGGTTGCCGACAAGCGCATCATCAATGGCCAGACCGACGTCAACCAGCTTGTGCCTTTCAAGTACAAGTGGGCGTGGGAAAAGTACCTGGCCACTTGCGCCAACCATTGGATGCCGCAAGAGATCAACATGTCGCGCGACATCGCCCTCTGGAAGAACCCGAACGGGCTCACCGAGGACGAGCGCCGCATCGTCAAGCGCAACCTCGGCTTCTTCGTGACCGCCGACTCGCTGGCCGCCAACAACATCGTGCTGGGCACCTACCGCCACATCACGGCTCCCGAATGCCGGCAGTTCCTGCTGCGCCAGGCCTTCGAAGAAGCCATTCACACGCACGCCTATCAATACATCGTCGAAAGCCTGGACCTGGACGAAGCCGAGATCTTCAACGCTTACAACGAAGTGCCGTCCATCCGGGCAAAAGACGAGTTCCTGATCCCGTTCATCGACGCGATCGCTGATCCCAACTTCAAGACGGGCACGCCCGAAGCCGACCAGACGCTGCTGAAGTCCCTGATCGTCTTCGCTTGCCTCATGGAAGGCCTGTTCTTCTACGTTGGCTTCACGCAGATCCTGGCGCTTGGCCGCCAGAACAAGATGACCGGCGCTGCCGAACAGTACATGTACATCCTTCGCGATGAATCCATGCACTGCAACTTCGGCATCGATCTGATCAACACCGTCAAACTGGAAAATCCGCATCTCTGGACGCCGGAATTCCGCGAAGAAATTCGAGAACTCTTCCGCAAAGCGGTCGAACTCGAATACGCTTACGCCGAAGACACGATGCCGCGCGGCGTGTTGGGCTTGAACGCACCCATGTTCAAATCCTACCTGCGCTTCATCGCCAACCGTCGTTGCCAGCAGATCGGTATCGAACCTCTGTACCCCCAGGAAGAAAATCCCTTCCCGTGGATGGCGGAAATGATCGACCTTAAAAAGGAACGCAACTTTTTTGAAACTCGCGTGATCGAATACCAAACCGGTGGCACGCTGAGCTGGGAGTAACGCAGTACGCCATCGAGCCCGGCGCGGGCACGCCCTCTTCCAATTGATGGGCGTTGCGTTCGCGACAGGCTTGATGGCAATCTCCTTGGTCAGGGTGTCTTCGAACACGTAGAACAAGCGGTCGGCGGCCTGTGGACAGGCTGCCTGCCGGCGCCATTTGAAATGGCTCGCGCCAAAGGAGCGGGGGCCATATCAAATGGCTGTGCCGAATTCATTAGCGCAAACCGTAGTAGCTGTTGCTCGCACAGAACAGCGGCATGCGCCGATGAATAGCCCGGGCACGGTCCGCCAATTGGCGGGTCGGGGCACGGGTTTAAGTTCTGGGACCCCTGAACCTAAGGAGCATGACCATGGCAACAGCCAAGAAAGCCGTCAAGAAAGCAGCGGTGAAAAAACCCGCCGCCAAGAAGGCAGTAGCGAAGAAGGCCGCTCCGGCCAAGAAAGCTGCCGTCAAGAAAGTCGCAGTGAAGAAAGTCGCAGCCGCCAAGAAGCCGGCCGTGAAGAAGGTTGCCGCCAAGAAGCCGGCCGCCAAGAAGGTCGTCGCCAAGAAAGCGGTAGCCAAGAAGGCCGTCGCGAAGAAGGCTCCGGCCGCCAAGAAGGCTGTCGCCAAGAAGGCTGTCGCCAAGAAGGCCGTAGCCAAGAAGGTTGTCGCCAAGAAGGCGGTTGCCAAGAAAGCCGTCGCCAAGAAGGCCGTCGCCAAGAAGGCCGTTGCCAAGAAGGCCGTTGCCAAGAAGGCCGTTGCCAAGAAGGCTGTCGCCAAGAAGGCCCCGGCCGCCAAGAAAGCCGTAGCCAAGAAGGCTGCTGCCAAGAAGGCCCCGGCCGCCAAGAAAGCGGTTGCCAAGAAGGCCGTAGCCAAGAAGGCCCCGGCTGCCAAGAAGGCTCCCGCCGCCAAGAAGGCTCCTGCTTCCAAGCCGGCTGTCGCCGCAAAGAAGCCCGCCGCCGCCAAGAAGCCCGCTGCGAAGAAAGCCGCTCCGAAGAAGCCCGCCACGCCGCCGACCACGGCTGCTGCCCCGGGCGCGAAGACCGCGCTGAACCCCGCCGCGTCGTGGCCGTTCCCGACGGGTGGCCGTCCCTAATCCGGACGCGCCGAAGCGTTAGCTTCATCAGAGCCGCCTGGTATTTGCCGGGCGGCTTTTTTGTCGTCTGCGCGTCATGCCATCCAAATGGCTGACCCTTTGCACTGGGCCTGAAGCACTAGGACCGTACGCAATTTTTACGTCTGGCCGTGCGACAATTGACTCCTCTTTTTTGGGGTGATCGCGTCCATGCTCGGTGAAATCTTCCGCTTCCTTCTCGAAATCGTGTTCACGCTGTTTGGCGCGGCACTGATTGCCCGCGCCTGGATGCACGCGATACGGCTGCATCCCTTCAACCCGCTGGCGCGCGCGATCTACGGCGCCACCAACTGGCTCGTGATGCCGCTGCGCAAGATCATTCCCGCGGGCAACAAGATCGACTGGACCAGCCTCGTGTGCGCATGGCTGTCGGCGCTGGTCTATCTGGTGCTGTTGTGGCTGGTGGCCATCGGCGCGCTGATCCCTGCCGCGCTGCTGCCCGCCGCAATGGGCTCGGCGCTCATCATGACCGCGAAGTGGGCACTGAACCTGGTGGTCTGGCTGACGCTGATCCAGGCCGTGCTGTCGTGGGTCAACCCGATGGCGCCCATGATGCCGCTGCTGCAATCGCTGACCGCGCCGCTACTCGATCCCATCCGCCGCATCCTGCCGCGCACCTCGATCGACTTCTCGCCGCTGATCCTGCTGGTGGCCGCGCAGATCCTGCTGATGGTCCTGGCTCGCCTGAGCTACGGCATGATGGGCGTGTAATCAGCTAGACCGGAATGGCGCTGTAGATTTCGATCAGCTTCTTCCGGTCTATCTTGTGGTTGTTCGACATGGGCAGCGCCTGGCAGGCCACCAGCTCTGACGGCACCATGTACGGCGGCAGGCGCTCGGCCAGCCGCTCCTTCCAGCCGGACAAGGCCTCCGGCGCCAGCAGCGACGCTTCCTGCGTCGCCGCCTTTGCCCCCGTCACGAAACCGATCAGCCGCACCGCGGTGCCGTCGGGACGGCGCAGCACCGCGCAGGCGCTTCCCTCCACCCCCGGCAGGCCGTGCAAGGCCTCGTCGATCTCGGCCAGCTCGATGCGATAACCATTGAGCTTGATCTGGTCGTCCATCCGGCCGCGGCAGAACAGCAATCCGTTCTCTTCCATCAGACCCAGGTCGCCCGTGCGGAACGCGCGGCGGCCGTCGTCATAGGTGTAAAGCTTGGCCGCGTTCAGGTCGGCGCGGTTGAGATACCCGCGCATGACATGGTCGCCCACGATGCAGATCTCGCCCTCGTCCACCAGCAGCACGCTATCCGGCTTGGCATGTCCGACCGGCAGCGGGTCGTGCGCCGCCAACACGGCGTCGGTGACTTCGATCCAGGTGGTGGCGACCGTGGCTTCGGTCGGGCCGTAGGTGTTCAGGATGGACGCGTCGGGAAAGCGCTGGCGCAGCTTCTTGGCCAGCGCCGCCGGCAGCGGCTCGCCGCAGAAGAGGAACGTGCGCAGCGTCGGCAGCGTGGCGGGCGAGAAGTCGCGGTTGGCCAGTTGCTGGTGCGCGAACGACGGCGTGGACACCCACACCGTGATGCCGTGGCCGGCCAGCCGTTCCATCCACGGGCCGGGCGCGGCGATCTGTTCGCGCGCGTTGAGCACGCAGCTGCCGCCGGAGGCCAGCGTGGCGAAGACCTCGTACATCGACAGGTCGAAACTGAACGGCGCCTGGTTCATGAAGACGGGCGCCTCGCCCAAGCCAAAGCTGCCGAGCATCCAGTCACCGAGCAGCCCGACGCTTTCGCGGCCGATCTGCACGCCCTTCGGATCGCCCGTGCTGCCCGACGTGAACATCACGTAGGCCAGGCCGCGCTCTTGCAGCACTTCGCCCTCGCCCGCCGTGAAGGTGCCGGCCGCGGCATCGAAGACGGCGGCGGCGCGCACGATCTCCACGATGCGGCGCAGACGCTCAGGAGGATAGATGGTATCCACCGGCACGAACGGCGCGCCGATCAGCAGCGCGCCGACCATGGCGACGAAGAACGCGGCTTCCTTGTGACCGTAGATGGCTACCGGCACGTCGGGCGCCACGCCGTGCTGACGAGCGGCGTCGGCCCAGGCCTGCGCCTCGGCGCGCAACTGCGCCCAAGTCAGGCTGCGGTCGGCGGCGGCGACGGCCAGCGCGTCGGGCACGCGTCCGTCGTCGACGAACTGGAAGGACTTCAAGTCGAAACGCATGCCGAAGCTCCCGGCGTCAGATGGGACTGCGGCCGCTGAACACGTACAGCGCCAGCGCGGCCAGAATCAGGGTGAGCACGCGCCCGAGAAAGCGCATGACGGGCTTGGCCAAAAACGCCTGCAGGCCGGGCCGCGTGCGCGCGGCGTTGATCAGCAGGTTGTGGCCCACCGAATACGCGCCGAACATCAGGCCGCTGACGATGTAGTGCAGCGACAAGCCGTTCCACACGCCCATCGCCAGCAGCGTCGCGAAGATGCCGATGTTCTGCGCCGCAAGCCGATGGCGGCCGAAGAAACTGGTCTTGCTCAACGCCTTGTAGATCGGCATGAACACGACGTCGCGCAGCCACTCGGACAGGCTGATGTGCCAGCGCCGCCAGAAGTCCTGCGGGTTCAGGGTGGCCAGCGGATTGCGGAAGTTGATCGGCAGCGTGAAGCCGAACAGCATGCCTATCCCGATCGCCATGGTCGAGTAGCCGGCAAAGTCGAAGAACAGGTAGGCGCTGTAGAGCGAGGCGTTCAGCGCCACGCCCGTGAACGAATAGTCGTGCGCGTCCAGCGTGGCCAGCCCGTAGCGCCAGATCAGCTCGGCCAGGCCGAACTTCTGGATCACGCCCACCATGATGAGTTCCAGCCCGGTCAGCCAGGTGTTCAGGTTGACGCCTTCGTAGCCGCGCTTCAGGTCGGCCTGGAAGGCGCGCCAGCGGTACATGGGACCGGCCAGCAACGTCAGCGGGAAGAACAGGTAGATGAAGTAATCCAGCGGCGAGACGCGCTCGTTGCGGGGCGCGAACAGCAGCACGTCGATGGCGCGGAAGGTGGCGAAGGACAACCCGAGCATGGCGCCCAGGTGCGACACGCCGGTCTTGACCAGCAGCAGCGGCGTCATCGTGATGATGACCGCCAGCCAGGTCGGGATGTAATTGCGGCGCATGGCCCACAGCGCGGCGCCGGAAATCGCGAAGAGCGCAATGGGCTGATACGGCCGCGCCCAGAACACCGCCATCCACACGCCCAGACAGATGACGCCGATGATGTGGCGATAGCCGATGCGCAGCGGCATGCCGGACGACCGGTAGGCGACAAGGCCCAGGCCGCCGAACAGGGCGCCGCCGAAGAAGCTCAAGCTTGCGAAGAGTTCCATGGTGCGCTCAGAACTGCTGGTATTGGAATTCGACCTTGATCGGTCCGCCGCTGCCCGTCGTGGGCTGCGCCTGCAGCACGAACACGAGGATCACCCCCACGTACAGGCACAGGTGCCAGAAGAAGCGGCGCGCCCAGGGCGCACCCGCATTGCGGGCTTCGTCTTTACGAAAGAATTTCATCGGGAAAAATACTCCGCAATGCCTTGATCGGCCATGGCCCAGCCGAGTTCGGCCAGGTGCATGTCATCGCGCAGCATGCCGGGCTCGAAGGGAATGCTGTAAAGATCCAGACACCCCATCTGATAGCGCGTGCACATGCCGGTGATGGCGTCCACCACCGGATCGAACCGTTCGACGTCCAGGATGAGTTTGGGGTTGAACGGCTGGATGACGAAGTACGCCTTGACCTTGCGCTTTTGCAGCAGCGCCATCACACGCGAGAGGTCGCCGAGTTCGGTGCGGGTGATGGGATCGACGTCGGCGAATTCATTGCGCGCGGGCGAGTACAGCGGCGCGAGGTACTGCTTGTAGTAGTCGTCGCGCACGTCGTAGGGGTTGTTGCCGCCCAGGTTGTGTTCGACGACGCGCGCTTCGTGGGTGATCTGGGACCACTGCCCCGAATTCAACCGGGCCGACGCCGGCCAGGACACGAAGCGGTGCGCGGGCACGGACAGCTTGCTGCGCGGCTTGTCGGGCGCGGGCGCCTGACGCGCATGCCACCACAGCGCCAGCTTGTCCTTCAGCTCTGACACCTGACCATTGGCGATAAGCCACAGCAAGCCCCAGTTCGCGTTGTCGCTGATCCAGTTCTGCATCTGCTCGCGCGTGCTGGGCTGATCCCACAACCGGTCCCAGACCGGTCCCGTGACGTGCTCGGCGAACGCGCTGCGCGGCAGCTGCCCGCCCGAGGCGAACCAGGCAGGCGACAGCATGATGACCAGGCGCGTGTTGGGCGTGAGCGAATCGGACACCGACTCCAGCACGCTGACGATGCCGTACGACTGGAACATCGCGTGGCCGTACGCGAGCGTCGGCACCTTCAGCTCTTCGGGAAAGAAGCGGTAGGGAACGAAGCGCAGGTCGTGGCTGGACAGTTCGGACGATCCCAGCACCACCAGCGTGCCGTCGCTCAGGGCGTTGCCCAGACGGTTCAGGTTGACGTGCTGGGTGCCCCAATCTGGCCCCAGATTGGGCAGGTAGTTGCTCTTGTCGGCCGCGGTGGCCGAGAGCGATGACGACGGATTGACGACGCGGCTGAGCAGGTCGTCCGCGCCGCAATACGTGCCCACCGCCAACGCCACTGCCGTGGCTGCCGCCGCGACGTGCGACAGCAAACGCGTATTACGAAGTATGGGCAGCGACATAGCCGGCAAGCACGCGGACCGACTGAAGGTGCTCTGCGATTTCGGGAGCCGGAATGCTGCAACCGTACTCGGACTCGACCGCCAGCGTGATGTCCACGGCGGCGAGCGAATCGACCAGGCCGGTGGCAATCAGTTGCGTGTCGGGGGTGACTTTCTTCATGACGATCGACTCGACGATCTCGCCGATCTTGGTGTGGAGTTCTTGCTCGGTATGCATAGGTATTGCAGCGTAACGTTGCCTGTTCGGCAAACCATCCCCCGCCCCGGGATTCAGGCGACGAGGATACAGAAAATAGCTGAAACCAAACTGAAAAATTCCAGCCAGCAAGCAGGGCCTCCGGAAGCACGTGGTTACATTAAATCCGGACTGCCGCGCCGTCGCAATCATTGCACTTCGGCCGTCGAATCGCCATGAAACTTATGGAGGAAATGGCGAGAAAACGCTTGGAAAGGTAACGTTCGCGGGTAAATCCCGGGGGCTGCGTTGCGGGCGAGCGACAAAAAAAGCCCGCTTGCGCGGGCTTTTTGATGCGGGCTGGGCCGATTACATCGGCGTGACGCGGGTCGGACCGGCGCCGCTGATCACCTGGACACGCTGGCCCACGCTGATGGGCACATCGGCTTCCTGGGCGACCACGCGGGTCTCGCCGTTGTCCAGACGCACCGTGATCTCCAGGCCGGAGTTCTTCTGTGCGCGGTTCTCGACGGCATTGCCGGCAAGGGCGCCGAGAATGACGCCGCCCACCGTGGCGATGGTGCGGCCCGTGCCGCCACCGATCGCGTTGCCGGCCACGCCGCCCAACGCACCGCCGGCCACCATGCCGACGCCGCTGGACTTGTCGTTCTGGATGACGATCGGACGCACGCCGGTGACCGTTCCGTTACGGACGATCTGTTCGCGCTGCGCTTGATCGTAGCTGTACACGCCGCTGGAGGCGCTGGGGTTTGCGCAACCGCCAAGCACTGCCATCGACGTCACCACAGCCGCGACAGCCAGCCAACGGCCAGTACGCGGCGTCACCAGGGAAATAGACTTTATATGATTCATTTGGACTCCTCATTCGGGCACGACCGACGGTGACTGATGATACTCCGCCCGCAACGCCCGGCAAGCGCACCCGCAACAGACTGAAACGCTCCGCCAGAAGCTGCAAACTCACGCACGAAACAACGGGCTACAGCCCGTTGCCTTTGAATATGCGCCGAGATTCGACCTGTGTGCGGGACCGCGGTTCCCGAGAAGTCCTGGCCGATCAGCCGGGCAGGTGAATGCCGTACGTGGCGTGCAGCACGGCGTCGATCTCGGCGCGCGTCGGCACGTGATTCTGCGGGCCGCGCGAAGCGATCTTGATGGCGCCCATGACGTTGCCCAGGCGGCAGCTGTCTTCCCAGCTCCAGCCGCTGGTCAGGCCGTACAGCAGACCACCGCGCTGCGCGTCGCCGCAGCCGGTGGGGTCCACCACCTGCGAGGCCCGCACGGGTTCGATCTGGATGGTCTTGCCTTCGGTGTGCAGGGTCGCGCCTTCGGCGCCACGCGTCACCACCACCGCCTGCAGGGTGCGCGCGATGTCCGCGACACTGCGGCCCGTGCGCTGCTCGACCACGCCGGCTTCGTAGTCGTTGACCGTGAGGGCCTGCGCCAGCTTGAGCATGCGCTCGAGGTCGGCGCCGTCAAACAGCGGCATGGCCTGGCCCAGGTCGAAAATGAAGGGGATGCCGCGCTTGTGCAGGCGTTCGGCGTGGGCAAACATGCCCTCTTTCGCGTCCGGGGCAACGATGGCCCAGGCGGCGTCGGCATCGCTCAGGTCATTTTCCGCGGCGAACGACATCGCGCCCGGGTGAAAGGCGGTGATCTGGTTGTCGTCCAGGTCGGTCGTGATGAAGCACTGCGCCGTGAACGTGTCGGGAATGACCTTGACGCGGCTGACGTCGATGCCCAGACCCGACAGGCGCTGCATGTATTCGCCAGCGTCTTCGCCGACGGTGGCGACCGGCACCGGCGTGCCGCCCAGCAGGTTCATGTTGTAGGCGATGTTGCCGGAGCAGCCGCCATATTCCTTGCGCATGCTGGGCACCAGGAACGACACGCTCAGCGACTGAATGCGGTCGGCAAGAATGTGTTCTTTGAAGCGGCCTTCAAACACCGCAATGGTGTCGAACGCCATCGAACCGCAGACCAGAACAGGGGTTGCCATGCTTGTCATCCTTTACGGAAAAAACTTGTCGAGTTGGTAGCCATTGACCTGAACGCCGGTCACTTCAATGGGGACTGAAATCTTCAACGCGCCCTGGGGACCGAACGGTCCCTTCAACTGCTCGGGCGTGAGGTAATTCTCGGGCATCAGCACCTTGCGCACGACCACCGTGTCGGACAGGTCGTTCAACTCGAGCACCAACGCCGGCCAATACTGCGGCTTGTCGTAGCGGTTGTGCAGCATTACGGTCAGCACCAGGCGGGTGCGTCCGTCGTCGATGGCGGCGGCGCCCGTGGGCGGCTGCAGAGATGACGACGAAATGCTGATGAGATCGCGCCGGCGCGCATAGCCGACCGTGCAATCGAGCGGCTTGCAGACGGCTTCCAGTGCGGGACGCAGCGCCGGCACGGAATTGGCGATGTCGGTGCGGTACGCGTAGAGCAGTTGCAGGGCCAGGACGATCAGGCCCGCGAGGCACGCATAGCCCCACAGCTTGCGCATGAAGCCGCTGCGCTCGATGCGATCCTGATCCAGGAATTCGGGCGGCGCTCGGCCCACGTCGGTGGCGCTGGAATAACGCGTGCGCGTGTCGCCCAGCACCGGCTCGTGGGCGCCGTGATCCAGATCGTCTTCGTCCTCGTATTCGTCGTCGCGCTCGATGTCGCGTATGTCGTCGTGCAGGTCGTCGTGGCGTTCGTCGTTCAGGTCGTGGTGCGGGGCGCGGCGCGGGTCTTGGCGCACGTCTTGGCGCACGTCATGGTGCAGGTCGTGGCGCACCTCGCTGCGCGGCTGCCCGGCACGCCAGTCCAGCGTCGGCTCGCCGGACCGGCTGGCGACGATGGGTTCGTTACGAAACACGGGAGTCCGTTGCGCGGGCGCGGCGCGGGGCGGCTCCGCCTCGCGCAGGAACGGCTCGCCGTCATCGTCGGGGTAGTCGTCGCCGGGGTAGTCGTCGTCTTCGGCGTGGTCATCCGGAATGGCCGCTTCCGGCTCGGCACGCTTGCGGATGTCGTCGCGGCTGCGCAGCACGGCGGGCGGAATCGACGGTGCCGGCGGCGGCGGCACGGGTTCGTCTTCCCAGGGCAGGACCACACGCGGCTCAACGGGCGCGGCGGGCGCTGCCCGGGGCGGCACGATGGCGGGCGGCGGCACATGAGTCGAAACCGGCGCGGGACGCGCCGGCGTGAAGGCGGGTGCAGGCGCCGGGGACGCAGGCAACACCGGCGTGAACGCCGGTTCGGGAATCGGCGCGGCAGGCGGATGCGGCTCGGGCGCGGCCAGCACGGGCGCGGCGACGGCCGCGGCAGACGCCGGCAGCGACGCCGTGGCCGGCACCGTGGACGCGACGGGCGCGCCCGGCGCAGTCACCAGGCACGCGCGGCCATCGAATACGGTCGAGCAGGCGCCGCAGCGCACCAGCCCATTGCGGACCCGAAGCTGGTCAGGCACCACCTTGAACGAGGTGCCGCACTGCGGGCAGCGGGTGGTCAGAGCCATGAGGCGTGCTCCTGCTGCCGGGACTCAGGGTTTCTTGCCGTGCAGGCAGACCCAGCCGTCGCGCGCGCGCCAGACCGACATGGCCAGCCAGGGCGCATAGGCGGCCGCGACTTCCTCGGCCTGGCGTTCCAGCACGCCCGACAGCACCAGGTGACCGCCCGCGGCAACGCGGCCGGCCAGCATGGGGGCCAGCACCTTCAGGGGGTTGGACAGGATGTTGGCGACCACGACTTCGAACGTGCCATCCGCCAGTCCGTCGGGCAGCATGGCCTGCAGCTCGACCTTGTTGACCTCGGCGTTGAATACGGTGCTCTGCACCGCCTGCGCGTCGATATCGACGGCCTGCGTGGGACCGGCGCCGAGCTTGCGCGCCGCGATGGCCAGGATGCCGGATCCGCAGCCGTAGTCCAACAGCGTCGCGCCAGCGGGAAGCTCGGCTTCCAGCCAGGCCAGGCACAGGTGAGTCGTGGGATGGCTGCCGGTGCCGAAGGCCAGGCCCGGATCCAGTTCGATGTGGATGGCGCCGTCCTGGTCGGGCATGGCCGTATCCAGGCCGGGCACATCGGGATCGTCGCGGTGCCAGCTCGGGACGATCCAGAGGCGTTCGGCGATGTGGATCGGGCCGAACTGCGATTGCGTGAGGCGCACCCAGTCGGCGTCCGGCACGTCGCGCAGGCTCCAGCCATCGAACACCGACGCATCGAGCTCCCCGGTCTGGGCGGCTTCTTCCATGATCTGCGCGGGATCGGCACCGTCGGGCAGCAACGCGACGACGCGGTTGCGGTCCCATGCCTGGACGTCGGGCTCGGTGCCCGGCTCGCCGAACAGCGGGCGTTCGACTTCGGTGCCGAAGTCGGCGTCTTCGACGGAGACCGACAGCACGCCGGCTTCGAGCAAGGCATCCGACAGGGCTTCGGCCTGCGCCTCCGAGCAATGGAGCACGAGTTCACGCATGATTTTTCTCTTCCATCTGGTCAACGGGCCGCGGCATCCGCCGCGGCCCGATCAACCTTAAAACATCAATAAGGCAAAACGCAAAAGGGGCCGTGAGGCCCCAAAGTCGGTCAGGGACGCTGCGCCAACTTGTGTTCCAGATAGTGGATGCTGGTGCCGCCTTCGATGAAGCGGGCGTCCTGCAGCATTTCGCGGTGCAGCGGGATGTTGGTGGAGATGCCTTCCACCACCATTTCCGACAGCGCGATGCGCATGCGGGCCAGCGCCTGGTCACGCGTGTCGCCGTACGTGATGACCTTGGCGATCATCGAATCGTAGTTAGGCGGCACGAAGTAGCCATTGAACGCATGCGAGTCGATACGCACGCCAGGACCGCCCGGCGTATGCCAGTTGGTGATGCGGCCAGGGCTGGGCACGAAACGGAACGGATCTTCCGCATTGATGCGGCATTCGATCGCGTGGCCCTTGAACGTGATGTCGCGCTGACGCAGCGTGAACTTTTCGCCGGCGGCGACCAGGATCTGCTGCTGCACCAGATCAATGCCGGTGATCAGTTCGGTGACCGGGTGTTCGACCTGGATGCGGGTGTTCATTTCAATGAAATAGAACTCGCCGTTTTCATACAGGAACTCGAACGTGCCGGCGCCGCGATAGCCCATCTTGCGGCAGGCGTCGGCACAGCGATCGCCGATGCGCTCGATCAGGCGGCGGGCGACGCCCGGCGCCGGCGCTTCCTCGATGACCTTCTGGTGGCGGCGCTGCATGGAGCAGTCGCGCTCGCCCAGCCACACCGCGTTGCGGCCGCCGTCGGCCAGCACCTGGATTTCGATATGGCGCGGGTTCTCGAGGAACTTCTCCATATAGACTTCCGGGTTGTTGAACGCGGCGCCTGCTTCGGAACGCGTCATCGTGACGGCGTTGAGCAGCGCGGCCTCGGTGTACACCACGCGCATGCCGCGGCCACCGCCGCCGCCAGCGGCCTTGATGATGACCGGATAGCCGACTTCGCGCGCCGTACGCAGGATTTCCTGCGGATCGTCGGGCAACGCGCCTTCCGAGCCCGGCACCACCGGCACGCCGGCTTCGATCATGGCGCGCTTGGCGCTGACCTTGTCGCCCATCAGGCGGATCGTGTCCGGGCGCGGGCCGATGAACACGAAACCGCTCTTCTCGACGCGATCGGCGAAGTCGGCATTTTCGGACAAGAACCCGTAACCCGGGTGGATTGCCTCGGAATCCGTGACTTCGGCGGCCGAGATGATGGCCGGCATGTTCAGGTAGCTTTCACGCGACGGCGCGGGCCCGATGCACACGGATTCATCGGCAAGGCGCACGTACTTGGCTTCACGGTCGGCCTCGGAGTGCACGACGACGGTCTTGATGCCCAGCTCGCGGCAGGCGCGCTGAATGCGCAGGGCGATTTCGCCCCGATTGGCGATCAGGATTTTTTCGAACATGTTCAGCTATCAGCCAATGACGAACAGGGGTTGACCGTACTCGACGGGCTCACCGTTTTCGACCAGGATTTCTTTGATGACGCCGGCCTTGTCGGCTTCGATTTCATTGAGCAGCTTCATGGCTTCAATGATGCACAGCGGGTCGCCTTCCTTGACGGTGGCGCCCACGTCGATGAACGGAGCGGCGCCCGGATTCGGCGAGCGGTAGAACGTGCCGACCATCGGGGCCTTCACGACATGGCCCTGAATGACCGGGGCGGCGGGCGCGGCCGGTGCAGCGGCGGGAGCGGCAGCAACAGGCGCGGCGGGCACGCCGGCTTCGGGCTGGTGGTAAGCCACCGGCTGCAGCGTCTGCGAGAACTTGACGATTCTGACCTTGCCTTCGCCTTCGGTGATTTCCAGCTCGGCGATGCCCGATTCAGCCACCAGGTCGATCAGGGTTTTGAGTTTTCGAAGATCCATAGAAGCTGCTTCCCGAGATAGTGTCGGCGTCGTCCCAGCGTCGGGGTTCGCGCCGTATAAGATGTAAAAGCGTTGAATTGATGCGAGATCAGTGCCGCACTGCGTATCGCAGCGCGGCCTCGTAGCCGTCCGCGCCCAGGCCGCTGATCAGGCCCTGCGCCAAGTCGGACAGATAGGAGTGATGCCTGAACGGCTCTCGCTTATACAGATTGGACAAATGTACTTCAATAAATGGGATCGCGACCCCGGCCAGCGCGTCGCGAATCGCGACGCTGGTGTGCGTGTATGCCGCTGCGTTGATGATGATGAAGTCCGTGCCGTCCTGCCGGGCCGCCTGAATGCGGTCAACCAGCGCACCTTCGTGATTGCTTTGCCACGCAGACAGCGTGGCGCCCAGTTCGCCCGCGAGCAACTCGAGACGCTCATTGATCTGGGCAAGCGTAAGACTGCCGTAGATATGAGGTTCCCGGGTGCCAAGCAGGTTCAGATTCGGGCCATGCAATACCAGTATGTTTTGCGCCATGCGCGTGCCAATGAGTGGATTGCCAATTGTTGGCAAAACAGCCGATAAACCAGCTTTTTACGCCAATTCCTACTATTTGTCCAACAGACTTACGCCTTTAAACCGGCAAGGGTGCGATCCAGGTCATCGGGCTGGACTTCGCCCAATATCTTCCGGTTAATGCTGCCATCTGCATTGAAAACGATAGTAAAAGGCAGACCACCGCTGGGATTACCCAGCTTGCGCAGCGTATCGATAGCGCCGGCGCCGATTACCCACAACGGGTAGGAAACCTGTACTTTCTCGACAAACTTCTGCATGTTGGCAGCGGAATCGACGCCAATGCCGACAAAGCGAACGTTCGGATATTTTTTCTGCAGGCCATCGAGCGCGGGCATCTCTTTGACGCACGGTGCGCACCAGGTTGCCCAGAAATTGACGACGATGGGCTGGCCCTTCCAGCCGGCCAGCGAATGCGAAGCGCCGTTCAGATCCGGAAGCTGCATCTGCATGAGTCCCGTGACCGGATCGCCCGCATCCGCAGGCGCGGCGTCGTTCTTGGGCTTGCGGCCCATCAGCGTGTAGCCGCCCGCGACAGTCGCGGCCACCGCCACGGCGGCGGAAAGAAGTAGGCGTCGATTCATGGCGCGATGATAACCGTTGCGGCCGTTTTACGCCGCAGGCGCGGGGCTCGGGATTGTCGGGCCGCTATATATACAATGCGGGGCAGGAGATTTATCAATGCACCTGCACATTCTTGGCATCTGCGGCACCTTCATGGGCGGACTGGCGCTGATCGCGCGCGCCGCCGGCCACAAAGTCACGGGTTGCGACGCGGGCGTGTACCCGCCGATGAGCACCCAGCTTTCCGAACAGGGTATCGAACTGATCGAAGGCTTTGGCGCCGAGCAGCTGGCGCTCAAGCCTGACCTGTACGTCATCGGCAACGTGGTCAGCCGCGGCAACCCGCTGATGGAAGCCATTCTGGAATCCGGGGCGCGCTACGTGTCCGGGCCGCAATGGCTGGGCGACAACATCCTGCCGGGCGCACATGTGCTGGCTGTGGCGGGCACGCACGGCAAGACCACCACCAGTTCGATGCTGGCCTGGGTGCTCGAAGCCGCCGGCATGGCCCCGAATTTCCTGATCGGCGGCGTGGCGCAGGACCTGCACGTTTCCGCCCGCTATGATCCGGCGCGCCGCCCTTTCGTCATCGAGGCGGACGAGTACGACACGGCGTTCTTCGACAAGCGTTCGAAGTTCGTGCACTACCGCCCTCGCACCGCCATCCTGAACAACCTGGAATACGATCACGCCGACATCTTCCCCGATCTGACGGCGATCGAGACGCAGTTTCATCACCTGGTTCGCACGATCCCGGGGTCGGGCCGCATCGTCCGGCCCACGCACTCGGAAGCGCTGGACCGCGTGATTGCGCGCGGATGCTGGTCGGATACCGTCACGTTCGGACCGCAAGGGCATTGGCAGGCATCGCCGCCTGACGCCGACGGCGCGTTTGAGGTCACCCGCGCCGGCGTGCGCGCGGGCACTGTGCGCTGGTCGCTGACCGGCGAGCACAACCGCATGAATGCGCTGGCTGCCCTGGCCGCCGCCGAGCATGTCGGCGTTCCGGCCGAACAGGGCATCGATGCCCTCACCCGCTTCGGCGGCGTCAAGCGCCGGATGGAACTGCGCGGCACGGTCAATGGCATCAAGGTCTACGACGATTTCGCCCACCACCCCACCGCCATCGCCACGACGCTGGAAGGCCTGCGGCGCCAAGTGGGCGCCGGGCGCATCCTGGCCGTGCTGGAGCCGCGATCCAACACCATGAAGCTGGGCACCATGGCGGCGCGGCTGCCCGAGGCGCTGGCCGATGCCGATCTGGTGTTCTGCTTCGGCGCCAGCGAAGGCAAGCACGCGCTGGGCTGGGACCCCGCCGACGTCCTGGCGCCCCTCGGCGGCCGGGCTTCCAGTTACGATGACATCGGCGCGCTCGTGGACGCGGTCGCCGGCGCCGCCCGGCCGGGCGATCAAGTGCTGGTCATGAGCAATGGCGGCTTCGGCGGCATCCATGGCAAGCTGCTGGATGCGCTGCAGGCGCGCGGCTGATTCCGCCCGCCCGGCCGTCAGGCACAAGGCGCGCCCCGCTGGGCCCGCCTGCCCCGCCCGGCGCCCAGGCGTTCATCCGGCAGCTCCCCGCAACGCAGACGGAAACAGCAAGCAATGATCCTCTATCTACACGGTTTCCGATCATCGCCCGACTCCTTCAAGGCCCGCATGATGGCGGACGCCATGGCCGCGCGCGGCCTGATGGACGCGTGGGCCTGCCCGCAACTGCCAGCCAGTCCGCGCGAGGCCATCGACCTGGCGCTGGGCATGGCGCGCGACCGGCTGGCGGACACCGGCTCGCCCCGCGAACTGACCGTCATCGGCTCGTCGCTGGGCGGGTTCTACGCCACGTGGATCGCCGAGCAACTGGGCTGCAAGGCCGTGCTGCTGAACCCTGCCGTCCACGCCGCGCGCGACCTTGCCACCCAGGTCGGCGAGCACCACATGTATCATTCCGGCGCACCGTTCGTTTTTTTGCCCGACTATGTGGCCGAACTGGCCGCCATCCACGCGCCGCGCATCACGCAGCCCGACCGGTATTTCCTGGTGGCCGCGACCGGCGACGAAGTGCTGGATTGGCGCGAGATGCGCGACCGATACGCCGGCTGCCGCCAGCGTATCGTGCAAGGCAGCGACCACGGCCTATCCGATTTCGCGGAATGGATGCCGGAAGTGCTTGAATTCGCCCTAGGCGACAAGCCGGTACGCCCCTGATAATCGATATCGACTTTCAACACCCACCAAGCTGCGCAAGGCGGCGCGAGGCCGCCGCCCAGGACGATCCCCACCATGTATGTGTTTTACGAAGATGACGGCAGCTTCAAGGCCGGCAATATCCTGTCCGAGACCGACGCCAGCCTGCAGGTGGAGTCGGAGTCGGGCAAGCGCAGCAAAATCAAGCGCGCCAATACCCTGTTCAACTTCGCCTCGCCCGATCCGGCAGCATTGATGAGCCAGGCGGCCGCCACGGCCGAGACGCTGGACCTGCAATTCCTGTGGGAATGCGCGCCGCAAGAGGAATTCGACTCCCCCGCCCTGGCCGCCGACTACTTCGGCCACGCCCCCACGCCCGTCGAACAAGCCGCGCTGCTGATGCGTCTGCATGGCGCGCCGGCGTACTTCCATCGCCGCGGCAAGGGCCGCTACCGCCCCGCCCCGCCGGACATCCTGGCCGCCGCGCTGGCCGCGCTGGAAAAGAAGCAACGCCAGGCCGAACAGCAGCAGGAATGGGTCGACGAAATGGCCGCAGGCCGCCTGCCCGAACCGATTGCACAGGCCGCCGAATCGCTCCTGATCCGCCCGGACAAGAACTCGCAGCAATGGAAGGCCCTGGACGCCGCGTGCGCCAAGCTGGGCAAGACGCCTGACCGCCTGCTGCTCGAACTGGGCGCCTGGCCGCACGCGCTTGCGCTGCACAAGCGCCGCTTCCTGGCCGTCAACTTCCCGCGCGGACTGGCTTTCCCCGACGTGGAACTGCCGCCCATCGACCGCGAACTGCCGCTAGCCGACGCCGAGATCTATTCCGTGGACGATGTCACCACCACGGAAATCGACGACGCGCTGTCCGTCTCCACGCTGCCCGACGGCCGCGTGCGCGTCGGCGTCCACGTCGCCGCGCCCGGCCTGTCCGTCACCCGCGACAGCGAACTGGACAAGCTGGCCCGCGCCCGCCTGTCCACCGTCTACATGCCGGGCGACAAGATCCCGATGCAGCCGGGCAGCGTCATCCAGGCGTTTTCGCTGGACGCCGGCCGCGAAGTGCCCGCACTGTCGCTGTACGTCGTCGCCAATCCCGAAACCGGCGAAATCATCGAATCGGAAACCCGCCTGGAACGCATCGTCGTGCGCGAAAACCTGCGCCACAACATGCTGGACAGCCAGGTCACCGAAGCCAGCCTGGCCGACCCGGACGCCGACCTGCCCTACGGCCACTGGCTGCGCCCGCTCTGGAAGCTGGCCCAGGCCCTGTCCGCGCAACGCGAAAACGTGCGCGGCAAGCCGGAAAACAATTCGCGGGTGGAGTACAGCTTCTACCTGGACGGCAACCCCGACGATCCCGACACGCCCGTGCGCCTGGTCCCGCGCCAGCGCAACGCGCCGCTGGACCGCATGGTGGCCGAATACATGATCCTGGCCAACAACCTGTGGGGCGGCCTCTTGAACCAGCACGGCGTGCCGGGCATCTACCGCTCGCAACAGGCTGGCCGCGTGCGCATGAGCACGCAGGCGCTGCCGCACGAGGCCATCGGCGTCCCGCAGTACGCGTGGAGCACGTCGCCGCTGCGCCGCTATGTCGACCTGGTTAACCAATGGCAACTGATCGCCGCGGTGGAACATGGCGTCTCGGCCCGCCTGATCGCTCCGTTCAAACCGCGCGATGCGGATCTGTTCGCCATCATCGGCGCCTTTGATGCGCAATACGCGGCCTGGGCCGAGTTCCAGAGCGCGATGGAGCGCTACTGGTGCCTGCGCTGGTTGAAGCAGAACGGCGTGACGCGGACGGTGGCGCATGTGCTTCGGGATGATCTGGTGCGCTTTGCGAATGCGCCGTTGGTGACTCGGGTGGGGGGGATGCCGGAGTTTGAGCGGGGGACTGCTGTTGAGGTGGATATCCTGGGGATGGATGAGTTGTCTCTGGAGTTGGATTGTCGGTTTGTGGGTGAGGCTAAGGGGGAGGCTGCGGCTTCGTAGGTCGCTTTCTTCAGAGGGCCTATCCGTGATTTTGTGGGCGAGGCATATCATGAGGACTAAAGATCATGG
>NZ_DAMCTG010000023.1:25831-62380 GCF_032113835.1 Achromobacter sp. | reverse complement strand
TTGGACTTGTCCACCAGCTTGTTGGCGGCGATCCAGGGCATCATGGCGCGCAGCTTGCCGCCCACTTGCTCGATCTGCGATTCCGCGTTGATGCGGCGGCGCGAGGTCAGCGTCGGGGCGCCGGCGGCGTTTTCCAGGATGAACTTCTTGGCGTATTCGCCGGTCTGGATGTCCGTCAGGCACTGGCGCATGGCCTTGCGGGTTTCGTCCGTAACGATCTTCGGACCCGTTTCGTATTCGCCGAATTCGGCGTTGTTCGAAATCGAGTAGTTCATGTTGGCGATGCCGCCTTCGTAGATCAGGTCGACGATCAGCTTCAGTTCGTGCAGGCACTCGAAGTAAGCCATTTCGGGCGCGTAGCCGGCTTCCACCAGCGTGTCGAAACCGGCCTTGATCAGTTCGACGGTACCGCCGCACAGCACGGCCTGTTCGCCGAACAGGTCGGTTTCGGTTTCTTCGCGGAAGTTGGTTTCGATGATGCCGGCACGGCCGCCGCCGTTGGCGCTGGCGTACGACAGGGCCACGTCACGCGCGGCGCCCGACTTGTCCTGGTACACGGCCACCAAGTGGGGCACGCCGCCACCTTGCTTGTACGTGTTGCGCACCGTGTGGCCGGGGGCCTTCGGGGCGATCATGATGACGTCGATGTCTTCACGCGGCACGACTTGGCCGTAGTGGACGTTGAAGCCGTGGGCAAACGCCAGGGCGGCGCCCGCCTTGATGTTGCCGTGGACTTCGTTGTTGTAGACCGAAGCGATGTTCTCGTCGGGCAGCAACATCATGACGATGTCGGCCGACTTGACGGCTTCCGCGACTTCCTTGACTTCCAGGCCGGCGTTGGCGGCCTTGTTCCACGAGGCGCCGCCCTTGCGCAGGCCGACGATGACCTTCACGCCCGACTCATGCAGGTTCAGCGCGTGCGCGTGACCTTGCGAACCGTAGCCGATGATGGCAACGGTCTTGCCTTTGATGAGGGACAGATCGCAGTCTTTGTCGTAGAAAACTTTCATGTTGTGCTCCAGATTCCAGTATTTGGATATTCGTTTGATTCAGATGTAGGGTGAGGCAGGCCTGGAAGGCCGGTCAAATCTTCAAAATCCGTTCACCGCGTCCGATGCCGGACACGCCGGTGCGTACGGTTTCAAGGATGGCACTGCGGTCCAGGGCCTCGAGGAAGGCCTGTACTTTTTCCTGCACCCCGGTCAATTCGATGGTGTAGGACTTGTCGGTGACGTCGATGATGCGGCCGCGGAAGATGTCCGCCATGCGCTTCATTTCCTCGCGTTCCTTGCCGACGGCACGCACCTTCACGAGCATCAGCTCGCGCTCGATGTGCGCGCCTTCGGTCAGGTCCACCACCTTCACGACATCGACCAGGCGGTTCAAATGCTTGGTGATCTGTTCGATGACCTCGTCCGAACCGGTCGTGACGATGGTCATGCGCGACAGCGTGGAGTCCTCGGTGGGCGCCACGGTCAGGGTTTCGATGTTGTAGCCCCGCGCGGAAAACAGACCCACCACGCGCGACAGCGCGCCGGGTTCGTTTTCGAGGAGGACGGAAATCACGTGCTTCATTGCGGGGCCTCCTTACAGGTCTTCAGAGCCGAGCAGCATTTCAGTCAGCCCGCGGCCGGCCTTGACCATCGGCCACACGTTTTCGGTGCGGTCGGTGATGAAGTCCAGGAAGACCAGGCGCTCCTTGTGCTTGCCGAACGCTTCGCGCAGCGCCGGTTCGACGTCGGCCGGGCGCTCGATGCGCAGGCCCACGTGGCCATAGGCCTCGGCGACCTTGACGAAGTCGGGCAGCGAATCCATGTACGACTCGGAATAGCGCGAACCGTAATCGATCTGCTGCCATTGGCGCACCATGCCCAGGAACCGGTTGTTCAGGCAGACGATCTTGGGCGTCAGGCGGTACTGGTGGCAGGTCGACAGTTCCTGGATGTTCATCTGGATCGAGGCCTCGCCGGTGATCACGGCGATGTCCTTGCCCGGATTGGCCATCTGCACGCCCATGGCGTACGGCAGGCCCACACCCATGGTGCCCAGGCCGCCGGAGTTGATCCAGCGGCGCGGCTTGTCGAACTTGTAGTACTGGGCGGCCCACATCTGGTGCTGGCCGACGTCCGAGGTGACGAAGGCGTCGCCTCCGGTCACTTCCCAGAGCTTTCCCACCACGTACTGCGGCTTGATGACTTCGTCCGAGTTGGCGAACTTCAGGCATTCCTTGCCGCGCCACGTCTCGACCTGGTCCCACCATTTGGCGAGCGAGGCCGGCTTGTGCTCGGCGGCGGCGATCTCGAACTGCGCGCTGAGGTCGGCCAGGACGTCCTTGACGTTGCCCACGATCGGGACATCCACGCGCACGCGCTTGGAGATCGACGAGGGATCGATGTCGATGTGGATGATCTTGCGGGCGTTCTGCGCGAAGTGCTTGGGGTTGCCGATCACGCGGTCATCGAAACGGGCGCCGATGGCGAGCAGCACGTCACAGTGCTGCATGGCCATGTTGGCCTCGTACGTGCCGTGCATGCCGGGCATGCCCACGAACTGGCCGCTGCTGGCCGGATAGCCGCCCAGCCCCATCAGGGTGCTGGTGCAGGGCGCGCCCAGTTGCGTCACGAGCTTGTTGAGCTCGGGCGCGGCGTTCGACAGGATGACGCCGCCGCCCGTGTAGATCATGGGGCGCTCGGCCGCCAGCAGCATCTGCACGGCCTTCTTGATCTGTCCCTGGTGACCCTTGTTGACGGGCGCGTAGGAACGCATCGAGATCTCGCCCTTGGGCGGCACGTACTTGCACTGCGCGACGGTGATGTCCTTGGGGATATCCACCAGCACCGGACCGGGACGGCCCGTGCGCGCAATGTAGAACGCGCGGCGCATGGTTTCGGCCAGGTCCTTCACGTCGCGCACGAGGAAGTTGTGCTTGACGCAGGGACGCGTGATGCCGACGGTGTCGCATTCCTGGAAAGCGTCTTCGCCAATGGCCGCAGTGGGCACCTGCCCGCTGATGATGACCATCGGGATGGAGTCCATGTAGGCGGTGGCAATGCCGGTGACGGCATTGGTCACGCCCGGACCGCTGGTCACGATGCAGACGCCGACCTTCTGCGACGAGCGCGAGTAGGCATCGGCCGCGTGCACGGCAGCTTGCTCGTGACGAACCAGGATATGTTGGAATTTGTCTTGCTTGAAGATTGCGTCGTAGATGTAGAGCACCGCGCCGCCAGGGTAGCCGAAAACGTGTTCCACGCCTTCATCGGCCAGGCAGCGCACGACGATATCGGCGCCATTCATTTCCATGTTGTAGTTCCTTTCAAAACCGGCCCTGCAACCCTGACTGCTGCGCGCCCGGATACGGCGGCAACTGAACCCATACCGGTTACGACAACATGATCCGGCGCTTAGCGGCTCACGGAGCCACGCCACCCGGACACCTTGCCGACCCGGCACACGCTCGACAGAACGCAGTGCAAACGCCCCTGGGGGACGCTGGAGGTCGAAATGGAAGCCTTGGCAACACACGCTTGTGGCGCGGCCAACGGCAGGTGAGACTTGCTGCACAACGGCTGGGATGTGACCCTGGCCGTTCGCATCAACGCTCCGGTATCGGATAGGCAGACCGAAGCAAGTGGAGCAATTTACCGCGTTGCGTCAAAGGTGGCAAATCGACTTTCGCCGACCGTTGCGTGGAAGGTTCGGTCACTATCCGGCCCCAAAACCCGCGATGGCCTCTCTATACTTGTTGCGTCGTCCAGAACCGAGCCGCCGTCCATGGATTTACGCATTGCCAGCATTCGCCGCTTTCTCTATAGCCACTACTTCTTCGGAGGGGTGCGCCAGGGGGTCGGCATGCTGTTGCCCGTGCTGGTGCTGGGCGGCCTCTTCGGCAATTACACGACCGGCCTGGTGGCAACCTTCGGCGCGCAATGCCTCGCCATCATCGATCAACCGGGCGGCCCGCAGCGGCACCGCACCAACGAAATGCTGGGCGGCGCGGCGTTGGGCACGATCACCGTCATCATCACGGGGCTGGCGTCCTCGCATCCGGTGCTGATCTGGCTGGCGGTCATCGCGCAGTGCTTCGTCTATTCGATGTTCACCGTGTTCGGCAAGCGCGGCGGCCTGATCGGCTTTGCGGGCCTCCTGCTGATGACGCTGACCATGCACTCGCCGCTGGCGCCGCACGAGGTCCTGGCCCACGCCGCGGCCACGCTGGGCGGCGCGCTGTTCTACGTGGTGTTCAGCCTGGGGTTTTCGCGCCTGTTCTGGCTGCGCGAAGAACAGCAGGCCATGTCGGTGGCGTTGTTTGCCACCGCCGATTACGTAGCCGCGCGCGCCGCGTTCTACGATGAAACGTCCGACTTGGACGAGGCCTATCGCGACCTGATCCAGCGCCAGTCCGTCATGACCGAAAAGCACCAGGCCGCTCGCGACATGGTGCTGCGCGCCCTGCCCCGCGGCAAGGGCCTGGGCGACCGCCAGCGCGTGATGATCTGGAACATGTTCGTCGACATGCTGCAGCTGCTGGACACACTGGTCGCCACGCATACCGACTACGCGGCGCTGCGCCGCACGCTGGCCGGCAACGACTGCCTTATGTTCATGCGCGACGCGCTGGTGAAGATGTCGCTGGAACTGAACCGCATTGCGCTCGACGTGTCGCGCGGCCGCAAGGTGCAGTACCGCAGCAGCGCCAAGGCCGAACTGCGCGCCATCGAATACGAGATCGAACAGCTCAAGCAGCAGGGGCTGGGCGAACGCGATCCGGAGATGCTGGCGCTGATCGTGCAGGTGCTGCGGCGCCTGCGCAATTCGGCGCGCATCGTGGATCGCCTGGCTGATCACACGGCGGCCTCGCCCGACGCCAAGCCCACCGACGTGCTGCGCATCAACAAGTCGCTGACGCGATTCATTTCGCGCCAGGAATTCCGCTTTGGCCTCTTGACCAGCAACCTGCGGCTGGACTCTCCCCACTTCCGCTATGCGCTGCGCGTGACAGCCGCCGCGGCGATCGCCATGACGCTGGCCAGCCGCTGGCTGTCGCCCGAGTTCTCGGCGCACAACTACTGGATCATGCTGACCATCGTGATCATCATGAAGCCGGGCTTCGCGCTGACGCGCCAGCGCAATGGCTGGCGGCTGACGGGCACCCTGATCGGCTGCATCGCCGCGCTGCTGCTGTTCAACGTGACCGACGAGCCGAGCATCCTGTTCGCCGTCCTGCTGGGCGCCTGCATCATGGGCAACAGCATGGTGCAGCTCAACTACATGGCCAGCGCCATCTTCAACACGCTGTTCGTGGTGCTGGTCTTCCATTTCGTGTCGCCGGGCACGGTGTCCATGTCGGTGATCGGCGAACGCGCCATCGACACGCTGCTGGGCTGCGCGCTGGCGCTGGTCTGCAGCTACATCCTGCCGTGGTGGGAGGCGCGTTACCTGAAGCCCCTGGCCTCGGCCGCAACCCGCGCCAACCGCGAGTATCTGCTGGCCGGCCTGCGCTACGTCGAAGCCATGCAGGCGCACGGCGCGCCCGTTGGCGCGGCTGCCACCGACACGCCCGCCGTCACCGACGCCGACCTGGCCTGGCGCCTGGCCCGCAAGAACGTCCACATCGCCTTCAGCAATTTTGCCGAGGCGTTCTACCGCATGATGAGCGAACCCAAGTCGCATCAAGTGGACGTGCCGGAACTGAACAATCTGCTGATCCAGAACCACGTGCTGGCCTCGCAGATCACCGCGGCGATTCCGATTCTGGCGACGCTGCCCGCCACGCCCGAGCCGGTCCGGCAGGCGCTGGACGGCATGACGGTGCTGCTGGATGAAAACAGCCCGCGCGTGCCGCTGGACCTTCCCACGCAGTTCGATACCGCGGGCGACCAGGCGGCGCTGGTCTATCCCGTGAAGCAGATGCTCAAAGCCACCCACATGATCCGCCAGGAACTGCAGGCGCTGGCCGATCCGCTGCATGCGCCGCCGGTGGCGGCGGCAGCGTCGTAAGCTGGCGTTCGGCGGTTCGATGGACAAAAAAGTGCCGGCCTGGCGGAGATGCCAGGCCGGCATTTTTATGAAAAAGCGAAGTCCAACCAGGTGTCTGACAACAGTCTTCAACTAGGTGTCTGACACCCCAACGAGACAGTCTTCAAGCGACCGCACCGCTTCCGGGGTGTCTGACACCTTCCCCGCCCGGAAACTCCGTCAATCCAGCTTGCGGCGAAACACCAGCTTGTCCGCCGACGACGCCGACGCGTCGTACGCGTAGCCTTCCAGATCAAACCCCTGCAGCCCTTCCGGCTTGGCGACCTTGTGCTGGATGGCGTAGCGCGCCATCAGGCCGCGCGCGCGCTTGGCATGGAAGCTGATGATCTTCCAGGCGCCGTTCTTCCAGTCCTGGAACACGCATTGCACCACCCGTGCCTTCAAGACCTTCTGATCGACGGACTTGAAGTATTCCTCGGAGGCCAGATTGATGACGACCGGCGACTTCTGGCCGGCCTGGCGCTCGTTCAGGTAGTCCGCGATGGTGCTGCCCCAATACTCGTACAGGTTCTTGCCCTTGGGGTTCTCCAGCCGCGTGCCCATTTCCAGGCGGTACGGCTGCATCAGGTCGAGCGGGCGCAGCACGCCATACAGGCCGCTCAGGATGGCGACATGTTCCTGCGCCCAGTCGAGCTGCTTGGCCGACAAGGTGCCGGCGTCCAGCCCTTCGTAGACGTCGCCATTGAAGGCCAGCACGGCCTGGCGCGAGTTGGCCTGCGTGAAGCTGCGCTTCCAGTGCGCGTAGCGCTGGACGTTCAGCTCGGACAGGGCCGGGCTCAGGCTCATGAGATCCGAGATGTCCTCGGCGGTCTTGGTCTTCAGGACCTTGATCAGGCCGGCGGCCTGATCCACGAACATCGGCTGGGTATGCGTCTCGACGTGCAGCGGCGAGTCGTAGTCCAGCTTCTTGGCGGGGGAAAGCAACAACAGCATTCAGAGTTTCCTTGTTTAGCGCGCCGTCCAGCCGCCATCGACGGAGATGGTCGTGCCGGTGATTTGCGCGGCGGCGTCCGAGGCCAGGAACACGGCGGTGCCGCCCAACTGTTCCGGCGTCACGAATTGCAGCGACGGCTGCTTTTCGCTGAGCAGATCGCGGGCAGCGGTTTCCTGGTCCACACCGTCCTTTTCAGCCAGCGCGGTGATCTGCTTTTCGACGAGCGGGGTACGCACCCAGCCCGGGCAGATGGCGTTGGCGGTGATGCCCTGCCCGGCCGTTTCCAATGCCGTGACCTTGGTGAATCCCACCACGCCGTGCTTGGCGGCCACGTAGGCCGACTTGCTGGCCGATGCCACCAGGCCATGCGCGGACGCGATATTGATGATGCGGCCCGAACCCTGCTTCTTCATGTGGGGCAAGGCGGCGGCGGTGCCGTGGAACACGGCGGACAGATTCAGCGCCAGGATGGCATCCCACTTCTCGGCCGGGAAGTCTTCGATCAACGCGGTGTGCTGGATGCCGGCGTTATTGACCAGGATGTCGATGCGGCCAAGCTGGCGCACGGTGTTCTCGACCAGCTCGCGCACGGCCGCGCCCTTAGAAAGATCCGCGCCGTCATAGATGACCTTCACGCCATGCTTGGCGGCAAGCTCCGCGCGCAGCTTCTCGATTTCGGCCGCATCGCCAAAACCGTTCAGGACGATATCGGCGCCCTGCTCGGCGAAGGCCGTGGCGATACCCAGGCCGATGCCGCTGGTGGAACCGGTGACAAGCGCTACTTTTCCTTTGAGCATGAGCTTTCTCCTGTGAGCTGGCGTGGGGAAACGAAACGGGCTTCAAGTGTAGCTGCCCGGCAAGCCGCCAATCATGCCATGCCCTTACCCGCCGCGGGGTCAAGCAGAGGGCGGCTTGTCCGTGGGCGAGGACGGCGCGGCGTCGGCAGGCGACGGCGTGTCCGTGACCGGCAACGCGTCTGTCACAGGCAAGCCCGCCATGCCGCCGTATTTCTCCGGCACGCGCTCGAGCACCTTGATCAGCACCGGCACCACGCCCATCGAGACCGCGACGATCACCGACAGAACGTCGCGCTGCTCCAGGTTCACCAGGTGGTTGTCCCACGCTTCATTGAAGATTGCAAAGCTGAATTCGCCGCCCTGCGCCAGCACCAGCGCAAACAGCAGCCGGTGATAGCGCGGCAGGCCCAGAAATCGCGCGAATCCATAAAGAATGACGGCCTTCACCGCCAGCAGCGCCGCGACGCCTGCGCAGATAAAGAGCCAATGATGCGCCACCACCTTGAGGTTGATGGACATGCCGATGGCCACGAAGAAGAGACCTAGCAGCAATCCCTTGAACGGGTCGATCGCCTTTTCCAGTTCGTGCCGGTAGCGCGATTCGGCCATCAGCACGCCCACCAGGAAACCGCCCAAGCCTGCCGACAGGCCCGCGTAGTCGAACAATTGGGCCGCGCCCACCACCATCAGCAGCGCCGCCGCGGTAAAGAGTTCGTTCAATTCCGCCTTGGCGGCCCAGCCCAGGAGGCGCAGCCGGTAGGCCAGCGCCACGACCGCCACGGCCACCAGCGCTTCCTTGAAGGATGGCGCGGAGGTCCCGTCCGACCCCAGCAGGCCGGCCGCAACCAGCATCGGAATCGCGGCCATGTCCTGGAACAGCAGCACGCCCAGCGCCGAGCGCCCCAACGGCGTGCGCGTCAACTGGCGCTCGTCCAGCAACCGCAGCGCAACCGCCGTGGACGACAGCGCCAGCGACAGACCGCACAACACCGCCGCCTGCCACTCCATGCCCGCCAGATGCCGCAGCGCCGCGCCGAACACCAGCCCCAGGAGCAGGCCGCAGACCAGCATCTGCAGGGTGCCCAGGATGAAGACTTCGTTGCGCATCGCCCACAGGCGCTTGGGCGACAGTTCCAGCCCGATGATGAACAGCATCATCACGACGCCCCATTGCGAGACGCCGATCATCGTGTCCACGTTCGTGACCAGCTTGAAGCACGATGGTCCGACCAGAACGCCCGCGATCAGGTAGCCCGGAATGGCGCCCAGCCCCAGTCTTTGCGTGACAGGCACGCAAAGCACAGCCGCAAGCAGAAGGATGAGGATGAGGTCCATGGAATGGGCAGAGGGCGGAATGGGGTGAATTCTGGCCAAAGATTGCGCCGGCTGAAAGCCGGATGAAACCCGCTGTGGTCCTTTTACCCGTTCTTTTTCTCCCCCCTTTACACAAAAGAAAAAAATCCTGTAGAATTGCGGGCTTCGCTGCTCCGACAACGAAGATCCTTCCGACCAGGGATCTTTAGTGAATCTTGTAAAAGCAACAGCTCAGCAAGACTTCACCGTTACGGAACCCAGCCACGGAGAGGTGGCAGAGTGGTCGAATGTACCTGACTCGAAATCAGGCGTACGGTATCCCCGTACCGTGGGTTCGAATCCCACCCTCTCCGCCAAGTATTGAAGAATGAAGCCCCTGAGAAATCAGGGGCTTTTTTCTTTTGGTCGGTGCACGCCTGCAGAACAAAAAAAGCCCCGAAATGATCGGGGCTCTTTTTTCCAGCGTCATTCACGCCATTGCCGCACGCTCAATAAGCAGCCAGCCGCAACGACGCTTGCGATCCGCCGGCCTGGACGGACGACACCGACTCAACCGCCAGCACCCGCTCCCCGCCACCCGGCAGCCTGAACGCGCTCACCGCCCGCGTCAGATCCGCCGACTGATCCTGCATGGAACCGGCAGCCGCAGCCGCCTCTTCCACCAGCGCCGCGTTCTGCTGGGTCACCTCATCCATCTGCGACACCGCACGGTTGACCTGTTCGATGCCATCGGCCTGCTCAGCCGACGCCGCGGCAATTTCACCCATGATGTCGGTCACGCGCTGCACCGAACTGACGATCTCCTGCATCGTCGCGCCAGCGCGTTCGGCGCTGCCGGAGCCCTGGCCGATCTTCTGCACGGTGTCTTCGATCAGTACCTTGATCTCCTTGGCGGCCTGGGCGCTGCGCTGCGCCAGCGTCCGCACCTCGGCGGCCACGACCGCGAAGCCCTTGCCCTGCTCGCCGGCGCGCGCGGCTTCCACCGCGGCGTTCAGCGCCAGGATGTTGGTCTGGAATGCAATGCCGTCGATGACCGACACGATGTCCGAGATCTTCACCGAGCTGGCGGAGATGGCCGTCATGGTGCTCACGACCTCCGACACGGTGGCGCCGCCGCGCGACGCGGTTTCCGAGGCCGCCGCGGCGAGCTGGTTGGCCTGCTTGGCGCTGTCGGCGTTCTGTTTCACGGTGGAAGACAGTTGCTCCATCGACGCGGCGGTTTCCTCCAGCGAGGCGGCCTGCTGCTCGGTGCGCGAGGACAGGTCGGTGTTGCCCGCCGCGATCTCGCCGGAGGCGGACGCGATGCTGTCTACCCCGGTGCGGATCCGGGCGACCGTGCTGGCCAGGTTGGCATTCATGGATTCCAGCGCCGCCATCAACTGGCCGATCTCATCGCGCGAGCGCACGACGATGGTGCTGGTCAGGTCGTTCGCGGCAACCGTGCGCGCGACGCGCACGGCGTCGGACAGCGGGCGGGTGATGCTGCGCGTCAGCAGCACGGACATCAAGAGGCCGCAGACCACCGCGATGGAGCCGATCACGATCATCCAAAGGTTCGCAGTGCGGTAGGACGCCTCGATCTCCGAAGCCCGCGCGTCGATGTCGGCGCGTTGCAGTTCGGACAGGCGATTGATGTTGTCGATGAACTGGCGCGTCGCGGGCACGAACTCCTGCGTGAAGATCTTGTTGGCGGCGTCCACGTTGCCTTCCTGCTTGGCCTTGAAGATGCCGTCGCGGGTGCGCAGGTAATCCGCGCGCGCCTTGCTGATCCCTTGCCACAGCGCCTTTTCCTCGTCGCTTTCGATCAAGGGTTCGATCTTCTGCTGCAAGGCCGACGAATTGCGAGTCGATGCCGCGGCTTCCTCGGTGAAGAAGCCTGCCAGGCTGGCGTCGGCGCTCTTGGCGATCGCGGTGGTCCGGGTGACGCCGGACTGGATGTTGCGCGCCCAGTCGTTGATCAAACGTTCCTTCGTGAGGGAACGCTGCGTCAGCGTTTCGACCGATTCGTTGATGTTGGCCAGGCTGACCAGCCCGACGATGCACATGACCATGATCATGGCCAGCAAGATGGCGAAACCACCCGCAAGGCGGGTTCCAAGCTTCATGTTTTTCATACTGCCTCCGGCGACTTCCAGGGCAAGTGTGAATGCGTGCTCGGGCGGATGCTTTGACGTCGGATTGCGCCGCCGCCAATTCAAGCCAGATGCTCGCAAGCCCCTGGTTATCCGCCCCCAATTATGGTGTCCGTTGTGTCTGAAATTGCCGGCGGAGAGTTCGGATTTTCGAGGGTTCTCGCGACGGTCGAACGGATGCTAGCAGTCCGGATTTGGGCGGCATCGGGGGAAATGAAGCCGTTATTGACGCAACCTCTTCGCATTGCGTTAAGCGCGTCAGCAGCGTTGTAAAAAAGCCGCTACCGGTGACCGAATTCACCGGCAAAACCCCGGCAAAAAAAACGGCCCGAAGGCCGTTGGAACTTCAGGTCGGCGACGTCGGCCGCGCCAGCTGGAAGGTGTCCGTACTGCGCGCATACCACCCGCCGCCGTGCATGCGGGCAATGAGTCCAAGCGCCGGCGTGTCCACGTGCCCGCGTTCGGCGTCGCGCACGTAGGCGTCCTCGACGTGCGCCCCCAGGACGCGCCCGATGACCACAATTTGTCGCGGGCCGGTCACGACCGTTGCCTGGCTGACACACTCCAGCGACACCGGACTGCCCTGGATGCGGGGCGGCCGGACATGCGTGGCGGGCAAAGCGGTCAAACCGGCCGCGGCCATCTCGTCGACGTCGGCCGGGTAATCGGCGCAGGTCTGGTTCATTTCGCGGACCAGGGATTCCGGCACCAGGTTCACCACGAACTCGCCGTTCTCGATGATGTTGGCGCCGGTGTCCTTGAATTCCCCGCCGGCATGGCGCATCAGGCCGATTGCGACCGTCGGCGGCTGATGCCCCATCACGTTGAAGAAACTGAACGGCGCGGCGTTGACGACGCCTTTGCCCGACACGGTGGTGACCCAGGCGATCGGACGCGGCGTGACGGTCGAGGTGAGGATGTTGTAGACCGTCTGCGCCGGCAAGGCGTTGAAATCAAAATGCATCGATCAGACCTCCTGCTGCCCGGCGGCGGCGCCCGTGGCCGAGACCGCACGCTTTTCGCGGGTGTCCACCTGAAGCTGGAAGACGTCGGGGCGGGCGTAGTGCCCGGACACGTCGAAGTCGTACTTGCCGCGCAGGATCTGGTTGGGCTCGATGTCGGCGTACAGGATGGTCTCGTCCGAGAAGTCCGGGCCAGCCAGCACTTCACCCAACGGGCCGATGATGGCGCTGCCGCCGCGCATCAGGACGGTGTCCGGGGCGTCGCCCAACGCGCATTCGAAGTCCTCGGGGTAGGCGCTGCGGCGCAGATGCTGGCACGCGGTCAGCACGTAGCAGCGCCCTTCCAGCGCGATGTGGCGCATGCTGGGCACCCAGGTGTCGCGATCGTCCGCGGTGGGCGCGCAATACAGCGCGACGCCCTGGCTGTACATGTACATGCGCAGCATGGGCATGTAGTTTTCCCAGCAGATCACCGCGCCGATCTTGCCGTAAGGCGTGTCGATGACGGGCATGGTGGACCCATCGCCGAAACCCCAGATCAGGCGTTCGCCCGCGGTCGGCATCAGCTTGCGGTGCTTGCCCGCCAAGCCGGCCTGGCCGTTGAAGTACAGCACGGTGCAGTACAGCGTGCCACCGTCAGCCTCGATGCAGCCCATGACCACGAAGCTGTCGGTATCGGCGGCTGCCTGCGCCACCAGCGCGACCTCTTCGCCGTCCAGGCGGATGGCCTGCTGATGGTAGGCGGCGAAGGCGTCACGGCCCTCGGGCTTGCGCATGCCGATGGGCGCGCCAAAGGAGTTGCCCTTGGGGTATCCGCCCAGGAAGGCCTCGGGAAACACCTGCACGCGGGCGCCCTGCTCGGCCGCCTGCCGGATCAGCGCGGCGGCCTTCTCGGCGCACGCCATGCTGTCGGTGGGAATGGACGCCGCCTGGATGACGGCGGCCTTGAAAGTTTTGTGGATGGGCATGTCTCTGCTCGCTTCCTTTTTCGTTGTTGTCAGTGGGCCGGATCTTCGTCGATGGCCTTCGCACGCGTGTTGGGCAGCAGCAAGCTGCCAATCACGCCCACGACCACCATCACCGCCACCGGATACATCAGGCCGCCGAAGATATTGCCGCTGGCCTGCGCCAGGTAGGTGGCGGTAAAGGGCACGATACCGCCAAAAATGCCCGCGCCGATGTGATACGGGAACGACAGCGCCGTGTAGCGGATGCGCGCCGGGAACAATTCAACCAGATAGGACGCGACCGGGCCATAGACCATCGCGACGACGGCGGTCATCAGCACCAGGATCAGGATGATGGTGGCGCGGTCGATGCGCGCGGGATCCGCCTTTTCGGGATAGCCGGCCGCCGTCAGCGCCTTGGCGTAGGCCGCACGGTCAAAGCCGTTGACGGTGACGCCGCCCACGCTCATCGCGATCTCCTGCCCCGGGATCGGCGCGGCATATTCAAAGTTGATGCCCTTGCCGACCAGGAATTTCTTGGCCTGCACGCACACCTTCTTGTGGTCGGCATGGCTGCCGATCATGGCGGCCTGCAAACCGAAGTCGCACGCGCCGCCGCTGGTGTCCGCATGCACGCGCACCGGCGTCGTCTGCATCGCCTGCGCCAGCGCCGGATTGCCGGCGTTGAGCAGCACGTTGAACATCGCGTGGTAGCCCACTGCGCCGATGAACAGGCCGGCCATCATGATCCACTTGCGGCCCACCTTGTCCGACAGCCAGCCGAACAGCACGAAAGTCGGCGCGCCGATGATGAAGCCGATCAGGATCAGCCGGTAGACGGTCGTCTGATCAAGCTGCACGGCCTGCTGCAGGAAGATCATCACGTAGAACTGGCCCGTGAAATAGGTGGCGCCCTGTCCGGCGGTGACGCCGATCAGCGCCAGCAGCACGAGGCGCAGGCTGGGCCATTGGCCGAACGTTTCCTTGACCGGGTTCTTCGACAGGCGGTTCTGCTGCTTCATGCGCGTGAAGACGGGCGATTCGTGCAGCTTGGCGCGCACGTAGATTGAAATGGCCAGCATCACGATGGACAGGATGAACGGCAGGCGCCAGCCCCACTGGCGGAAGTCCTCGGCGCTCATCGAGGCCTGGACGAGCAGGATGACGACCAGCGACAGGATCAGACCGGCCGACGAGGTGATCTGGATCCAGCCGGTCAAGAGGCCCCGGCGCCGCGGTTCGCAGTGCTCGGCAACGTAGATCACCGCACCGCCGTATTCCCCGCCCACCGCCAGGCCCTGCACGATGCGCAGCGTCAGCAGCAGGATCCAGGACAGGTGGCCCGCCGTCTCGTAGGTGGGCAGGCAGCCGATCAGCACGGTGGCGCCACCCATCATGACGACCGTGATCAGGAAGGTGTACTTGCGGCCTAGCTTGTCGCCCAGGTAGCCGAACATCACCGCGCCCAGCGGCCGGATGATGAAGCCCACGGCCAGCGCGCCCAGGGCGGCCAGCAGCGCGACGGTCGGGTTGTCCTGCGGAAACAGGACCTGGCTCATGAAGACGGCCAGCGTTCCGTAGATGAAAAAGTCGTACCACTCGAACAGCGTGCCCAGCGTCGAGGCGACCACGACCTGGCGTTCTTCCTTGCGGCTCAGCGTCGGCCCGGCGTCGAGCCTGGGCATTGCGACATTTGCTTCCATGCTTGCTTTCCCCTGTCGTTTTAGATTGATACTGCTGTACGCATTAACTATTATCAAAGCGAAGCGCGGGCGGGAAAAAGCTAGGGGAAACCCGGCGCGGGCCGCAAAAGCGCCGGAAAGGCCGCTGCTACACTGCCGCCACGCACACAGTGGAGGCAGCAATGGCAAGGCCCGCCGGCAAGGCTGAGAAGAATTCGGAACAGGCGCCGGCCACGGCGCGCAGGGGCATTCAGTCGATCGAAGTGGGATTCCGGATCCTGGACGTCATCCGCAAGACCGGCCGCCCGATGCCGCTGAAGGAGATTGCGGACGCCTGTGCGTTGACGGTTCCCAACGTTCATTACTACCTGGTGAGCTTCCAGAAAGTCGGCGTGGTGCAGCAGCACGCGGACACCGGTCACTACGGCCTGGGTCCGTATGCGTTGCGGCTGGGGCTGGCCGCGTTGGAGCAATTCGACGTGTTCACGACGGCGCGTCCGATCATGGCCGAGGTGGCCGCGGCCACGGGTCACACGGTGTTTTTGGGCGTGTGGGGCAACAAGGGCCCCACGATCGTCTACCGCGTCGAAGGCAGCCGCAGCCGGCCGCTGCTGGAATTGCGCGTGGGCACGGTGATGCCGCTGCTGTCATCGGCGCTGGGCCGCAATTTCCTGGCGCACCTGCCCGATGCGCTGACCCGCGAGCTGCTGGAACAGGAAATGGCCTCGCCCACGCCTGAAAGCCACGGCGGCACGGCCGGCAACACCTACACGATGGCGGACGTGCAGGCCATCCGCGACGAAGTGCAGAAGCACCACATCAGCCGCTGCCGCCACGCGCTGCTGCCGCACTTCACGTCGCTGTCGGCGCCCATCTTCGACATGCTGGGCGAAATGAAGGCCGCCATCACGCTGATGGGGCCGGTGGGCGCGGTGGATGACGACCTGGAATCCGACACGGCGCGCCTGCTCAGCGAAAAAGCCCGCTCGATCTCGGCGACGGCGGGGTGGGTGGATCCTGTCTAAATGACGCGGTGTCTGACACCCGTGAGAGACCATCTTCATATGCCGGATGTGCGCCTTGGGTGTCAGACACCGCCCATCTCAGTCACGCGGTGTCTGACACCCGCGAGAGACCATCTTCATGTGCCGGATCTGCGCCACTGGGTGTCAGACACCGCCCGTATCTGGCTTTACCCCTCCGCCACAATCTTCGCGTCCTGAATCGTCTTCGCGTACTTCTGCTGTTCACTCTTCATGAACTCGGCAAAGCGCTGTACGCCCCCGCCTCCGTCTTCCGCGCCCACCTGCGCCAGCTTCTCCTGCACGTCCGGCATCGCCAGCACCTGGTCGATATCCCGATTCATGCGCTGGACCATGGCGGCGGGCATCCCGCCCGGACCGACCATGCCGAACCAGATGCTGGCCTCGAAACCCGGATAGCCCTGCTCCGCGACCGTCGGCACATCGGGTTGGCTCTTGGAACGTTTTTGCAGCGTCTGGGCCAACGCGATGACCTTGCCGGACTGGATCAGCGGCGTGGCCGTGGTCATGCCCTCGAAGCAATACTGCACATGGCCGCCCAGCAGGTCGTTCATCAACGGCGCCGATCCCTTGTACGGCACGTGCAGCACGTCGATGCCGGCGCGCGCCTTGAAGATTTCCAGCGCTAGATGCTGCGCGGACCCGCTGCCTGCCGATCCGAACACGATCTTGCCCGGCTGCGCGCGGCACAGCTGCACGAGTTCGGGCAGGGACTTTGCCGGCTGATTTGCGCCGCCGATCAGAATGGTGGGCGTCTTGCCGACCAGCGCGATGGGCGTGAAGTCCTTGTCCACCGAATACGCCAGCTTGGGCTGCAAGCCCGGCGCGATGCCGTGGCTGTTCACGTGCGCCATCAGCAGCGTGTTGCCGTCGCCGGGCTGGCGGGCGACCTGTTCGGCGGCAATGATGCCAGCCGCGCCCGCGCGGTTTTCGATGATGACGGGCATGTTCCACAACACGCCGAGTTTCTGTCCCAGCAGCCGGGCCAGCACGTCCGTGCCGCCGCCCGCGGGAAACCCCACCACGATCTTCACCGGCCCGGACGGCATGTCCTGCGCCCGCGCCGCCGACGGCAGCACAAGGGCCGCCCCGAGCGCCGCGGCGCCGGTCATGAATTGCCTACGTTGCATTGTTGTCTCCTCGCGCGCCGATCCAAAGGCCGGCAACTGGTTATGTGGAACTGCCTGCCTCTGTGGCATCCGGCCGTCTGACGCGGCCTGGATGCGGACCTTCGGTACTACGCCTGCATGAATCGGCGCCGCCGCTGCATGGACACGGCTTGTGACCGTGTGCGCGCGGCGCCTGGCGAGTGGCTTAGCGGGCGACCCGCGTCCACTTGCCGAAGCGTTCGACCATGCGCTCGTCAAAGCCGAACCCCAGGCCCGGCTCCTGATGCAGGATCACCCGGCCCTGCTTGTGGGTCAGTTGGCGGTCGACCAGCTTGCGGAAGTTCAGGACCTGGTCGTCCCAGAAGAATTCGACGTAGCGTGCATTGGGCGTGGCCGCGACTAGCGGCGCATGCACGTCGTGGAACCAGTGCGGGCACACGACCACGCCATAGCTGGCCGCCGTGGCGGCGATGCGCTTCCACTCGGTGATGCCGCCGCAGACCGCCGCGTCCGTCTGCAGGATGCCGGCCGCACCCTTGTCCAGTAGTTCCTTGTGATACCAGCGGCCGTAGCCGATCTCGGCGGTGGCAATCGGCAGATGGGTCAGTCGCGCCAGCTTGGCGTGGCTGTCGATGTCGTCCGGGCTGAAAGGCTCTTCGATGAAGTACGGCTCGTATTGTTCGAAACGGCGGATGTATTGCATGGCCTGCGTCACGTCCTGCCAGGCGTTATTGCAGTCCATCATCAGCTCGACGTCCGGACCCACGGCTTCGCGCGCGGCCTTCAGGCGTGCTTCCTCCTCGCGCGGCGACAGTCGGCCGGTCTTCATCTTGACCGCGCCAAAGCCCTTGGCCACATAGCTGGCCATTTCCTCGCCCAGATGCTGCGGCGTCTTGCCATCCAGGTAGTAGCCGCCGCTGGCGTAGGCCGGCACGGATTCCAGTTCGACGGCGCCCAGGAACTTGTGCAGCGGCAGGCCCGCGGTCTTGGCGTTCAGGTCCCACAGCGCGATGTCCAGCGCGCTCAGTGCGCGCATCACCGTGCCTTGGCGGCCCTGCAACAGCGCTTCCTGGTACATGGATTGCCACAGCCCTTCGACCGCGTGCGAATCCTTGCCGAGCAGCACGGGACCCAGGAGGCTTTGGACTGCCGCCTCGAAGATCGCACCGCCGGCGCTGCCGACGTAGCAGAAGCCGATGCCCTCGACGCCATCGGTCGAGCGCACCTTGACCAGGCCGTAGTGGCGGGTGGACACGGTGCGGTTGGAGAACGAGGTGACTTTATCCAGAGGTACCGCCGCGGCGCATACGTCTATGGATTCAATGATGGGCACGGGAGGCTCCTTGAAAGCAGTGAAATCGATTGGACCGATCGGCGCGCCGCGCGCGGCCTGATCGCCTGGACGTATTCTTCTCCTGCCCAAAGAAAACAACAATTATCTTCACGCATCTTTAGAATATGGAAAATCCATTTTCCGAAATGAGAACGCCGCTTTGGATTCGCGCTTTCTACAGACGTATGTGCATGTGGTGGAACTGGGCTCCATCGCCCAGGCCGCGCGGCATCAGGGGCTGACGCCCGCCACCGTGCAGCAGCGGCTGCGCGCGCTGGAAGCGGACGTCGGCAGTGCGCTGATCGCGCGCTCGGGCCGCACGGTCAAACCCACGCCCGCGGGTGTGCGCATCCTGGAACGCGCACGCGCCATCCTGCGCGACGTGCGCGACCTGCGCTCGGCCGCGTCGGACACGGACCTGCCGGCGGGCCCTTTGCGGCTGGGCGCAACGCCCACCGCCCTGACCGGCATCATGCCGCCGGTGCTGCGCACGTGGGCGGCGCGGCATCCCGGTATCGAGATCTATATAGAACCCGCGCCGACCACGCTGCTGTACAGCAAGGTGCTGTCCGGCGAACTGGACGGCGCGCTGCTGGTGCATCCGCTGTTTCCCATTCCCAAGACCTGCGCATGGCGCGACCTGCGGCACGAACCCCTGGTGCTGGTCTCGCCCGCCGATATGAAGGTCGACGACCCCTTGGCGGTCATCGCCCGGGAACCGTACATCTGCTACGACCGCAGCGTGGTGGGCGGCAAGATGGCGGACGACTACCTGCGCGCGCGCAGCCTGCGTCCGCGCGTCCGCTTTGAACTGGACGGCATCGAATCGATTGCCAAACTGGTCGCCGAAGGGTTGGGTGTCGCCCTGCTGCCCGACTGGGCCAGCACGGGTACGCCGTCAGCGCACGTCAAACGCTGGCCGTTGCCTGAGCCTTGTCCGGTCCGAACGGTGGGCGCGATCTGGTTGCGGTCAGGCGTGCGATCGGAACTGATGCGGGCGTTTGTGGAATTGGCCGAGTCGCAACTCGGCCTGGGCGCCGCAGCCGCGCAGCGCGCCCGCTAGGCGACGGCGTCTTCGCCGTTGCGCGCCACGACCACGCCGCTCGACACCACCAGGCGACGGGGCGTGCGCTGCACCACGGCTTGGGCGACACAGCTGGCGTCGGCCAGCACCAGGTCGGCGCGCGCGCCCGGGACCAGACCGTAGTCCGCAAACCCGCAGGCGCGTGCCGCGGCACGGGTCACGCATTCAAACGCCCATTCGATCTCATCGTCGCGGCGCAGGTCGTTGCGCAGCCCGATCAGCGCCGCGCGTTCCAGCATGTCGGGACTGCCGTAGGGTGTCCAGGTGTCCCGGATGCCGTCATTGCCGCCAAAAAGCGTTACGGCCGCCTCGCGGCAGGCGCGCACCGCAGGCACCGGCCGCGACGCCGGCGCGGTGGTCAGCAGGGCCACGTCCAGCAACGCCAGCCGCCGGAGCAGCCCATTCAGGCGCGCGGCGTCGACGGCGCCCAGACAGAAGGCATGGCTGATCACGACCTTGCCCTTCATGTCCAGCGCCTGCACCCGGTCGAGTATGAGTTCGAGCGTGAAGGCGCCCAGCTCGCCGGGCTCGTGCAGATGAATGTCCACCGGTTTGCCATGCTTGTCGGCCAGCCCGAACAGCACGTCCAGGGATTTCATGGGATCGCGGTCGATGGCGGACGGATCCAGCCCGCCCAGCACGTCGGCCCCGCCGGCAAGTGCCCGGTCCAGCAGCTCGGCCGTGCCGGGACGCGCCAAGAGACCCGATTGCGGAAAGGCCACTGTCTGGATTTCGACGCGGCCGGCCAATGCCTGCCGCGTGGCATGCACGCCTTCCAGGTGTTTCAACCCGGCGTCGGTGTCGACGTCGACGTGGGTGCGGATCCGCGTCGTGCCCGCCCGCAGAAATGCGAGCGCCAATGCGTGCGAGTGGCTGGCGGCGTCGTGTGCCGTGGCGGCGCGCCAGTTGCGTTCGTTGTCGATGCGATCGGTGAGGGACGGTCCGACCTTGTTCACGTACCAGGCGGAACCCCAGGTCGTCTTGTCGAGATGAGTATGGCCCTCGATGAGGGCGGGCAGCAGCAAGGCGCCGCCGCCGTCTTCGACACTTATGCCGGGATCGGCATCGAGGCCGGGTCCGATCCGCAGGATGCGGCCGCCGCGCACCAGGACGTCAACACCCTCGCCTTGTGCCGTGCGAACGCTCTTGAGGAGCAGATCCGCCATCTCAGACTTGGGGCGGCTCGATCCAGAAGAAGCGCTCGCCTTGCCGAACCATGTCGGCGACGCCTTCGGCGCCGATGCGATAGTCCGTGCCCATGAGCGTGGCGCCGCCGTCTTCATGAATATGGATGACGGCCAGCGGGTCGTTGGCCATGGTGTACCAGTAGTAACCGGGCTTGAGATTGTGGAGGTCGGTAGTCATGCGTCGAGTATACAAATAACGTCTCGCCATTTTCAAAAAGACAACAGAAATGAAGCGCCCCCCTGACAGGTAAGTCGTGACACGTCATACTCCGCATGCAGAGCTTGAGCACATTTCAAGCAGGTGGCACGTGCGGGCCCCGGCCATAACAGCAATAAGCGCGCTAAGCGTTCATCGCGAGGGATACAGCTAGCACATGAAACGGCAGTTACTTCAATTCAGCGAACCGCTCAAGCAAGCCATTCTGGATGGAGCAAAGGTTCAGAGCCGGCGCATCCTCAAGCCGCAGCCGTCCAAGTTCACCACGGTCTGGTACGCGGACGCCGCGGATTCGGGCAGATGGGTGGCCATGGGGCCATCACCCGACAGCCCTTCCGAAATGCGCAAGACCTCGAGCTGGGTCAGGTGTCCGTACGGCAAATCGGGCGAGACCATCATCCTCGCCGACGAGGCGGGCGCGCCGTTTGCCAGCGCCGTCATAGTGGGCGTACGCATTCAGCGGCTGCAAAATCTGACCGAGGCCGACGCGCGCGCCGAAGGCACGCAGTCGCTTTATCAGAGTTCCGCACTATTGCCGGGCGTGCCGCTGCAGACTGCGTTCGCGTTGATGTGGTGCGAACGTTACGGCTCACATGCGTGGGCGGCGAATCCCTGGGTGTGGGTGGTCGAATACCGCCAGACCACGCCCTACAACAAGTCGGATTACTAGGCGGCTGGCGCGCCGGTGCAACACCGGCTCCAGCCGCCCGCCTGGAGTTGGTGTCCAGGTGTAACGCCGCTCCCCCGCTTCAATCAATTCCATCCCATTTCAATCGACTTCAATACGGATTCCGCCACAGCGGACGCCCGCTGCCGCACTGCAGCAGGCATACGCGTCTAAAAAGGGGGGCGGTTGCGGATTGTCGCTATTGCGGCCCCGCTGCTTACGAATAGCTGGCGGAAACCGCCGAAAATGGCGGCAATGAATACTCAACTTTGCTGTGATTCGCAGCGGGCAGGTGCAAGATGAAAAAATGGCTTATTGCAGGTATTGGCGCCGCGGGCTTGATGATCTCGAGCGTTGCCCTGGCACGCGTGGACGTCGGCATCTCCATCGGCGTGCCGGGCGTCGTCTACCCCGCGCCCGTCTATGTAGCCCCGGCGCCCGTCTACGTGGCGCCGCCCCCGCCGGTGTATTACCGTCCGGCGCCCGTGTATGTCGCGCCGCCGCCCGTGGTTTATCCGGGGCCGGTGTACTACGGCGGCGGCCGCTACTACGATCGCCGCGACTGGCGCGGCCCTCGGCATGGCCATGGCCATTACCGCGGCCATGGCAATGGCCACCACCGTCACTGATTCCAGCTTGCTGCAAAAGCAAAGGCCACTCTAGCGAGTGGCCTTTTTTTCGTCGAGGCAATGTCCGGTGCCCCGCGCGATGCCCTGTCAGGCAGCAGGCGCCTGCACAGGTTTGGCAGCCAGCGAGGCCGGTTGTTGCGATACCGGTTTGGCCTTGTCATCGGCCCAACGCGGAGATTCCTGAACGAGATCAATCCAGCGGCGCGGCGCACTGGACGCCCGCCACCAACCATTATGCGGACGCATGAGCAAACTCCGGTTCACCGTTAAAACGCACACCATTGATGCCCTGAAACAGATGACGGCTTTCCTGTTCTGCTTCGTGCAACTCGGCGAAGGGCGGCTGTCCCGGCACGGTCCAGCATTTTTCCGGTGCGGTACCGCCAATACGGCGGGTCCATATTTGCACCCGATAGCCCTGCTCGTCTTCCTTTGCCACAGAGCATCTCACACGAAAATCTCCAATCATTCTTGAAGTCATGGACAACTCCTTGTTATATAAGTGAATGAAGCGTGTAGAACGCCGGTGTATTGTGCCGTAACTATCCGGCCCTTTTATGCCAAATACACAATTGCTCACATCAAAAATCAAGCACTCACGCGAGCACGATAGCGTTCCAAAACGACAGGAATATGTCGGCAATGATAAAAAAAAACGGAGCCCGAAGGCTCCGTCTTTTTATCCGCCATATGGCCGATGGACGCGCGGCAATATCAGGGTTTGAGTACCGCAATACCACCCATATAAGGCTGCAGCGCTTCCGGAATCAGCACGCTGCCGTCGGCCTGCTGGTGGTTTTCCAGCACGGCGACCAGCGCGCGGCCCACGGCCAATCCCGAACCGTTCAGCGTGTGCACGTATTCCGGCTTGCCCTGGGCATTGCGGAAACGCGCCTGCATGCGGCGGGCCTGGAAGGTTTCGCAGTTCGACACCGACGAAATCTCGCGCCAAGTGTTCTGCGCCGGCAGCCACACTTCCAGGTCATAGGTCTTGGCCGAACCGAAGCCCATGTCGCCCGTGCACAGCAGCACGACGCGGTACGGCAGGTTCAGCAACTGCAGCACGCGCTCGGCATGACCGACCATTTCCTCCAGCGCGTCGTACGACTGCTCCGGTTGCGTGATCTGCACCATTTCGACCTTGTCGAACTGGTGTTGGCGGATCATGCCGCGGGTGTCGCGGCCGCCGCTGCCGGCTTCGGAGCGGAAGCACGGCGTATGCGCGGTGAGCTTGAGCGGCAGGTCGGCGGCGGCCTGGATCGCGCCGCTGGCCACGCTGGTCAGCGTGATTTCCGACGTGGAAATCAGGTACTGGTCTTCACGCACGTACGGCTTGCCCTGGTCGTCGACCTTGGGATCGTCGTCGCCGCCGCCCTTGGAGACCGCGAACATGTCGTCCTTGAACTTGGGCAACTGGCCGGTGCCGTACAGCGTCGAGGCGTTGACGATGTAGGGGGTGTAGCACTCGGTATAGCCGTGCGTGCCGGTTTGCAGGTCCAGCATGAACTGGGCCAGCGCACGATGCAGACGGGCGATGGGACCGCGCATGAACGAAAAGCGCGCGCCCGATAGCTTGGCGGCCATGTCGAAGTCCAGGCCCAGCGGTTCGCCCAGCGCCACGTGGTCGCGCGCCTCGAAACCCAGCGCGGGCGGATTGCCGTCGGCGCCGGCTTCACCGGGCAGCCAGCGGCGGACCTCGACGTTGTCGTCGGCGGACTCGCCCAGCGGCACGCTGGCGTGCGGCAGGTTCGGCACCGACATCAGCAGGTCGTTGAGCGGCTGCTGCAGGGCGGCCAGCTCTTCCTCGAGCTGCTTCAGGCGCTCGGGTACGGCCTGCGATTCCGCCATGACGGCGCTGGCGTCCTCGCCCTTGGCCTTCAGTTGGCCGATCTGCTTGGCCAGCGCATTGCGGCGGGCTTGCAGGGACTCGGTCTCGGTCTGGACGGCCTTGCGGCGAGACTCCAGGTCGTTGAACCGTTCCGTGTCGAAGGCGACGCCGCGGGTCTTGAGGCGGTCTACGACGGTTTGCAGGTCTTTACGCAGCAGTATCGGGTCTAGCATGGTGAGGTCGGTGAGGTTGAAAAAAAAGGCGGCGGGGCTTGCCCGTCACCGGTTCTTGGCGCGTTCCTGCGCGTCCAGCTCGCGCAGGAATGCCAGCTTCTGCTGGATTTTAGCCTCCAGGCCGCGATCGGTCGGCCGATAGAAGGAAGGCTTGAGTCCATCAGGGAAATATTGCTCGCCCGCGGCGTAGCCGTGGGGCTCGTCGTGCGCGTAGCGATAGGCCTTGCCGTGGCCCAGCTGTTTCATCAGTTTGGTCGGCGCGTTGCGCAGGTGGATGGGCACCGGCGCGCTGCCGTGTTCCGCCGCGAACTTGCGCGCCTGGTTGTACGCGTTGTAGACGGCGTTGGACTTGGCGGCGCACGCCATGTAGACCACCGCCTGCGCCAGCGCGAGCTCGCCTTCGGGGGAACCGAGGCGCTCGTAGATGTCGGCGCCGTTCACCGCCAGGTCCGTGGCGCGCGGGTCGGCCAGGCCGATGTCTTCCACCGCCATGCGCACCAGGCGCCGCGACAGGTATTTGGGATCGGCGCCGCCGTCGATCATGCGGCAGAACCAGTACAGCGCCGCGTCCGGATTGGAGCCGCGCACCGACTTGTGCAGCGCGCTGATCTGGTCGTAGAAGGCGTCGCCGCCCTTGTCGAAGCGCCGCAGGTTCTGCGACAACGAGATTTCCAGCCAGGCGGCATCCACCGTGTCGCGTCCCGCGGACTGCGCGGATTCGGCCACGACTTCCACCGCGCTGATCAGCCGGCGCGCATCGCCATCGGCCCAGGCGGCCAGTTGTTCGCGCGCGTCGGGTTCGATGCGGATGGCCGCGCCGTCATCCTGGCCTTCGTTGAGCGCCTGCACCGCGCGGTCGACCAGCTGCTGCAGCTCTTCGGCCGTCAGCGACTGCAGCACGTAGACGCGCGCCCGCGACAGCAAAGCCGAATTGACTTCGAACGAAGGGTTTTCAGTGGTCGCGCCAATGAACGTGAACAGCCCGCTTTCGACATAGGGCAGGAAGGCATCCTGCTGCGCCTTGTTGAAGCGGTGCACCTCGTCGACGAAGAGGATCGTGCGGCGGCCCTGGCCTTGCGCGATCTGCGCCACCGTCACGGCGTCGCGGATGTCCTTCACGCCGCCCAGCACGGCCGAGATGGCGATGAACTGCGCATCGAAGCCGTCGGCCATCAGGCGCGCCAGCGTGGTCTTGCCCACGCCCGGCGGTCCCCAGAAGATCATGGAGTGCGGACGGCCGGATTCGAAGGCGACGCGCAGCGGCTTGTCGGGTCCCAGCAGGTGCGATTGGCCGACCACGTCGGCCAATGTGCGGGGACGCAGGCGTTCGGCCAGGGGAACGTAGGGCCGATGCGCAGGATCGGCCGCGAAGAGATCGTTGCTCATTGGCAGCAGATGAAGGAATACAGCAAGGATTTCAAGCCTGCATTACACCATGTCCGGCTCGGCCCCCTCGCCTGCCGGCCGCCCCGCGCGGCGGCAGCGTGGCCGGCCTACGCCAGTTCGGGCGGGCCGAACCGGCGGTTGGCCAGCACGGGCAATACCTTGCGCGCATGGGCCAGCCGTTCGGGGTCGATGTCGGCAAAGACCAGCGCGGGCGCTTCGCCGGCCCGTGCCGTGACGACGCCCAGCGGGTCCACGACCATGCTGCACCCGATATTGCGTTCGCCGCATTCGCCGGTGGCCGCGATGTAGCAGGTGTTTTCAAGCGCCCGCGCGGTCACCAGGACTTCCCAGTGCATTTCCTTGAGCGGACCGCGCACCCAGGCGGCCGGCAGCACCAGCAGGTCGGCGCCGTCCAGCGCCAGCCGGCGGGCCAGTTCGGGAAAGCGCACGTCGTAGCAGGTCATGAGGCCGACACGCAGCCCGGCGATGTCCAGCAACGGCGGGATGTCGGTGCCGGCGGTGACATTGGTGGACTCCTTCATGGTGAAGGCGTCGTACAGGTGCAGCTTGCGGTACTGCGACAGGATCTGGCCGTCGCGGATGGTGACCAGCGTGTTCCACACCCGGCCCTCGCCTGTCGGCACATGGACGCACATCATCGTGGCCAGGTCCGAACCGCGGCTGGCCGCGAGCAGGCGCGTGATGAACGGGCCGTCCAGCGGCTGCGCGGCCTTTAACACGATCTGCGGATCGGTGATGTCTCGGGCCAGGATCCCTTCGGGCAGGACCAGCAGGCCCGCCCCGCCGGCGCGGGCGCGTTCCATCAGGTCGATGCAGACCTGCGCGTTTTCTTCCCAGACGCGGCTGACGGCGAACTGGCCCAGGGCGACTTTCAGCATGGCTTTTCCTTTGTCTAAGCACGGGCGCGCCCTGTGGGGCGCGCAGCATGGACCTATTTTCCCACCGTCGGCGCGGCCGGGGCTACGGGAAACTCCTAGCTCCCGCTTGTAAATTTCTTTCACGATAATGAAAAAAACCAGTTTTGACGTAAATATTTTCCATACCGGAACGCCGCCATGACCAACTCCTCCTCCCCCGCAGCGCCGCTGGACGTGAATGGCAAAGGCCTGGGCGCGTTTCCCGAGTCCTGTACGACCGCCGACGTGGCGGCGCTCAATTGGAATCTGCTGAACGAAGACGTGAGCCTGCCCGTAGCCGTGCTGTACGAGGCCCGCGTGCGCCACAACCTGCAGTGGATGCAGCAGTTCATGGAGGCCTATCACGTCAAGCTGGCGCCGCACGGCAAGACAACGATGAGTCCGGCGCTGTTCAAGCGCCAGATCGACAACGGCGCCTGGGGCATCACGCTGGCGACCGCGCCGCAGGTGCTGGCGGCCTACCAGCACGGCGTGCGCCGGGTGCTGATGGCCAACCAGCTCGTGGGCCGCGCCAACATGGCCATCATTGCGCGCCTGCTGCAGGATCCCGCTTTCACGTTCTTCTGCATCGTGGATTCGGCCGCCAACGCCGCACAGCTTGGCAAGTTCTTCGGCGACGAAGGCAAGGTGCTGCCCGTCCTGATCGAACTGGGCCCGGCCGGCGGACGCACCGGCGTGCGCGATGACGCACAGTTGCAGGCGGTCGCCGACGAGATTGCCCGCTGGCCCGGCCTGGTGCTGGCCGGCATCGAAGTCTATGAAGGCGTGCTGCAGGAAGAAAGCGCCATCCGCGCGTTCCTGCGCCGCGCCACGGATGCGCTGCGCGGCCTGGCCGCCGCGGGCCGCCTGCGCAAGAACGGTCCGGCCATCATCTCCGGCGCGGGTTCGGCCTGGTTCGACGTGGTCGCCGAGGAATTTTCGCAACTGGACATCGGCGGCGCGCTGGAAGTGGTGCTGCGTCCGGGTTGCTACCTGTCGCACGACGTGGGCATCTACCGCACCGCGGCCGAGCGCATCAACGCGCAGAACCCGGTGGCGCGCAAGATGGAGCCCGGCCTGCAACCTGCCTTGCAGGTCTGGGCCTACGTGCAGTCGCTGCCCGAGCCCGGCCGCGCCATCATCGCAATGGGCAAGCGCGACGCCGCCTTCGACGCGGGCCTGCCCACCCCTGCCCTGCTTTACCGGCCCGGTTCGGTGCAGCCCGGCGCCGCGCCGGCCCACTGGAAGCTGTCCGCGATGATGGACCAGCATGCCTTCATGCAGGTGGGCGACGGCGACGACATCCAGGTCGGCGACATGATCGCCTTCGACATCTCGCATCCCTGCCTGACGTTCGACAAATGGCGCCAGATCCTGCTGGTGAACGAGCACTACGGCGTCACCGGCGTGGCCGAAACCTTCTTCTAGTCCCCCAGCCCGCGGCACCGCGCCAGGCCCACAGGGGACCGCAGCATCCGGGCTCCCGGCGCTCATCCGATTTCACGCGACAACCTGTTTCTGTTCCTCTGGAGAGAGAATCATGAACTTCCGTACCTCCCGGCGAGGCGGTGGGCTGAAGAGCCTGCTCGCGGCCGGCGCAATTGGCTTGACCGCTTTGTCGACCCCCGCCCTCTGTGCCACGCCGGTCAAGGGAGGCACGATCTCTGTCGCCACCATCGGCGAGCCGCCGACGCTGGACCCGATGACCAGCACGGCCGACCTCGTCGGCATCCTGACCCAGCACTTCTTCGAGACGCTGTACACCTTCGACGCCAAGTGGAACCTGACGCCGCTCCTGGCCGACAAGATGCCGGAAGTGTCGGCCGACGGGCTGGTCTATACGATCCCGCTGCGCCAGGGCATCACGTTCCATGACGGCTCGAAAATGGATTCGTCGGATGTGCTGGCGTCGCTGAAGCGCTGGACCGAGACCGCCACGCGCGGCAAGATGGCCGCCAAGATCATCAGCGGCATCGAGGCCCCGGACGCCAACACGATCCGCATCACGCTCAAGCAGCCGTACGCGCCGCTGACCGCGCTGCTGGCCATGAACAACAGCGCCGCGGTCGTCATGCCCAAGGGCAAGATCGCGCCGGCCCTGACCGAGTTCATCGGCACTGGCCCCTACCAGCTCAAGGCCCGCGTGCCCGACCAGTACGTGCAATTGGTGCGCTTTGACGGCTACAAGCAGCGCGAAGGCGAGCCCAACGGCTACGGCGGCGCGCGCAAGCAATACCTGGACGAGATCCGCTTTGTGCCGGTCAGCAATGCCAACACCCGCGTGGAAAGCGCGGTGGCGGGCCAGTTCGACTATGTGGATTCGCTGCCCGTGGAGTCGCTGCCCAAGCTGAAGAACGGCCGCTCCGATCCGGTCATGCTCAAGCCCTTCGGCTGGCCGCGCCTGGTGCTCAACACCAAGCAGGGCATCATGTCGAACCAGGCCGTGCGCCAGGCGGTGCAGTTGGCCCTGAACGAAGAGGACATGCTGTTCGCGGCGTTCGGCGACAAGAACTTCTACAAGCTCAACGGCGACCTGTATCCGGAAGGCTTCCCGTGGGCCACGTCGCTGGGCGGCAAGGTCTACAACAAGGGCGACGCCGCCGCGGCCAAGAAGCTGGTGGACGGCGCCAACGTGCAGGACCGCAAGATCCGCATCCTGACCAGCCAGCAGTACGAGTTCCATTACAAGATGGCGCTGGTCGCCGCCGAATACCTGAAGGCCGCCGGCTTCACGGTGGACATGCAGGTCGTGGACTGGGCCACGCTGACGCAGCGCCGCCAGGATCCAGCCGTGTGGGACATCTTCATTACCCACAGCCCCTTCCTGCCTGAACCCGCGCTGATCGACTTCCCGTCCAAGGACGCGCCGGGCTGGTGGGACACGCCGCGCCGCAACCAGGTGCTGGACGCCTTCAACCAGGCCGGCTCGCAGGAAGAGCGCGTCAAGCGCTGGGCCGACGTGCAGCAGGCCGTGTACGACGAAGTGCCGTTCATCAAGGTGGGCGACTTCAACGCGCAGGCCGCGCGCTCGCCGTCACTGCAAGGCACGCAGGCGGTGCCGTGGCCGTACTTCTGGAACGCCTGGAAGGCGGCCAAGTAAGCCCCCTGCCCGGCGGGCGGCCGCTGCCGCCCGCCACCGCAGACCGCGCGATCCGCTCGCGCCCACGAGAATGATTTCCAGGACTTCACCGTGTTGCGTTATCTCTTGAATCGGCTGGTCGGGCTGGTGGCCGTGATGTTCATCGTCGCGACCATCGTGTTCGTCATCATCCGCCTCACGCCCGGCGACCCGGCCGCCGTGATGCTCGGCCCGCAGGCCAGCCAGCAGGACATCTCCGCCCTGCGCGCGCAGCTCGGGCTGGATCAGCCCGTGGCGCTGCAGTACGTGTCGTGGCTGGGCAAGCTGGTGCAGGGCGACCTGGGCCAGTCCATCTTCATGAACAAGCCGGTGCTGTCCGCGCTGGCCGACCGGGCCGAACCGACGATCCTGCTGACGCTGATGTCGCTGCTGATCGCCAGCGCCATCGCGCTGCCGGTCGGGATTCTGTCGGCGGTCAAACGCGGCACGACGCTGGACCAGTCCGTGCTGTCGTTCTCGATGTTCACATCCAGCGTGCCGAGCTTCTGGCTGGGGCTGCTGCTGATGCAGGTGTTCTCCGTGAAGCTGGGCTGGCTGCCGGTGGCCGGCTATGGCGGGCCGGACGCCTCGCTCGCCACGCGCCTCTCGCACCTGATCCTGCCCGCGGTCGTGCTGGGACTGGTGAATTCGGCGCTGATTACCCGCTTCATCCGCGCCAGCATGCTGGACGTGCTGCGCGACGACTATGTGCGCACGGCGCGCGCCAAGGGCCTGCCGGAACGCAAGGTCATCCTGAAGCACGCAGTGCGCAACGCGTTGATCCCGATCCTGACGGTGCTGGGCCTGACCACGGCGCTGCTCATCAGCGGCGCCGTCGTGACCGAGACCGTGTTCGGCCTGCCCGGCGTGGGCAGCCTGGTGGTGTCGGCCGTGCTGCGGCGGGACTATCCGGTCATCCAGGGCGCGCTGCTGATCATCGCGGCCATCTACGTGCTGATCAATCTGTTCATCGACCTGCTGTACCTCGTGGTCGACCCCCGCGTGCGTTACTGAGCCATCGACATGACGACTGCAACTTCCATGAATCCCGGCTCGGACCGCTGGCAGGTCCTGCGCCTGCTGGTGTCGCGCAAGACGGTGCTGATCAGCCTCATCGTGATCGTGGTGCTGGCGGCCGCCGCGCTGCTGGCGCCGTGGATCAGCCCCTACGATCCGTTCAAGCTGTCCATCATGAATCGCCTGAAGGCGCCCGGCGCCGCGCACTGGTTCGGCACCGACGACTTCGGCCGCGACGTTTTCAGCCGCGTCATCCACGGCGGACGGCTGTCGCTGATGGTGGGCTTTTCCGTTGTCATCCTGTCCAGCGTGCTGGGCATTGCGCTGGGGCTGATCGCCGGGTTCTTCCGCACCGCCGACAAGTTCGTGTCGCGGCTGATCGACGCCATGATGGCGTTCCCCGACATCCTGCTGGCGATCTCGCTGGTGGCCGCGCTGGGGCCGTCGCTGGTCAACGTAGTGATCGCGCTGGGCATCGTGTACACGCCGCGCCTCGCCCGCATCGTACGGGCCTCGACGCTGGTGATCCGCGAGCTGCCCTTCGTGGAAGCGGCCCGCGCGCTGGGCGTGCCGACGTGGCGCATCGTCACCGTGCACGTGCTGCGCAACCTGGTGTCGCCCATCCTGGTGCAGGGCACCTTCATCTTCGCGTACGCGATCCTGGCCGAAGCGGGCCTGTCGTTCCTGGGCGTGGGCGTGTCGCCCGACATTCCGACCTGGGGCACCATGATCAACGCCGGCCAGCAGTACATGGGCTCGGCGGACTGGATCATGATCTTTCCCGGCATCGCCATCGTGCTGTCCGTGCTGTCGCTGCAACTGGTGGGCGACGGCCTGCGCGACGTTCTCGATCCGCGCCTGCGCAAGGAGCTGTAAAACATGACCGCAAGCACCCGAGACATCGTGCTGTCGGTGGAAGGCCTGAAAACCTGGTTCCACAGCCGCGACGGCATCGCCAAGTCGGTGGACGGCGTCACCTTCGACCTGGCCCGCGGCGAAACGCTGGCCATCGTCGGCGAATCCGGTTCCGGCAAGTCCGTGACCAGCCTGTCCATCATGGGCCTCTTGCCCAAGCCGGCGGGCCGCATCGAGGCCGGCAAGATCCTGTTCCGCGACCGCCAGGGCGTCCAGCACGACCTGGCGCACGCGACGCCGGCCACACTGCAACGCATCCGGGGCGCCGAGATCGCGATGATCTTCCAGGAGCCCATGACCAGCCTGAACCCGCTGTACACCGTGGGCGACCAGATCGCCGAGGCGGTGCTGCAGCACGAAGGCGGCTCGCGCGCCGCGGCATTGAAGCGCGCCCGCGAGATGCTGGAGCGCGTGGAGATCCCGGCGGCCGATCGCCGCGTCAACGAATACCCGCATCAGATGTCGGGCGGCATGCGGCAGCGCGTAATGATCGCGCTGGCCCTGGCCTGCAATCCCGCCGTGCTGATCGCCGACGAGCCCACGACGGCGCTGGACGTGACGGTGCAGGCGCAGATCCTGGATTTGCTCCGCCGTCTGCAGGCCGAGATGAACATGAGCATTCTCTTCATCACGCACAACCTGGGCGTGGTGGCCGAGATCGCGCATCGCGTAGCCGTCATGTATGCCGGGCGCGTGGTCGAGGACGCCGGCGTCTACGACCTGTTCGAAAAGCCCACGCATCCCTACACGCGCGGCCTGCTGTCCTGTCTGCCGACCGCCGCGCTGCTGGCGTCGGGCGAACGTCTTCGCGCCATTCCGGGCAACGTGCCCAGCGTGCTGTCGCTGCCGGCCGGCTGCACGTTTGCGCCGCGCTGCCCGCTGGCCGCGGACGACTGCCGCGCAGGCGTGCCCGACCTAGTGACGGTGCAGGCCGAACACCGCGCCCGCTGCATCAAGGTGAACCCCATATGACGAGCATTCCGACTCCCCGCGCCGCCGAGCCGCTGGTGCGCATCGACGACCTGAAAGTCCACTTTCCGACCTCGCAGTCACGCAACGCCCCCGTCGTGCGCGCCGTGGACGGCGTGAGCTTCGACGTGCCGCGCAACACCATCGTTGGCCTGGTGGGCGAATCCGGTTCCGGCAAGACCACGACCGGGCGCGCGTTGCTGCGCCTGTTCGCCCCCACCGCCGGCCGCATCGTGTTCGACGGACAGGACATCACCAAGCTGAACGAAAAGCAGATGCTGCCGTGGCGCCGCCGCATGCAGATCGTGTTTCAGGACCCGTACGCCAGCCTGAATCCGCGCATGACGGTGGCCGAGATCCTGGGCGAGGCGCTGGACACGCACAAGCTGGCGCAGAACCGCCGCGCCGAGCGGATCGGCGAACTGCTGGAACGCGTGGGCTTGAACGCGGACCACAGCCGCCGCTATCCGCATGAGTTCTCGGGCGGCCAGCGCCAGCGTATCGGCATTGCGCGCGCGCTGGCGGTGGAGCCGGATTTCATCGTGGCCGACGAGCCGGTGTCCGCGCTGGACGTGTCGGTGCAGGCGCAGGTGCTGAATCTGCTGCAGGACTTGCAGCGCGACCTGGGCCTGACGATGCTGTTCGTGGCGCACGACCTGGCCGTGGTCGACTACCTGTGCGACGACGTGGTGGTGATGTACCTGGGCCGCGTCATGGAGCGCGGGCCGACCAGCGAAGTCTATGCCCGCCCCCGCCATCCCTACACGCGCGCCCTGCTGTCCGCCGCGCCCGTGCCGGATCCGCGCGCCCCGCGTTCGCGTATCCTCCTGAAGGGCGATATCCCGAGCCCGGTGAACCCGCCTTCCGGCTGCGTGTTCCGCACGCGCTGCCCGCACGCCATCGACGCCTGTGCCGCGGCCGTGCCACCGGCCGTCGGCGTCAGCGCGGGCCACTACGTGTCCTGCATCCGCCTCGACGATCCCGCGCTCGCGGCCTGAGCCCGCCCGAATTGATCCAGGAATCACACATGAACATCATCCGCGACATCGTCTTCCAGATACGCAGTCGGCGGGACGCATTGAGCGTGACCGAACGCAAGGTGGCCGACGCCATCCTGGACGACATCATCTGGAGCGCCAGCGCCACGGTGGACCAGCTTGCCGCCAAGGCCGGCGTCAGCATCGCCACCATCTCGCGCTTCGCGCGCACGGTCGGTTGCGACGACACGCGCGACCTGAAGATGAAGCTGGCGCAGGCCAGCACGGTGGGCAGCCGCTTCCTGGATCCCACCGCGCCGGCCGAGGAAAGCACGTTCTACGCGCGCATCTATGCCGACATCGAGAGCACGCTGCGCGCGCATCTGCCGGCCTTCACCGAGCAGCTGTTCGAAGCGGCCGCGTCCATCGTGGACGGGGCGCGCATGATCTATGTCTTCGGCATGGGCGGCGCGTCGGCGGTGCTGGCGCAGGAAGTGCAGTCACGCCTGGTGCGGCTGGGCTATCCCATCGCCGTCTACAGCGATGCCGTGCTGCTGCGCATGGTGGCGGCCACGCTGGACGAACGCGACGCCGTGTTGGTGTTGTCGGCGTCGGGCCTGACGCCAGAAATCTTGGGCGCGGCGCGCATCGTGAAGCAGTACCGCGCAAGCATCGTCGCCATCACGGACGCCTCGTCCGAACTGGCGAAGCTGGCCGACGTGGTGCTGCCGATCCGCACCGACGAGACCGACTTCATCTACAAGCCCTCCGCCTCGCGCTACGCGATGATGCTGGCCATCGACCTGCTGTCGACCGAACTGGCCATGCTGAACCAGGAAGAAAACCGCGAACGCCTGCGCCGCATCAAGCTGGCGCTGGATGAGCACCGCGGCGGGCCGAACCGCCTGCCGCTGGGCGATTGATCTGGAAACCACGATGTACGACACCCTTATAGGCAACGTCCGGATCCTGGACGGCTCCGGCGGTCCGGAAATCCGCGCCAGCGTGGCGCTGGAAGGCGGCCGCATTGCCGCCATCGGCGATCTGCCCGGCGCGCCGGCGCGCCAGATCATCGACGGCACCGACCTGGCGCTGGCGCCGGGCTTCATCGACGTCCACACGCACGACGACACGAACGTCATCCGCACGCCCGACATGCTGCCGAAGCTTTCGCAGGGCGTGACGACCGTGGTCGTGGGCAACTGCGGCATCAGCGCCTCGCCGGTCACGCTGCGCGGCGATCCGCCCGACCCGATGAACCTGCTGGGCAAGCGCGAGGACTTCCGCTATGCCACCTTTGCCGACTACACCCGCGCCATCGAGGCCGCACAACCGGCCGTCAACGTGGCCGCGCTGGTCGGGCACACCGCCTTGCGCAGCAATCACATGGACCGGCTGGACCGGGCGGCGACGCGGGAAGAAGTGCTGGCGATGCGCGAGCAGTTGCGCGATGCGCTGGCGCATGGCGCGATCGGCCTGAGCACGGGCCTGGCGTATGCGTCCGCGTTCGAGGCGGACACGGCCGAGGTCAAACTGCTGGCCGAGGCCCTGGACGAGTTCGGCGCGCTGTACACGACGCACCTGCGATCGGAATTTGCCGCCATCCTGGAAGCCATGCAGGAAGCCTTCGATATCGCCCTGCATGCGCGTGTGCCGGTGGTGGTGTCGCACTTGAAATGCGCGGGGGCCGGCAACTGGGGCCGCACGAAAGAGGTGCTGTTCGCGCTGGAAAACGCGGGGCGCATGCAGCACGTGGGCTGCGATTGCTATCCGTATTCGGCCAGCTCGTCGACGCTGGATTTGAAGCAGGTCACGGACGAATTCGACATCGACATCACGTGGTCCGAGCCGCATCCGGAACAGGCGCGCCGCAAGCTCGCCGCGATCGCGGCCGACTGGGGCGTGACGTTGCTGGAAGCGGCAAAGCGGCTGCAGCCGGCCGGCGCGGTGTATCACAACATGCACGAAGACGACGTGCGCCGCGTGCTGTCGCACCGCCTGACCATGGTGGGCTCGGACGGCCTGCCGAACGATCCGATGCCGCATCCGCGGTTGTGGGGCGCCTTCCCGCGCGTGCTGGGTCATTACAGCCGCGACGTGGGCCTGTTCCCGCTGGCCCAGGCCGTGCACAAGATGACGGGGCTGTCCGCCGCCCGCTTCGGTCTGGCCGAGCGCGGCTTCGTGCGCGAGGGTTATCACGCGGATCTGGTGCTGTTCAATCCCGACACCGTCATCGACAGCGCCACTTTCGCTGAACCCGTGCAGGCCGCGGCGGGCATCGAGGCGGTGTGGGTCAACGGCGTCCTGTCTTACCGCAAGGGCCAGGCCACCGGCGAGCGCGCCGGCCGCTGGCTGCCGCGCAGCGGCGACCTGCGCGCGTCCTATCCCGATCTTTCCGCCGCCTAGCCGCGGCTACGTCCGGACATCTTCAAGGAGAACCATCCCATGAGCGCTACCCCTACTCCCGACAACAACGGCATCACCCGCTACGGCGTGGCCGGCGGCACCGGCCAGGGCGGCTCGCACATGCCCTTCGCCCGCGCCGTCGCCGCCGACGGCTGGCTGTACGTGTCCGGCCAGGTGCCGATGGACAACGGCGAAGTGATCGAAGGCGGCATCGTCGCGCAAAGCCACAAGGCCATCCAGCAGGTGCTCGGCATCTTGCAGGAAGCCGGTTACGGCCCCGAACACGTCGTGCGCTGCGGCGTCTGGCTGGACGACGCGCGTGATTTCGCGTCGTTCAACAAGGTGTTCAAGGAGTACTTCGGCGCCAATCCGCCGGCGCGTGCCTGCGTGCAGTCGAGCTTGGTGGTGGATGCAAAGGTGGAAGTCGACTGCGTGGCGTATAAGCGGCCCTGACACCGGGTTCAATGCACAGTTGCGGCAGGTGTCTGACACCCCTGCAATGCCGGTCCAAGCTGACGGCCGTCCCACACGGGTGTCAGACACCGGGTTCTATACATGGCTGCGGCAGGTCGGCAGGTGTCTGACACCCCTGCAATGCCGGTCCAGGCTGACGACCGTCTCACACGGGTGTCAGACACCGGGTTCTATACACGGCTGCGGCAGGTCGGCAGGTGTCTGACACCCCTGCAATGCCGGTCCAGGCTGAC
>NZ_DAMCTG010000023.1:0-25731 GCF_032113835.1 Achromobacter sp. | reverse complement strand
GACCGTCTCACACGGGTGTCAGACACCGGGTTCGTTGCACGGCCGCCGCCAGACACCGCATTCAAAACAAAAATGCCCGGTTTCCACCGGGCATCCTGCATTGCAGCGGCATTCAATCCGCCTCTACATCTTCACCACATCCACGCCCTTGGGCGCGGTGAACTGGAATTCCTTGGCGGGCAGTTGCGGATTGGCCTGGATGCCCGACAGATCCACGCGGGTGGTCTGACCAAACGAATCCAGCAGTTCCACGCGCACCGGCAGATTGTTCTTCATGCCGATATCCACGCGCGAAAAACCGGCGTCGGCCGTGCGCGGCTTGGCGCGCAGCCAGTCCACGCCGTCCTTGGCGGGCAACGCGGACACGTCAAAGCTTTGCTCGAGCGATCCCGAACCAAAGAGAATGGCCGCAGGCGACGTGCCGATGGCGGCGTCGACCTTGCGCTCCGTAACCTGCGCCAGGTCCGGATCGAACTGGAACACCTGACGGCCGTCGGAAATCACCAGCTGTTCATAGGGCTTTTGCACCGCCCACTTGAACTTGCCCGGACGCTGGAAAGAAAACACCCCGGTCTGCGCGGGCTGCGTACGGCCCTGATCATTCACCGTGTACTGCGAGAACGACCCGGTGGCCGACGTGACCGTGGTCACGAAAGCGCGCAATTGCTCCTGCGCGCTGGCGGCCAGCACCAAGGTCGGCGACAGGGCCAGGACCGCCACGGCGGCCAGGCTTCGATACGTCTTCATCATGCTTCCTCTCGGGCGGCGGCTGCGGGAACCAGGATCTCGCGGTTCCCATTGGATTGCATCGCCGACACCATACCCGATTGCTCCATCTGCTCGAGTAACCGAGCCGCACGGTTGTAACCAATGCGCAGGTGACGCTGTACCAGCGAGATCGACGCGCGGCGGTGCTTGAGCACAACTTCGCAGGCCTGGTCGTACATCGGGTCGGATTCGGCGTCGCCGCCGATGCCCGTGACGCTGCTGGCGCCCTCGGCGCCGTCGCCGTCCAGGCCGCCTTCCAGCAGACCTTCGACGTAGTTGGGCTCGCCCTGCGCCTTCAGGCTCTCGACCACGCGGTGAACTTCGTCGTCGCTGCAGAACGCGCCGTGCACGCGCACCGGCAGACCGGTGCCCGGCGGCATGTACAGCATGTCGCCCTGACCCAGCAGGGTTTCCGCGCCCATCTGGTCAAGAATGGTGCGCGAGTCGATCTTGGACGACACCTGGAACGCGATGCGGGTCGGAATGTTGGCCTTGATCAGGCCGGTGATCACGTCCACGCTGGGGCGCTGCGTGGCCAGGATGAGGTGGATGCCGGCTGCGCGCGCTTTCTGCGCCAGTCGGGCGATGAGTTCTTCGATCTTCTTGCCGACGACCATCATCAGGTCGGCCAGCTCGTCGATGACGACCACGATGGTCGGCAGCGGCGACAGCGGCTCGGGCTGGTCCGGCGTCAGCGAGAACGGATTGGGGATGGGCTCTTCGCGCTTGATCGCGTCGCGGATCTTGGTGTTGTAGCCGGCCAGGTTGCGCACGCCCATCTTGCTCATCAGGCGATAGCGCTTTTCCATTTCGCCGACGCACCAGTTCAGGGCGTTGGAAGCGTGCCGCATGTCCGTGACGACCGGCGCCAGCAAATGCGGGATGCCTTCGTAGACGCTCATTTCGAGCATCTTGGGGTCGATCAGGATCAGGCGGGTGTGCGAGGCGTCGGCCTTGTACAGCAGCGACAGGATCATGGCGTTGATCCCGACCGACTTGCCTGAACCGGTCGTGCCCGCCACCAGCAGGTGAGGCATCTTGGCCAGGTCGGCCACCACCGGGTTGCCGGCGATGTCCTTGCCCAGCGCCATGGTCACCACGGAATGGCTGGCGTGATAGGTCTGCGACCCAAGGATCTCGGACAGGCGCACCATCTGGCGGCGCGGATTGGGCAGTTCCAGGCCCATCAGGTTCTTGCCGGGAATCGTTTCGACCACGCGGATGCTGACCAGGCTGAGCGCGCGCGCCAGATCCTTGGCCAGGTTGACGATCTGGCTACCCTTCACGCCGGTGGCCGGTTCGATCTCGTAGCGGGTGATGACAGGACCGGCCTGCGCCGCGACGACGGTGACCGACACGCCGAAGTCGGCCAGCTTCTTTTCGATCAGGCGCGAGGTGAACTCGATGGTCTCGGCCGAGACGGTTTCCTGATTGTTCAGGGGCGGATCGAGCAGGCTGATGGCCGGCAGATCGCCTTCTGCGCCGCCCGTGGGTGGGAAGAACAGCGATTGCTGCTTTTCCTTTTCGACGCGCTCGGACTTGGGCACCACGGTGATGGCCGGTTCAATACGCACCGGCTGCTCGTGCACCAGCTTTTCCTGCTTGGCCACGACCTGTTCGGTGCGCACGGCCTTGGCGACTTCGCCGACCTTGCGGTCCTGGCGCGCGGTGTAGGAATTGCGCATCTTGCGGACCAGCCCTTCCAGCCAGGAACCGACACGCTCGGCCACCGCCAACCACGAGAACGAGAAGAACAGGCTGAGCCCGATGGCCAGCATGACCAGAAAGGCCAGCGTGGCGCCGGTAAAGCCGATGCTGCTGCCGATCAGGCCGGCCAGCATCTGGCCGATGACCCCGCCGGCGCCGCTGGCCGTTTCCGAGGCGCCGGGCAGGTGTGTGCCGCGGCTGGCCAGGCGCAGGGCTTCCATTCCCAGCGAGCCCACCATCAGCAGGAAGAAGCCGATGCCCTCTTCCCAGTGGACGCGCGGCAGCACTTCGGGCTGTTTGCTATTGGCCACGCGCAGCTGCGCGGCCAGCCGCCGGTAGCCGGCGCGCACGCGGTGCAGCAGCAGGATGACCCACCACCAGGCGGAAAAACCGAATAGATAGAGGAGGATGTCGGCCAGATAGGCGCCCAGGCGTCCCCCCTGGTTGCGCACGACATCGCCTGGAACCGAGTGCGACCAGCCAGGGTCGGACGCGCTCCAGGTGGCGAGCACCAGGGTGAGCCAGGCCGCCAGGGCGGCAAAGAGGATCCAGCGGGCTTCGCGCAGCAACGCGGAAATGCGCGTTTGCAGCGGCGAAGGTCCGTTGCGGGTGTTGCGCGAGGCGCGCGGAGAAGCAGTCGAGATACGCGGCATGCGGCTCATTATAATTGGGCGTTACCCTAAAGATACCTGCCCATGTCCACGCCTACGCACGCTAAAGTTTTGATACTCGGTTCCGGCCCCGCCGGTTACACGGCGGCCGTCTATGCGGCACGCGCCAATCTGAACCCTGTTCTTGTTACAGGTTTGGCCCAAGGCGGCCAGCTCATGACCACCACGGATGTCGACAATTGGCCGGCCGACGCGGATGGCGTGCAGGGTCCTGACCTGATGCAGCGCTTCCAGAAACACGCCGAACGCTTCAACACGGAAATGCTGTTCGACCACATCGCCAAGGTCGACCTGTCCAAGCGCCCCTTCACCTTGACCGGCGACACCGGCAAGATCTACACCTGCGACGCCCTGATCATCGCGACCGGCGCCTCGGCCAAGTACCTGGGCCTGCCGTCCGAACAGTCCTTCATGGGCCGCGGCGTGTCCGGCTGCGCCACTTGCGACGGTTTCTTCTACCGCAACCAGGACGTGGTGGTGGTGGGCGGCGGCAACACCGCCGTCGAAGAAGCCCTGTACCTGTCCAACATCTGCCGCAAGGTCACCCTGATCCACCGCCGCGACAAGTTCCGCGCCGAGCCGATCCTGGTCGACAAGCTCATGAGCAAGGTCGAAAACGGCAACATGGAGCTCAAGGTCTTCCACACGCTGGAAGAAGTGCTGGGCGACGACAGCGGCGTGACCGGCGTGCGTGTTCGCCACGTGGACACCGGCGCGACCGAAGACATGGCCGTCACCGGCGCGTTCATCGCCATCGGCCACCAGCCCAACACGGAAATCTTCCAGGGCCAGCTCGAAATGAAGGACGGCTACATCGTCACCAAGAGCGGCCTGTCCGGCATGGCCACCATGACCTCGGTGCCTGGCGTGTTTGCCGCCGGCGACGTCCAGGATCACGTCTACCGCCAGGCCATCACCAGCGCCGGCACGGGCTGCATGGCCGCCCTGGACGCCCAACGGTGGTTGGAGAATGCGGGGCAATAAGGTCGGCGTGGCCGACCTGAAACGCCTGAAGAAAGACCTGCAGGAAGAACGCGAACGCGCCGCCCTCGCCCCGCAACGGGCGGCGGCAGCGCCGGCGCGCGCGGCATCGCCCCCCGAGGACGATCTGGCGGCGTTCAAGCGTTCGATGAAATCCGTCACGCCGATCCGGCACACGGAGCGCGTCGCGCACAAGCCCGTCGCCGAACCCGCGCCCGCCCTGCGCCGCGCCAACGCGCTGGGCGAAACGCCCAACCGCGCCGATGCCGGCGTCTCGGACGGCGGCGAGATCACGCATCTGCTGTCCGAAGGCGGCACCGCCTTCGTGCGCGGCGACGTGGCGCCCGACACCGCGCGCAACCTGCGCCGCGGACAATGGCGCGCCGGGGCTGAACTCGACCTGCACGGGCTGCGCGTCGAACAGGCGCGCCATGCCTTGCTGTCGTTCCTGGACGAATGCCAGGAACACGGCATCCGCTGCGTGCGCATCGTGCACGGCAAGGGTTACAACTCCGAAGGCCTGGAGCCGGTCCTGAAGGACAAGGCGCGCACGTGGCTGGTCCAGAAGGCCGAGGTCATGGCGTTTTCCGAGGCGCCCGAACGCGAAGGCGGCGCCGGCGCCCTGCTGGTGCTGCTGCGGCAGTCCGAGGGCCCGCGCAAATGAAATGGCTCTACCTGGGCGTGGCGATCGTCGCCGAGATCTTCGCCACCAGCGCGCTCAAGGGTTCCGAAGGATTCACGCGGCTCGTGCCGTCCGTCATCACCGTCTTCGGCTACCTGATCTCGTTCTATTTCCTGTCGCTGACCCTGCGCGAGATCCCCGTGGGCATTGCCTACGCGATCTGGTCCGGCGTGGGCATCGTGCTGATCTCCATCGTGGGCGCGGTGCTGTTCAAGCAGCACCTGGACACGCCGGCGCTCATCGGCATCGGCCTCATCATCGCCGGCGTGGTGGTGATGAACGTCTTTTCCAAATCCGTCTCGCATTGACCGCCATGGCCGCGGTTCTCCGGCAAGGCTTCCTGGCGCAGGGCTTCCTGGCGCAGGGCTTCCTGGCGCAGGGCCTCCTGCGCCGCGCGCTTGCCGCCTGCCTGTGCCTGGCCTGGTTTTTCGCCGGCAGCGCATCCGCCCAGGATTTTGACCGCGCGGCCGAGCTCAAGCGCTACCGGACCTGGCTGGCCGTCTTCACGCAGGACATGGACCGGCTGGCCGCCGCGCGCAGCCCGTTGAACGACGCGCAGCTCGACGCCCTGTTCGAAAAGTCCGTGGTGCCCGGCTCGCGAGCCGCCGGCTTCATCCGGCAGGCCTTCACCCGCCGCAACGGCGATGGCGAATACCGCCCGCAGTACGGACCGCGCCCGGTCTTCATGGGCGTGCTGTCCAGCGGCATTCCCGCGGGCCAAGGCGGCAGCTATCCGGAAGCCGATGCCGCGTTCAAGGGCACGGATCTGACCGTCTGGTATCTGCATGTGGACGTGGGCGACATGACCAACACATACCTGCTGTCGTCCGGCCACTTCACCCCTTACCGGCTGCCGCCCGCCGGAAAGCTCGAACGCAATGCCTATCCCTTCCTGCTGATGGAGTCCCGCGACGGGGCCTTGCGGCTGGGCGGCGTCAGCGCCGAGCTGTGGGGTCTTGTCGCGTGGCTGCACAATGCCGCGAACTGATTGCGTCCTGCGCGTGCTGGTCCTGGCCGCGCTGTCCGCGGCGCCCGGGCTCGCCCTGGCCCTGTGCCAGCCGCTCGCCGCCGCGAGTGAAAAGCTGACCGTCGTCGCCGACGTCCGGCTCGACGACACCAACACGCTGCTGGCCAAGGACGGTTCCCGCATCCGGAGCTGGCTGCCTCCTGTCCAGGTGCCAGATGGCCCGCGCGCCACGCCGGTCATCTGGGCCGAACACGTGGACTGGTCCGTCTATGCGGCCGAGCCCGGCGCGCATATCGGCGCCACCCTGCTGCGTTTCGAGCGTGGCGCGGACGGCCGCCAGCATCTTTGCGGCATCGCCCAATACAGCCCGCGTGCGGTGGACGAGGCGCGCTCCAATCCGGGACCCGCGCTGCCGCCGCCTGACAACGAAACACGCTTTCGCTACGACGCGGCCGGCAGATTGACCGGTTACGACCTCCACTCCCGCGCCTGGGACGGCCGCCAGAATCGCCCGGTCCGGCGTTGCCTTCGCCATGACGCCAACGGCTGGCTGGCAGAACTGGCCGACGGCGCCTGCGACGGCGCCACGCGTCCGCAGGTGCGTTACGTGCATGACGCCGCGGGCCGCCTGCTGCGGACCATCCGTCATTCGCCCGAAACCGGCGAGGCGAACGAGGTCATCGTGCATGACGCCAAGGGCCAGGCCGCCCGACGCTACCTGCGGCCGGTCCGTGAAACCGAAGACGGCCTCGGCGTGCAGGCCGCATTGCCGTACCGCGCCGTCCAGGGCGAACACCCGATCCTGGTGTTGCCCGGCCCCGGCTGGACGCCGCCGTCGCTGGACTCGTACCACTACGACTGGGCCATCGTGCAGCCGCGCGGCGACGCCGATGTCTACGACGCCAAGCGCGATCCGTCGTCTGTGCTGGCCAGCGGCAACAGCGGCGCCAATGGCCGCTTCGACCTGAGCGCCGACGCTCGCCGGCGCATCTGGACGGCAGCGGGCCGCGCGCCCGGCGGTGTGCAGTGGCTATGGGCGCCGGGTCAGATCCTGACGCTGCTGCAGGCGATGCCCGAGGCCGCGTGGGCAGCCTGCGCCGATCCCGAAAACCGCCGCCCGGCCGCCTGCCCTCCGCCCTAGGTGTTGTCCGGCTGCGGATGCCGCGCGTCCGGGTTGCGCAGGTAATCCACCAGCGCCAGCGTGGCCCGGTCAGGCGGCGGCGTCAGCAGCGACACCACCACAATCGTCAGGAACGCCACCGGCGCACCGAACACGCCCGCCGCGATCGGCTGGATGCCCCACCACAGATCCACCGGCTGCGTGCGCGCGATGCCGAGCACCGACTCCCGCAGCCACGGATGCGTATGCGTCATGTAGGCGAACGTCACGGCCAGCCCAGCCGCCATCCCGAGCGTGGCGCCCCACTTGTTGGCCCGCCGCCAGAACACGCCCATGACCAGGGCCGGAAAGAACGACGAGGCCGCGAACGAAAACGCGGCCGACACCATGAACAGGATGTCCGCGGGCTTGCGCGCCGCGACCCACGCCGCGCCAAACGCCACCACCAGCAGCAGGATCTTGGACACCATCACCCGGCGCGCCGCCGACATCCGCGGCGACACGACCCGATACCACATGTCGTGCGACAGCGAATTGGACAGCGTCAGCAACAGGCCGTCGGCCGTGGACAACGCCGCGGCCAGTCCGCCTGCCGCGACCAGCCCCGAAATCACATAAGGAAGCCCGCCGATCTCGGGCATGGCCAGCACCACCACGTCCGCCCCCATGCTGATCTCGCTGAGCTGCACGACGCCGTCGCGGTTGATGTCGCTGACGTCGAGCAGGTTGGTGTCGACCGCGCTCCAGGCGTGCACCCAATTCGGCAGGCTAAGGAAGTTCGATCCGACGACCTGCGTATAGATCTCGAACTTGACCAGCAGCGCCAGCGCGGGCGCCATGAAATACAACAGCAGGATGAACAGCAGCGACCAGCACACCGATTTGCGCGCCTCGATGACGGACGGCGTCGTGTAGGAGCGCATCAGGATGTGCGGCATGCCGGCGGTGCCCAGCATCAGGCACAGCACCATCGCCAGGAAGTTGATGCGCATGTTGCTGCGTTCCTCGGGGTCCTTCGCGGGGAACGGTTCGGCATGCGGGGTGGGCGGCGCGGCCCGGGCCTCGAAGGTCGCCTTGGCCTGCGACCATGTGGCGCTCGCATCCTCGATGGTGGGCGGATAGGCGGCCAGTTCGCGTTCGGCCGACCGGATCTCGACCATGGGCGCATCGCCCGCGTTCAACTGGGCCAGCCGGCTGCGCAACTTGTCCTTTTCCAGCGTCCAGGACTCGGGCAGCGCCTGCAGGCGGCGCCCCATTTCGTCGGCGCGCTGCTGCCAGATCCTGCGCACCTCGATCTCGGAGGGATCGTTTTGCAGGTAGACCTCTTTTTCGGTCACCTGCTGCAGCACCGCCCCGCCCGACAACTGCGGCAACGGCATGTGGGTGTGTTTGACCGACAGCCAGATCACCGGCACAAGGTAGGCGATGACCAGGATGATGTACTGCCCCACCTGCGTCCATGTCACGGCCCGCATGCCGCCCAGGAACGAACAGACCAGCATCCCGCCCAGCGCCACGAAGATGCCCAGCTCGAATGAAATGCCCGTCATGCGTGTGGTGATGATGCCCACGCCGTAGATCTGCGCAACCAGATAGGTGAACGAACAGAGAATGGCGCAGGCCACGCCCGCCAGCCGCGGCAGGTTGCCGCCGTAGCGCGCGCCCATGAAATCGGGGATGGTGTATTGGCCAAAGCGCCGCAGGTACGGCGCCAGCAGCATCGCCACCAGCACGTACCCGCCCGTCCAGCCCATGATGTAGGCCAGCCCGCCGTAGCCGGTCAGGTACAGCGTGCCCGCCACGCCGATGAAGGACGCCACCGACATCCAGTCCGCCGCCGTGGCCATGCCGTTGTAGATGGCCGGCACGCGCCGGCCCGCGACGTAGTATTCGACCTGGTCCGAGGTGCGGCAGACGATGCCGATGCCGGCGTACAGGCTGACGGTGACCAGCAGGAACACGTAGCCGATCCAATTGCGCGGCATGCCCAGTATCTCGGCCAGCGCCATCAGCAGGATCATCAGCGCGAAGCCGGCCGTGTACAGCACATAGATGCGCCGCAGGCGGATGCGGAATTCCTGGGGCGTATCTCCGCTGAAAAACGGCATCAGGACTGCTCCCCGGTTTCGTCGGCGCGCTCATCAGCGCGATTCATGACCCGGGCGTAGACGGCGATGATGATCAGGTAGGCCAGCGGAGCGCCATAGGCGGCCATCCAGAAGGCGAAGGGCCAACCGATGAAATCGAAGGAGAGGCTGCGTGCGAAGTACGAGGGGATGAACGTCAGCGCCGCCCAGACGGCGAGCAGCAGAACGATCAGCCGCAGGTTGCGGCGCCAGTAAGGCGTGATGGATGTCCGGGACGGAGTAAGGCGCGTTTGCGGCATAGCGTGGATAAGCAGATCCCATCTGAATATCGCCAAACGCAGCGCTTGAAAAGCCCTGAAGCTTGATTTGCCGGCTTTTTATGCGACAACGGCTGGCACTTCCTGGTGCCAGCCGTTGTGCGTTTGCTTTTTTTGAGTACTGCTTTACTTTTTTTATGTACCGGTGCCGCCGGTATTTGCCCATGCAGGGCTTTGTCTCCTCACCTGCATGGGAAGAGATTCTGCACCAGATGCGGGAATGCCACACTAGGGGAATGCCCTAAGACGGAGCATTCATTTACATATTCCATGCACCATATAAGTGCATTTTGGGGTCGTCGTACTAAATATTGGGATTTTTCGTCCCAAACCGCCCATCCGACGCCCTAATTCTTGAGCGCTGCTCAGATAGTGACCATGACGGATGGCGCCGCCGTTCACGTCCGTGCAGCGAAGCATGCCCGATTCCGGGCATGGTGCGCCAGTATCTCAGCGCATCTTTACGCGCCGTTTACACCCCGCCCGCCAAGCTATACCCCGTTTTTACCCCCTGCTCCGTAACCTGCCGGTGTCCTGAATGGTCACCTCGCCTGCCCGGCGCGCATCCGCTTTCTGCCGCGCAGGCCTGTTCGAAGGGAGCAAGCCTCCCGGGGAGAAAAAACGTGGATCTCATCTATAGCGCCATCTTCATCGTGATGGCCGGGCTGACCTGGGCCCTTGTCCGGTTCTGCGACGCCTTGTCCGCCGGAGACCAGCCATGAACTGGCTCTACTGGCTGAGCGGCCTGACGGCCGCATTCCTGTTCGTGTACCTGCTGGTCGCGCTGTTCAAACCGGAGAAATTCTGATGACCCCCGAATTCGTCGGGCTGCTGGTCCTGTACCTGGCAGTCCTGCTTGCGATCGCGCCCATCCTGGGCCGCTACATCCGCATCGCCATGGAAGACGGCCGATCCCGGCTGACCGCCTGGGGCCGGCCGATCGAGCGCGGCATCTACCGGCTGGCGGGCATCGACCCGCAGGCGGAGATGGGGTGGAAGCGTTATGCCGCCGCCGTGCTGATATTCAACGTGGTGGGCATTGCCGCCGTCTATGCGCTGCAGCGCGTGCAGGGGCTGTTGCCGCTGAACCCCGCGGGCCTGGGCGCCGTGTCGCCCGATTCAGCACTGAACACCGCCATCAGCTTCGTCGCCAACACCAACTGGCAGGGCTACGCCGGCGAATCCACGATGAGCTACCTGACGCAGATGCTGGCGCTGACGGTGCAGAACTTCGTGTCGGCGGCCACCGGCATTGCCGTGCTGTTCGCCCTGATCCGCGGACTGGCGCGGCACTGCTCCGCCACGGTGGGCAACTTCTGGGCCGACATGGTCCGCTGCACGCTGTATGTGCTGCTGCCCCTGTCGCTCGTCCTGGCCGTGACGCTGGTCAGCCAGGGAGTGATCCAGAACTTCAGCGCTTACCAGGAAGTGCAAACGGTCGAAGCGTTGCAGTACGACGCGCCGCGCCTGGACGCGCAGGGCCAGCCCGTGCTGGATGCAGCCGGCGCAGCGGTCACCGACCCGGTCACCACGCGCACGCAGACGATTGCCATGGGACCGGTGGCGTCGCAGGAAGCGATCAAGCTGCTGGGCACCAACGGCGGCGGCTTTTTCAACGCCAACTCGGCGCACCCCTTTGAGAACGCCACGCCCCTGTCGAACTTCCTGCAGATGCTGGCGATCCTGGCCATCCCCGCCGCCCTGTGCTTCACCTTCGGCGAGATGGTGGGCAGCCGGCGCCAGGGCATCGCGATCCTGGCGGCGATGACTGCGCTGTTTGCCGTCTTCGCGCTGTCCACCGCGTACTTTGAGCAGCAGCCCAACCCGATGGCCGTCCAGGCCGGCGTGGTCACACCCGGCGGCAACATGGAAGGCAAGGAAACACGCTTCGGCATTGCCGCCACCTCGCTGTTTGCGACGGTCACCACCGCAGCCTCCTGCGGCGCGGTGAACGGCATGCACGACTCGCTGTCGGCAATGGGCGGCCTGTCGCCGATGCTGCTGATGCAGCTGGGCGAAGTGGTGTACGGCGGCGTCGGCTCGGGGCTGTACGGCATGTTGGCCTTCGCGATCCTGGGCGTCTTCATCGCCGGGCTGATGATCGGACGCACGCCCGAATACCTGGGCAAGAAGATCGAGGCCTTCGACATGAAGATGGTGTCCATCGTCATCCTGGCCACCCCGCTGCTCGTGCTGGGCGGCACGGCGCTGGCCGTGTCCGTGACGGCGGGCCAGGCCGGCGTGCTCAATCCGGGCATCCACGGCTTTTCGGAAATCCTCTACGCGCTCTCGTCGGCCGCCAACAACAACGGCAGCGCCTTCGCCGGCCTGTCGGCCAACACGCCCTTCTACAACGTGCTGCTGGGCATCGCGATGTGGTTCGGCCGGTTCGCCGTGATCGTGGCCGTGCTGGCCATGGCCGGTTCGCTGGCCGCCAAGCGCCGGCTGCCCGCCGGGCCCGGCAGCATGCCCACCACGGGCCCGCTCTTCGTGACGCTGCTGATCGGCGCGGTGCTGCTGGTCGGCGCCCTCACCTATGTGCCCGCACTGGCCCTCGGCCCAGTCGCGGAACACCTGCAACCTTGACGCAACAGGCTAGGAAAGAACATGGCCAAGATTGAAATGGAAACCACCGGCTCGGGCGGCAGCGCTGCCCGGTCGCCCGCTGCGGCAGCGCAACCTGTCGCGGCTCGGCCTGACACGTCCCCCGCCTTCGGCATGTGGTCCCGCGCGCTGGTCGGCCCCGCCATCGTCGACAGCCTGCGCAAGCTGTCGCCCGCCGCGCAGCTCAAGAACCCCGTGATGTTCGTGGTCTACGTGGGCAGCCTGCTCACCACCGTGCTGTGGATCATGGCCCTGCGCGGCCAAGCCGAGGCGCCGCCGGGATTCATCCTGGCAATCACCGTGTGGCTGTGGTTCACCGTGCTGTTCGCCAACTTCGCCGAAGCGCTGGCCGAAGGCCGCGGCAAGCAGCAGGCGGCCACGCTGCGCGGCCTGCGCACCACCATCGACGCGCGCCTGCTCAAGGGCTTTCGCGACGCCGATGCGGCAGACGCCGACCCCGCGCAATGGCGCGGCCAGGCAGTCAGCCAGCCGTCGGGCCTGCTGCGCCGCGGCGACGTCGTGCTGGTCGAAGCCGGCGACACGGTGCCAGGCGACGGCCAGGTCATCGCCGGCGTGGCCTCGGTCGATGAAAGCGCCATCACCGGCGAGTCCGCGCCCGTCATCCGCGAGTCGGGCGGCGACTTCTCGTCCGTCACCGGCGGCACGCGCGTGCTGTCGGACTGGATCTTCGTGCGCATCGCCGCCGATCCCGGCGAGAGCTTCCTGGACCGCATGATCTCGATGGTTGAAGGCGCCAAACGCCAGAAGACGCCCAACGAGCTTGCGCTGACCATTCTGCTGGTGGGTCTGACCGTGGTCTTCCTGCTGGTCGTCGTCACGCTGATGCCCTTCTCGCTGTACGCCGTCTCGGCGGCCGGCGGCGGCGCGGCGGTCACGGTGACCGTGCTGGTCGCGCTGCTGGTCTGCCTGATCCCCACGACCATCGGCGGCCTCCTGTCCGCCATCGGCGTGGCGGGCATGAGCCGCATGATGAGCGCCAACGTGATCGCCACGTCGGGCCGCGCGGTCGAAGCCGCAGGCGACGTCGACGTGCTGCTGCTGGACAAGACCGGCACCATCACCTTCGGTAACCGCCAGGCCTCCACCTTCCTGCCCGCACCCGGCGTGTCCCCGCGCGAACTGGCGGACGCCGCGCGCCTCGCGTCGCTGGCCGACGAGACGCCGGAGGGCCGCAGCATCGTGGCGCTGGCGGACAAGGCCATCCATGCGCCCGCCCCGCGCATGACCGGCATCGAATTCGTGCCGTTCACCGCGCAGTCGCGCATGAGCGGCGTCGACCTGGGCGAACGCCAGATCCGCAAGGGCGCGGTCGACGCGATCCAGGCGTGGCTTGCCGCGCAAGGCGCCGCCGTGCCGGGCGAGGCTCTGCGCCTGGCCGAAGACGTGGCCCGCCGCGGCAGCACGCCGCTGATGGTCAGCGACGGCAACCGCGCGCTGGGCGTCGTCGAGCTCAAGGACATCGTCAAGCCCGGCATCCAGTCGCGCTTTGCCGAATTGCGCCGCATGGGCATCAAGACCGTGATGATCACCGGCGACAACAAGCTGACCGCCGCGTCCATCGCGGCCGAAGCGGGCGTGGACGACTTCCTGGCCGAAGCCACGCCCGAGGCCAAGCTCAAGCTCATCCGCAACTACCAGTCGGAAGGCCGCCTGGTCGCCATGACGGGCGACGGCACCAACGACGCGCCCGCGCTGGCGCAGGCCGACGTGGCGGTGGCAATGAACTCGGGCACGCAGGCCGCCAAGGAAGCCGGCAACATGGTGGACCTGGATTCCAACCCGACCAAGCTCATCGAGATCGTCGAGATCGGCAAACAGATGCTGATGACGCGCGGCGCGCTGACCACGTTCAGCGTGGCCAACGACGTCGCCAAATACTTCGCCATCATCCCCGCCGCCTTCGCCACGGTCTATCCGCAGCTCGACGTGCTGAACATCATGGGGCTGTCCACGCCGTCCTCGGCGATCCTGTCGGCGGTGATCTTCAATGCGCTGATCATCGTGGTGCTGATCCCGCTGGCCTTGAAGGGCGTGCGCTACCGCCCGCTGGGCGCTTCGGTGCTCCTGCGCCGCAACCTCCTCATCTACGGCCTGGGCGGCCTCCTGGTGCCATTTGCCGGCATCAAGCTGGTCGACATGGTGCTGGCCGCGCTGGGCTGGGCGTAAGGCCTGACGCCACCCCAGCCCCTCAATGCAAAGGAATTTCTCATGACCACCGCAACCTCCACGCCGCGCCAAGGCGGCCTCCTGCGCCCCGCGCTGACCCTCTTCGCCGCGCTGTCGCTCATCACCGGCCTGGCATATCCGTTCCTGACCACCGGCATCGCATCCGCCGTGTTTCCGCACCAGGCCGCCGGCTCGTTGATCGAGCAGGACGGCAAGGTGATCGGCTCGGAATGGATCGGCCAATCGTTCACATCGCCGCAATACTTCTGGGGCCGCCCGTCGGCCACGGCGCCCATGCCGTACAACGCGGCGGCATCCGGCGGCTCGAATCTCGGCCCGCGCAACCCCGCGTTGGCCGAGGCCATCGAAGCGCGCATCGCGGCCCTGAAGACGGCCGATCCGGACAATGCGGCGCCCGTTCCGGTCGACCTGATCACCGCGTCGGGCAGCGGACTGGATCCGCACATCAGTCCGGCGGCCGCGGCGTACCAGGCCGACCGCGTGGCGCGCGCCCGCAATCTGCCGCGCGGCGAGGTCGATGCGCTGATCCGGGCCCATACCGCCGCCCCGTGGCTTGGCGCGCTGGGCGAACCCGTGGTCAACGTGCTGACGCTGAACCTGGCGCTGGACAAGCTGCGCGTGGCGCGCTGATGCGGCGGCGTATAGTATTGCCAGCCGTTTCCTCCCCTTCATCGCGCGTTCATGGCTGACATCGCTGGCGAGCGTCCCGATCCGGACGCGCTCTTGAAAACCCTGGACGACGCCGAGCGCCAGGCGGTGCGCGGCAAGCTGCGCGTGTACTTCGGGTCGTCGGCCGGCGTGGGCAAGACCTACGCCATGCTGGCCGCGGCGCGCGCGCAGGCGGCGCAGGGCACGGACGTGCTCGCCGGCATCGTGGAAACCCACGGCCGCCGCGAGACCGCGACGCTGCTCGACGGCCTGCCGGTCCTGCCGCTCAAGGACGTGGCCTACCGCGGCCACACGCTCAAGGAATTCGACCTCGACGGCGCCCTGCTGCGCCGCCCCGCCCTCGTGCTGGTCGATGAGCTGGCCCATTCCAACGCCCCAGGTTCGCGCCACGCCAAGCGCTGGCAGGACATCCAGGAACTGCTGGCGGCCGGAATCGACGTCTGGACGACGCTGAACGTGCAGCACCTGGACAGCCTGAACGAAGCCGTCGGCAGCATCACCGGCGTGCGCGTCTGGGAAACGGTGCCCGACGACGTGTTCGACGCGGCCGACGAGGTCATGCTGGTCGATCTATCGGCCGACGAACTGCTGCGCCGCCTGAAGGAGGGCAAGGTCTACCTGCCTGAACAGGCCCGCCACGCGGCCCGCAATTTCTTTCGCAAGGGCAATCTCATCGCGCTGCGTGAGCTGGCGCTGCGCCGCACCGCCGAGCACGTGGACGACGACGTGCAGGCCTATCGTCGCGACCGCGCCATCGAGCCGGTGTGGCGCACGCGCGAAGCCATCGTCGCCTGCGTCGGCTCCGATACCGACGCCGAATACGTGATCCGCAGCGCCCATCGCATGAGCCAGCAGCTCGATTGCGATCTGCACGTCGTCACCATCGACACGCCGCGCGCCGCCCCGCCCGCCGCCGCCGAGATCGAACGGCTGCAGCACAGCCTGGCGCTGGCGGACGCGCTGGGCGCGCGCACCGAGACGCTGGCGGGCGGCGACATGGTCGACGCCGTCGTCCGCTACGTGCGCCGCCACAACATCACCAAGGCGATCGTGGGGCGCACCCGCGCGGGCGGCTGGCAGCGGCTGCGGCTGTCGCTGACCGCCCTGCTCACCGCCGTCATGTCGCCGGGATGGCTGTGGCGGCGCCACAGCTTTGCCGACATGCTGGCCGCTGGTTGCCCGGAGATCGACATCATCCGGCTGGGCGCGCCGCCCTTGCCCGCGCAGGCGCCGCCGGGTCGCGACCCGTTCACGCTCGGCCGCCGCGCCCGCCCTTCAGATGACGACCGCGGCGCGCGGCCGCTGGCGGGCTATGCGTGGGCGCTGTGCTATTGCGCCGTGGCCACGGCGCTGTCGGCGCTTGCCTTCCCGACGCTGCACCAGACCAACATCGTCATGCTCTTTTTGCTGGCGGTGGCCGCGGTGGCTTTGCGTCATGGCCGTGGGCCGGCCGCGCTGGCGTCCGTGGTCAGCGTCGGACTGTTCGACTTCTTCTTCGTGCAGCCGCTGTCGTCGTTCGCGGTGTCCGATGTGCAGTACCTGCTGACCTTCGGCGTGCTGCTGGGCGTGGGGCTGCTGATCGGCCAGTTGACCGCCGGCCTGCGGCTGCAGGCGCAGGCCTCGGTCAAGCGCGAGGCCGACGCGCGCAGCCTGTACGAGTTCGCGCGCGAACTGTCGTCCGCCCTGCTGCCCGAGCAGATCGTCGCGTTGGCCGGCTCGTTCGTGCATGCCACGTTTGGCGCGCGCTGCTCGCTCTACATCCTGGGACTGGACGATCGCCTGAAGCTCGCCTCGCCCTCCAGCGGCGATACGCCCGCGCCGGAATCGGCGCTGGCGCAGTGGGTCTACGACCACGGCCAGCCCGCCGGCGCAGGCACCGCCACCCTGTCAAACAGCGAACTGCTGTACCTGCCGCTCAAGGCGCCCATGCGCACGCGGGGCGTGCTGGTGCTGGAAGCGCCGCGCCGCAGTCTCTACGCGCATCCCGACACGCGCCGCCAGATCGAGGCCTACGCTACCCTGATCGCCATTGCGCTCGAGCGCCTGCATTACGTCGAGGTGGCGCAGCAGGCCGTGGTCAGCATGGAATCCGAAAAGCTGCGCAACTCGCTGCTTGCCGCGGTGTCGCACGACCTGCGCACGCCGCTGACCAGCTTGGTCGGCATGACCGATACGCTGATGCGCCAGCAGCACGCGCTGCCCGCCGACATGCAGGACACCGTGCGCGCCATGCGCGATCAGGCGCAGCGCATGCACGCGCTGGTCGTCAACCTGCTGGACATGGCGCGGCTGCAAAGCCGCGACGCGCCGCTGCGCATGGAGTGGCAATCCGTCGAAGAGCTGGTCGGCGCAGCACTGGCCGCCATGCGCGAACCGCTGGCGGGCCACAAGATCGACGTTGCGCCTCTGTCGGCGCTGCCGCTGGTGGAGTGCGACGGCGTGCTGATCGAGCGCGTGCTGTGCAACCTGCTGGAGAATGCGGCCAAGTACACGCCGGCCGGCAGCACGCTGCGCATCCATGCCTTCGTGCATGAAGACGGCACGCAAACGGCGGAAATGCACAAGGCCGAGATGCGCGTGGCCATCGCCGACAACGGTCCCGGCGTCGCGCCGGGCGCCGAACGCCGCATCTTCGAAAAATTCACGCGCGGCGAACGCGAGTCCGCCACGCCCGGCGTCGGCCTGGGCCTGGCGGTGTGCGAAGCCATCGTCGCCGCCCATCACGGCCGCATCTGGGTCGAGCACGCGCCAGGCCAGGCCAGCGGCGCGCAGTTCGTCTTCAGCCTGCCGCTGGGCGCCCCGCCCCAGATCCAACCCGAAACCGCCTGAGTCCGCGCCATGTTCGATTTTCAGCCCATAGTCCTCATCATCGAAGACGACGCCAACATCCGGCGGTTCGTCCGCCAGGCGCTGGAAAGCGAAGGCTGCGTGGTGCACGAAGCCGACACGGTCAAACGCGGCCTGATCGAGGCCGGCACCCGCCAGCCCGACGCCATCGTGCTCGACCTGGGCCTGCCCGACGACGACGGCATGACGCTGATCCGCGAGCTGCGCGGCTGGACCGAGGTGCCGGTGCTGGTGCTGTCCGCGCGCAGCGCCGAAGCCGACAAGGTCGCGGCGCTGGACGCGGGCGCCGACGATTACCTGGCCAAGCCTTTCGGCGTGAGCGAGCTGCTGGCGCGCCTGCGCGTGCTGCTGCGCCGGCATGGCCGAGGCGGCGCGGGCAACGCGGCCGAGATCGTGTTTGGCGACGTGCGCGTGGACTTCTCGCGGCGCGTGGTCGAACGTGCGGGCCAGCACGTGCACCTGACCGCCATGGAATACCGTCTGCTTGCCGCGCTGCTGGCTCATCGCGGCAAGGTCATGACGCACCGCGAGCTGCTTCGGCAGGTGTGGGGCCCGTCCCACGTCGAAAGCAATCACTATCTGCGCATCTACATGGGCCATCTGCGCCAGAAGCTCGAGGCCGACCCGGCGCAGCCGGTGTTCCTGCTGACGGAGATCGGCGTGGGATACCGCTTCGCGGGCTGACCGCGCGCCGCTTTTGATAAGCGCGATTTGATAAGCGCGATTTGATAAGCGCGATTTGATACGCACTTTTTGATACGCCCTTTACGCGCAGGGCGCGAGTCTTGTCTCGCGCTTTATGCCGATCCTCCTATTGTTGCGGTCCGCTCAACACCAGGAGGCTCCACATGCCCCGCAACACCCTCGCCGCGCTGTCGCTGCTTTCCCTCATTCCCATGGCGCAGGCCGCAGACGCCCCCAACGCCGCCGACGCCGCATCGCCGTACTCGCTGACGGCCAACGTCACGCTCGCCAGCCAGTACCGCTATCGCGGCCTCATGCAGACCGACAACAAGCCCGCCATCCAGGGCGGCTTCGATCTCACGCACGCCAGCGGCTTCTACCTGGGCAACTGGAATTCCAGCATCAGCTGGCTGAACGACAGCAACAGCGACGTGTCCGCGCCCGTCGAAATGGACTTTTACGGCGGCTACAAGGGCAATCTCACGGACAACGTGCCCGTGGACCTGGGCGTGCTGCAGTATTACTACCCGGGCGATTATCCGTCCGGCTACACCAGCCCCGACACGACCGAGCTCTACGCCGGCATCGGCTACGGTCCGGTGATGTTCAAGTATTCCCTCGCGCTGACCAACCTGTTCGGCTTTGCCGACAGCAAGTACAGCCAGTACTTCGACCTGTCCGGCAACTTCGATACCGGCGTCTGGGGCCTCGTCGTCAACGCCCACGTGGGCCGCCAGATCGTGCGCAACGTCAGCAACGGCTCCTACACCGACTGGAAACTGGGCGTCACCAAAGACTTCGGCCAGGGGCTGTCGGTCTCGCTGGCCTATCTGGACACCAACGCCGACCGCGCGGTCTACACCAACACGCGCGGCCGTGACATGGGCCGCGCCACGGGCCTCCTGTCGCTGAGCAAGACGTTCTGAACGGCCGCGGCCGTTGACGCCGTTTTTACACCGCGCGCCCGCATTTATCGGCAGGATTTACGGCGCCGTTCCTATAGTGGAATCGTCGTCAACCACCGGATACGCGGGTCGCCGTCTTCGGCCCCGCCCCCAACGCCATGATTCCCCGACCGTACCGCCGCCAAGCCCATATCGACGCCACCCTTGCTGCCCAGCCCGCGCCGCAGCCGCAATGCAGCCTGATCGCGCTGACCGTGCGCATCGATACGCTGGACGCCTTGAACGTGCGGCTGGCCCTGCATCGCGCACTGGGCGATCGCATCGGGGTCTACCTGCTGTCGGTCGACCACGCGCACGCCCAGAGCACGCTCGAGCTGCAGTGCGAGCGCGGCGAACTGGACGCCATGATGGCCACGATCATGCGCGGCCTGCCCTGCGCCGAATTCGGTCCGGCGCGCCCGGCCGCCGCAATCACGGAGCGATGAGCCATGGACGCCCTTGCAAAACCCGCCTTCGAAGGCTTGTGGCTGCCGATGGTGACGCCCATCCGCGGCGGCCACGTGGATCTGGACGCCGCCCAGGCGCTGGCCCGCTACTACCGCAACGCCGGCATCGCCGGACTGGTCCTCTTCGGCTCCACCGGCGAGGGCAATCTGCTCAGCATGCCCGAGAAGACCGACATGATCGAAGCCATCGCCAGCGACGCGCACGCGCTGCCGCTGGTCCTGGGCGTGGGCGGCGTCGACACGCGGGGCGTGGCCGCCGCGGTACGCCGGCTGGACCGCTACGCGCCCGCCGGTTACCTGGTGCCCCCGCCGTACTATCTGGGACCGTCACAGGCCGGCATCCTGTGGCATTACCGGCAGATCGCGTGGGCCACCGAGCGGCCCATCATTCTGTACAACATCCCCAAGCGCACGGGCGTCGCCATGACGGTCGAAACCATGGAAGCGCTGGCGGCGCTGCCCAATTTCGGGGCGGTCAAGGAATGCAATCCCGCCGTACTGGCCGCATTGAATGCGCGCGGCAAGCTCAATGCGCTCTGCGGCGAGGACCTGGCCTTGCTGGACCACTTCCTGGCGGGCGGGCGCGGCGCGATTCCAGCCGCCGCGCACCTGTTTCCGGAGCGCTTTGTCGAGCTGATGCAGCTTGCACAAGCCGGTCACATCGAGGCCGCGCGCGACTGCTTCGAGCCGTTGCGCCCCCTGATCCGGTTGCTGTTCAGCGAGCCCAACCCCGCCCCTGTCAAGCGCGCGCTGGCCATTCAGGGCCTCATCGCCGACGAGCTGCGCATGCCCATGATGCCCGCCAGCCGCGACCTGGGCGCGAAACTGCGGCGGGCCATGAGCCTTATCCCGGCATCGGCTGACCGGCTGCAGACAGCCTGAAGATCGACACGGCGCGGGCCAGGTCGCCCGCCTGACCGTGAAGCGCGGCAGCAGACGCCGCAAACTCCTCAACCAGCGCAGCGTTCTGCTGGGTCGCCTCGTCCAGATGCGTCACGGTCTGGTTGATCTGTTCGATTCCGGCACTCTGTTCGCCGGACGCCGTGGCGATCTCGCTCATCAGCGGCGCGCTGGTCGCCGCCGATTCCAGCACGCTGCCCATCGTGGCGCTCGCCTGTTCCACCCGCTGGCTGCCGCGCGCCACGGATTCGGACGACGCTTCGATCAGCGTCTTGATCTCCTTGGCGGCGGTGGCGGACCGCTGCGCCAACGCCCGCACTTCGCCGGCCACGACGGCAAAGCCGCGCCCCTGTTCGCCCGCCCGTGCGGCTTCGACGGCGGCGTTCAGCGCCAGGATGTTGGTCTGGAACGCGATCACGTCGATCAGGCCGATGATCTCGCCGATGCGCTGCGAACTCTGCGAGATCTCGCGCATCGCGTCGATGGCATGCTGCGTCTCGTCGCTGCCCTGCCGCGCCAGACGCGCGGCCTCGCCGGCCAGCCCGCTGACCTCGCGCACGTGCTCGGCGCTCTGGCGGGCGGTGGCGGTGATCTCTTCCACGCTTGCCGCAGTCTGTTCCAACGCGGCGGCCTGCCTTTCGGTCCGATCGGACAGGTCCACGCTGCCGGCAGCAATCTGGCGCGACGCGGCCGCGATGGATGCCGTGGAATGCACGATGCTGCGCACCGCCGCGTCCAGCCGCTGCTGCATCCGCGCCATGGCGTCGAACAGGCGGCCGATCTCGCCCCGGTGATGGCGCGAAATGCCGCTGGACAGGTCGCCGTTGGCCACGCGCTCGCACACGGTCACCGCCTCGTTGAGCGGCCGCAGGATGTGCGTGCTGAAAAAGCGCAGCGCCGCCGCCAGCACCAGCGCAAGCAGCACCAGCGTCACGCTGCCCTGCCGCCACAGCGTGCCGTAGAACGCCGCATCGACGTCATCCATGTACAGGCCCGTGAACATCAGCCAGCCCCATTCCGCGTCGTAGGCCGCATAGGTCAGCTTGGGCAACGGGTCCTCGGAACCCGGGCGCGGAAACTGGTAGCGCACATAGCCGCCGCCCGCCTTGCCTTGCGCAAGGAGGTTTTCAAAGAGCGGCTGCCCACCGCTGTCGCGCGTGGCACGGACGTTCGTGCCGACCAGCTTCGCGTCGGGATGCACCAGCAGATCGTAGTCGTCGCCAAATGCGCCCACATAGCCGTCCTCGCCATACCGCAGTTGCGAGAGCTGGCGCGCGACGTCGCGCTTGGCGTCCGCCAGCGGCACGCCTTCGCGCACGCGCAGCTTGCCGCCACGAACAATGCCTTCGGCCATGTCCAGGACATGACGCAGCTCCGTCTTGCGGTCGTCCACCATCTCCGCGCGGCGCTGCCAGGCGTCCCACGCCCCCAGCGCCAGGACGGCGGCGCCAATGGCAAACACGAACCACAACAGTTCCCTACGCAAGCTGGAATTTCTCATCGACGCTCTTTCATACGCCACCCATTCGAAACAATATCTAGCTGGATGTGACGTTTTATGTAATCTGGTCGACGAGCATACTATTTCAAACTTCGTTTGAATTCGATTTGACTAGTCACTTTGATCTAGCTCAAACCAGATAAAAAAAACGCAAGGCGCGTCGCACCTTGCGTTTTTTCTGGCGCCCGATCGCGGGACTGCGCCCGCGCGGTTTCAAGCCACGGACCGGGACGTTGGCGGAACCTTGCGCGCCGGTCGCACCGTGGTCAGCGCAATCAGCGTCACCACGATCAGCCCGTAGGTAGGGACGCTGCGCATGTTGCGGAACATCATCTCGGTCAGGCTGAAGGCGCAATAGCTCAGGCAGAACAGGAGACCCATCTGAGCGCCGACGCGAATCACGCGGTCATCACTGGACGAGCGCCGGAAGAAGATGGCTGCCGGCAACAGATACAGCGTCAACATGCTCAGGAGGCCAAGCACGCCATACCCTGCCAGCGCGGCCAGCAAATCGTTGTGCGGCTCGCCGAATCCGTCGACGACTTCCTGCGTCACGATGCCCTGCCCTTGCAGCACACGCAGTTCCTCACGGAATTTGCTGGGACCGATGCCCACGACAGGACTCTTTTCGAACATCAGAATCGACGCATGCCACAGTTGCAGCCGGATGCCGAAGGAGGTGTCACGGTTGGACGAGGTGGCGAACCCCTCGACGTCGTGGGAGATCTCCTGCATGCGGCTGCTGAATGTCCAGATGGCCGCTGCGCTGGCGACCAGCGCCACGCTCACGGCGAGGGCGCAGAGCACCTTGTGGCGCCGCTGCCAGTTGCGCAGCCCCAGCAGGAACACGAGACCCAGTATGGGCAGCAGCATCCAGCTGCTGCGGGTTTCGGACATCCAGGTCGCGCAGACGGCCAGCGCAGCGGCCAGGATCTTCAGGCCAGTTTCCAGGCGCGGCCAGCGCGAACCCGGCCCCCAGCCCAGCGACAGCAGCGTCATGCCGCCCAACAGCAGCACCATGTTGGCAAAGCCCACGGCGTTATAGCGCGCGCCCACGTCGACCACCGCGCCACGGCCGCCCGTGAGCATTGTCGTGATCAGCAGAATGGAACCCGCAAGCGCGCCGGCCAATACCGTCCATTCGATATGGCGAAGGAGCCGCTGCGGCGCGCGCAGCAGCAGCCACAGCACGGGCAGCGCCAACGCAAAGCGAAGCAGTTTTTCGAGTTCGGAATTGCTCCACACGCCTTTCACGGAAGACGTGATCAGCATACAGGCCAGCGGCAGCAGGAGCGCCAGCGCCATGGGCCAGAGCGCGCGGAAATCCATGGACTCGTAGCGCTTCACCGCATTGACGGCAATGGCCGTCAGCGCAATCAATGCACTCAGGTAAAGCACGACGGGACCGCCCACGGGGCTGGTCAACGCCAGCGCAGGCATGAGCAGCACCAGCCAGGCGGCCGGTTTTACATACATTTGAAGCACAACAATCAACCTGGAAAGAACAAGGCACGTGCAACGCGCATCATGCTGGTGGTTAGACAAAACCCGCCCGCCATGACGGCGGGCGGGTTTTGCACAAAAACAGGATCAAGACCCAGGCGCGCGGCGGGCAGCCTAGCGCGGATCCTGGCCGGGTCTTACATGTTTTCGATCATCACCTGACCGAAGCCCGAGCACGACACCTGCGTCGCGCCTTCCAGCAAGCGAGCAAAGTCGTACGTGACCTTCTTGGACTGGATCGACTTTTCCATGCTGGAGATGATCAGATCGGCGGCTTCGGTCCAGCCCATGTGACGCAGCATCATTTCGGCCGACAGGATTTCGGAACCGGGGTTCACATAGTCCTTGCCGGCATACTTGGGCGCCGTGCCGTGGGTGGCTTCGAACATGGCCACGGAATCGGACATGTTGGCGCCCGGCGCAATGCCGATGCCGCCCACCTGCGCGGCCAGCGCGTCGGAGATGTAGTCGCCGTTCAGGTTCAGCGTGGCGATGACGTCGTATTCGGCCGGACGCAGCAGGATCTGCTGCAGGAACGCGTCGGCGATCACGTCCTTGACGATGATTTCGCGGCCGGTCTTGGGATTCTTGAACTTGCACCACGGGCCGCCGTCGATCAGCTGCGCGCCGAATTCCTTCTGCAGAAGCTCATAGCCCCAATCACGGAAGCCGCCTTCGGTGAACTTCATGATGTTGCCCTTGTGCACCAGCGTCAGCGACGTGCGATCGTTGTCGATGACGTACTGCGCGGCCTTGCGCACCAGGCGCTCGGTGCCTTCGCGCGACACCGGCTTGATGCCGATGGACGAGGTGTTCGGGAAACGGATCTTCTTGACGCCGAGCTTGGTCTGCAGGAACTGGATCAGCTCCTTGGCCTGCTCGCTTTCGGCCATGTACTCGATGCCGGCGTAGATGTCTTCCGAGTTCTCGCGGAAGATCACCATGTTGGTCTTTTCGGGCTCGCGCACCGGAGACGGCACACCCTTGAAATACGCCACGGGACGCAGGCAGACATACAGGTCGAGCTGCTGGCGCAGCGCCACGTTCAGCGACCGGATGCCGCCGCCGACCGGGGTGGTCAGCGGGCCCTTGATGGAAACCACGTAGTCTTTGACGACTTCCAGGGTTTCGTCGGGCAGCCACACGTCGGGACCGTAGACCTTGGTGGCCTTTTCGCCGGCATAGACTTCCATCCAATGGATCTTGCGCTTGCCGCCGTAGGCCTTCTGCACCGCCGCGTCGACGACCTTGATCATGACGGGGGTGATGTCGGCGCCCGTGCCATCGCCTTCGATGAAGGGGATGATGGGCTGGTCAGGCACATTCAGCGAGAAATCGGCGTTGACCGCAATCTTCTGGCCGCCGGCGGGAACCTTGATATGTTGGTAGGACATGAATGCTCCATTTGCTCCGGGTGGTTTTTCTGCACGCGCCAGGATCGGACAGCGTCCGATTCCGCGGGTTATACCGCCTCCTGCGAACCGCACACCGGATGGCGGATAGCAACCCATTCTATATCGCAATGCCCCGGGCGAAACCGGCGGTCCGCACGGGGCGGTAAAATAATGCGACTACATCCTGCTTTTGGCCCCCTCCCGAATGTTCAATCCCTCCCGCGACCAAGTCCGCGAATTCTTTATTGACACCTGGCGCAAGCATCGCGCCAACGAGGTCCTGACCCCGCTGGAGGCGATCGCGCTGGACTGGATCATCGAGCACCCCGAATACCACGCGGACCTCGAAAGCCCCGACGCCATGACGGCCGAGTACGCGGTGGAAAAAGGCCGCACCAATCCGTTCCTGCACCTGTCCATGCACCTGGCCATTGCGGAACAGCTGTCAATCGATCATCCGCCCGGCATCCGCCTGGCCTACCAGCAGCTCACCGCGCGCTCGGACGCGCACTACGCCGCGCACGAAATCATGGAATGCCTGGGACAGGTGGTCTGGGAAGCGCAGCGCCTGGGCACGCCGCTGGACAGCGACACCTACATCGACCTGATCCGCCGCCGCGCCAGCCTCTGACCCAACGAAAAAAACCCTCGCTAGTGAACTGACCCCCGAAAGTTGGACTTTGATCCAACCTTCGGGGGTTTTTGCATGG
>NZ_DAMCTG010000022.1:0-65087 GCF_032113835.1 Achromobacter sp. | reverse complement strand
ACCGGCATGGCCAACCCCGGCCCCGTGTGCCAGACGTTCTTCATGGATGACGACATCGCCGAGTACTACCGCCTGGACGCGGTGGTCACCGTGGTCGATGCCAAGCACGGCATGTCCACGCTCGACGAACAACCCGAAGCCCAGAAGCAGGTCGGTTTCGCCGATCGCATCCTGATCTCGAAGAAAGACCTGGTCAACGAAGTCGACTACGAAGCGCTGCGCCACCGCCTGGTTCACATGAACCCGCGCGCGCCGATCACCGCCGTCAACTTCGGCGACGTCGACCTCAAGTCCATCATCGACATCAGCGGCTTCAACCTGAATTCCATTCTGGACATCGACCCGGAGTTCCTGGCCGATGAGCATCCGGACGCCGCGCACAACCATGCCCACGGGCACGATCACGACCATGATCACGGCCACGGCCATGACCACGATCACGATCATGACCACGACGGCGAATGCGGCGCGCACTGCAATCATGCCCATCATCACCACCCCAAGCACAACGACGAAATCGGCGCGTTCGTGTTCCGTTCCAACAAGCCGTTCGATCCCGCGCGCCTTGAGGAATTCCTGGGCGGCGTCGTGCAGGTCTATGGTCCCGACCTGATGCGCTACAAGGGCATCCTGTACATGAAGGGCATCAACCGCCGCATGTTGTTCCAGGGTGTGCACATGATGATGGGCGCCGAACCCGGCAAGCCGTGGACCGCGGCCGAAAAACCGTCCACCAAGATGGTGTTCATCGGACGTAAGCTGCCCCAGGAGATTTTTACCCGGGGCTTGGAGCAGTGCCTGGCGGGGTAATCCCCATTCCTGCGTGACGCGATGCGACGAAGGCAGTACTGTGAGGTACGGATAGCGTAGGCAACAAGTAACACGGACCGGGACGGACGCCCGCGCCAGGATCGATTCATAGTGGAGTGTTTACATGGCTACCAAGGCAGCAACCAAAAAATCAAGTAAGTCGACGAGCGATACGGCGATTGATCTGCCCAGCGAGAAGGAATTGCTGGCCATGCCCGAGTCGGACTATATGAACGACCGCCAATTGGCGTTCTTCAAGGAACGGCTCAAACAACTCGAGCAGGACATTCTGGCCAACGCCGGCGAGACCACCGAGCACCTGCGTGAAACGCAATTCGTGCCGGATCCCGCCGACCGCGCCACCATCGAGGAAGAGCACGCCCTGGAACTGCGCACCCGCGACCGCGAGCGCAAGCTGCTCAAGAAGGTGCAGCAGTCCATCGCCCGCATCGACAGCGGCGAATACGGCTGGTGTGAAGAAACGGGCGAGCCGATCGGCATCCCGCGTCTGCTCGCCCGCCCTACGGCCACCCTGTCGCTCGAAGCGCAGGAACGCCGTGAAATGCGTCAAAAGCTGTACGGCGACTGATCCATCCGCATCCGCTCCGTCCCTGAAAGGCCATGCCGGTTTACCGCATGGCCTTTTTTATCGCATGTAGGCGGTAAAGTCGAAGGGTGTCAGACACCGCTCTCCAGACCTTGATATCCCCGCGACCGCCCCCAGCTAAAACTTTCAACGGAAGGAACGCATGGAACAATTTCACGCCACCACCATCGTGTGTGTGCGCCGCGGCAACCGCGTCGCGCTGGGCGGCGATGGCCAGGTCACCCTGGGCAACATCGTCATCAAGGGCACTGCCCGCAAGATCCGCCGCCTGTACCACGACAAGATTCTCGCTGGCTTTGCCGGCGCCACCGCCGATGCGTTCACCCTGCAGGAACGCTTCGAGGCCAAACTTGAAAAGCACCAGGGCAACCTGATGCGCGCCGCGGTCGAACTGACTCGCGACTGGCGCACCGACCGCGTCTTGCGCCGTCTGGAAGCCATGCTGATCGTGGCCGACGCCGAGCACACCCTCGTGCTCACCGGCAACGGCGACGTGCTGGAACCCGAACACGGCCTGGCCGCCATCGGGTCCGGCGGCGCTTACGCCCAATCGGCCGCGCTGGCCCTGCTGCGCAACACCGACCTGCCGCCCGAGACGATCATCAAGCAATCGCTCGAGATCGCCGGCGACCTGTGCATCTACACCAACCAGAACCACGTCATCGAAACGCTGGGCGACTGACGCCTGCCGCGCGGCGCAGCCTGCGCCGCGGCGCCCACCCAGCCCGCCCTAGCTTCAAGGATCCGCCCTCATGTCCGCATCCAACATGACGCCCGGAGAGATCGTCTCCGAACTCGACAAATACATCGTCGGCCAGAACCGCGCCAAGCGCGCGGTCGCGGTGGCGCTGCGCAACCGCTGGCGCCGTCAGCAGGTCGCCGAGCCCCTGCGCCACGAAATCCATCCCAAGAACATCCTGATGATCGGCCCGACCGGCGTCGGCAAGACCGAGATCGCACGCCGCCTGGCCAAGCTGGCCAACGCGCCGTTCATCAAGATCGAAGCCACCAAGTTCACCGAGGTCGGCTACGTGGGCCGCGACGTGGACACCATCATTCGCGACCTCACGGAATACTCCATCAAGCAGACCCGCGAACTGGAAATGCGCCGCGTGCGCACCCAGGCCGAGGACGCCGCCGAAGACCGCATCCTGGACGCCCTGGTGCCGCCGCCCCGCGGCGCCTCGGGCGAACCGCAGCGCGGCGAAGACAACAGCGCCCGCCAGACGTTCCGCAAGCGCCTGCGCGAAGGCAAGATCGACGACCTCGAAATCGAGATCGAAGTCGCCCAGACCGTGCCGCAAATGGACGTCATGACGCCCCCCGGCATGGAAGAAATGGCCGAGCAGCTGCGCGGCATGTTCGCGGGCATGGCGCGCGACAAGAAAAAGCCCAAGAAGATGAAGGTGCGCGAAGCCTTCAAGCTCATCGTCGACGAAGAAGCCGCCAAGCGCGTCAACGAAGAAGACCTGCGCAGCGTCGCGATCACCAACGTCGAGCAGAACGGCATCGTCTTCCTGGACGAAATCGACAAGATCGCCGCCCGCCAGGAAGCCGGCGGCGCCGATGTCTCGCGCCAGGGCGTGCAGCGCGACCTGCTGCCGCTCGTTGAAGGCACCACCGTCAACACGCGCTACGGCATGGTCCGCACCGACCACATCCTGTTCATCGCGTCGGGCGCCTTCCACCTGGCGCGTCCGTCGGATCTGATTCCCGAGTTGCAGGGCCGCTTCCCGATCCGCGTGGAACTCGAATCCCTCACCGCCGAGGATTTCGTGCGCATCCTGTCAGACACGGATGCGTCGCTGACCAAGCAGTACACGGCGTTGATGGCGACCGAGGACGTCGAGCTCGAATTCACCGACGAAGGCGTGCGCCGCCTGGCCGAGCTGGCCTTCGACGTCAACGAAACCACCGAGAACATCGGCGCCCGCCGCCTGTACACGGTGATGGAAAAGCTGCTCGACGAGCTTTCCTTTGACGCCACGTCCAGCCAGGACAAGCACGTCAAGATCGACGCCGCCTACGTCAATTCGCAATTGGCCGAAGCCGCCAGCAGCCAGGACCTGGCCCGCTACGTGCTCTGACCCCCGCCCCGGGCGCGACGCGCCCGCAGGCCGACGCAAAAAACCCCGCCGCAAGCGATTGCAGCGGGGTTTTTCATGAGACCCCGGCGTCAGTTCGAGATTGCCGTCACCACATACTTGCCATCCTTGCGCGTGGCGGTGAAGCGCACCTTGTCTCCCGCCTTGATATTGGCCAGCAACGCCGGATCGGCCTGATAGACCAGCGACATCGCCGGCAGGTCCAGCGCCTTGATGGCATCGTGCTTGATCGTGACCTTGCCCGCAGCGGCGTCCACGCGCCGCACCTCGCCCGTGGCATCGGCCTGCTGCGCGAACGCCAGCGGCGTGGCCAGCGAGACGACGGCCATTGCGGTGGCAATGGCCATGGGCGTTGCGTACTTGCGGTTAAAACCCATATGTAACCTCCCTATGCGTTCCGAGCGGGCAACACGCCGAGGCGACTTTGCCGCTTTTTACAGTGCTAGGATACTGCGCGAATGCAACAGTTCCGCTGCCAGTGCGCAACAATCCTGACGGTTGTTTGCTGACAGCCTCAGTTTGCCGTGCGCGCACTTACCGTCGGATGCAAGCCGCTTACCTCTATCACCACACGCTTTTCACCCACCGAATCACGACACCATGGCCAATCGCTTATCCATCATTGCCACCCGCACCGGGGACGATGGCACCACGGGACTGGGGGACGGATCCCGCATCCCCAAGGACGCCCTTCGCATCGCCGCGCTGGGCGACGTGGACGAACTGAACAGCGTGCTGGGCGTGCTGCTGACTGAACCGCTGCAGCCCGGCATCACTGCGGACCTGACGGCGATCCAGAATGACCTTTTCGACATGGGCGCCGAGCTATGCATCCCCGGCCACACGGCCGTTACCGAAGACCAGATCGCCCGACTGGACGCCAGGCTTGCCCACTACAACGCCACCCTGCCCCCCTTGCGCGAATTCATCCTGCCGGGCGGAACGCGCGGCGCCGCCCAGGCGCACGTGGCGCGCACCGTCTGCCGCCGGGCAGAACGGGCTGTGGTGGCGTTGGCGCGGAGCGAAAACGTGAACCCCCCGGTGCGGCAGTATTTGAACCGGCTGTCGGATCTGCTGTTCGTATTGGCGCGTTGTATAAATCAGCAGATGGGGCAGAAAGATACGTTCTGGACAGGCGCCCAAGCCCGCAAATAGCCTGCGACCCGGCACCGCGTCGGGACGATATCGGCCAAAGGTTCGAAGCATATGAGCATCATTGTCAGGGGCGGCGCCCCTGTTAGCGGAGCCCAACTTCGCGTTGGACTGGACAAACCCTCCCATGCCGGCTCCACGCGAGCGCGGCATTATTGGCCGGCCTTGATTGCGGCGGGGATCTGACTTGAAAATCCTGCTGCTGGGCAAGACCGGCCAAATCGGCCAACAGCTACAACGCACCCTGCCCGCCTTGGGTGAGCTATTGCCCTTGGGACGTGCGGATGCGGATCTTGCAGATCAGGACTGCCTGCGACATGCCCTGGTGATGCTTCGCCCAGACGTTATCGTCAATGCGGCTGGACACACCGGCGTTGACGCGGCCGAATCACAGCGCGACCTCTGCACTCAGATCAACACCGACGCCGTCGACACCCTGGCCAGATACGCACATGAAACGGGCGCCTTGCTTGTTCAATACTCGACCGACTATGTGTTTGACGGAGCCAAACCTTCGCCCTACACCGAGTCGGATACGCCCAATCCGCGGAACGTCTATGGCCTCACCAAACTCGGTGGCGAAGCCGCCATTCTTGCCAGTGGTTGCGACGCGCTGATTCTTCGGTGCAGCTGGGTATATGCCGCGCACGGCCGCAATTTTCCCAACACGGTGCTGCGCCTGGCCCGCACGCGGGACACGCTGGACGTGGTGGCGGATCAGGTAGGCGCACCGACATCGGCCGCACGCATCGCCAGTATCACGGCAAAAGCCGTTCAAGCACGACGCGAGCAAGGGCTGCCCGGCGGCCTTTATCACCTGGCCGCCAGCGGCTCCACCACCTGGCACGCCTATGCGCGTTACCTGGTCGCTGGCGCGGCCGCGCGCGGGATGTCATTGCGGCTCTCGCCGGAACGCATCCGTGCCGTGCCTTCCAATGAGTATCCGGCGGCGGCACTACGACCTCACAACTCAAGAATGGATAGCTCCCGGCTTGCCACGGCGCTGAAAATACACATGCCCGATTGGTCCCTGGATGTCGACACCCTGCTGGACGAACTGTCACAACGCGACCCATGCGCCGGAGAAAAGGCATGATTTGCCAAGGCATCGTATTGCCCGGGAGCGGCTACGACGACCATCTGCGTCGCGCTCCACCGGACGAGGCGTTCCTATGATCGTCACCCCGCAGGCTCTGCCCGACGTGCTGCTGTTGGAACCTCACGTGTTCAGCGATGCTCGGGGCTTCTTTTTTGAAAGTTTCAACGAACGCGTGTTCGAGGCCGCGACGGGACTGCAACGGCACTTTGTGCAGGACAACCATTCGCTATCCGCCCTGGGCGTGCTTCGCGGTTTGCACTACCAGTTGGGTCGTCCGCAGGGAAAACTCGTCCGCGTATGCGTAGGAGAGATTTTCGACGTGGCGGTGGATGTCCGGCGCGCGTCGCCTACCTTCGGACGATGGGTCGGCGTGCATCTGAGCGCGGAAAACAAACGGCAGCTATGGATACCTGAAGGCTACGCGCATGGCTTTCTGACGCTGTCGGAAACCGCCGAGGTGCTGTACCGCACCACGGATTACTATGCGCCGGAGCTCGAGCGCGGCATCCGCTGGGACGACCCCGATCTGGCTATTGCCTGGCCGGCGCACGGTGCGCTGATCCTGTCCGAAAAGGATCGCCGAGCCCCCTCGCTAAAGGAGGCTCAGCTGGACTGATCAATTCACGCCAGCCGCATGCGCCTGTTCGTCCGCATGGTACGAAGACCGCACCATCGCACCCACCGCCGCGTGCGAGAACCCCATTGCATACGCTTCACGCTCGAACATCGCGAACGTGTCCGGATGCACATAACGCAGCACCGGCAGGTGGTGTTCCGACGGCTGCAGGTACTGGCCGATCGTCAGCATGTCCACGTCGTGATCGCGCATGTCGCGCATCACCTGCAGGATTTCCTCGTCGGTCTCGCCCAGGCCCAGCATCAGGCCGGACTTGGTGGGCACTTCCGGATGCAGCTTCTTGAACTCGGCCAGCAGCTTCAGCGAGTGCATGTAGTCCGAGCCCGGACGCGCCTGCTTGTACAGACGCGGCACGGTTTCCAGGTTGTGGTTCATGACGTCCGGGGGACCGGCGTTCAGGATGGTCAGCGCGCGGTCCAGGCGGCCGCGGAAGTCGGGCACGAGCACCTCGATGCGGGTGGTGGGCGACAGTTCGCGGATATGCGTGATGCAGTCCACGAAGTGGCCGGCGCCGCCGTCGCGCAGGTCGTCGCGGTCGACCGAGGTGATGACCACGTACGACAGCTTCATGGCGGCGATAGTGCGCGCCAGGTTTTCGGGTTCTTTGGTATCCAGCGGGTCGGGCCGGCCGTGGCCCACGTCACAGAACGGGCAGCGGCGCGTGCACTTGTCGCCCATGATCATGAAGGTGGCGGTGCCCTTGCCGAAGCACTCGCCGATGTTCGGGCACGAAGCCTCTTCACAGACCGTGTGCAGGTTGTGCTCGCGCAGGATGCGCTTGATGTCGTAGAAGCGCGAACCCGGCGCGGCGGCCTTCACGCGGATCCATTCAGGCTTCTTCAGGCGCTCGGCCGGAATGATCTTGATGGGAATGCGCGCCGTCTTGGCTTGCGATTTCTGCTTTTGCGTCGGGTCGTAGACCGCCTCCGCGGGTGCGGCGGCAGATTCGTTCGAGGGCACAGGAGACTCGGCGAGCGTGGACATGGGACACCTTCGTGACCGGCGCGCAAAACGGCCGGGTCTGGGAGAAAACAGGCATTTTACCCTTCGCGGCCCGATCCGCCGCGGAAACGTCCGGCGCCCCCGGGCGAATAGGCGCCGTGCAGGGCGTCCGCCCCCCAGGCGCCCGCAGCCCTGGGTTATCGTCTGGCCTGACGTATTTCCCGCCATTTGCCATGCCTTCCCTGCCCTCGCCCGCTCCCATCGCCGTGATTGCCCCCCGTCTCGATGCCGGCCCGGCCGCCCGCGTCCTGCAGGCCTGCAGTGAACGCCTTGCCCCCGCCGGCTACTACCTCGCGGCCGCCCCCTGGCATGACCCCGCCGTGCTTCCTCTGCTGGATGGGCTGCGACCGGCGGCGGCCCTGGTGATGGGTCCGCTGGAAGCCCCCGCGTTGCGCGCAGCGCTCAGCGCGCTGGAAATTCCTGTCGTCGAAACCTGGATCGCATCGCCGCAGACGCTGGACAGCGCAGTGGCGATCGACAACGCCGAGGCCGGCCGCACGGCGGCCCGGCACCTGGCCGAAAGGCGCCATCCGCGGGTGGCCTGCATCAGCGCCGACACGCCGTGGGAGCGCGCCCGCCGCGAGGGCTTCATCAGCAGCGCCGCCGCACTGGGGCTGGAGCTGGTCGCGGACATCGTGCAGCCTGAGGTCCAGCACATGAACGACGGCCGCATGGCCTTTCTGCGCCTGTTGGCCACCAACACGATCTTCGATGCGGTGTTCTGCACGTCCGATCTCTTGGCCGCCGCGGCCGTGTCCGAAGCGCACAACCGCGATCTGCAGGTGCCGCAGGATCTGGCTGTCCTGGGGTTCTCGGACGACGGCAGCGCGGTGCAGTGGGTCCAGGGCCTGACCACGCTAGGCGTGGACGCCGCCGAGCTGGGCCGGCGTGCCGGTCAACTGTTGCTGGACCGGCTGGACGGCGAACGAGGCGCCGGCCAGCACGACCTGTTGGAAGTGGTGTTCGATGCGCGCCTGAGCACCTGAGGCGCGGCAGGGCTGCGACGGGCTGCGCTTAAACGGCAGCCAGTCTTGCCCTCAGTCAGGTCTACGCTTCGTAAAGCGCCGGAAAGCCGCAGTCCTGCAGCATGCCGTTGGCTTCCTTCAAGAACGCGGGCGTCGAGGTTTCCGGGACGCGGACCAGCCATTGCACGGCTTCCTCTTTCCTGCCCTGCAACAGCAGCATCCGGCCCAGGTGGAACATGCCGCGGAAGTCACCGCCTTCGGCGCAGCGCCGGTAGCAGTCGAACGCGCGCTCCAGGTCTTGCGGGACCACGTCGCCGGCCTCGTGATATCGGCCCACCACGCCAATCGACTTCACGTGGCCGGCCTGCGCGGCCTGCTGGTACAGGGCCAGCGCCGCAGCCTGGTTCTGCGTCACGCCGCCCCGGCCCGTGCGCAACATATGGGCGTAGTTGTACAGCCCCCAATCCAGACCCGTGTCAGCTGCCCGGCGAAACCAGTACGCCGCGACGGTATCGTCGGCCGGCACGCCCCAGCCGTTTTCATAGCAGCGTCCCACCATGTTGATGGCCATGGGGTGATCGGCGTGCGCGGCGCGCTTGAACCACGCCAGTCCCTCGGCGGGCTGGCGCTCGACGCCCACGCCGTCCAGCAGCATCTGTCCGTAGATGGTCTGCGCCTCGGTCAGCCCCAAGTCGGCGGCGGCGCGGATCCACGCGGCGTATTCCTCGGGCGGTCCGGATTCGCGTAGCCGGGCAAGCTGTTCGGGCGTGGTGGCGGCGACTTCGGCTGCGGTGTAGGTCTTCAATTCGTGTTCCTTCGGCGATGCCAGGCGTGCGCAAGATTCCGCGCCAGCGCGTCGCCCGTTTCGGTGGGCGTGCTGTGCACGCCACAGGCCGCCATGTCGACGGTGCGCAGACCTTCGTAGCCGCACGGATTGATGCCCAGGAACGGCGCCAGATCCATCTCGACGTTCAGCGATACGCCGTGGTACGCGCGGCCGTTGCGGATCTTGATCCCCAGCGCGGCGATCTTGGCCAGCTCGCCGCCTTCGGGGTGCGGCACATAGACGCCCGGCGCGCCGGGCTTGCGACAGGCCCCGCCCACGCCCAGCTGCTCAAGCGTGTCGATGACGGCCGATTCCAGCAGCGCCACGTATTCCTTCACGTACATGTCGGCGCGGCGCAGATCAAACAGCGCGTACGCCATGACCTGACCGGGACCGTGATAGGTCACCTGGCCGCCGCGGTCGCAATGGACGATGGGAATGTCGCCGGGGTTGAGCACATGTTCCGGCAGGCCCGCCTGGCCCAGCGTGTAGACCGGCGGGTGTTCGCACAGCCAGATTTCATCCGGCGTGCTGGCGTCGCGCTGGCTGGTGTACGCCTGCATGTCCTGCCAGACCGGCAGATAGTCCGCCGGCCGCGCGAGCCACTTGATCACAGCGGTCTTGCCTTACAGGACGATGGACACCATGGGGTGGCCATGCAGCGCCCGGTACAGCGCATCCAGTTGCTCGCGCGAGGTGGCGCGCACCGTGAAGGTCAGGCCGAGGTAGTTGCCGCCCTTGCTGGGGCGCATTTCCACCGTCGCGGCGTCGAACGCGGGATCGAACTGCAACACGACCTCGGTCAGCGTCTGCGCAAACTCGGGATGCTGCTTGCCCATGACCTTGATGGGAAAGTCGCTGGGATACTCGATCAAAGAATCTTCGGGCGGAATGTTCATGATGTGCCTAAAAAGAGTTGCCCCTGAATGTTCTTATATGGGGGCAAGCGGCGCGCCGGCAAGTGCCGGCGGGCGCTGGGGCGGGCGGCCGCCGCCGGTTGAAGGCGAGTATGCCGCCCCGCGCCAGGACTACAGCGCCGCGATGCGGGCATCATAACCCGCACGCAATTGCTCAAAAACAGGGCCGGGCTTGCCCGAGCCCACGGGTTTGCCGTCCAGCGACACGATGGCCAGCACTTCCTTGGTGGCGGACGACAGCATCAGCTCGTCGGCCTGCTCCACCTCTTCTTGCGAGATGCGGCGCGACTCGAACGGGATGCCGGCCTCGGCGGCCAGTTCGCCCATCAGGCCGTAGCGGATGCCTTCAAGGATCAGGTTGTTCTTGGGCGGCGCCAGCAGCTTGCCGCCGGAGACGACCCAGATGTTGGTGGACGCGCCTTCGGTCAGATAGCCGTCGCGGAACTGCAGGACTTCGTCGACGTGGGCGTCCACGGCCTGCTGCTTGGCCAGCACGTTGCCCAGCAGGGACACGGACTTGATCTCGCAGTGCAGCCAGCGCTCGTCGGGGATGCTGATGGCGGACAGACCCTGTTCGCGCTGGGCGGCTGGCGGCGGCGACCAGGCCGCGATCATGCCGAACACCGTGGGCGTGACGGCCGGCATGGGGAACGGATGGTCGCGCTTGGCAACGCCGCGCGTCACCTGCAGGTAGACGATGCAGGTGTCCAGGTTGGAGCGGTCGAGCAGCTGCTGGATCAGGTCGATCCACCCGCTGCGGTCGAACGGCGGCGCGATGCGCAAGGCAGCCAGGCTGCGATCGAGGCGGTCGAGGTGTTCGGCCATGCGGAACGCATTGCCTTGGTACACGGGGACGACTTCGTAGATGCCGTCGCCGAAAATGAATCCGCGGTCCAGGACGGAGACCTTGGCCTCGTCCACGCGCAGGAATTCACCGTTGAGATACACCTGGCTTTCGCCCGGCACGCCCGGAATCATGAGGCACTCCTGAATTTGAAATGGAACAGGGACGAGCCGCGCGGCTCGCCCCCGAAGAATGCAAAACGGGCGTTTCGCGCACGAAACGCCCGCTGCTAGCTTACACCCGCGGCTGCGGCCGCGGGGCGCCGATTTACTGGAACCAGCGCTTGACGGTGTCGACCATGCGGCCAAAGAAGCCGGCGCGTTCGACGGCGTCCTGCACCACCAGCGGTTCGGTGCGCAGCACCTTGCCGTCCAGCGTGAATTGCAGCGTGCCCACCTGTTGGCCCTTGGCCAGCGGCGCGATGAGCGGATCGGTGCGCTGCGCGACCGGCTTCAATTCGCCAGCCTTGCCGCGCGGCACGGCGATCGACACCGGGTTGGGCGGACCGAGCTTGACGTTTTCGGCGGTGCCTTCCCAGACGCGGGCGTCGATGCCGGGCTGGCTCTTGTCGAACAGCTTGACCGTGTCGAAGTTCTGGAAGCTCCAGTTCAGGAGCTTCAGGCTTTCTTCGGCGCGCGTGGCTTCGCTGTCGGTGCCCACCACCACCACCAGGATGCGGCGATCGCCGCGCACGGCCGTCGACACCAGGCAGTAGCCGGCCGAATCCGTGTGGCCGGTCTTCATGCCGTCCACCGACGGGTCGGCCCACAGCAGGCGGTTGCGGTTGGGCTGCGTGATCTTGTTGTAGGTGTAGCTCTTCTGCTTGTAGTAGTGGAAGAAGTCCGGGTGATCGGTGATCAGGTGCGCCGACAGCGTGGCCAGATCGCGGGTGGAGGTCATGTGCTGCGGATCGGGCAGGCCCGTGGCGTTCATGAAGTGCGTGTTCTTCATGCCCAGGCGATCGGCTTCCTGGTTCATCAGCGCGGCAAAGGCGGACTCGCTGCCGCCCACGGCTTCGGCCAGCGCCACCGAGGCGTCGTTGCCCGATTGCACGATCATGCCCTGGTTCAGTTCGTCCACCGTGACCGGCTTGCGCGGCTCGATGAACATGCGCGAGCCGCCCGTGCGCCAGGCGTGCTCGGACACCGGCACGGTCTGCTCCAGCGTCAGGCGCTTTTCTTCCAGCGCGTTGAACACGACGTAGGCCGTCATGATCTTGGTGAGCGAGGCCGGCTCGACCTTCATGTCGGGATTGGAAGCGGCCAGCGTCTGGCCGCTGTTCACGTCAACGACGATCCAGGCCTTGGCCGCGATGGTGGGCGCCGGGACGGCCGAGACGTCGCCGACAGGCACCGCGCCCGTGGGCGACGGAGCCTGAGCCGCCGCGGCCGGCGCGGCGGCGGGTGCGGCTGGCGCCTGCTGCGCCCAAGCTGGCATGGAGGCCGCCAGCATCGCTGACAACACCGCGCCTGAAACGAGACGACGGGTAAAGACAACGGGGGATTGAGCGGAGTGAGGCAATTTCTTCATCGGCAACGTGGGTCCAGGAATGACGCCCGCCGGCGCGGGGCAAATGGCTGACAATTATAGGCAGTCGATCAGACCCATCCCGGGCGTGCAGGGTTCCCTGCGCGCCTAAAACATGCAACCTGATGCAACCTGCGAACTGCCGCGGGGCTGGATTCAGTCCAGCGCAACCTTCAAACGGGCCTGCACCAGTTGGCGCAGCACGAGCAACTTGCCGTGGAAGAAATGCGAGGCGCCCGGCACCACCACCACCGGAATCGAGCGCGGCCGCGCCCAGTCCATGGCTTCGGACAGCGGCACCACCTCGTCTTCTTCGCCGTGCACCATCAGCGTGTCGTCGGGCACCTGCACTTCATGCGACTGGAAGCGGTTGACGGCCGGGCCCATCAGCATCAGCGCCGACGGCAGCACGGCGTCGCCCGCATCGGCCAGCGCGGCGTAGGTCTGCGCGGCCACCGCCGTGCCGAACGAAAAGCCCGCCAGCACCCACGGCGCCTTTGCCAGTTCGGGATGCAGTTCCCGCATCTGCGCGACCACGGCCAGCATGTCCTGCGTTTCGCCGACGGATTTGTCGAACGTGCCTTCCGATTGGCCGACGCCGCGGAAGTTGGGGCGCACCGCCACCAGGCCATGCTGCACGCAGGCGCGCGACAGGGTCGTGACCACCTTGTTCTCGCGCGCGCCGCCCTGCAGTGGATGCGGATGCAGCACCAGCGCCCAGCCGCGCGGCGCGTCGGCAGGCCAGTCGATGGCGCAATCGATACGGCCGGCGGCGCCGGCAAAAGCGTGGATTTCAGTGCGTGCGGACATGGCGGGACTCAACGTGCGGAAAAAAGAAACGATGTTAACCGCCCGGCCCGCCCGGCGAAATGCCGGCTGACCGCAACCGGCGCGCGCGGGCGCGAGCCGAGACTCACTTTCCGCGCGCGGCGGCGGCGGGCGGCCTCAAGGTGGCGGCAAGCCACTGCGCGAGCTGGTCGCTCGCGTCGTCGGTGGCCTGGCGCAGCGCCGCGACGCCGCCTTCGGCATCCTGTGTGGGCGCGGGCGCGGCCACCAGGATGCGCTTCTGGTCCACGACGTTACGCCCGTCCAGCAGCACCGCCTGCAGCAGGACGCGTCCCTGGCTCGACTGGCCGTCCTCGGAAAAGACCTGTTCGAACTGCGCCAGCGAGACCTGCAGCTGCGGCGTCTGCAACGTGACGCGGTCGCTCAGGACCGCGCCTTGGCGCGACAGGCGATCGGTGATGCGTTGCCGGACGAGGTCAGCGGGCGACGCGGCCCAGCGGTACGTGGCATAGGAACGCGGCGCGGCGCTGTCGCCCACGCGCCAGATCATGCCGGTGTCGGTCAGGCCGGGCGCCGACTGGAACGTCAGCGCGATCGGATCGCGGGCCGGCAAGGCGGGCACGGGCCGCGCGTCCAGCCCCAGGTCGAACAGCGTGGGCGGCGCGTCCACGCGGCCGATGCCGCAACCGGCCAGGGCCAGGGTCAGGATCAGAATGGCGCTGCGCATCTTCATGAGGTCTATCTCCGGAATCCGGCAAAGCCGGGTTCGCCGGGTCCCGGCGCGATGGGCGCGGGACCGAACAGGAACGATTGCGGCGTGCTGTCCACACGGCGCAGGGTGATGGCGGCGCCGCGCGCGGCCGTGCTGACGTTGTTCGCCATGGTGGTGAAGGCCGGCAGCGTCTCGCCATCCAGCCGCGCGGCGGCCAGGGCGATGTCGTTCAGGCTGCGCGTTGCGATGGCCAGCGGGCCGTCGGGCGCATTCAGGCGCGCCAGCGACTGGCGGGCCTGCTGGGCCAGGTCGCCGATCTCGCGCGCGGCGCGGTCGGCCTGGCGCGACGTGCTGTTCAGCGAATCCATCAGCGGACCCAGCTTGGCCAGCGTGGGCGCGAGGTCGCGGCTGGCTTCCTTCAGGGACAGCGAGATATCGTTGGCGTTCTGCAGGCTGGCCGTGAGCGCCTGCACGTTCTGTTCGCTCAGCACGCGCTTCAACTGCTCGGTCGCGACTTCGACGTTGGAGATCAACTGGTCGCCGCGCTTCTCGATGCGGTCCAGAAAGCCCGGACGCAGCGGAATGGCTGCCGGATGCTCGGCGGTGGACGTCAGGCGCTTGAGCGACGAGCCATCGTCGCGCAGGTCCACGTTGGCCATGCCGGTCACGCCCTGCACACCCAGTTCGGCCCATGTCGATTCGGTGATCGGCGTGTTGGGCGCCACGCCGATGCGGATGCGGACCTGCCCAGGTTTGTTTGGATTGAGCGCCAGCGACTGCACGCGGCCAACAGGCACGCCCTGGTAGCGCACGGCCGACTGCGGGTTCAGGCCCGTGACGGCCGTGGCCGAAATGATTTCGTATGGCTGCAGTTGCGTCCGGTCGCGGCCGATCCAGATGGCCGTCAGCGTCGCGGCAGCCAGCAGGACCAGCGTGAAGATACCGGCCATGAGCGCATGACTACGGTTTTCCATGGTGCATTCCCTTCGGTGCCAGGTCTCCCAGCGCGCGCAGACCGCGCTCGCCCAGGAAGAATGTATGTATGAACGGGTGATCGAACTTCAGGACTTCAGGCACCGTGTCGCAAATGATCACCCGCTTCTCCGCCAGCACGGCCACGCGCGTGGCCAGCGCCAGCAGCGTGTCCAGGTCGTGCGTCACCATGACGACGGTAAAGCCAAGCTGCCGGTGCAGGCTGCGCACCAGGTCCACGAACTCGTCGGACCGCAGCGGATCGAGCCCGGCCGTGGGCTCGTCAAGGAACAGCAATTCCGGGTCCAGCGACAGCGCGCGCGCCAGCGCCACGCGCTTGACCATGCCGCCGGACAGATCCGACGGGCGCTTGTCCGCATCGCGCGACGACAGGCCCACCATGGCCAGCCGGCACATGACGACGTCGCGCACCAGGTCTTCCGGCACCGTGCGCAGTTCACGCAGCGGCAGCGCCACATTGTCGAACACCGACAGCGCCGAGAACAGCGCTCCCGCCTGGAACAGCATGCCCCAGCGGTATGACAGGCGCCGGCGCTCGCCCGCCGTCAGTTCCGACAGCGTGTGTCCCAACACCTTCACGGTGCCCGCGGCCGGCACGTCCAGCCCGATGATCTGCCGCAGGAGCACCGTCTTTCCTGTGCCGGAGCCGCCGACCAGCACCAGAATCTCGCCCGGAAACACCGTCAGGTCCAGATTCTCGTGAACAACGTGGTCGCCAAACGCGGTGCGCAGACCGCGCACGGTAATGACCGGCTCGACGGTCACGCCCTCTTCGGTGAACAGCCGATTCTGGGTGGCGTTGTTCATCAGATGCCCACCGAACTGAAGATGACCGCGTACACCGCATCCAGCAGAATCACGCCCGTGATCGACGTGACCACGGACGTGGTGGTGCCGCGGCCGAGGCTCTCGGTGTTGGGTTGGATGCGCAGGCCGAAATGGCAGGCGATGAGCGCGATCAGGATGCCGAAGGTCACGCCCTTCAACATGCCGATCCAGTAATTGGTCAGCGTGATCGCGTCGGGCAGCGATTGCAGGAACCATTGCGCGGACACGCCCAGCTGCGCCTGCGCCGCCAGCATGCCGCCCAGCAGCGCCATCGCGCTGGTCCACAGCACCAGCAGCGGCATCGTGATCGCCAGCGCCACCACGCGCGGCAGGATCAGCCGCTGGCCGTGCGAAATGCCCATGACCAGCATGGCGTCAAGTTCCTGGGTGACCCGCATCACGCCGATCTGCGCAGTGATTGCAGACCCTGAGCGGCCGGCCACCAGAATGGCCGCCAGCACGGGTCCCAGCTCACGCACGATGGAGACACCCAGCAGTCGCACGATGAAGCGATCGGCGCCGAACATCTGCAGTTGCTGCGCCGACAGATAGGACAGCACCACGCCGATCAGAAAGCCCACCAGCGCCGTGATGCCCAGCGCCTGCGCGCCGGTCCGGTACACCTGCGCGGAGATCTCGCGCCACGGACCCAGCCAGGGCCGGCGCAGCAGCGTGCCCACGTCCAGCACCAACTGGCCCAGCATGATGAGCAGCGCCTTGCCGTTTTCGGCGGCCTGCAGGATCGCGCCGCCCGTGGCGCGCACCCACGTCCAGGTTTCCGGTTTGGCGGCGGGCGCGGGCGCTTCGCCCTTGTTCATCGCCAGCGCGTTGAAGACGTCCTGCTGTCCGGCGCCCCAGCGCACGCGCTCGGGCAGCTTTTCACCCCAGGCCTGCCAGATGATCAGCGCGCCGATCGTATCCAGCCGGTGGATCGCGTGCATGTCCCAGCGCGCGCCGTCCTTGGCCGCCCGCGCGAGCGCCGCGCGCCTGCGTTCGACTTCGCCCGACTCGGCCAGCGCCAGGACGCTCCAGTCGCCGCCGACGTGGCAAACCCCGCCTTCATGGCGGAAAGGCGCGGCGGCGGTCGCAAGCAATGCGGAATGCGGCATGTCGTCGGGGTACGGATGCAAAAATGTATCGCCAATCATAAACGCAGGGACCCTGCAGCCGCGAGCGCGGCCCGCGTGCCCTACAATCGCGGCCATGCCCGCCCCCGATTGCCCCATCGACCTGCCCGCCCCGGAAATGCTTGCCCGGACGCTGGCGGAACGCCTGCCCGCCTTCCAGGACGTCACCTGGACCGGCAGCACCGGATCGACCAATGCCGACCTGCTCACGCGCGCGCGATCCGGCGCCGGCGCGGGCAAGCCCTGGCTCTTGGGCACGCATCAGCAGGACGCCGGCCGGGGTCGCGCGGGCCGTCCGTGGCAGAACCGCTCGGGCTCCACGCTGATGTTCTCGTGCGCCTTCGACGTGCATCTTCCCGCCATGCAGCTGGCGGCGCTGTCGCCGCTTGCCGGCGTCGCCGCCTGCGAAGCGCTGCGCACCGTCGCCGGACCGGCGTCGCGGGGCCTGTGCATGAAGTGGCCCAACGACATTCAATGGCACGACGCCAAGCTGGCGGGCATCCTGGTCGAGACCACCCGCAATCCGGGCGGCCGCGACACCGGCTACACCGTGGTGATCGGCATGGGCGTCAATCTTGCCGATGCGGCCGAGCTGTCGCGCGCGCTGGGCCGCGAGATCGCCGACTGGACGCAGGTGCAGGCCGGCGCCGCGAACGCAGCCGCGGACCTGATCTGCGCCAGCGCCGCGGCGTGGCACGAGGCGGTCCGCACACTTGAACGCGACGGCTTCGGCGCATTCCGGCAGCGTTTCGACCAGGTGGACGCGCTGGCGGGCCGCAAGGTGAACGTGCTGGACAAGGGCGCTATTCTTCTAAGCGGCACCGCCTGTGGCGTGGACGAGCAAGGCCGCCTGCTGGTGCAAACGCCCGAGGGCGCCACACCGATCTCGGTCGGTGAAATTTCGATTCGACGCCAAGCATGATTATTCTCATCGACTCCGGCAACAGCCGCCTCAAAGTGGGTTGGCTGGACGCCAGCAATCCAGACATGCCGCGCGAGCCCGCGGCCGTCGCCTTCGATGGCCTGGACCTGAACGCGCTGGATGATTGGCTTGCCGCCCTGCCCCAGCCGCCGCGGCGCGCGCTGGGCGTGAACGTGGCCGGCGCGGCGCGCGGCGACGCCATCGCGGCCATCCTGCAAAAGCACGGCTGCGCCGTCACCTGGTCGCCGTCGCAGGCGACGACGCTGGGGCTGGTCAACAGCTATCGCACCCCCACGCAACTGGGCGCCGACCGCTGGGCCTCGTTGCTAGGCGTGCTGTCGCGCCTGCCCGGCACGCACCCGCCCTTCGTGCTGGCCAGCTTCGGCACCGCCACCACCATCGACACCGTCGGACCGGACAACGTCTTTGCGGGCGGCCTGATCCTGCCGGGTCCGGCCATGATGCGCACGTCGCTTGCCCATGGCACGGCCAACCTGCCCATCGCCAACGGCCAGGTCGTGCCCTATCCCACGGACACGCACGAGGCCATCGCCTCGGGCATCGCCGCCGCGCAAGCCGGCGCCGTCGTGCGCCAATGGCTGGCGGGCCGCCAGCGCTACGGCCAGACCCCGCAGATCTACGCGGCCGGCGGCGGCTGGCCCGAAGTGCATCAGGAAATCGAGCGCTTGCTGGCCGACGCGGGCGGCGCTTTCGGCGCCACGCCGGTTCCCGTCTACCTCGACCATCCCGTCCTGGACGGCCTGGCCGCCGTGGCGCGCGCCACCTTGAACACCACTCCCTGACGAAGGTCCGGCATGCGCGTGCTCTTCATCCTGATCCTGCTGGCGAATCTGGGCGTCTATGCGCTGGGACAGGGCTGGCTAGGCGCCCGGCCCGAAGACGAAGGCCGCGATGGTCGGCGATTCAGCCAGGAATTGAATCCGGGCGCAGTCACGCTGGCGCCGCGTAAAACGCCTTAACGGCCCGGCGCCGGTCCATCCAGCCAGGGCCCCAACGCATCCATCGTCCGCCCCGTGGCGCCCGCATGCTGGTCGAACCACGCCCGCGCGGCCTTGCTCGCCTGCTGCCTGCGCGACCTGTCCTGCAATAGCGCGATCGCAGCGTCCACCGCCTGCGCCGGATCCTCGGCGCGCAGCGCGGCGCCGGCGTTGACGGCATCTTCCGCCGCCTGCTTGAAATTGAACGTGTGCGGCCCGACGATGACGGGCACACCCGCCGCGCAGGCTTCGATCAGGTTCTGACCGCCCAGCGGCGCAAAGCTGCCCGCCACGATCGCCACATCCGAAGCCGCGTAATAAAAAGCCATCTCGCCGAGCGAATCCCCAAGCAGCACGGCGGCATCCGTCGGCGCAAGCGTGCCGTCTGAACGGCGCGCAAATCCCACTTTCGCGTCCGACAGCAGACGCGCGGCTTCGTCAAAACGCTGGGGATGACGCGGGATCAACAAGAAAAGCGGCGCGCCCGGCGCGGCGGCCTGACGTTTGATCGCCTCGATGAACGGCGCGTCCTCGCCCTCGCGCGTGCTGGCGACGGCAACGACCTGGCGCCCGAGCTGCGCGCGCCACGCGCGTCCCGCCTCTACCTGGGCGGTCGGCAGCACCAGATCGAACTTGAGATTGCCGGTCACCATAGCCGCCGGCGCACCCGCCTCCGCGAGCCGTCCGGCATCTTCCGCCGTCTGCGCCAGCACCATGTCCAGCCCGGCCAGCGCCTCGCGCATCACGCTGCCCATCCGGCGCGCCTGGCGCAGCGACGACGCCGAGTAGCGCGCGCTGACCAGCGCCATGGGCACCCGTGCCTGCCGCGCGGCGGCCAGCAGGTTGGGCCAGATCTCGCGTTCCATCAGAAGGCCGCAGCGCGGCCGATGCGCCGCCAGGAACCGGCGGGTCGCGCCGGGAAAATCGTAGGGCAACCAAACCTGCCGCAGATGCCCCTGCGCGATGGCGTCCTTGAACAGACGCTCGCCCTCCGCGCGGCCGGTCGCCGTCGTATGCGTGAGAAGTACCGGCAGGCCACGCGCCAGCAGCGCGTTCAAGAGCGGCAGCGCGGCGCGGGTCTCGCCCAGGCTGACGGCATGGACCCAGACCGGGTTGTCCGGCAACACAGTGGCCGTATCTGGACGGCCGAAGCGTTCGGGCGAGAAGATTTCCCAGCGGCCCCCGGCGCGCTTGGCGCGGCGGGCCATCCATAGCCAGATCAGCGGCGCGAGAGCCCGAAGCCCAAGCGTGTAGACGCCGCGGTTCATGTCACTGCGCGGCGAGCGCCTGCTCGACCGACGCCATGACGGCCTCGCGCGACGGCGAGGCGCCGCGGTCACCCAGGCTGGCGGTGTAGTTGGAACCGACCAGGGGGGTACGCACGGGCGTCGACGCCCGGTAGATGCCGATCGTCGGGCGCCCCAGCGCAGCGGATAGGTGCGTCAGACCGCTATCCAGTCCCACCATCAGGCGGGCGCCGGCGAGCAGCTTGGCCACGGCGGACAGATCCATGCGGGGCATGACCTCGGCGCCCTCCATGCCGGCCACCAGCAGCTGGGCGCGCTCGGCTTCCTGTTCGTTGCCGGCCAGCAGCTTCAGCGTGCAACCGGCCTCGCGCAGACGGCGGAACACCACACGCCAGTCTTCCTCGGGCCACAGTTTGTCGTCTCGGCTGGCCGACGGCATGATCACCGCATAGCCGCGGTCGGTGTCCAGGTGGTGAAGCCGGGGCAGCTCGGCGGCGTCCAGACCGCCGCTGCCCACCTCCACGACCGGCTCGGGCGCCTGGGTCGCCTGACGCGCGAAAGCCTGCAGCCCAAAATCGGGCAGGCCGGCATGTTGATAGCCGAACGTCAGACCGGCCAGCTTGCGCTGGCGGATCACTGCGGGCTGCCAGAACTCGACGCGATGACGCACGTTGTAGAACAGCGAAGCCAGGGGCTCGCGCGCCGACCGCCAGTCCAGCCCATGCTTGACGCCCTGCGTCTGGCGCACCAGCCACGCCGATTTCAGCAGGGCCTGCATGTCCAGGACGACGTCGTAGCGCACGCCTCGCAGCCGTTCACGCAGCGCGCGGCGCTCGGCCCGCACCTGGGCGGACCACCACGACTTGCGCCAGCGCCGGTGCGCGACCTTGATGATGTCGTTGACGGCGGGATGCCACGACGGGATCTCGGCAAACGCTTCCTCGACGACCCAGTCAATCTGCGCGTCCGGCACGTGCCGGGCGATATCAGATATAGCGGGCAACATGTGCACCAGATCGCCGAGGGACGATGTGCGAACGATGAGAATGCGTGTAGGCATCAAGGCAAAGAAGGTTCAGTCAGAACCGCGAATGTACAACACAACGTCTTTCCTATAACGGCTAGCGGCCAGGTTGGTGTGCGACATGCTATGGCAACCCTTCTGCTCTGTGCTGCGGCCTGCCAGTCACAGCTTCAAAATCAAGGAGCGGCCACTTGCTTAACCTCAATTGGCATACAATTCCCACGTCAAAAAAAGACTCGAATGAACATCGAGCCACCAAAGTCCGGGGATTTCCCGAACTCTTCAGTCTCCTGATTTCCTACTCATAATTGCTGACACTGGCGATCGCCCAGGGTGCCATCATCCGCACCCGCTTGATCCGCAAGTGCCCGCTGTAGCACATCGACACGATAGACGCCCATATGAATGACAGGTCCCCCTCTTATAACGACTCCGAAGACAGCCGTTTTCTGCAAAATCTTCTGATTTCCCACTGGGTTGCAATAATCGGCGGAGCATTGGCTGGCCTTGTTATCGGCGTTGCGATTGCGATGGCTCAGCCGAAAGTCTGGCCCGCGATGGCGCTAGCGAAAATCGGCCAGATCGGCGGCGCACGCGCCGTAATCGAGCCCGCAGCCGTGCTCGCCCGCACCCAGTTTCCCTCGTTCATCCAGGATGCCCTGCGCGCAGCAGGCATGTCCCTCGATGTATCGGGCAACACCGAAGCAAAATTAGCCAAGAAAACATTCATTACGCAGGTGCAAAAGGGCCCGGACCTTTTCCAAATGCAGGTCAATGGCTATACCCCCGAAGAGGCCAAGCAATTCCTGACCGGCGCTCTCACCGTGTTGCAACGGGAACACAAAGTCTTGCTGGATCTCGCCATCAAGGAAAGACAGGATCGGCTCGATAGTTTGAAAACCGCTATCGAGGCCAATCAGAAGGAACACCAGGAGATTCTCAGCAGCATTAAATCCAATGCGGAGCTGGCGAATCAGCTGCCCGATACGATCTCGGTTTCCTATCTCTTGCGAGCCAATGAAGTGGAGCGCGCCCGTTTCCTGGAACAACAAACCATCCTGCAGGACCAGCTCCAAGAGGCCAAAACATATAACACCCGCCTGGAAGCGCCGATTTACGTGACCGAATCGCCCCAAGGCACCAGCAAGATCATCGCCGCCTTCGTCGGAGCCCTGCTGGGATTCGCGTTCATGGTGGCTCTCTTCGCCTTGCGGAAGTGGTTGTCGCCCAATCGCGCTTGACGCTCCGTCCCCGTCCGACGCTTTGCCAAAATGCCCGTAATCGCGCCCTCATCCCCTGCGAAGTCCAGATTCATCCTGCTCTGCGCAGTTTTGTTCTACGGATTCTCCATTTCCGTATCGCATGCGCTTTACCTCAGCGCTGAACAGGCATATTGGGGGTTTTTCCAGCCGTCGCTCGACGTCTCGAAAATCGTCGCGATGGTAATCATGCTGACGGTTACGACGTTGGCAATGCCCATCCGTTTCAACCGCGCGTCCTCAATCATCCTATTGCTGCTGTTCCTTCTTGTCTTCGTCCCGGCGGTCGTCATAAACCTGGAAAATTACGAAGATAGCCTGGAACGATATGGGTTCCTGATGGGCGCTCTGGCCTTGGGCATGACGCTGCTTTTCGCGTCTGTTCGCGCGTTCGGCTCAGAGCCATCCGCCACGCCTGTCTTTGTCCCCAGCAAAAGAGTTGCTTCGTTCTTCTTCCTTGCCTGGCTCGGTTGCTGCGCGGTGCTACTGGCGATCTACCACGACAGCATGAGCCTCCAGAGCCTCGGGGACGTTTACGGCCAAAGGGCAAGAGGTGCCGCGACGTCTCTCGCGGTTGGTTATGTGCAGGTCTATTTCGCCTTCCTCATCAACCCTTTCCTGTTCGCCTACGGTCTGGCGAACCGACGCTGGCTGGCTGTGGCCGTGGCCATGGGCGGATTCCTGATCGCCTATATGATCACCGCCGAGAGAACCATCTTCCTGCTGCCTTTCGCGATGTTTCTAATCTACAAGGTGGTACGCCTTAGATTTTTGACGATTCAGCACGTGACGGTGTTGGTTCTGGGATTCTCGACGCTCACGCTCTTGATCAGCTTTCTATGGCGGTCAGTGGGAGCCATGGAAAAACTAGGCTTCTACTTCCTGACGCGACTGCTCGCCTATCCCGGCGTTTTTGTGGCGCAGTATTACGATCTTTTTTCGCAGCTGGGCTATACGTATTGGTCCCATGTTTCAGGCGTGAATAGAGTAGTAGCCGCCCCCAACCTGCTCGACTACGACGCGAAATGGCCCATACTCGGACGCATGTTGGCCGAACGTTCGTTCAATGTGGAAAGCAACTCGAACGCCAGCCTGTTCGCCACGGATGGCGCGGCGGCCCTAGGGCCGGTTGGCATCGTCGTCATCAGCGTCTTGCTGGCATGCTGGCTGATCCTCCTGGACCGCGCCTCCCGCGATTGGAAACGGCAATTCGTGCTTCCGTTGCTGCTGCCTGTATCGTTGGCGTTGGTGAACGCGTCTTTCTTCACTGTGCTGCTGTCTTTCGGCGGCATTTTCTGGACCTTGTTTTTCTACGGCTCCAGAGTGTCCGCCGACCGCGTCGCACCGATCAGGCCGAAATAGGCTTGCCTATGGTCCGGCCGCATGCGGCCCAATACTGAAGAACGAAATGCAAGGCATACATGACGCAGAAACCGGCGACCAGGAACACCACTGAATAAAAAAGTGAATTCAGGAAGTACCACCCCGCCCAAATGCCTGCTGCCACCACGATGAGCCTGACCAGCTGGTATATCAGATCGAGCCGATACATCTTGGTCAGCAGCACGGTATAGCTCAACGGCGAAACCACCGTCTGGAAAAATATCAGGGCGCCCAGCACGGCAGATATTTCCCCCGCCTCTGCCCAAGCCTCTCCAAAAACGATAGGAAATAAATACGGAGACGCGACCATTGCGGCCACGGCAGGGACGGCGCCCAGGATCGCAAGCTTCTTGGCGCTCCTCAGGAACACCGAACGGCAATTACCCATCTTGTTGAACGCCGCAGACGCTTCCTGGCGATACACTTCCCCAATCGATGCCGCAATGAAGGCGCACGGCATGACCAACACCCGTTCAGGTAGGGAATACAGCCCGACGGCGTGCGAATCGTACAGAAGCGCCAGCAGGATGACCGGCGCCTGCCCTGATATGACGTTCGCCAGTTGGCCGATGACCATGAACCTTGGGAAATCCTTGTAGCGCTTGGCCGCCGCACACACACGCCTGAAGCTCGCCGTGCGCCAGAAACGGCGGAATTCCTCCGTATATTCGTGCACCAACTTGACCATCATGCAAAGCGCGCCGAATGCATGGCCGAGGATCAGTCCGAATCCGCTCAAAGACAACGCGCCCAGACTCAATTGCCCCGAACAAAGCGTGACCGCCTGGATGACACGGGCCTGCGAAATGCCCTTATAGCGTTTTCGTCTCGTTCCCCAGGACGTCAGGATCTGGTTGGTGGTCGTCAGAAATATCCCGATCGTCAGCATCGGGAATATCACGAAGGAGGGAATGTGCCGGGAGATCAGGTCGGGAACGGCCACCACGACAATTCCAGACAGAACAATGAAACCAGCACTGAAAATGCAGGTCAACCCGAAGGCGAGCAGCAGCAGGTAATAGGCATACCGGTCAGAAGGCGCCAGCACAATCGTCAACTCGAACCGAAGCGAGGCGAAAACTGCGCCGATAGCCGCCAACGATGCATAGACGGCCAGATACCCGAACTGCTCAGGGGAAAAGAACCGCGATAACAGCGGGCTCAACAAGAGTGCGATGAATAGCGCAATCGAACTGCCGCTCAAGAGCGTCAGCACGTTCTTGGAAAAATCGCTTTTTATTAATTTCACAGTCTTTCTGCAAGTTTGAGTATCGAGCGCAGCCTCATGCCATAGGTTCTCTCGCTACTGCAGAATGCGGCGCGCCATCTCTGAATAATCCAGCAAACGCCGTGCAACTTCGAGCGAGCGGCCCGACATGGCTTCGAGCCGGCCCTTGTCCGCCTCGATTTCAAGAAAAACCTTCTGCAGATCGCTCTCGCTGCGGACGAGCCAGCCGTTCCCCTCAACGAATGGCTGGTGGCTCAGCACATCATCCACGATAACGGGGCGGCGGCAGCACAACGCGGCCTGCATGGACGCCGACTGGCTTCCCGGCTGCACATAAACATCGGCTGCGCACAGCAGTTCGTGCAATTCCTCGGACGTCTTCCATCCGAGGAAACTGACCCTGGAATCAGCCGAAATAAGCGGATTGATCTCCGCCGCCACGCTATCGGAGATTGCTCCGGCCACGACGAACTTCAGCTTGGAGCCGGACGTCTTGGCGAATGCCCGCAAACTTTCGCCCAGTTTTTTCTTGGCGTCGAACTTGCCGGACTGAAGAAAAATTACTTCATCGGCGGCGAACCCGAATTTCTCTCGCGTGCGCTTGCGAACCTCGGCGTATTCCACATCATTCAGGATAGTTCCACCCAACGGGAAAAACTCCAGTTTCTCTCTGGGAATGTCGTACTGGCGATGGCAGAAGTCGATGGATTCCAGCGAAATGCTGAGTACCTTCCGGATATAAGGCAGGCATGCCTGAATAATCCGCCTGTAGTACTGCCTGTGCAGCAAATGCTTGGATATGAAATTCGTCGCGCTGTTATTCGCGTCTTCATGGCTGTCGGCGTAGAAAACCACCTCAGGATGCCGACGGACATATCGGGATACTGTAAGCAGTTCCCAACCGCACAATCCATGAAACATAATGGCGTCCGGTTTGATCCGCTCTAGAATGGCGTCAATGCCAGGATGCACGCGCAATTTTCGCCGGACCGCCTCCGGAAATGGTCCGGAGTAGGGCAACCGTATTACGTTGGCGCCTTCTTTACCGACATAAGATCCGGGTTCGATATAACCCAAATCCATATTGTTTACGAACGTTTCAGTTGAAGCAACTACGGTGACTTCGTGGCCGGCCTGCACATGCTCGCGTATGAGCTCGTTCTCTTGATATCGATAGCCATCGATGTAAAAACAGGATACGCAAAAATGGACGATCTTCACAGCAAGCCTTTTTCCTTGAGGAGCGCGATGGGGTCCACGAACAATGGCGCCATCGCCGATATTTCTTCGTCGCTCAGCGACCACCACTGCAACTGCTCCAACGCCGCAATCACGTCATCGGAAAAACGGCGGCGAATCAACTTCGCCGGGTTACCACCCACGATGGAATAGGCGGGCACATCCTTCGTAACCACGCTGCCCATTCCGATTACCGCGCCATCCCCGATCGAAACGCCTTCCTTTATCAGCACACGTTCGCCGATCCAGACATCATTGCCGATACGCGTTTCCAGCGAACTGGAATACACGTGACGAGACAGTTTCGTCTTAACGCTGTCTTTATGCGAAAGAAAAACCGGACTAGTGGACACATATTCGATCGGGTGCCTGACCCCTCCCACGATCACGGCATTGGAGATCGAGCAGAACGCGCCGACCCGGGTATTCAGAAACGTGCAGTCATACCCGCAAAATGAATGGCGATCAAAACTGGAATTTACCAGGACACTGCCAGATTCTATTTTGGAGGTAGGGTGAACTCTGGAATTCTGAATGGCGGAACCACGCAGCTTCCGCAGCACTCGCGAATATATATAGGAGAGAGATCTCATTAGACTCTGGGCAAAACAGGATTTTTTAAAAACGGTTTTCAGAAAAGAAGGCGCAGTTCGCGCGGCGCCGATCGTTTGCTCTCATCCCGGCAGCATCTTGCCCGATCGTTCTAATTGAAAGAACGCCTCAAAAACTATTCCACCATGTATTTTTTCGCAGCAAATTGCTAAACAGAATGGCACATAGGCCAGATATCACTGTTGCTGCAGCGCACTTTTGCAACCCGCAAAACCCGTCCCCCACGACTTATCCAGGTGGCAGAACGCAGGCGGCTATAGTATAGTCTCCGGCGTTGCTGTGCGCAGTTATAAAGCCCCGGATAGTCCCGAATGCCCAGCGCTTCGTCTACCAGCGATGTCGGGAGCAATGCCTTTCATTGCCCCCGTTCCTGCCTACTATTCGCCCTACAGTCGCCCCAATGAAGCACGTAGCCCACGTGGAAAGCTTTGACCGGCGCTATCACCACGCCCCAATCAGGGTGAACAGCCGGCTCGGTGCACCCCACGTGGCCATCCTGCTTCCCAAGCTGGAAGTCCTCGACGAAGCATGGGACTTGGCGCGAAGGTTGCGCGGCGGCCGAGCACAATCCGATTCCGCTGAACCAGCCGCCGGCTTTACGCGGCGGCTTGGCAAACCTCTTCCGCTCGGCGAGCATCTCGCCGAAGAGGTCATGAGCCTGCCCATGCACCCGTATCTGGACCAAGACGTCACACAGCAGATCATTCAGGCGGTCACTCAAGACATCGAACGCAACGCGCAGCGCTGATGCTTCGCCTGCGCCGCCACCACCCGTAGGCGGCGCAGACTTTTTGTATCGCCTTCCCTATCGCCAACCCCACGACAACATGAGCCAAAGCTACCGAATCTGCACCCGTACCATCATGGACACAAGCGACCCGAACATCACGTTCGACGAACGGGGCGAGTCCGACTACTGTGCGAATTTCGACACGCAAATCAAGCCTAATTGGCATACGGATGCGCGCGGCGAAGCTGAACTCATGCGAACCGCCGAGAAGATCAAGGCGGCAGGCAAAGGCAAGGACTTTGATTGCATCATCGGCTTGAGCGGCGGCCTGGACAGCTCGTATACGGCTTACATCGCGAAGGAAAAGATGGGCTTGCGCCCGCTGCTGTTCCATGTCGACGCAGGCTGGGATACCGACCAGGCCGTTGGCAACGTGGAAAAGCTGGTCGATGGGCTGGGCCTCGAGCTGTACACCGAGGTCATCAACTGGGAAGAAATGAAGGACCTGCAGGTCGCATTCCTGAAGTCGCAAATTCCCGACCAGGATCTGCCCCAGGACGTGGCGTTCTTCTCCGGCCTGTACAAGTTCGCGAACAAGCACAAACTCAAGTACGTGCTGACCGGCGGCAACTATTCGACCGAATGCTGCCGCGAGCCGGAAGAATGGGGCGGATATCCTGGCATCGACAAGCGCCTGATCCTGGACATCCACAAGAAATTCGGCAAGCGTCCGCTCAAGACGTTCCCGATCGTCGACATCCTGACGTACAAGCTCTACTACCGCTACGTGTTGGGGATGCAGGTGTTCAAGCCGCTGAACCTGGTGCCCTACATCAAGGCAGATGCCGAACAAGAGCTAGAATCGCGCTTCGGCTGGAAGAAATTCCAGCACAAGCACCACGAATCGCGGTTCACCCGTTTCTACGAAGACTATTGGATGCCCCGCAAATTCGGCTACGAAAAGCGCCGCGCCCACTTTTCCAGTCTGATCCTGACCGGCCAGATGACGCGCGACGAAGCGTTGGACCGTATCTCGCGTCCAGAGCTCGATGAGCACTTCTCCCGGCAGGAATTCCGGTACGTTGCGCACAAGCTGGACCTGACCGAAGACGAGTTGCAAGCCATTTTCGACGGCCCGAATCGGACCTTCCGCGACTATGCCAACAAGAAGGCGGTGATCGGTCTGGGCGCGACCGTCATGCAAAAGCTCGGCCTGGAAAAGAGGCTGTTCCGATGATTGCCATTATTGACTACGGGCTGGGCAACGTCCTGGCCTTCGCCAACATGTACCGCCGTATGGCGGTGCCCGTGTCCATCGCGCGCACCGCCGAAGAACTGGCGGATGCCACCAAATTGATCCTGCCCGGCGTGGGTGCGTTCGACTACGCGATGGAGTCGTTCCGCCGCTCGGGCATGTACGACGTCGCCGTCGAACGGGTCACCAAGGACAAGGTCCCTGTGCTGGGCATCTGCGTTGGCATGCAAATGCTGGCCGAAGGCAGCGAAGAAGGCTCGGCGCCCGGCTTGAATTGGGTGCCCGGCATGGTGCGCAAGCTCGACACCACCCATTTCACTCAGCGCACGCAATTGCCGCACATGGGCTGGAATGACGTGAATCCGAAGCAATCCTCGCCGCTGTTCGCCGGCCTGGAGACGGATGCACGCTTTTACTTCCTCCATTCCTACTATTTCGAATGCCAGGACCAGGCGGACATGCTGGCCACTGCAGAGTACGGCTCGCGGTTCGCATGCGCGGTCAATCACGAAAACGTGTACGGCGTGCAATTCCACCCCGAGAAGAGCCACGATTTCGGTGCGCGTCTCCTGAAGAACTTCGCGGATATCTAAAGTGCTTCGTCCCAGAATCATCCCCTGCCTGCTGGTCCGAGACAAAGGTCTGGTCAAGACCGTGAAGTTCTCGTCCGACAAATACGTCGGCGACCCCATCAATGCCGTCCGCATCTTCAACGAAAAGGAAGTGGACGAATTGATCGTGGTGGACATCGACGCGACCACTAAGGGCCTCGGCCCCGATCTGAAAATGATCGAGCGCCTTGCCGCTGAATGCCGCATGCCGTTCTGCTACGGCGGAGGCGTCAAGACGGTCGAACAGGCTCAGGCCATCATCAGCCTGGGCGTGGAGAAGGTTGCCCTGAGCTCCGCGCTGGTCGACGATCCGTCTCTGGCAAGCCGCATCGCCGACAAGCTCGGCCGCCAAAGCGTCGTTTCGGTGCTGGACGTCAAGAAGAAGCGCTTCAGCTCCCGCTACGAAGTCTGGACGCACAACGCGACCCGGAATACGCACTTGAATCCGTTGGAGCTGGCCCCCTTGCTGCAACAGCATGGCGTGGGCGAGATCGTCATCAACTCCATCGATCACGACGGTGTCATGAAGGGCTACGATCTCGGCATCGTCGAACAGATCCGCGACGTGACGACCGTCCCGATGTCGGTTCTCGGCGGAGCTGGATCCGTTGCCGACATCGGCGAACTGATCAAGAAATTTGGAATCATCGGCGCTGGCGCCGGGAGCCTGTTCGTATTCAAAGGCTCGTACAAGGCCGTGCTGATCAATTACCCCACATTGGCCGATCGCGAAGCGCTGGTGCGCGCGGCGCATCTGCGCAGTGCCTGAGCCGCATTGCGCCGTTCCACAGACAGAGACTTGCGAATATGTTGAAACCAAACGCCAAACTGCTTATTACCGGCGGCACGGGATCCTTCGGCAATGCCGTCCTGAAGCGATTCCTGCAGACCGACATCGGCGAGATCCGGATTTTCAGCCGTGACGAGAAGAAGCAGGATGACATGCGCAAGCGCTATTCGCATCCGAAGCTGAAGTTTTATATCGGCGACGTCCGCAATAGCCAGAGCCTGCTGAATGCGACGCGAGGCGTGGACTATATCTTCCATGCCGCCGCGCTCAAGCAGGTGCCTTCCTGTGAATTCCACCCGATGGAAGCGGTCTACACCAACATTCTCGGTACGGAAAATGTGCTGGAAGCGGCCATCCGCAACAAGGTCAGCAAGGTGGTCTGCCTGAGTACCGACAAGGCCGTCTACCCCATCAATGCAATGGGCATCTCCAAAGCAATGATGGAAAAGGTGATGGTTGCGAAATCGCGGGATCTGGATGCCAGCGAAACGGTCATTTGCGGCACGCGTTACGGCAACGTGATGGCATCGCGCGGTTCCGTCATTCCACTGTTCATCGACCAGATCCGGGCCGGCACGCCCATGTCGATCACCGACCCTGACATGACTCGGTTCATGATGACGCTGTCGGACGCGGTGGATTTGGTCCTGTACGCATTCGAGCACGGCAACAATGGCGACCTGTTCGTGCAGAAGGCCCCTGCGGCCACGGTGCAGACCTTGGCGCAAACGCTGGCACGCATGATGGGCAAGCCCGAACACTCCATCAATGTCATCGGCACACGCCACGGCGAGAAGCTCTACGAAGTGCTGCTGAGCCGCGAGGAAATGGCCAACGCGGAAGACATGGGCGATTACTACCGCATCCCGCCCGACCTGCGCGACCTCAACTACGCGAAGTTCGTCGAGCAGGGCGAAGAGAAGATCTCCCGCAGCGAAGACTACAACTCACACAATACCCAGCGCCTGGACACCAAAGGCATGGAGCAACTCCTGCTCAAGCTGGCGTTCATGCAAGCTATTCAGCGTGGCGAGCACGTCACGCCCGAGGAGTAAGCATGAAGGTTCTCATCACCGGCAGCAACGGATTCGTTGCGCAAAATCTCATCGCCACGCTGGCAGAACGCAACGACGTCGAAATCCTGCGCTTCACGCGCGATGACGACGTTTCCCGGCTGGACGAGCTGACGGGCCAGGCGGATTTCATTTTCCACCTGGCAGGCGTGAACCGCCCCCAGGACCCCGCCGACTTCAAAAGCGGCAATACCGGCCTGACACGGCAACTGTGCGACAGCATTGCGCGCAGTGGCCGGCGCACGCCGGTCATCTATTCCTCCTCGACCCAGGCCGCCCAGGACAATCCTTACGGTCAGAGCAAGCGCGAGGCGGAAGATGCGCTGTCGGCGCTGGCCGAGCAGCATGGCTCGCCGGTCCATCTCTTCCGACTGCCGAACGTATTCGGCAAATGGGCGCGCCCGAACTACAACTCCGCCGTCGCCACGTTCTGCCACAACATCAACCGCGGCCTGCCGATCCAGATCAATGACCCGACTGCGGCGATCACGCTGGTTTACGTCGATGACGTGGTAGCCCGTTTCGTCGAACTGATGGATGGCGCGGTATCGGACGACCGGTACTGCACCATTGCGCCGCAGTACCGCATCACGGTGGGCGATCTGGCCGCGCAATTGGAGACGTTCCGCGACAGCAGAAAGACGCTGATCACCGCGGCCGTCGGCACCGGCCTGACCCGCGCGCTCTACGCCACGTATGTCAGCTACCTGGAGCCCGAGAAGTTCTCCTATGAGGTGCCCAAGTACGGCGACCCGCGAGGCGTGTTTGTCGAAATGCTCAAAACGCAGGACAGCGGGCAGTTCTCGTACTTCACCGCCCATCCCGGCGTGACGCGCGGCGGCCACTATCACCACTCGAAAACCGAGAAATTCCTGGTCATCAAGGGACGCGCGCGCTTTCGCTTCCGCCACATCCTGACCGGCGAATTCCACGAGCAGGATACGGCCGGCGACAAGCCGGAAATCGTGGAAACCGTGCCCGGCTGGACGCACGACATCACGAATATCGGCGACGACGAAATGGTCGTCATGCTCTGGGCCAACGAGATCTTCGACCGCGCCCGCCCCGACACTTACGCCCGCCCTCTCTGACATGAAAAAACTCAAAGTCGCCACCGTCGTTGGCACCCGGCCGGAAATCATCAGGCTGTCGCGCGTGCTCGCGAGCCTGGACCGTCATTGCGACCACGTCCTGGTCCACACCGGCCAGAACTACGATTACGAACTCAACGAGATCTTCTTCCAGGACCTGGGCATCCGCAAACCGGACCATTTCCTGAACGCCGCGGGCGCCACCGGCGCCGAAACCATCGGCAAGGTGATCATCGCCACGGACCAGGCCCTGGCCGAGATTCAGCCCGACGCGCTCCTGGTGCTGGGCGACACCAACAGCTGCATGGCGGTCCTGCCGGCCAAGCGCCGCAAGATCCCGACCTTCCACATGGAAGCGGGCAATCGCTGTTTCGACCAACGCGTGCCCGAAGAGATCAACCGCCGCATCGTCGACCACACCTCCGACATCAATCTGACATACAGCGACATTGCGCGCGAGTACCTGCTGCGCGAAGGCTTGCCGGCCGACCGGATCATCAAGACCGGCAGCCCCATGTTCGAAGTGCTGAACCACTACCGCGACGGCATCGAAGCCTCCGACGTGCTTGACCGGCTTGGCCTGACCCCGGGCCAGTTCTTCGTCGTCAGCGCCCACCGCGAAGAGAATGTCGATTCGGACCACAACTTCGCCAAGCTCGTAAAGTTGCTGGATACGGTGGCCGCCACCTACGATCTGCCCGTTATCGTCTCCACCCATCCGCGCACGCAAAAGCGTGTGGACGCGATGGGGGTCGAGTTCCACGCGAACGTACGCCTGCTGAAACCCCTGGGCTTCAAGGATTACAACAAGCTGCAGGTGTCCTCGCGCGCCGTGCTGTCCGACAGCGGCACGATCACCGAAGAATCGTCGATCCTGAATTTTCCAGCCCTCAACATCCGCGAAGCGCACGAGCGTCCCGAAGGCATGGAGGAAGCGTCCGTGATGATGGTGGGCCTGGAAACCGACCGGGCGCTGCAGGCACTGGAGCTGTTGGCGCAACAGTCGCGCGGCGCAGATCGCGATTTCCGCCTGGTGGCGGACTACAGCATGCCGAACGTGTCCGAGAAGGTGGTGCGCATCATTCATAGCTACACCGACTACGTCAACCGCGTCGTATGGAAAAAGGCGAATTGAAGATCGCCCTCGTCACCCAGTACTTCTGGCCTGAGTCCTTTTCCATCAACGATCTCGTTGAAGCTCTGGTGGCCCAGGGCCATACCGTGGAGGTATTCACGGGCAAGCCGAACTATCCGGACGGAAAGATATTCCCCGGCTACCAGGCGGAAGGCGCATCCGAAGAACTGTTCAACGGTACCGTTCCCGTGCACCGCGCGCCGCTGCGTCCGCGTGGCGCGGGCGGCGCGGCGAACCTCGCGCGCAACTACGTTTCGTTCGTCTGGAACGGTCTTCGTCACTTCCCCCGTCAAGCCAAGGGCAAGTCGTTCGATGTCGTTTTCGTCTTTTCGCTGTCGCCCATCACGGCCGCCATTCCCGCGATCTACCTGAAATGGCGGCTGCGCAAGCCCATGGTCATGTGGGTGCTGGATCTCTGGCCGGAAAGCCTGAGCGCCACGGGCTTCATCAAGAACAAATTCGTGCTGGGCGCAATCGGCCTGATGGTCCGCTGGATCTATTCGTGCGCTGGCCTGATCATGGTGCAATCGCGTGCATTCATCGAGGCCGTCTCGCGCTATGCCGACCCTGCCAAGCTGGTCTACTACCCTAACTGTTCGCGCGACACGCCCACGGCACTGCCGGTCGACACGCAAGTGCCCCAAGCGTTGCTGCGTGAACTGGAGTCGCATTTCTGCGTCGTCTTCGCCGGCAACCTCGGCACAGCCCAGGCCGTCGAAACCCTGGCCGCTGCAGCCGAACAGCTCAAGCATCTGCCGGACGTCCGCATCGTGCTGGTCGGCAGCGGCAGCATGTCGGCTTGGCTGGCCGAGCAGAAGCAGGCGCGGAACCTGGACAACGTGATTCTGGCCGGGCGTTATCCCTCCAGCGAAATGCCGCAGTTCCTGTCACGTGCTCAAGGGCTGATCGTTTCGCTCAAGCGCAGCGAGATCTATGCGCAGACCGTACCCGCCAAGATCCAGTCCTATTTGAGCGCCGGCCGTCCCATCCTCGCATCGATCGATGGTGAAGGCGCCCGCGTGGTTGAGGAAGCCGGCGCCGGCCTGGTCAGCCCGGCTGAAGATGTCGATGAGCTGGCCCGCAATATCGAACGGCTTCACGGCATGTCCTCCGAGGCGCGTACCGCCATGGGCGAGCGCGCCCGCGCCTATTTCCTTGAGCACTTCGAACTGAACAAGCAGGCGTCCCGCCTGGCCGAATTGCTGCAGCAACACATTGACAGAGGTGCGCAATGAACGGACCCGTCACTGTTGGCGTCCTCGGCGCGACATCTCCGGCAGGCCGGCAAGTGCTGGCCCAGCTGACCGCCAGCGGGCATCGCGTCGTGGCCTTTTCCCGAAACGAACAACCCGCTTCCGAACTGGACGGCGTGCGTTGGATATCGCTGTCGGACCCCAACCTGGACACAACCACCCAGGCTGCAGGTCCGATTACGCACTGGATCGCGCTGTGCCATATCTGGGTCGTCGGCGAACATTTTGAATTCATGCGCAGAATGGGCGCGCAGCGCGTGGCCTGCCTGTCGTCGACCAGCCGCTACACCAAGATCAGCTCCCAGAACCCGTATGAAGAATCGCTGGTGCAGCGCCTCTCCGACGGCGAAAGCGCGCTGGCGAAGTGGGCCGAAGGGGCAGGCATCGGCTGGACCGTGCTGCGCCCGACCCTGATCTACGGTCGCAGCACCGATCGCAATCTGTCGGAGATCGTCCGCATCATCCGCAAGCTGCATGTCTTTCCGGTCTTCGGCGCGGCAGGCGGACTACGTCAGCCTGTCTATGTGGACGACGTTGCGCGGGCAGCCGTGATTTCCGTGTTTGCGCCAGCGGCTGCCAACAAGGGCTACAACATCTCCGGCGCCGAAGTGCTGAGCTACCGGGAGATGGTGACACGCATATTCAAAGCGATGGGAAGAAGGCCCCGTCTTCTGACCGTCCCGATCTGGCTGTTCAACACCGCCCTGTTTTTCCTGCATAAGATTCCGCGGTACCGAAACTGGAATGCGGACATGGTGCAGCGGATGAATCGCGACATGGTTTTTGACCACGACGATGCGGCACGGGATTTCGGCTATAAACCTCAGCCGTTCATCCTGCGTGATATCGACGTGCGCTGACTTTCAGAACGCCCTGTTCCCCATTGGCCCATATTCGGCTATTTCTGCATTTAAAAAGATGGATGCCATATCGCTACCGTGGTGGTTGTTCGCAATATTCGCGGCGCTCGCCTGGCTGTTGACCGGCGCGCTGCGGCGCTACGCGCTTACCCATAATGTCATCGACGTGCCGAACGCACGCAGTTCGCATAAAAGCCCCACCCCCCGGGGCGGCGGCATCGCGTTTGTCATCAGCTTTCTTCTGGGACTGGCAACGCTAGCCCTGACCGGCAATGTCGCGCCCGTGGACGCGCTGGCGCTCGGCGGCGCGGGCGCCTGGATCGCGCTCATCGGGTTCCTGGACGACCACGGTCATATCCAGGCCCGCTGGAGACTGCTGGCCCACTTCGTCGGGGCGGCATGGGTACTCTACTGGATCGGTGGAGTGCCCGTCGTTTCGTTCTGGGGTCTGGAGATGCAGAGCGGTTGGCTGCTGTCGGTCCTGGGAGCCTTCTATCTGGTCTGGATGCTCAACCTGTACAACTTCATGGACGGGATTGACGGCATCGCGAGCATCGAAGCCCTTTGCGTCACGGTGGGCGGCTGCGTCCTTTATGCACTGGCCGGGCAACCGCTGGCAGGAGCGCCCAGCGCGCTACTGGCCGCAACCGTGGCCGGCTTCCTACTCTGGAACTTCCCCCCGGCGAAGATTTTCATGGGTGACGGCGGCAGCGGCTTCCTTGGCCTGACACTGGGCGCGTTGTCCCTCTTGGCCGGTTGGCATTCGCCCGCCATGTTGTGGGCCTGGCTTGTAATGCTGGGCGTATTCATCGTCGATGCCACCGTCACCCTGATACGCAGGCTTTGCCGTGGCGAAAAGGTTTATGAGGCGCATCGGACGCATGCATATCAATATGCGAGCCGAAAATACTCAAGCCATCGCCGCGTAACGCTGACGGTGCTTGCGATTAATCTGTTGTGGTTATTCCCTTGGGCGATGGCTATATCAACCGAACGTCTGGACGGCATGACAGGCCTGATCTGCGCATATGTCCCGTTGATTGCGGCATCAATCTGGCTCAAGGCGGGAACGCCGGAAAGCGTCGACTGAACATTTGGTAGCGCGGCAGGCAGCGCACCTGAGTAAAATTCGCTATGCGCGCAGATGACGCGCTAGATTCGGAGTAATTGGCGTAATGATGGAATCCAAAGGCATTTTGCTCATTGTCGGCAGCGGTGGACACGGCCGTGCCGTGGCCGAGGCCGCTGCGCTGACGGGCGAATGGACCGAAGTCATGTTCGCCGACGATTCGTATCCCGCCCAGCAACAATCCGGAGATTGGCGCATTGTCGGTTCGACTCAGCAATTGCCGGAGTTGGCCGCCAGGTGCCAGGCAGCGATCGTCGCCATCGGCAATCAATCCGTGCGGGAACGCCTGATCGGGACTCTCGCGGATCTCGGCGTTCCTCTTGCCACTATCGTCCACCCCCGCGCCTGGGTCAGCAATCTGGCCGAGGTCGACGGCGGTTGCGCCATCATGGCGGGCGCTGTGGTCGGCGCCTGCGCCCGTGTTGGGCGGGGCGCGATCGTCAACGCCAACGTTACCGTCGATCACGACGCCATTCTTGGCGACTTTGCCCATCTGGGCGTCGGTGTGCAACTTGCCGGAGGGGTTGTCGTCGAAAGCCGAGCCTGGCTGCAGGCAGGGTCCTGCGCCGGATACCGCGTCCGGGTTCCAGAGGGAGCCGTATTACCTCCGGGGTCCCGTTTGATTGCGGATTGATTACTACAACTACTAGACAATGATCATCCCCACCCGCTTCCGAACCGCCCTGGTTTTTTTATTTGACCTGGCGGCGATCATCATCGCCTGGCTGGGCTCGTTCCTCATCCGCCTCAATTTCGAATGGCCGACCGAATGGGAAGGCCCGATTGCGCGCGCACTGCTCGTGTTGCTGCCTGTGCAGCTCATCGCCTGCCGCTGGGCCGGCCTGTATCGCGGCATGTGGATTTTCGCCAGCCTGTCGGACCTCAAGCGCGTCTTGAACGTCGTGATCGCGTCCACCATCACGCTGCTGCTCTTTGCCTTTCTCAATCGCGGCCAGCCCGCGTTGCCGCGCTCCATCCTGGTGCTGTACCCCCTGCTGCTGTTGCTGATCATGGGCGGCGGCCGGGCCGCCTGGCGCATGTGGAAGGAGTATTGGCTCTACCGCGAAGGCGTTGGCCATGGCAAGCCTGTCGTCGTCGTCGGCGCGGGAACCGCCGGCGCAATGTTGGTGCGGGAACTGGGCAGGAGCTCTGACTGGCATGTCGTGGCGCTCGTGGACGATGACCCCGCCAAACGCGGCCTGGAAATTTCCGGCTGTCGCGTCGCGGGCGGAACCAACCGGCTCCCCGAGATCCTCTCCGATTACGGTGCGAAGCACGTGATCCTGGCCATTCCTTCGGCAAAGGCGTCCTCTATTCGCCGGGTTTCCGACATTGCGACGCGTGCCGGCGCCGCGCTGTTCACCGTGCCGGGATTGAGCGAGTTGATGAGCGGACGCGTCGCGATCAACATGATGCGGCCCGTCAAGATCGAGGACCTGCTCGGCCGGGAATCGGTCAACATCGACAACATCAATATCAACGAGATGATCGCGGGCAAGCAGGTGTTGGTCACCGGTGCCGGTGGATCGATCGGCAGCGAACTGTGCCGCCAACTGGCACGATTTTCGCCGGCCGCGATCATCCTCTATGAGATCAGCGAATTCGCCCTTTACACCATTGAACAGTGGTTCAAGGACAACCAGCCATCCGTTCGCGTCATCCCGCTGGCGGGCGACGTGAAAGACGCCACGCGGGTGGAAGAAGTCTTCGCCCGCCATCGGCCGGATATCGTGTTCCACGCTGCCGCGTACAAGCACGTGCCGCTGATGGAGATCGACAACGCCTGGCAGGCTGTGCGCAATAACGTGCTCGGAACGCTGAATGTGGCGCAATGCGCGGAGCGTTTCCAGGCGCAGCGTTTCGTCCTTATTTCGACCGACAAGGCCGTCAATCCAACCAACGTCATGGGCGCAACGAAGCGCATGGCGGAAATGGTGTGCGAAGTGCTGCACGGCCGTAGCAGCAAAACCCGATTCCAGATCGTGCGCTTTGGCAACGTGCTGGGCAGCACGGGCAGTGTGATCCCCAGGTTCCAGGCCCAGATCTCGCGCGGCGGCCCTGTATCGGTCACGCATCCCGACATCACGCGCTATTTCATGTCCATTCCCGAGGCAGCCCAACTCGTGCTGCAGGCGGCAGTGATGGGCCGTGGCGGCGAGATTTTCGTGCTGGACATGGGCGAGCCCGTCAAGATCGCCGACCTGGCACGAAACATGATCCGCCTTTCGGGATTCACCGAAGAGGAAATCCGCATCGAGTTCACGGGCCTGCGCCCGGGCGAAAAACTCTATGAGGAATTGCTGGCGGACTGCGAAGAGACGTTGGAAACCCCACACCCGAAATTGCGCATCGCCCGCTCTCGCCCGGTGCCCGAAGGCTTCCAGGCTTCCGCCATCGGTTGGGTTGCCTGCATCGAGCCCGTCCCGGATGATGAGGTGCGCGCGGAACTCAAGCGCTGGATGCCCGAATACGAGCCGTCAAAACAGTAAGAGCGCAGTTCCAGGCGCCCCTGAAATCCCGACAGGGTTTCGACGGCAACGGCGCACTCAAAGCCCAGTCCGTCGCGTGGTAGCATCACCCACCCGACGGCGCCATCGCCCCTCGCATTAACGTCGCAATTGATCGACGGCGCGACGAGGGCAACGGTTGTGGCCGTTTGGAGACGACTCAGCAATAATAGGCCACACTACTATTAAAACCAGCCCACCGATTGCGTTGGAGAGGAAGAGCGCCTTGCCGGCGGTCGCATGATCCGTCGTTCTTCGTTCCCGGTGGCTTACTTTGCGGTCACACACCAGTGATACCGATGAAAGATCTATCCTACCTACAGATGCCGCTGCGCATCGATTCGGCATTGTTGAAGCGCGTGCTGGGCGTTGAATGCGAGGGCGCCAGCTTCGACGGCATCTCTGATGTGCACGGGCACAACGGAAATGCCTTGCTGACATTCCTCAGTGATCCCGAGTTCGTCGATACCGTCAATGCCAACCCCTGTGTTGCCGGCGTCTTCTGCCGTGAGCCGACGCGCGCGTTGTTGCGCGATGGTATCCAGCCGCTCGTGGTCGACGATCCAAAGTTCCATTTCTTTACGCTCATGGACTCGCTGGCGCGCGAGTATTGCGCGCAGTTTCCCAATACTATCGGCCGCGATTGCGTCATTGCGCCGAATGCATCGATCGCATCACACTCGGTTTGGATTGGCGACCGGGTGACGATCGAACCGGGCGTATTTATCGCCGCTGGCACTGTCCTTGCCGACGATGTAATCGTGCGCGCAAATGCGTCTATCGGTGTCGACGGTTTCCAGCATCAGCGCACCAGTCGAGGCATGGTCAGTCCGCTGCATTGCGGGTTGCTGTTTGTGGGCGCACGTGCAGAGATCGGCTATTCAGCCAACATCTCGCGCGGCTTCAGCTACCGGCATACGGTGATTGGCGCGGATGTTAAGACGGACGCATTCGTTTATATCGGGCACGGCACCGAGATAGGCGACCGCACCCTGGTATGTGCGCACGCCTGCGTCATGGGGCATGTCGCCGTTGGCAGCGACGCCTGGATCGGACCGAACTCTACCGTTACCAGTCGCGCCCGGCTCGGCAATAAAAGCGCAGTTTCGCTCGGTTCGGTGGTGACGAAAGATATACCGGACGGCGAGCGCTACAGCGGTAACTTTGCCATTCCGCATGATCGATTCATCGCCAATCTGAAATCACGATTGAACTAAATCTTGGCCTTTCCTCGCTGTGAGCCAACAATAAATCATCAGCGATGCGGCGGAATAGAACCAGAAGCTCAATCTTCGAATCAAACGATTAGGTCTTTCCCAAGCGCTCGCGCCGATAACTCCCAGCCTGTACCCGCCGGCACCAGTCCTGGTTATTCAAGTACCACTGTACGGTCTTTCGGATGCCAGTCTCGAATGTTTCGGCGGGCTGCCAGCCCAACTGACGCTGGATCTTCCCGGCATCGATGGCGTAGCGGCGGTCATGGCCCGGACGGTCTTGAACATGCGTAATCAGGTCACGGTATTGCTTGACCGGATGCTCCGCCGCGGGCGGTGCCAGCTCTTGCAGGATGTCACAAAGCGCCTGCACCACCTCCAGATTCCGTTTCTCGTTATGGCCGCCGATGTTGTAAGTCTCTCCGACTTTGCCCTTGGTGAGGACCGCGTAAAGCGCGCGCGCGTGGTCTTCGACATATAGCCAGTCGCGTATCTGGTCGCCGTTCCCGTAGACTGGAAGACGCTTTCCCTCCAGCGCGTTCAGGATCATCAATGGAATCAGCTTTTCCGGGAAATGGTAAGGGCCGTAGTTGTTGGAGCAATTGGTCAGCAGTGTCGGCAAACCGTAGGTCCGCATCCATGCGCGCACCAGATGATCAGAACTGGCTTTGCTGGCGGAATAGGGGCTGCTTGGAGCATATGCGGACGTTTCTGTGAACAAGTGGATTTCCGCTCCCTGGACATCGGCAGGGTGAGGCAGGTCTCCATAAACCTCATCCGTGGAGATGTGATGAAAGCGGAACGTCCGACTGCGCTCATTGTTCAACCCTTGCCAGTAGCTGCGCGCCGCCTCCAGCAACTGGTAGGTGCCGACGATATTCGTTTCAATGAACGCCGCCGGGCCGTCTATGGAGCGGTCGACGTGGCTCTCGGCCGCCAGGTGCATGACAAGGTCAGGTTGATGGACAGCGAACACCCGCTCCAGCGCCGCGCGATCGCAAATGTCGACCTGCTCGAACGCATAACGGGCGGAGCTGGCAACCTCGCGCAAGCTCTCCAGATTGCCGGCGTAGGTCAGCTTGTCGACATTGACAACACTGTCGCCGGTCTCGCGGATGATGTGTCGGATGACTGCCGAGCCAATAAAGCCGGCGCCTCCCGTAACCAGGATCTTCATTTCGGCCTTGTTTCTCTGGCGGCCCCGCCGACGGCATCGGCCAGGACCTTGGCAATGCCCTCTTGCTGTTCGAGCGTCAGGCCGACCCACAGCGGCAGTCGAACCAGCTGCTCCGACTGCCTGTCGGTGAATTTCAATTCGCCATGCGCGCGGCCATAGCGTTTTCCGCCCGGCGAGGAGTGCAATGGGACGTAATGGAACACCGAAAAAATATTGTGCTTCTTCAGTTCGTCGAGCACGGCTTGCCGCTCAACCTCCGGTGCCAGCAACACGTAGTACATGTGTGCGTTGTGCGCGCATTCATCCGGCACAATGGGCCGGCGCAGCATGCCCTTGGCCTCAAGAGGCTCGAGCAGAGCGTGATAACGGTCCCAGACATCGAGGCGATCCCTGGTGATCTGCTCCGCATTTTCCAGCTGGGCCCACAGGAATGCGGCGATCAGCTCGCTGGGCAGGAACGAGGAGCCCACCTCCTGCCAGGTGTACTTGTCCACTTCGCCGCGGAAAAAGCGGCTGCGGTCGGTGCCCTTCTCCCGGATAATTTCGGCGCGAACCGCCAATGCGGGATCGTTCACCAGCAGGGCGCCGCCCTCACCTGAGATGACGTTCTTGGTCTCGTGGAAGCTATAAGCTCCCAAGTCCCCGATACTGCCCAGCTTCCGGCCTTTGTAGGTCGACATCACGCCTTGCGCCGCGTCTTCCACGACTCGCAGGCCGTGGCGCCGGGCGACGTCCACGATCACGTCCATCTCGCAAGCCACGCCAGCGTAATGCACCGGCGCTATGGCTCGGGTGCGCGGAGTGATTGCTGATTCGATCAGACGTTCATCGAGGTTGAGCGTATCTTCGCGGATATCGACAAACACGGGAACGCCTCCTCGAAGAACGAAGGCGTTGGCGGTAGACACGAAGGTATATGAGGGCATGATGATCTCATCGCCCGGTTCGATATCCAGCAGCAGCGCCGCCATTTCCAGTGCGGCCGTGCAGGAGTGCGTGAGCAACGCCCTGGCGCAGCCGCTATTGCTTTCCAGCCATTCGTGGCAACGCTTGGTGAAAGGCCCGTCGCCCGCTAGCTTGTGCCCGAGCTTAGCTTCGGTGATGTAATTCAATTCCTGACCGGTGATGAACGGCCGGTTGAACTGGATTTTTTGCGTCATTGCCGTTCCCTCTGCAATCTGTGCCGCTCATCGGCCACGCCGCGCAAATACTCGCGGTACTCGCATTTCGGCATCTTCTCGATCAGTTGCTCGAACTGATCGAGGGAAAGAAATCCCCTGACCAGCGCAGCCTCTTCCGGGCAACCGATTTTTATACCCTGCCGCCGCTCGATCGCTTCGATGTACGACGATGCTTCGTGCAGGGCAGTGCTGGTGCCAGCGTCGAGCCATGCAAAGCCGCGGCTCAACCGGCGAACCTGCAATTTGCCGCGCCTCAGGTATTCTCGATTGACATCAGTGATTTCCAACTCGCCACGGGCGGACGGCTTCACCGATTTTGCGATGTCCAGCACGCTATTGTCGTAGATATAGACGCCTGGAACCGCATAACTGCTTTTCGGATTTGCGGGCTTTTCCTCGATCGAGATCGCCTTCCCCATCCGGTCGAACTCCACCACCCCGTAACGCTCGGGATCCTTGACGTGATAGGCGAAAATGCTTGCGCCTTCGCTGAAGCTGCGCACGGCGCGCGGAAAATCATCGCCACCAGAAAAGATGTTGTCGCCTAGCATCAGGATGACGTTATCCGTGCCGACAAAATCCGCGGCAATCAGAAAGGCCTGCGCGATTCCTTCGGGACGCGGCTGCTCGCGGTATTCAATCTCGACTCCCCATTGCGTTCCGTCTCCCAGCAGGTTCTTGTACCTGGGCAGATCCTGGGTGGTGGAGATCAAGCAGAACTCCTTTACGCCCGATGCGATCAGTACCGTCAAGGGGTAGTAAATCATCGGTTTGTCGAAAACTGCCTGCAGTTGTTTGCTCGAGACCTGTGTCAGGGGATACAAGCGAGAGCCCGCTCCGCCGGCCAAAATAATTGCTTTCATTCCGAATGTCCAATAAGAGCCAGGCAACCGTGCTCCCGGTCGGCATGGCGTCCGCGTATTTGACGAAAATCACCTGCGCCGAAGCACCACCAGCCTCGACCCTCCGATAGGCAAGGATATTCCCATTTTGATCAGGAACGTCTCCACTCGCATGACGGCTTCCATCACACGGTTGAGCGACGGACTCAAGGCCAAGGCCTCGTTTCCCGTCTTTTTGTTCGACCGCCGAGCCGTAAATCGCGAAAGCAGCATGAGAGGCAACAGCAACATGACGAAAGACGTGCTGTGGACGATGTCAAAGCCGGCAGCTTTGACTTTGTCGTGGAGCTCCTTCGCAGAGTAGCGCCGTTGATGGCAGGCGGCTTCGTCCACCGGGCTCCATAGCCACTGATGCTGCGGGACGGTGATCAGACATCCGCCGCCGGGCTTGACCGCTTGATAGATGTTCTGCAACACGAGCTCGTCTTCGGCTATGTGCTCGATGACGTCGAACGCCGCGACGATGTCAAATTCGGACTCATAAGGCAGCTTCCGGGCGTCCATCTGTATCAGCTCGGTATGAGGCAACCGTTTCGCGGCATAGGCAAGCCCGGCAACATGTATTTCGCTGCCCGCGGTTCTCAGAGAGGGATACTCGCGCGTGATGCCCGACAGTACGAAACCCGTTCCGCATCCGACCTCCAGCAGCGATTTGAATCCGGGGAAATACTTTCGCAAGGCCCATAGCACGATCCGATTGCGTGCCCGAAACCAGAAATTGCCTTCTTCCACCCGCGCCAACGCATCGAAATTGTGTTCATTGAAGCCGTCGTTATGATGCGCCAGCTCTGGGGCCCATGCGAGAAAACCATCTATTCGGGCGGGTTTGAAGCTGCAACTGGAGCAGCCTGCTTCCGCATCGATATTCTTCTGCCCGCACGAAGGACAAATAATCATGAAACCCTCAGCCAGGTCGGCGATTTTCAACAAAAACGTAGTATTTGAACAAAATGAAAAGAACGCCAGCCACGATAAATATTGCCGCTATCTGCACCAACTGATGAGGGAATCCCAGGCGAGTGGAAAGAAAATAAAGCAATCCTACATTTATGGAGTACCCGATAACATGCGCAATGACATATCGTCCAACTCCACGGGCGCTATGGCGCTTGGCAAACGTATATTTCGCATGCCCAAAGTATGCCAGCGTTGCTCCGATCGGATACATGAACGTGACCGCCACCTCGGGGTTGACCCCCAGCCACGTAATCAACAGGTAGATCAGGTAACCGCGCAGATTGTTCGCCAGCCCCACTAAGCCGTAACGAAAAAGCTGGGCGAACAGAGCCTTATTTATCACCATGACCGCGCGCCGAACACCGCCATTCCAGCCCCAATCAATTTAGGCGTGCATTGATGTAGGCGGCCATCTGGTCAATCGAATGAAGCCCGTCGATATCGTCATCCGAAATTTCGATTCCATACTTCTCCTGCAAGGCGAGGATCACGCTGAACATGTCCAGCGAATCGATACCCTGGTCAGTCAACTTCAAATCCGGCCGCAGCTTTTCGGGGCAGTCGACCACGTCGGCCTGGCGAATGGCGGCGACGATTTCTGCTTGCGTTACTTGCATTTTCAATCCTTGCGTTGAATAACTGTGCTAGCCCACGACAGACCGAGTCCGAATCCGCACAACAACATGCGTGCATTCCCGGGCTCCTGCATCAGTTCGCTCAGCATGAGCGGAATGGATGAGGAGACCGCATTGCCATACGTGGCAGACATGAAGGGCACCTTGACGCGGTCCACGCCCAGGCGATCGGCAATGGTATCCACGATATAGCGGCTTCCCTGGTGCAGGACAAATCGATCGACGTCGTCCAGACCAAGGCCATTTAAGGCGACCGTATCCCGGATACTCACCGGCACCTTTACGGCTGCGAAATTGAACACGGCGCGGCCGTTCATGAAGAGCACGCCATCATTGCAAGCGAGCTTGTCCGCTTCGCTGCCCTGCGTACCAAAGGTGAAGCGCCCCAGCGAATACGTCGGGTCGTCGTCAAGCAGCGTGGCCGTGGCAGCGTCGCCAAAAATCAGCGCTGTCGCCTTGTCATTCATATCGACGATGCGCGAATAGGGATCCGCCGTCACCAGCACGCCGCGCTTCAAGCCGTTGGCCTGCATGAAGGAAGTCAACACGGACAGGCCGTAGACGTAGCCGGAACATCCCAGACCCAAGTCGAAGCAAGCGCAACTGGTCGGCAGTCCTGCTTTACCATGCAATTCCGCCGAAAGATGGGGAATGTTGCGATCGGGGTTCTGCGTGACGACGACCAGCGCTTCGATCTCCGTCGGATTAACAGCGGCATCCTGCATTAATCGGGCCAGCGCCTTCGCGGCCATATCCAGGGCCCCTTCTCCGCTTTCCACGCGCGCCACCTGCCGGAAACCGATGCGCTCACTGACTTGCTCGGACGTGGAACCTAGCGATGCCGCGCGCGCGAGATTATCGACGCGGCCAGATGGAATATAGGTTGCGATCTTCTTGATGCCAATCATGATGCCGCCTTTGCGCTGAAATATATCTGTCCGAGCGTTTCCTGGCCGAGCGCCACATCGGCGCGCGTCAGTCGCGTGCCGAGGGTCTGCTTCAGCCTGATTGTCACGCCGCTGAGATCAGCAGGCAATGGCCATGCGAAACCGTCCCAACGGCAGAAAACCCAACTGGTCTGCGCCGGCTTTTCGAGCACAGCGAGGTGCAGCGCCTTGTTCATCGAGACGAGAACTTCAATCTGGCTGAAGCCGGAGATATCCCTCGAAAGCCGGATGTCGCGGGTCGTCGTGTCGATTTGACAGCAGCTTTCGATCCTGGCCTCGTCATAAGGCACTCGCGCCGCGGGCGCCCCGTCGTCCGACACGATTCGAGCCTGCATGGCCTGTCCGCCGGCTGTGAACCTCATAATGGCAACGGAATTCGCGGCGGCAATATCGTGATATTCCTCCACAACCAACCGCAAATTCACGCTCGTCATCTCGTGAATGACAAACTTGATGTCGGCCAACTGGTTGTATCCGGCTTCCGCCAGCAACCGGACGGTTTCATCAAACATTGTTGTGCCATGCACATAATTCCGTGCACCTTTAAAAACGAGCTTGAGTTTGCGATCGTTCATTAAATAGCGCCTTTGAGATAACGTGCCATATTGATCCGGTGATTGACGGCGAAGTTGCCGGACACGGACGCCCCCGGCGGCACGTCCGCCACCACCACAGAGCCCATCTTGATCTGCGCGCTTTCCCCTACAGTCAAGCCCTGGGCCACCGATGCCGACGTGCCCACCCAGACTCTGTCTGCCAGGCGGCTACGGCCAGCGATCACGCTATTGCCCGAAACCACGCAAGCATCGCTAACGTACGCGCCATGGCCGATATTGGCCATAATGCCGATCTGGCTATGCTTGCCAATATGGGTAAAGCGCCGGAAGAGCGATTTGGCTATCACCGCACCGGCCAGAATCTGGCAGCCGTCGCCGATTTCGACGCCGCCGGCATGGCGAATGCGCACCAGGCTGCCGTCCGGCCTTCGGATGGTCAGCAGTCCTTCGGCGCCAATCACCACATTGGGACCGATATCGACGTCATCGCCGATGCGGGAATAATCTTCGATGACGGCGTTCGCCCCGACCACGACGCGATTGCCGAGCCGTGATTTGGAAGAAACCACCGCCGTAGGATGTATCCGGCAGTCTTCGCCAATGCCGAAATCCATCTCGGGCAACATCGCGCCGTTTGCCGTCAGACGCAGATACAGATCGAAAAACTGCTGGCGAGGATCGTCCGCCAGGATAACCGCACCGCTGAAGTCCTTCAGTTCGTCGCCCAACGCACGCGGGCAAAGAATGGCGGAGATATGCACGTTTTCCGCTGCCATCTGTAGGTAATGCAAATTTTGGCAATAGACAAGGCTGCCCGGCGTGGAAGTATCGACCTCATCGAGAACCGAAAAGGATCCGTCCCGGAAGATTTCACCGGCAGTAAAAAAATCGCCGACCTGCAAATGATGGTTATTGGGTTGATCTGATTGCATCACAGGCGCTCATCAAACACGGAAAACTGCTGGATCTTGCTGGACTCTTCGACCATGCGGCCCAGATACTCGCCGAGTATGCCGAGCGCCAACAGGATATTGCCAGAGAGAAAAGATACCAGCACAGCCAATGATGCCCAGCCCGGCAACGCATAGTCCCCCATCATCGCTCGAGCCGCCACCCAAAGGGCATAGGCCATGCTCAACAGACTAATGGTCGTGCCCCACCCCACCATAAAGCGTAAGGGCATGTAGGAATGGTTGATGACCAGATACGAAAGAATCTTGACCAACTTATTCAACGAATAGGAGGTGGGCTTGCCATCGCCTCGCGGTGCATGGCGGATGTCGACATTACAGATCAGAGAGTGCGGCACGGTCTGGAACAGCATCGCCGCGATATGGGGATGTGCACCTTTGTAGGCGGTGAGCCGGCGCGCGACATTGAGCGTCATCGCCCGGAAACTGGAAAGGCGCAGAGAAGCGGGTTTGCCGATGATTTTGCCCGCAAGGTGCTGGTTAACTCGTGAGCCGACATTGCGCCACCAATGATGCTGCTTCTCCGCCCGGCCTATTCTCCCGATGACCAAGCATTGACCGGCATTCAATTGTTCCACGAACAATGGCATATCCTCGGGATAGCATTGCAGATCGTCATCGATTGTGAAAACGTAGGCCTTGCTCGCGTAGCCCAGCCCGCAAAGCGTCGCGTGCTGCTGCCCATGGTTGCGTGCGAAGCGGATGCACTTCACCCTGCTGTCCGCGGCATGCAAACCGACCGCGATATCCCAAGTACCGTCGGAACTGGCATCGTCGACTAGAATCAATTCCCAATCGTCCGTCAAGGCATCGAGTTGCGCACTCATTCGGGCGTAAAAGGCGCGCAGGCTGCCCGAACTGCGAAAGACCGGCACGACGACGGTGATTCCACCTGCGGCGTTGGCCTTCTGCGAAAAGCCATCAAAGCGGGCAACATTCCCAGTTTTCATTTCGTGAAGCATTATTGGCCCCTAGCCGCGCGGCACGATTGTATATTTTCCTGCTGCGTTGACGGTGCATACAGGTACTGCTTTCGCCGTTCGACATAATCACCCGCTCCCGAGGCCGAAACCCAGCTGCCGGCGAGCCGGTAATCGCCCGGAAATTTGATGCCTTGCAAGGCCAAGAGATCCACTGAAATGCTGCGCGGTCCGTCTGGTTCAAAAAGAACCCAGGCGGAAGCTATTTTTTCGCAATCCACCAGCCGAAGTGCAGCGGCAGCGCGTTCCAGGCTGCCAGGATATCCACCAATTATCCAAGCTTGGCCAATGCTTTCTGCCCCCAGTACATACAATATCCCTGGAGATTGCCCGGACAGATCGAGCACCGGCATTCCCGGTTCAAATCCGGCTGATCTTGCTGCTGTAGTAGCGCTTTCTATGTAAGCCGCGTAGTCGGCAGACAAGACTAGTTTGGATTGTTGATGGGAGCCGATTTCCAACACTTTTTCATTGGTGCGGAGAGGCTCTGGTTGGCGATACGGCCGCTCCCATCCAGTCACCAAAAGCGTCGCCATAACTGCTTGAACAACCAATGCGAGCGGCAGCACGAACGTGCAATTCAATCTATTCCGCCCCATCCGCACCAGCATTCCCACACCTCCGAGAAGCCAGAAAATTCCTGCCCAGCTGCCCACTTGCCAATAATTGTTATTGGTGCCAAAAGCGTAGATGTGGGGCATTACAAAAAATAGCGCAACCAGTACCCACTGCTCTAGGGTGATGTTTTTTAATCCTTCCGCTCGACCAATTGCCAAACCCGACAAAATCGTGGCGCCCACAACACCAAAAATCAATAACCTCTGGAACAGACCAAGATTTCTCACCGGATGAATTTCACCGGCAATCAGGCTCGCAATATAGACAAAGGCGGCAAGCGCCACAAAAAGGGAAATTATCTGCCCAATTCTATTTGCCCCAATCGCGCCCCCTGTGGCGAGAAACGATGCAACTCCAACGAAAACAACAGCCTGCTTGGCGCCTTCAGCAAGCTGAAAATCATCGATGCGCAAGATCTGCATCAATGAGTGGCCGCCACCAAGCAGCTGATTAAATTCAATACCCAGTTGGAGCCGCTGTACGATGCCTCCCACTGAGCCGTCAATCACCAGTGCACTCAGGAAAAGAAGAAACGCCACGACTACCGCAGCAAGTAGCGCCAACCGAATCGTGAGCTTTCGCGAAACCAGCAGATACACGAAAGCGCCTATAGCCAACGCTAACGCCGTACTGGGCTTGGCCATGAAAGCCAACCAACCCCCTGTCGCCAGCATTATCCAGCCGGACACGCTTGCCGCAGTCGACTTTTTCCCAGCCAAGACCAAGCCAATACTGGCAAGAAGCAGCGCTTGGAGCGCCAAGCTGTTGTAGCTCGGCGTTATCAGCCAGGAATCAAAAATAGCGAAGACACTGGTAGCCAGACCCGCCGCAGCTACGAGCAGGGCAATCCGACTTTCTTCATCCTGCAATGCGAACGATTTAAACAACGCATACACCAAGCCCCAGGCCAGAACGAACGTAAGCAATACATTAGCCCGCCTGAGGGCGGCAATATCGCCGCCAACAATTGCGTAAAGGGGATGATAAATAAAACCGAACTGGCTCGTCGATCCATCATAAATGAAGGGATTCGATACCCAATTCAAATAAAACCCCTCATCGGTAAACTCGATGCCGTAAGCGCTGTATTTGAGGGACCAGATCAGGATCAACAACGTCCCTGCTGCGGAAAGCCCGATCAATGCATTGCGAAGAACGGCAGCGCTGGCACTTGATGTAGTTTTGTTTTGAACCATTTGGCGTTGCTCGTTCAGCAACTCTTTGAGAATCGAGGAATGGGGGTCGAGACGCGACAAATGCCGCTTGAATGCTCACTTGCCGCGAAAGCCCTTCCCCAGTCTCTTGGCGTTTCGTTGCTTCTAGTCCACAATGAATTGTCTGCGACGCACCACACGAGGAGACAGCCATGCGCATTGTAGATGCTCAGTGGATTCCTTCAACTCAGCACCAGACGTGGGATGCGTTGATAGATCCCGAAGTCTTGCAGCGATGCATACCGAATTGTGTCCAGGTTGTTCAGCGCAGCCCGACCGAGTACACGGTCACACTGCGGGCCAAGGTCGCTGGGATCGACACCGACTATGACGGCGAGATCCTGATGGCTGACGTAAATCCCTACAACAGCTGCACGCTAGCCTTCGAAGGCAAGGGCCGCGCTGCTTGCCTAGCCATTGGTACGGCACAGATCAATCTCAGCGCCAAGGACGACGGCACGCGGCTGACCTATACCGTGGCCTGCATGGCGGGCGGCAAGCTGGCGGAATGTGGCGAGGATTTGCTGGTGAAGGCCGCCGACAAGATCATCCAGAAGTTCTTCGCTTCCTTCATTGACCATATGGCGGGCCAGCCCAGGCTGGCACCTCCGCCTCCACCGGCAGAACCCGAACCGCGCGGGCTGTCCAATTCCCGATGGTCCTGGATCATGGTGGTGCTCGTCATCGCGGTTTTCTGGGGTTACCACGCGCTCTACAAGTGAAAGCCCTGAAGCCCCGGTGATATGCTTTGCGGCATGACGACGCCGCCCGATTCACCGCCATCACCTCCACCTGCAGCTCCCGCCCACACCCGACGCGACCTGTTGATGGGAATGGCGGGGGTTTCCGCAACCGTCGTGCTGGCCGCGCTGGATTCCACCATCATCAGCACCACTCTGCCGCGCGTGGCCGAGGCGCTGAACGGCATGGCGCTCTACGCCTGGGTCGGCACGGGCTATCTGCTGGCCACCGCGGCTTCCATCCTGATCTTCGGCCGGCTGGGCGACATGTTCGGCCGCAAGCCCTTGATGCTGGTGTCGGTGCTGATCATCGCGCTAGGTTCCATTGCCTGTGGCCTGGCGCAATCCATGACCCAACTCATCGTCTTCCGCACTTTGCAGGGGGTGGGCGGAGGCATGATGATCGCCACGGCATTCGCCGCGCCGGCGGATCTGTTTCCCGACGCCAAGCAGCGAGTCCGATGGATGGCACTGGTGTCCGCGGCCTTTGCCATGGCCAGCGGCATCGGCCCGGTGCTGGGCGGCGCGGCCACGCAGGCCCTAGGGTGGCGCGCGGCGTTCTTCATCACGCCTATCGCGGCCGCTGCCGCCTTCTTCCTGCTCGCGCGCTATTTTCCGCGCATCCGGCCCATCCACGATGGTAGCCGCAAGATCGACTGGCTGGGCGCCATCCTGCTCGTGCTGGCGGTGGGTGCGCCGCTGGCCGCGCTGGAGCTTGCATTTGCCAGCGGCGAACACGCTCATCCAATGCTCGGCCTGACGCTGGCGCTGGTCGGCGCCGCCGCCATCGCCATCCTGATTCCGACCGAACGTCGCGTGAAGTCGCCGATCTTCCCGCTGCGCGTCTTGTCCGGCCGCGATCCGCGCCTCTTGAACGTGGCGGCGATGATGGTGGGCGCGGTGATGTTCATTCTGATCTTCTACAGTCCGCTGCTGCTGCAGCAGGTGTTGGGCTATACGCCCAGCCAGGCGGGTCTGCTGCTGACGCCGCTGGTGGCCGCGATCTCGGTCGGCAGCATCATCAACGGCCGCATGTTCCCCAAGCAGACCGAGCCGCAGCGGCTGATGGTGTTCGGTGGCGGCCTGTTGGCGGCCGGATCGCTGATGGTGCTGCTGATTTCGCCGGGCACGTCGGCGTGGTGGATCTTGTCCGCGTTCTTCGTCAACGGTTGCGCGCTGGGCTTTCTGCTGCCCAACCTGACGCTCTTCATGCAGATGCTGAGCGAGCGTCGCGACGTAGGCGTGGCCTCGGCGCTGGTGCAGACCACGCGCGCCATCGGCAGCGCGTTGGGCACCGCGGTGGTCGGCATCCTGATTTCGCACAGCACGGTGCTTTCCGGCGTGCGCACAGGGCTGGTTCTGTGTATCGTCCTGTCCCTGACCTGCGCGCTGCTGGCGCACCGGGTGAAGATGCGAAACCTGGTCACGAGCCGCGGACAGGGTTGATTTCGAGCTGAACATGCAACGCCGCGATCTGCTGGACCTGATGATTCTTGCCGCCGTCTGGGGCGGCTCGTTTCTTTTCATGCGCGTTGCCGTGCCCGAGTTCGGGCCGGTGGCCCTGATCGAGCTGCGCGTGGGACTTGCCGCGCTGTTTCTGCTGCCCGCCGCGATCTGGCGCAACAAGCTGCCGTTGATAGCGCGACGCTGGAAAGCCATTCTCGTGGTCGGCACTTTGAATGCGGCATTGCCCTTCCTGCTTTATGCCTATGCTGCCCAGTCGCTCGGCGCGGGGTTCCTGTCGGTCGCCAACGCCGTGACGCCGGTGTGGGGCGCCGTCATTGGCTGGCTGTGGCTGAAAGACCGGCTGCCCTGGACCCGCTCGCTGGGGCTGCTGATCGGCATGTCCGGCATCGTCGTGCTCGTCTGGGACAAGCTCGACTTTCAATCCGGCGGAACCGGCTTTGCCGTGCTTGCCGCCATCTCCGCGCCGGTCTTCTACGGCGTTGCCGCAAACTGGACGAAGCGGTTCCTGACGGGGGTGGATCCGTTGACCAGCGCGACGGGCAGCATGGTGTCGGCCGCACTGGTCCTGCTTCCGGCGGCGCTGGTCACCTGGCCGCAGCAGCCGGTCTCCTGGGAAGCCTGGGGTGCGACGGTCCTGCTTGCCGTCGTCTGCACCGGCGCCGCGTACATCGTGTTCTTCCGGCTGATCGCGAACGTCGGCCCCACCGGCGCGGTCAGCGTGACATTTCTCGTCCCCATCTTCGGGGTCGTCTGGGGCGCCTGGTTCCTGGACGAAGCCATCACCACGCCGATCCTTGCGGGCGCGGGCATCATCCTGGTTGGAACCGCGCTTGCGCTGGGACTGGTCGGGATGAAACGCCGGATCTGACCCGGTTCAGCCCACCACAATCCGGGGCGCTTGCCCCAAGCCGAGGCCTTCGCGGTCTTTGTCCGACAGGATCGGCCGGCCTTGCGCCGGCCAGGCAATCGCCAGCGCCGGATCGTCCCATCTCACGCAATGCTGGTGCGCCGGCGCGTACGGCGCGGTCGTCTTGTAGACCACGTTGGCGTAGTCAGACAGCACCAGAAATCCGTGTGCGAAGCCTTCCGGCAGCCAGAGCTGGCGAAGGTTCTCCGATGACAGGATTTCGCTTGTCCATTGGCCGAACGTGGGCGATCCCTCGCGCATGTCCACGGCAACATCGAAGATCTCGCCTTCCGTGACGCGCACCAGCTTTCCCTGCGGATGCAGCGTCTGATAGTGCAGGCCGCGCAGGACATGGCATCGCGAATGCGACTGGTTGTCCTGCAGAAAATGGACCGGACGGCCAACCGCCGCATCGAAGACCGATTGCACATAGGTCTCGACGAAGTAGCCGCGCGCGTCCTGATGCTTCACGGGGTCGATGCGCAGGACATCGGGCAGGGACAAGGGCGTGATGCGCATCAGTGCGGCAGCCGGGTAAGAAGATTCATCAGGTATTGGCCGTAGCCGCTCTTGACCAGCGGCCGGGCCAGCGCTTCCAGTTGCGCCGCGTCTATCCAACGCTTGCGGAACGCAATCTCTTCCGGGCAGGCGACCTTCAGTCCTTGCCGGCGTTCGAGCGTCGCAATGAACTGCGATGCATCGAGCAGGCTGTCGTGCGTGCCCGTATCCAGCCAGGCATGGCCTCGTCCCATGATCTCCACATTGAGCGCGCCCAGGTCGAGGTACGCCTGATTCAGATCGGTGATTTCCAGCTCATTGCGCGCGGACGGGCGAATCCGGCGCGCCAGTTCGATGACCCGGTTGTCGTAGAAATACAGCCCGGTCACCGCGTAATTGGACTTGGGCGACGCCGGCTTTTCCTCGATGCGCAGCGCGTTGCCCTGCGCGTCGAACTCGACGACGCCGTAGCGTTGCGGGTCCTGCACATGGTAGGCAAAGACGGTGGCGCCCGTCTGCCGCGCCATCGCCCCAGCCAGCAGTTGGGGGAAGTCGTGCCCGTAGAACAGGTTGTCGCCCAGCACCAGCGCGCACGGCGCCTGCCCGATAAAGTCCGCCCCAATCAGAAACGCCTGCGCCAGGCCTTCGGGCGCCGGCTGCACCGCGTATTTCAGCGACAGTCCCCACTGCCCGCCATCGCCAAGCAACTGCTGAAAGCGGGGCAGATCCTCGGGTGTCGAGATGACCAGGATCTCGCGTATGCCGGCCAGCATCAGTGTGGACAGCGGGTAATAGATCATGGGCTTGTCGTAGACAGGCATGAGCTGCTTGCTCACCGCGAGGGTCGCGGGATGCAAGCGCGTTCCCGACCCGCCTGCCAGGATGATGCCCTTGCGCGCGACCGTTGCCGTCATGGCTCATCCCCTTCGAATGGCTGCGACCGGGTGGCCGCCTTCTGCAGCCATTGCGGGTGATCCAGATACCACCTGACGGTCTTTTCCAGGCCCGAGGCAAATGTTTCGATGGGCTGCCAGCCCAGTTCCTTCCGCGCCTTGCCCGCATCGATGGCGTAGCGGCGGTCATGACCGGGCCTGTCGGCGACCAGCGCGATCAGCTCCCCGTACGCGCCGCCATCGGCGCGCGGGCGCAAGGTATCCAGCAAGGCGCAAACGGCAGTGACGACCTCCAGCGTGGTGCGTTCGTTTCCCGCGCCCAGGTTGTAGGTCTGACCGGGCCGGCCCTTTTCCAGCACGCGGCGCAAGCCGTCGCAATGATCGGCGACGTACAGCCAGTCCCGCGCGTGCAATCCATCGCCGTACACCGGCAGGGGCTTGCCCGCCAACGCGTTGTGGATCATCAGGGGAATGAGCTTTTCGGGATACTGCCGGGGACCGAAATTGTTGGAGCAGTGCGTCATGAGCACCGGCAATCCATAGGTCTGCGCCCACGCCCGCACCAGGTGATCACCCCCTGCCTTGCTGGCGGCGTAGGGGTTGTTCGGCTGATAGGGGCTGGCTTCGGTAAAGCCCGGGTCGGCGGGCGCCAGCGAGCCGTAGACTTCGTCCGTCGAGACATGCAGGAAGCGGAACGCATCGCGCTCGGCGCCGTCCAGCCCGCTCCAGAACGCGCGCGCGGCTTCCAGCAGCCCGAAGGCGCCGCCCACGTTGGTGCGGACGAAGTTGCCGGCCCCCGCGATCGAACGATCGACGTGCGTTTCCGCCGCAAAATTGACGATGGCGCGCGGACGGTGCTCGCGCAGCACCTCGGCCACCCGATGCGTGTCGGAGATATCCGCCACGACCAGGACATGGCGCGGGTCGTGTGCCAGGCCGGCGAGATTGGCGCGATTGCCGGCGTAGGTCAGCTTGTCCAGAGTAACGACCGTCTCATCGCCATGCGCCAGCCAATCCAGCACGAAGTTGGATCCGATGAACCCGGCGCCCCCGGTGACGAGAATACTCATTGCGTTGTGCCTGGTCGGAGGGTGCCCCTCCAAAACGCGTAGTTTACTGCCCTGCCGCCCCGCGCCCGCGTTCAGTATTTGTCCGACGTACCCGTGAACGCCACACCAATCCTAAGCAGCGCATACGACGCCGCATCGATCCACCGCCGCACGAATCCCCGGCGCTGATAATCCAGTGGCCGGATGAAGCGGCCGCCCTCGCGAATGGCGGTTTCAAGGCGCTCCTGCAGGTCCCAGGCGAACGGCTGGCTGTCGACCACGACATTGGCCTCGCGCGCCAGCAGCAGGCTAAAGGGGTCCAGGTTCGACGACCCCACGGTCGCCACGTTGTCGATCACCGCGACCTTCGCGTGCAGGTAGCTCGGCATGTACTCGTAGATCTCGATGCCGTCGCGCAGCAGCTTGTCGTACAGCGACCGCGTGGCGTGATACTGCATCCGGTATTCGACCTTGCCCTGCAGCAGCAGGCGCACGCGCACGCCGCGGGCCGCGGCCTTGGCCAGCGCGCGGCGAAAGCGCACGCCCGGAAAGAAGTAGGCATTGGCGATCAGGATGTCGCGCCGCGCGCGCGAGATGCCGAACAGGTAGGCGCGCTCGAATGTCCTGCGGAAACGCAGGTTGTCGCGCAGCACCAGCGCGGCGCGCAGCATGCCGCCCGGCGGCGCGGGCACGTCGCGCGGCTTGAGCAGCTGCAGCCGATGCCAGTCGCGCGGATGGCGGCGCAGGCGCGCCCAGTTCAGGCGCACCCACAGGAGTTCCTGCGCATGCGCGGCCTGCGTGACGAGCGGGCCTTCGACCTGCACGGCGAAATCGAAACGCGGACCGGTCAGGCCGTCGGTGGGATCCAGGTCGTCGTAGTCGTCAATGACGTTGATGCCGCCGATGAAGGCTATGTGGCCATCGACGATCGTGACCTTGCGATGCAGGCGCCGCAGGCGGCTGCGTGACGGCACAAAGCGCGCGAACCAGCGCGGCTCGGGCCGGAAGATGCGGCACTGCGCGCCGGCATTGGTCAGCGCGGTGCGCACGCGCTCGCCATGCAGCGCGCTGCCGAAGCCATCCAGAACCACGCGCACCTTGACGCCGCGGCGCGCGGCCGCCGACAGGCATTCCAGCACCTTCGTGCCGGTGCGGTCGAGCATGAAGATGTAGGTTTCCAGATGCACGCTGACCGTGGCCGCGTCGATCGCCGCGCACAGCGCGGGAAAGAAGTCAGCGCCGTTCTGGAGCAGACGGATATCGTTGCCCTGCACCCACTCCAGCCTGTCCTGCTCGTCCTTCACGGGAGTTCCAGCTCCGCGAGCAAGGGGGAATGATCGGACAGCTTGGCCCACTCGCGGCCGCGCAGCACGCGGGCGCTGCGCACGGCAAAGCCGCGCTGGTAGATGCGGTCCAGGCGGAACCACGGAAACACGGCAGGGAACGTGCGCGGCGGCGCCTGCAGCCGAGAGCTGCCGTCCATGCCGAGCTGGTTGTTGCGCTCCATGACCGAGACGCCGCTGCTGGGTAATCCGCGCAGCGCGTTGGATAGCCGTTTGACCGAGTCGCGCAGGCGCGGCAGGTCGCCGCCGTGGCTGCGCGGGGCATGCGAAAACACTTCGTATAGCCCCAGCTGCTGCACGAACATGGGCGCCAGACGATCGTTCCAGTCGTTGAAATCCCCGGCGATCAGGATGGGCTCGCCATCGGGCACCATGCGCTTGATCCGCTCGGTCAGCGCAAGGATCTGGCGGCTGCGGCTGCCGGCAAAGAGGCCCAGGTGCACCACGAAGCAATGCACCGCACGATCGCCCACGTCGATGCGCGCATGCAGCAGCCCGCGTTGCTCGAGGCGGTGGTCGGAGATGTCGAGGTTTTCGTGGTCGAGGATGGGATAACGCGACAGCAGCGCGTTGCCGTGGTCGGTGGCGTGGCGGATGGCGTTGCGGCCATAGGCCACATCCAGCCGCAATGCCGCGGCCAGCGATTCGTGCTGGGCGTCGAGCAGCGACTTCTGCTCGTTGCGGCCCTGGACCTCCTGCAGGAAGACCAGGTCGGGGCGCAGGCCGTACAGGCCCAGGCGAAGTTCATTGAGGGAGTCGCGCCGGCCCAGTGCCGAACGGCCCTTGTGTATGTTGTAGCTGACGACTCGGATGAGCGACATGGAAGCAATGGCGCCTTTCAAATCTTGAGAACCGCCGGCCGGGTCCCGGTAGGTCCTCTGGCCAGCCGCCGCCGTGGTTGGCGGCGTTAGCCAGATTACTCCATTTCAGCCGGGTGTTCCCATCTTTGCGGCATGCGGTCACGCCAGACTGACCGACCAGACACTTGAAACCTGCAGTTGATTCGGGCGTGGCGCCCTGTGCGGATCGCGCTTCGAGCACACCGCCGCGGATCCGGCGCTGCCGGTCCGCCAGCGGCCCCCGTCAAGAGGGCCGCCGGGGGGGAGCGCCAACGGCGCTCCGGGGCGTTACGCTTTTTCGACGTTGCGCAGGCGGATGTGCAGCTCGCGCAGTTGCTTCTCGTCGACTTCCGACGGCGCTTGCGTCAGGAGGTCCTGGGCGCGCTGCGTCTTCGGGAAGGCGATGACGTCGCGGATCGATTCGGCGCCGGTCATCATCGTGACGATGCGGTCCAGGCCGAAGGCGATACCGCCATGCGGAGGCGCGCCGTACTGCAGCGCGTCCAGCAGGTAGCCGAACTTCTCGCGGGCTTCCTCGGCGCCGATCTTCAGCGCGCGGAACACCTTGCTCTGCACTTCCTCGCGGTGGATACGGACCGAGCCGCCGCCGATTTCCCAGCCGTTCAGGACCATGTCGTAGGCCTTGGCGAACGCCTTGCTGGGATCGGTTTCCAGGAAGTCCTCGTGACCGTCCTTGGGGCTGGTGAACGGGTGGTGAGCGGCGGTGTAGCGGCCGTCTTCCTCGTCGTATTCGAACATCGGGAAGTCAACCACCCATAGCGGCTTCCAGCCGGCCGTGAACAGGCCCGTCTTCTTGCCGAACTCGCTGTGACCGATCTTCACGCGCAGCGCGCCGATGGCGTCGTTGACGACCTTCTCGCGGTCCGCGCCGAAGAAGATGATGTCGCCGTCCTGGGCGCCGGTGCGCTTGACCAGTTCAGCCAGCGCGGCGTCGTGCAGGTTCTTGACGATGGGCGATTGCAGGCCGTCGCGGCCCTTGGCCACTTCGTTGACCTTGATGTAGGCCAGGCCCTTGGCGCCGTAAATGCCGACGAACTGGGTGTAGGCGTCGATCTCGCTGCGCGACATTTCGGCGCCACCGGGCACGCGCAGGGCGACCACGCGGCTGCCGGGCGCCGTGGCGGCGGCGGCAAACACCTTGAAGTCCACGTCGCGCATGACGTCGGTGATATCGGTGAACTCGAGCTGCACGCGCAGATCGGGCTTGTCCGAGCCGTAGCGGCGCATGGCTTCGGTCCACGGCATGATCGGGAACGGCGACGGCAGGTCGACGCCCTGCACCACCTTGAACACGTGGCGGATCAGGTTTTCGAAGATTTCACGGATTTCGAATTCGTTCAGGAACGAAGTTTCGCAATCGATCTGCGTGAATTCCGGCTGGCGGTCGGCGCGCAGGTCTTCGTCGCGGAAGCACTTGGTGATCTGGTAATAGCGGTCAAAGCCCGAGACCATCAGCATCTGCTTGAAGAGCTGCGGCGACTGCGGCAACGCGAAGAAGTGGCCGGCGTTCACACGCGAGGGCACCAGGTAGTCGCGCGCGCCTTCGGGCGTGCTCTTGGCCAGCATGGGCGTTTCGATGTCGATGAAGCCCAGTTCGTCCAGGAACTTGCGGGTTTCGATGGACACGCGGTAGCGCAGCATCAGGTTGCGCTGCATTTGCGGACGGCGCAGGTCCAGCACGCGGTGCGTCAGGCGGGTGGTTTCCGACAGGTTGTCGTCATCCAGCTGGAACGGCGGCGTGACCGACGCGTTCAGGATCTCGACTTCCTTGCAGAGCACTTCGATTTCGCCGGAGGCCAGTTCAGCGTTGGCCGTGCCGGCCGGACGCTCGCGCACCAGGCCGGTGACGCGGACGCAGAATTCATTGCGCAGGCGCTCGGCGGTGGCGAAGGCGGCGTTGTCCGGATCGAACACGATCTGCGCCAGGCCCGCGCGGTCGCGCAGGTCGATGAAGATGACCCCGCCGTGGTCGCGGCGGCGGTTCACCCAGCCGTACAGGGTGACGGTCTGGCCGAGATGGTCACGGCAAACCTGGCCGGTGTAGCAGGTACGCATGCGGGATGACTCCGTTTTGTGCTTGGTGTGTAAGGGTTACGAATCGGCGCGGGGTGCGTCCTGCACGCCCGGCGCCGGAGAGAGCGCAGCCGGCCGGACCACGGGCGTTGCCGCCGGGACCGGGGCGACCACGCCCATGGAAACGATGTACTTCAAGGCCGCGTCCACGCTCATCTGAAGGTCAATGACCTCGGCGCGAGGCACCATCAGGAAAAAGCCGGACGTGGGGTTGGGGGTCGTCGGCACGTACAGGCTGATGTGGTCGCCAGGCAGGCTGTCGGCCACTTCACCACTGGGCGTGCCGGTGACGAATGCGATGGTCCAGGCGCCTGCCCGCGGATACTGCACCAGCACCGCGCGGCGAAATGCCTGTCCGTTGGGGGCAAGCACGGTATCGCTGACCTGCTTGACCGAGTTGTAGATGGAGCGCACGAGCGGGATGCGGCCGAGCAGCGTTTCCCACTGGTCCACCATGGTGCGGCCGATCAGGTTGGCGGCGAACACGCCCGTCAGAAGCACCACCACGATGACCAGGACGAAGCGGAAACCGGGAATGTCGATGCCGAACAGCGATTCGGACGACAGGAAGCCAGGCACGAACCCTTCGAGGGTGGCGACCAGCAATCCCAGTACCCACACCGTGATGACCAGGGGAACCCAGATCAGCAGCCCGGTGATGAAGTACTTCTTGATGACGCGCATCCGCATCGCGATGCGCTCTAGGAAGCGGCGCTGCCGGCAGCGGGCGTCGCCGGGGCGGGGGCTGCTGCAGGCGCTGCAGCCGGCGCGGCGGCGGGCGCAGCGCTGTCAGCGGAGGCCGGCGCGCTTGCCGGGGCGGCGTTCGGGTTGCTGCCGTTGCCGCTGCTGCTGTTGCCGCTGCCGTTGTTACGGAAGTCCGTGACATACCAGCCGGAGCCCTTGAGCTGGAATCCAGCCGCGGTCACCTGCTTGGAAAACGTGCTTTGGCCGCATTCGGGGCAGACCGAAAGCGGCGCGTCGGAAATCTTCTGCAAGACGTCTTTGGCATGGCCGCAGGCGCTGCACTTATAGGCGTAGATGGGCATCGATGGCTCCCAGGCGCAAGCCCGGCATATCGGATTCCGCCTGCTGGCGCGCGCGGGCGCAAGGCTCGGCGGCTGGGCAAAGGCCGGAAAAATACGGGAAAGTCTTGAATTTTAGCGGTTTTTCATAAAGCGTCGGAGTCCGGCCCGGCCCGCTGGCCGCCAGCGGGCGACCGGGGCGCGGCCTCTCCGGTGCGGGCGGCCCTTTCCTACACGGGAAGCAGGAACATCACGGCGGCCACCAGGGTCGGTCCCAAGGCGCACAGGAACAGGCGCCCGGACGAAATGCTGCCGTCCGGGAAATGGTTCTTCAGAATCGCGAAACCGGCCGGATTGGGCGCGTTGGCGATCACCGTCAGCCCGCCGCCCGTGACGGCGCCGGCCACCAGCATGTAGCGCCAGGCCTCGCTCGTGCCTTCGACCAGCGACCCCAGATAGGTGAGCGCCGCGTTGTCGGTGATGGCCGTCAGCGCCGTGGCTCCCCAGAAGAGGACAAAAGGCTCCAGCCCGCCCAGCAGGTCCTGCAGCCACCATTTCTGCAATCCGCCCAGCACCACGAGACCGGCCAGGAAGAAACCCACCATCAGGCCTTCCTTGATCATCAGGCGGTCCTGATGCCGCTTGTAGGCCTCGGAGAATCCGATGAACATCATCAGCAGGCCCAGGAAGATGGCCGGATGGTGCGCGGTCAGCACGATGGCGACCAGGAACACCAGATGCACCAGGATCACGATGGCGGGCACCGGCGCGCGCTTGCCGGCACCGTCCGGCGCATCGACGCCGCCGCGCGTGCCCACCGCGCCTTCGAGCAGCGCCTTGCGGCAGATGAAGGTCAGCAGACCCGCGTTCAGGAAGACCGCCAGCGCCGCGCGCCAGCCGAAATGCTGCAGCATGAAGGCCGAATCCCAGCCGAACGTGCCGGCCACCATCAGGACGGGCGGCGCGGCGTAGGACGTGAGCACGCCCCCGATGGAGACGTTCACGAACAGCACGCCCAGCGTCAGGTACTTGAACCCGGCCCGGCCGCTGCTGCGAAAGTAGGCATCGCGCAGCAGGATGGCGGCCAGCGTCATCGCGGCGGGTTCGGTGATGAACGAACCGCCCAGCGGCACCAGGGCCATCACCACGAAAAAGGTCGAGAGCTCACGCGGCATGGGCAGCACCCGCGCCACGATGCGGACCAGCAACCCCACCAGCTCAAGAATCGGCCGGCTGGCCGCCACCACCATGATGACGAAAACGAACAGCGGCTCGGTGAAGTTGCGCGTGTCCATGTAGTCGATGGCGGCCGACGGCCCGGCTAGCGCGGCCATGGTCACGATCAGCGCAAAGGCCCAGACGCCGAAAACAGCCTCGACCTCGGAAAACAGATGCCAGAAGCCCGCGTGCGGTCCGCCCCGGTGCGCCAGGCGCGCAAAGAAGGGAACCGAGAAGGTGTGAAGAACCGCCACGGCGAACAGGAGGGTGGCGATGACTTCTAGCGTCTGGGGCATGTGCAGCAATTCCTATGACGCCCGGCGGATACGCGCTCCGGCGGGCTTGTCGGACAAGCGTCGCAATATAGCCCAGCGGCCCGCCGGTGTAACGCAGGGTCAACACTGATCCCTGCCGCCTTTTCTACGCGATCGGGGCCGGCGGTTCGGCGCCCGCCTGCGCCGCCTTCATCTCCATTAGCAGGCTGTGCAGCATTTCCGTGGACAAGCCATGCAGCACCAACCGGTAGCCCGCGCGCAACGTGGACATCGGCACCAGCGGATGACTGTTGTTGACCAGGATCAGGTGCTGCGGCGCGCCCAGCAGCTTGGCCGCATAGATGCCGACGGTTTCATCGAGCTGCAGCGAATTGGCCGCGCGCCAGAAGTCGTTGTCGGTCAGCAGGAGCTGATACAGCGGCGTGAACAGCTCGATGGCGCTTTGCAGGTCCAGGAAGTTCAGCTTGCCGTGCGGCATGTCCTCCAGCCGAATCGGCGGGTCGCGCAGCATGGAAAAGTCCACGGTCTGCGGCGCGTGCATTTCCACACCCGCATCGCGCAGCGCCTGGTTCAGCCGGATGACGAAGTTGAAGAGGTTCAGGTCGTGCTTGACGAACAGATCGTCCTTCAGGTCGTCGATCGTCATCGGCTCGAGCGGCGTCGTGGTGACCGGCACCGGCGAGTTCGCCGCGATGAACGCCAGCGCCTGCGCCCCCAGATGAAAATGCCGCAGGATCAGCCAGTTGGCCTCGGGCGACACGAAGCGCTTCAATCCCCACGCCAGAATGCGGTGCAGCACCCGGGAATGCGACCAGCGGCGCGGCAGGAACGTCTTGACGACCTGGATCAGGATGATGAACGCCCGCGCAAGCGGCCGCAGGAACGGCAGCAGATACTGGCGCGACGCACAGCTGGAATCCGTCAGCCAGGCCTTCTTGACCTTGTCGGGCAGCGGCGTGCTGCGGTCCAGATACAGCGCGAGCCAGGGGCTGGGATCCGCGGGATCGTGTTCCCGGGCAAGGAATTCGGGCTCCTTGTTCATGCCGCGTCCGCCTCCATCACGTGATGAAACTGCATCAGGTAAAGCGCCGCCGTGCGGCGCGCCGTGTCGACGATGCGTTGCTCGGCGCGACCGTCCTCGTCGCAGTCGAGCGCCAGCTCCACGGCCGAGAGCCAGCGCGCCAGATGGTGCTCGTCGTTGTGGCCGTGGTACTCCAGGAAGCGGAAGGCGTCGGGCGGCAGCTTCAGGCTGGCCTTGAGCAGCGGCAGCAGCGCCGGCACGATGCGCTGCCCCGTGCCTTCGATGATGTAGATCGCGCCCAGGAGCCCGATCGGATCGCGCGTGGCGGCCAGGCTGTGCAGGTAGGCATTGAGCGCTTCGCCGCCGGGATTGCGGCGCAGGGCGTCGAGGCTGTCCACGGTGCCGCCGGCGGTGCGGTAGTCCTGGAACAGGATCTGGAAGTCGTTCTGCTCCTCGCCCGCGTGCATGTCGATCAGCGCGGCCAGCGGCGCGTACTGCTCGGTCAGCGACGCAGCGCCTTCGCGCATCCACTTGCTGCCTTCGCGCACCTGCGGAATCCAGTTCTCCATCCACGTCAGGTAATCCGCGGTCTGGAACTGGCGGTTGCGCAGCCGGCGGACCACCGGCGTGCGCCACACGCGCGAGCGGTAGTCGTGCCAGATCGCCGCCAGTTCGGTCAGCAGTTGGCCCAGGCCTTGCGGCGCCATGTCGGGGTCATGCGGCGGCGCGATGGCCTCGGCGTCGGCGGACGCCGCGTCCTCGCGCGCGGCGGCGCCCGGCGTAGCGACGCCCGGCGTAGCGACGCCCGACGCGCCTGCGGCAACCGCGGGTTTTGCGTGCACCGCTTCAGCTTCCAGCAGCATATAGGCCGCCATGAAGCGCCCGGATTCGGGGATGTAGCAGAAGATCTGCTCGCCCGGCTTGACCTCGCGCGTTTCCAGGAACTCGGCCAGCATGATCATGATGGAAGCGGCGCCCGTGTTGCCGCGCCACGCCAGGTTGCTGAACCAGCGCTCGCGCGGAATCACCAGGCCGGCCTTTTCCATCAGGTCTTCCACGACCGGGATGAATTTTTCCGACGAGTA